>JBKQHQ010000209.1:0-126652 GCA_052148715.1 Xanthobacteraceae bacterium | reverse complement strand
TTTCTGTCGTCGCTGCGGGCGCGATCCGGCACCGACACTCGGTTGGCTGCGGCGAACCGGCGGATTGCGTCGACCGTAATGGCGGGCGCCTGCGAGCGGGCCGGTGCGGCGCCGGCGACCAGGGAGGGCCGCAGCGTGACCATGCCGATCAGCCGCCGCTGCATATCGACGATTGCCGCGCCGGAAAAGCCGAGGGCGGGCGCCGGATCGACTACGCGCGTGCTGCCGTCGGTGGTGAGCCGCGCGGCAAGACTGGAGGTTTCGTTGCCGCCGCCCTGCGCTTGCGGATCGGCGACGCCGACGACGGTGACGCTCGCCTCGGCGGGGCCTGCGGCGGCGACCGCGATCGGGTCGAGCTCACGCACGCCATAAACACGTAGCAAACCAAGACCGGAGGACTTGTCGTCGGCGAGACGCTCGGCATTGCCAAGCCCCGCCACGACGATGACCTGACAGCCTTCGATCAATTCGCGGTCTGTAACGATGTCGCCGCCGCTGCTCACAACGATGCCGGTGCCGTAGTCGACGCTACGGCGCGGCAGTGCTTGTCCGGTATCCGCGAAGGGTACAAATGCACTCGACATTGCCACCACCACCGGATCCATGAGCAGTTCCGTTGCGGGGTCGTAGAGCACCACGATTCCCCGCACTTCGCCGTCCTTGATCTGGCCGCGTACGTAAAATTTCTTCAGGCTTTGCGTCCCGGAGATCACAAAGAAATCCGGCTTCAGCACCTGGTACCCGACCTTTCGATCGGAGGGCTCGCGTTTCTGCAGCTCGAAGACGTCCTGCAGCGTCGTACCGGGATCGCCGGCGCGAAATGTCTCGACCTGTATCTGCCCCTGCGCCGAAGACCAGCGGCTGCCGTTCTTGGTGGCGCTTGCCTGCGGTACGAGGCCACTCGGCAGTCCGAGCCGCGCGCCGGTCACGGGATCGGAGATGACGCGCCAGCCGACCTGGTCCTTATGCGGTTTCGCGGCAGCGGTCAGCAGTGCGCGTTCCTGCAGATTGAGAACGCCGGTCTCCTTGCCCCGGTTGCGCCGCTGAAAAGCCTTTACCGCGTTGATGGCGCCCTGGCTGAACTCGCCATCGATGAGGCCGTTGTAATCGCCGGTCCAGACGAGGTCGGATTGAATGGCCACGCGCTCGTTCAGGGGTAAGGACGCATAGGTCTGCTGCACCGAAGGGACCACAGCCGGCGGCCTCGCGGATCTTGCCGCCACCTCCACCATTGTTTGTGGCATGGCAAGCAACAGAGCGATCGCAATCGTGAGGGAACGCATGAGCAAATCCACCCGGAGGTCTCGTTGCTGGGAATCCTACCTGAACCGGCGGCGCGGGAAAATGCATCTCGTAGGCAACGGCCCGCATCGGTAAGTGTGCGTGCAGTAGCGGTCAACTGGCTTGGCCACCGCACGTGCTCTATGACCGACAAGCCATGTTGAGTCATGACGAGCTCGAGCGCTACGCGCGCCATCTTGTGCTGCGGGAGGTCGGTGGCCCCGGCCAAGCCGCGCTCAAGCAGGCGCGTGTGCTCGTGATCGGCGCCGGCGGGCTTGGCGCGCCGGTATTACTGTATCTTGCGGCGGCGGGCGTCGGCGCGCTCGGCGTCGTCGACGACGATACGGTCGCGCTCTCCAATCTGCAGCGACAAGTCATCCACGCAACGCCCGAAATCGGGCGGCCGAAGGTGGAGAGCGCGGCGGCGGCCATCAACCGTCTCAATCCGCATGTGACGGTCGAAGCGCATCCGTGGCGGCTGCAGGCCGCGAATGCGCTCGAGCTCATCGCGCGCTACGATTTGGTGGCGGATGGATCGGACAATTTTGCCACGCGATATCTCGCCTCGGACGCTTGCTTCCTGGCGCGCAAGCCGTTGATCACGGCGGCGGTCGGCACGTTCGACGGATCACTGACGACGATCCGTGCCCATGAGCCGGCGGCCGATGGCCGCCCCAATCCGACCTACCGCTGCCTGTTCCCGGAGCCGCCGCCCCCGGGCACGGTTCCCGCTTGCGCGGAGGCCGGCATTCTCGGCGCATTGACGGGCGTCTTGGGATCGCTGATGGCGCTTGAGGCCATTCGCGAGATCGTGGGCTTTGGCGAAGGCCTGGTCGGCCGCCTGTTGATGGTCGACGCCCGCTCGATGCGGTTCGAGACCCTTACCTATGGCTGGGATCCGGCCAATCCGCTGAATGGCGAGCGGCCGAGCATCCGCGACCTTTCGGCGCACCAGATGACGGACGGGCGTCAATCAGCCATCCGCTGAGTTGGTCGTCAGGTATCACTTGCTCCAGATGGCGAGCAGCGCGGTTCCCTTCATGACCGACCATTTGTTGTTCCCGGCATCGACCAGGGTATAGCAATTGGGCTTGTTGCCGGACCAGGTCGTGCAAAACCCGTCGTCGGAAAGCTTCCAGGAGCCCTCGCCCTTGATGCCGGCCTTGCCGGCGGGCGCCCGCGTTGCCTTGCCGTCCGGGGTGAATACCATCTGAAACTTGACCTTGGATGTCGTCGACGCGGTGAACGGCAGGCCGGTAAAGAACATCGCCTGAATATCCTTCGGAGCCAGCCTTCCGGCGGCGAGCACGCCGTCGGCCATGGCAATCAAACCGCACGACAGCACGGCGATCGACGAACGCATCGGAGCTCTCCCACATCGAGCATTATTGTACGATATTTCGCGCGCGGTGTCAGGAGCGGCGAAATCACACGAGCCGATTATCTGGGCAATCTTTGGAGAATGGACGAGCGGACGCTCACAACATGGACGGTAGCACCCGATCGGGCGGCCGATGGCCGTCCATGAAGGTCTTGATGTTGATGATCACCTTTTCCCCCATGTCGACGCGCCCCTCGATGGTCGCCGACCCCATATGCGGCAGCAGCATCACCTTTCCGGCGCGGGCGAGCTTAACCAGCTTGGGGTTAACGGCAGGCTCGTGCTCGAATACGTCGAGCCCGGCCCCGGCGATGGCACCGGTTTCGATCAGTCGGATGAGCGTGCTCTCATCGACCACCTCGCCGCGGGCCGTATTGACGATGTAGGCCTCCGGGCGAAGGAGCTTGAGCCGTCGCGCCGAGAGCAAGTGAAAGGTCGCAGGTGTGTGCGGGCAATTGATCGACAGGATGTCGATGCGGGAGAGCATCTGGTCGAGGCTTTCCCAATAGGTCGCGCCCAGCTCGCTCTCGATCCGAGGCGCCGCCCGGCGGCGATTGTGATAGTGAATGTGCAAGCCGAACGCTCGCGCTCGCCGAGCCACTGCTTGGCCGATCCGGCCCATGCCGACGATGCCAAGGCGTTTGCCCCAGATGCGATGGCCAAGCATCCAGGTGGGTGACCATCCGGTCCATTCCGACCCCGCCGTGAGCACAGCGGCTCCTTCGGCAAGGCGGCGAGGTACCGCCAGGATCAGCGCCAGGGTCATGTCCGCGGTATCCTCGGTGAGGACGCCGGGGGTATTGGTCACGGTGATTCCGCGCTGCACAGCCGCCACCACATCGATATTGTCGACGCCGTTGCCGAAATTGGCGATCAGCTTGAGTTGCTCGCCGGACTCGGCAAGGACGGCTTGATCGATGCGATCGGTCACGGTTGGCACCAGCACGTCGGCGATGCGCGCCGCCTCACCGAGCTCGGCCTCGCTCATCGGCCTGTCGTCGCGATTGAGGCGCGTGTCGAATAGCTCACACATGCGCGTCTCGACCGCATCAGGCAATTTGCGCGTGACGATTACCAGCGGCTTCTTGCGGCTCGGCATTTTCCTCGCCTCGGCCAATTCTGCTGCGGGCCCTTGCGCCCCCGCAGCCGGGTGCATTCAGGCCTCTTTAACCCCTGATGACTGACACTCTGCGGCCCGCGACGGGTTGGGGAGGCAACAATCTGTCTATCAGATGGACCGGCGCGGACAAAGCATCGATCGCTTGCTCCGCCCAAAGCTACGCCTGATCTGCCGATGGGACAAAGACAAACCGCCTGGCCATGGTTGGTTGCCGCCGCGCTGGTCATCGCCGGGGCGACGCTGGCATGCACTGACCCCGGCCGCGCCGCCGCCGACGCCAATACAGGCTCCGCCAGCAAGCTTCAGGTTCCGCGTTTCGTCAGCCTCAAGTCCGACCGGGTCAATGTGCGTGCCGGTCCGACCAAGGATCAAGCCGTGAACTGGGTGTTCATGCGGGCAGGGCTGCCCGTGGAGATCACGGCGGAGTTCGAGACTTGGCGGCGCATCCGCGATTGGGAGGGGGCCGAAGGTTGGGTCTACCATTCGCTCCTATCCGGTCGGCGCACCGGCATGGTCACGGCCAAGGCGAAGGCGAAGGACGACCTGGTGCCACTCTACGACCGGGCCGACAAGACGAGCCCGGTGATTGCCTTGCTGCAGGCTGGTGTGCTCGGCAGCGTCACGCGCTGCCAAGGCGGTTGGTGCGAGCTGCACGGGGAAGGGTACGACGGTTGGATCGAGCAGGACCGATTGTGGGGCGTTTACCCCAACGAGGTCTACCCCGACGATAAGGCGGATTGATCAGCGGGCCTTGCGGCGGAGGCGAACCACTACGTCGATTCGGGCGATCTCGTAGCCCTCCGGCGCGGTCGGCATCTTGCCGACGACCACTTCCGCCCCTGGGATGTCGACCAGCGCGTTCTCGCCCTCGACAAAGAAGTGATGGTGCTCGGTGGCGTTGGTGTCGAAGTAGGTCTTGGAGCCATCGACCGCGACTTGGCGCAATAGTCCAACCTCAGTGAACTGGTGCAACGTGTTGTACACCGTCGCCAGCGAAACCGGTACCTTGGCCTTGGTGGCCTCCTCGTAGAGCATTTCCGCCGTCAGGTGCCGGTCACCCTTGGCGAAGAGCATCCAGCCAAGCGACATCCGCTGGCGCGTGGGCCGTAGGCCGACTTGGCGCAGCATGGCCTTCACGTCGTGCCAGGGGCAACCGGTGAGCTCCGCACGTCCGGCGGGCACAGCATGGCCGGCGGAAGGGATTTCCGCTCCGGGTGACAATAGGGTCGTTCGCTGCGCCATGCCCCTGCTCTTGGTCTACCGTCCCCGAAAGACCGGGCCGGCCGATTGTTTCATCTGCAACATATACTTATCCCGACCATAGATGCAACTCCTTCGCAACAAGCCGTGAGGGGATGATGCCGTGAGGGGCCGACTTTGCCCCCCTCCGCGCCTATGTTAGAGAGGCGCCGCAGGGGCTCGCAGGGACCGCATAGGATGGTAACCAAGCGCCATAGCTTCGAGTTTGAGGATTTGCTGGCCTGCGGCCGCGGAGAGCTGTTCGGCGAGGGCAATGCGCAGCTGCCTCTCCCGCCGATGCTTATGTTCGACCGAATCGCCGACATTGCCGAGGAGGGCGGCGAGCATGGCAAAGGATTGGTCCGGGCCGAACTCGATGTGAAGCCCGACCTCTGGTTTTTCGGCTGCCACTTCAAGGGTGACCCGGTGATGCCTGGTTGCCTCGGTCTCGATGCGCTCTGGCAGCTTGTCGGCTTCTTCCTCGGCTGGCTCGGCGCGCCCGGCAGGGGACGCGCGCTGGGCCTCGGCGAGCTGAAATTCTCCGGACAGGTCCTGCCGACCATGAAGAAAGTCATCTATGGCATCGACATCAAGCGGGTCGTTCGCTCGAAGCTCGTGCTCGGGATTGCCGATGGCTGGCTGTCGGCCGACGGTTCCATAATCTACCGGGCCAGCGACTTGAAGGTGGCGCTGCTGCGCCAAGGCGCGGCGCTGCAGGCGAGCGGGGGATAGCCGAGCGACCCGGCAAGCGTGAGAGACCGGGCCCTCCGTGGTGGCGCCCACGTCTTGCAGGATAGCGTCCGGCGGGCCATGTCTTTCCGCATGCGATTCGCGCCGCGGGTTTCGGATCGGTAACGGTGGTGGCGCACGGGTGAGCACGAGGCAGGCATGAGACGGGTGGTCGTCACCGGGATGGGTATCGTCTCGTCGATCGGCAACAGCACCCAGGAGGTCTTGGCGAGCCTGCGCGAGGCCAAGTCGGGCCTGGTGCGAGCCGAAAAATACGCCGAGCTAGGCTTTCGCTGTCAAGTTCACGGGGCGCCGACGCTCGATCCGAGCGAGTCAGTGGATCGGCGCGCCATGCGGTTCCTTGGCGGCGGTGCGGCGTGGAATCACGTCGCCATGGAACAGGCGATTCGCGACGCCGGCCTCGACGCCGGCGAGATCTCGCACGAGCGTACCGGCATCATCATGGGATCCGGCGGCCCTTCGACGCGCACCATCGTCGAGGCCGCCGATACGGCGCGGCAAAAGAGCCCCAAGCGCGTCGGTCCGTTCGCCGTGCCGAAGGCCATGTCGTCGACCGCCTCGGCGACGCTTGGGACCTGGTTCAAGATCAAGGGCGTGAACTATTCGATCTCGTCGGCTTGCGCGACCTCGAATCATTGCATCGGCAATGCGATGGAGGTCATCCAGCTCGGCAAGCAGGACCTGATCTTCGCCGGCGGCTGCGAGGAGCTCGACTGGACCCTATCGGTGCTGTTCGATGCGATGGGCGCGATGGCGTCGAAATTCAACGACACGCCGGCCACGGCCTCGCGCGCCTACGACGTCGACCGCGACGGCTTCGTGATCGCCGGGGGCGCCGGCGTGCTGGTGCTCGAGGAGCTCGAGCACGCCAAGGCACGCGGCGCCAGGATCTATGCCGAGGTTGCCGGCTACGGGGCCACCTCGGACGGCTACGATATGGTAGCGCCGTCGGGCGAGGGGGCCGAGCGCTGCATGCGGATGGCGCTCGCTTCGGTGAAGGCGCCGGTGGGCTACATCAACCCGCACGCCACCTCGACGCCGGCCGGCGACGGTCCGGAAATCGACGCGATCCGCAAGGTTTTCGGCTCGGGCGAGAAATGCCCACCAATCTCGGCAACCAAGTCGCTGACCGGTCACTCCCTGGGCGCCGCCGGCGCGCAAGAGGCGATCTACTCGCTGCTGATGATGAACAACGGCTTCATCTGTGAGAGCGCCAACATCCAGACGCTCGATCCGGCCTTTGCCGACATGCCGATCGTGCGCGAGCGGATCGACGACGTGAAGCTCGGCTGCATTCTGTCGAACTCGTTCGGCTTCGGCGGGACCAACGCCTCCCTGGTATTCAAGCGCCTCGATGCGTGACCAGCGCAATCCATCGGGGGCGAGCCGCCATGACGGCTGACAAGGCCGCGCCGCCCGGCGCGCTCATGCGGGGCAAGCGCGGCCTGGTGATGGGGGTCGCCAACGACCACTCGATCGCCTGGGGCATCGCGCAGACGCTCGCGGCGCACGGCGCCGAGCTGGCCTTCACCTACCAGGGCGAGGCGCTCGGCCGGCGCGTCAAGCCGCTGGCCCAGTCGCTCGGTTCAGAGTTCGTGCTGCCGTGCGACGTTGAAGACATTGCCTCGGTCGATACGGTGTTCGCCGCACTTGCCGAGCGCTGGGGATCGCTTGATTTCCTCGTGCACGCGATCGCCTTCTCCGACAAGAGCGAGCTGAAGGGTCGCTACGCCGATACGACGCGCGAGAATTTCGTACGCACCATGGTGATTTCCTGCTTCGCCTTTACCGAAGCGGCCAAGCGTGCGGCCGCCCTGATGCCGTCGGGCGGCGCGATGCTCACGCTTACTTACAACGGCGGCTCGCGTGCCATGCCCAACTACAACGCGATGGGCATCGCTAAAGCTGCGCTTGAGGCCTCGGTGCGCTACCTTGCGGTCGATTTCGGCCCGAGCCGGATTCGCGTCAATGCGATCTCGGCGGGGCCGATCCGGACGTTGGCGGGCGCCGGGATTAGCGATGCGCGCGCGATGTTTGCTTTTCAGCAGCGGCATTCGGCCCTGCAGCGCGGCGTCACCCTCGACGAGCTCGGCGGCGCCGGCCTCTACCTCTTGTCCGACCTTTCGGGCGGCGTGACCGGTGAAGTCCATTTCGTCGATTGCGGCTACAACATCATTGCGATGCCGCAACCCGATGCGCTGCGAGCTGAGGGCGGCGTGTCGACCTATACTCCGGGCGACAAGGATTCCGGGCAATAGTCTGATTAGAAACGTGGGACAAACGGCCGGGATCATGCGATCCCGACCGCTGCCTACCCGATGCGTCGGGGGGACGTCGTCCTTAGCCGAAATGCCAAGGATTTGCCGAAATCGGCAGACCAGCTGGCTCCGACATTTGTCGCTTCTGGGTTGAAGAGGTACTATCGGCGTCATGCATATCAAGCTGTTCATTTCCGCGGTCACCAAGGAATTTGGCTCCTACCGCGACGCGTTGCGCCGGCTGCTACAGCGCCACAATGTGACGGTGCAGGTGCAGGTGCAGGTGCAGGAGGACTTCATTGCAGGCGGCCTGCCGACGCTCGATAAGCTCGATCTCTACATCAAGGGCTGCGATGCGGTGATCCATATCGCGGGCGACATGACGGGGTCGTGGGCCAAGCAGGCGTCGCTCGATGTGATCAAGGGCCGCTACGGCGATCTCGCGGCGCGTCTGCCGGAGCTGAAATCCACTCTCGACACCGGTCATCCTAAGGTTTCCTACACTCAGTGGGAAGCCTATCTCGCCGTCTATCACCGCAAGGAGCTTTTGATTGCTGTGCCCGAGCCCGGAGCTCCACGCGACGCGACCTATGTGAAGGATGCTGAGCAGCAGACCTCGCAGCAGTCGCATCTCGCGCGCCTGCAAGCGCATGAGCGCTTCGAGGGCATCCGATTCGCGAGCAGCGATCAACTTGCGCTCGGTCTGTTCCGATCGACGCTGTACGATCTCTTGACGCGCGCCGGCATCCCATCTCCCGAACCGAGGCCTCGACGCAAGCCGATTGATCTGCACTACGCGAGCATCGGGACACTGTTCAAAGGCCGCGAGGCATTCGTCGCCGACCTGCGCAAGAGCCTCGCGCGCGTCGCGGATGGGGCCGCCGCGTCGGCAATCTGCAACGCCGTGTACGGGCTGGGCGGCATCGGCAAGACGCGGCTTGCCGTCGAATACGCCTGGCAGCATCGGGACGAATACTCCGCGCTGTTGCTCGTCTTCGCCAATACGCCCGCGGACCTTCGGCGCAATCTCGCGGCGCTGGTCGGCCCGTTGGTGCTCGACCTGCCGGAGCAAAAGGTCGAGGACGAAGAGGTCCGCGTCGCGGCGGCGTTGCGTTGGCTGCAGCAAAACCCCGGCTGGTTCCTGATCTTCGACAACGTCGATACGGAAGAAGCCGCGGCCGAGGTCGAAAAACTCCTGGCTAGGCTGCACGGCGGGCAGGTCCTCATCACGAGCCGCCTCTCCAATTGGAGCGCCCTGGTGGATCGGCTCGATCTCGACGTCCTATCCGACGGTGCCTCCGTCGCCTATCTGCTCGAGCGCACCGAAAAACGCCGGCGCAAGGCACCCGACGACGAGGCTCAGGCACGCGTTCTGGCCGGTGAGCTCGGGCATCTTGCCTTGGGGCTCGCCCAGGCCGGCGCTTATATCGATAAGCACCGGCTGAGTTTCACGCAGTATCTCGCCGAATGGCATGCCAACCGCGAGGCCGTGCTGAAGTGGTCCGATGCGCGACTCATGCAAGATTATGAGAGGAGCGTCGCTGTCACTTGGCTGACGTCCGTCACGCAGCTCGACAAACCGGCCCGACATTTGCTTGATCGGCTCGCCTGGCTTGCGTCTGAACCGATTCCTGAGGCCCTCCTTGACAGCGCCGTTCTTGGCGAACGTGACGATGCGGGCGATCAGCGGGCGGCCCTGGTGGAACTGGAAGCCTACTCGCTGGTGACCCGCGCGCCGCCCGCATTCACGGTCCACCGCCTAGTGCAGGAGGTCACGAGGCGCAGCCTGAAAGGTGAGGCGGGCCGCGCGGCATTGATATCGTCGCTTGCTTGGATCGAGCATGCGTTCGGCGGTGACGAGAACGACCTGCGGCTACGCCCGATGCTCGATTCGCTGGTGCCGCATGTTCGTGCCGTGACCGATCGTGCCGAGGCTGCGGGTGTTTCCGAATCTACCGCGGGTCTGTTGATGCAGCTTGGCGATGTGCTCGGCAGCAGGGTGCCGCTTGGCGGGATCGAGCCGTTCTACCGGCGCGCGCTCGCGATCTGCGACAGGCTGGCCCAGGCCGACCTGAACAACGCGGGCTGGCAGCGCGATCTGTCGGTCTCCTACAACAAGGTTGGCGACGTGCAGGTCGCGCAAGGCAATCTGCCGGAGGCGCTGAAATCCTTCCGCGACAGCCTTGCCATCAGAGACCGCCTGGCCCAGGCCGACCCGAACAACGCGGGCTGGCAGCGCGATCTTGCGGTCAGCAACGAACGGCTCGGCGACATCTATGCGGCTCAAAGTCAGGGGGGCGAAGCAAAATCCGCGTTCGAGCGAGCGCTCGCGATCTACACGGAACTTCTGGCCGAATATCCCGACAACACCTATGTGCTCGTCAGCTCGACCGTCCCACTGATGCGGCTTGGAGAATTGAACGGGAAGAGTGGCCGACTCTATTATGAGAAGGCGTTGAAGATTCTGAGGCAACTCGATGACGCCGGCCGCCTTGAACCACGCCGGAAGCCGTCGATTGCGCGGATCGAGGAACGACTCGCAAAACTATAACGGGCTGCTCGGTCCCTCTCTCTGATTGCGTTGGCTCGGCGTACTGGATCGGCCGCTTTCGCGGGCGATGACGTGGCGGAGGCTGTGTGCGCTCAGTTGGACCTGAACCTACTACTCCCCCGCCACGACCTCCTGCGGCTGCTGCTCCGCCGCCTCGGCCTTCTGCTTGGCCTCGAGGTCCTCGCCGGTCTGCTGGTCGACCATGCGCATCGACAGGCGCACCTTGCCGCGCTCGTCGAAGCCCAGAAGCTTCACCTTGACCTTGTCGCCTTCCTTGACGACGTCGGTGACCTTCTGCACCCGGCGCGGTGCCAGCTGGCTGATATGCACGAGGCCGTCCTTGGCGCCGAAGAAGTTCACGAAGGCGCCGAAATCCATCACCTTCACCACGGTGCCCTCGTAGATCTGGCCGACCTCGGGCTCCGAGGCGATCGACTTGATCCAGTTGATCGCCGCCTTGATCGACTCCGCCTTGGCGGAGGCGACCTTCACGGTGCCGTCATCCTGGATGTCGATCTTGGCGCCGGTCTTCTCCACGATCTCGCGGACCACTTTGCCGCCCGTGCCGATCACTTCGCGGATCTTGTCGGTCGGTATCGAGAACACCTCGATGCGCGGCGCGTGCTCGCCGAGTTCGGCGCGCGCCGAGGTCAGCGCCTGTGACATCTCGCCGAGAATGTGGATGCGGCCGTCCTTCGCCTGGCCGAGCGCGATGCGCATGATCTCCTCGGTGATGCCGGCGATCTTGATGTCCATCTGCAGCGAGGTGACGCCGCGCTCGGTGCCGGCGACCTTGAAGTCCATGTCGCCGAGATGATCCTCATCGCCGAGAATGTCGGAGAGCACCGCGAAGCGCTCGCCCTCGAGGATGAGGCCCATGGCGATGCCGGCGGTCGGCCGCTTGAGCGGCACGCCGGCATCCATCAGCGCGAGCGAGGTGCCGCAGACGGTCGCCATGGATGACGAGCCGTTCGACTCGGTGATCTCCGAGACGACGCGGATCGTGTAGGGGAACTCGTGATGCAGCGGCAGGATGGGGCGAATGGCCCGCCAGGCGAGCTTGCCGTGGCCGATCTCGCGGCGGCCCGGCGCACCGATGCGTCCGGTCTCGCCCACCGAGAAGGGCGGGAAGTTGTAGTGGAGCAGGAAGGTTTCTTTGTAGGTTCCCGGCAGCGCATCGACGAACTGCTCGTCCTCGCCGGTGCCGAGGGTTGCCACCACCAGGGCCTGGGTCTCGCCGCGGGTGAACAGGGCGGAGCCGTGCGCACGCGGCAACACGCCGGCCTCGGCCACGATCTGGCGCACGGTCTTCGCGTCGCGGCCGTCGATGCGGCGGCCGGTGTCGAGAATGCTCCAGCGCACGATCTTGGCTTCAAGCTCCTTGAACACGCCGGCGACCCGCAGCTTATCGAAGCGCGGATTGGCCTGCCCTTCGGGGAAGAAATGCGCCATGATCTTGGCCTTGGCGGCATCGAGCGCGGCGTGCCGCTCCTGCTTGCTCGGGATCCCGTAAGCGGAGCGCACGTCCTGCTCGACCAGGGGCAGCATCTCGCGCTCGATCTGCTCATTCTCGGGTAGTTTGAAGTCGCGCGGCTCCTTGGCGGCCTTCTCGGCCAGCCGGATGATCGCGTTGATGACCGGCTGGAAATGCTTGTGGCCGAACATGACGGCGCCGAGCATGACCTCCTCGGACAGCTCCTTGGCCTCCGACTCGACCATCAGCACGGCGTCGGCCGTGCCGGCGACGACGAGGTCGAGCTGACTTTCGATCATCTCGTCGAGCTGCGGGTTGAGCACGTATTCGTTGTTGACGAAGCCGACCCGCGCGGCGCCGATCGGTCCCATGAACGGCACGCCGGAGAGCGTCAGCGCGGCCGAGGCCGCCACCATCGCCACGATGTCAGGATCGTTCTCGAGATCGTGCGACAGCGTCGTGACGATGACCTGCGTGTCGCAGCGATAACCGTCCGCGAACAGCGGGCGGATCGGCCGGTCGATCAGCCGCGAGACCAGCGTCTCGCGTTCGGTCGGGCGGCCTTCGCGCTTGAAATAGCCGCCGGGGATACGGCCGGCAGCAAAGAATTTCTCTTGGTAGTTACAGGTGAGCGGCAGGAAATCGATGCCTTCCTTCGGCACCTTGCTGGAAACGACCGTCGCCATGACGGTGCTCTCGCCGTAGGTGGCGACGACGGCGCCGTCGGCCTGACGGGCTATTTTGCCGGTTTCGAGAACGAGCTTGCGCCCGCCCCAATCGAGCTCAACTCGATGGATATCAAACATTGTGTTCGTCTTTCATGGTCCTTGCGAAAAGGTGAAAGCCATGAGCAAGACGGCGAGACGCTCTTGCGCGTGGCGCAGCCACGAACGGCAAAAGCATCCGGCGATCCTGCCATGGCCTTCAGGCCTTCCGATTCAAACGGGCGGCATGGCGCCCACACATCGGCAGCTTCGCTGCCGGACTGGAATGGCCGATGCCTCGGCATCGGCCGGGATGCGCGCGGATCGCAATCCGCGCGGAATGCTCTCAGCGGCGAATTCCCAGCCGCTCGATCAAGGCCTTATAGCGCGATTCATTGACGCGCTTGAGGTAATCGAGCAGCTGGCGTCGCTGCGAGACGAGCTTGAGCAATCCCCGTCGCGAATGGTTGTCCTTGACGTGGGTCTTGAAATGTTCGGTCAGATTGGTGATCCGTTCCGACAGAATGGCGACCTGAACCTCCGGCGAACCGGTATCGCTATTCGTCGTCGCGTACGTTTTGATGACTTCCGCCTTGCGGGCCGGAGCTATCGACATCGTCGTGACCTTCGATTAGGGGCCGGCGCTGCCTACCAGGCCGGCCAGGTTGAACACGCGCTTTGGGACAATTTCTCCGCGGTCCACCTCGGCCAGGGCCACCAGATGACCCGATACCGTAATATAAACCGTGCCGCGGAAAATCGGAGCGTCCCGTCCGCGCAACAAGACAGCCTGGCCCCGCTGGAGCCTGGCCGCATCTGCCCGGCTGACGGCCAACGCCGGGATGTCGTCCAGCGCGGTCTCGACGGGCATGATTGCATCGGCGAGGCTTATCTCGCCAATGGCGGCTCTATGGCATAAAGCTTCAAGGCGTTCTAGCGAAATCATCGCCTCCTCGCCGAAGCCGCCGACCGCGGTGCGACGCAACGCCGCAACGTAGCCGAGGCAGCCGAGCGTGCGGCCGAGGTCGCGGGCGAGCGCGCGCACATAGGTGCCCTTGCCGCATTCGGCGCTGAAGACCGCCTGTTCCGGGTCGGGCGCTTCGAGGAGGTCGAATTGGTGAATCTCGACCGAACGCGGCTCGATCTCGACCTCCTCCCCCTCGCGGGCCAGGTCGTAGGCGCGCTCGCCGGCAATCTTGATCGCGGAAAAGCGCGGCGGTGCCTGCACGATGTTGCCGGTAAAGCGAGGCAAGAGCGCGCGGATGGCCGCCGGATCGGGGCGGGTCTCGCTCCGGGCTACCACGCGGCCTTCGGCATCGTCAGTGTCGCGCTCCTCGCCCCACCGCACGGTGAACCGGTAGATCTTGCGCCCGTCCATCACGAACGGGACGGTCTTGGTGGCCTCGCCGAGCGCAATCGGCAAGCAGCCGGAGGCGAGCGGATCGAGGGTGCCGGCGTGGCCGGCGCGCTTGGCGGTGAACAACCGCTTCACCACCGAGACCGCGTGGGTCGAGGTCATGCCGATCGGCTTATCGAGCACGATCCAGCCGTGCACGTCGCGCTTCTCGCGCCGGCGTTGCCCGTCGGGGCGCCCATGGCCACTCTCTAGGCGCGCCTCGCCTTCGGTCGCGGGCACGGCGGCAGCATCATCGCGCATGATCATTGTTCTTTGGCATCGTCTTTGAGATCGCGCGCGACGTCGGGCGAGCGCAGCAGCTTGTCGATGCGATCCGCCTCGTCGAACCGTTCATCGATGCGGAAGCGGATATCAGGAGCAAATTTCAGATTCACCCGATGGGCGATCTCGCCGCGCAGATAGCGCTTGTGGCGATCGAGCGCCGCCACGACCTCGCTTTCGTCGCGGCCGCCGAGCGGCATGACGTAGATGGTGGCGAGCCGCAGATCGGGACTCATGCGCACCTCCGGCACGGTGATCAAATGCCCCTCGAGCACCGGATCATGCACATCGCCGCGGGCAAGCATTTCGGCCATGACGTGGCGAATAAGCTCGCCGACGCGCAGCTGCCGCTGGGTAGGTCCCTTCATCAACGCTCGTCTTGTTTGTTTTAGCTCGTTTCGGCCCAGAGGGCGATTGCGCCAGGCGGCCCACTTACAGCGAGCGCTGCACCGTCTCCACGCGATAGCACTCGATGACGTCGCCGGCGCGCATGTCCTGATAATTCTCGAAGGCCATGCCGCATTCCTGGCCGGCAAGGACTTCGCGAGCATCCTCCTTGAAGCGCTTCAGCTGCGACAGCTTGCCTTCGTGCACGACGACATTGTCGCGAATGAGCCGGACATTGGCGCCGCGCTCGACCGTTCCATCGGTCACCCGGCAGCCGGCGACTTTGCCGACCTTGGAGACGTTGAAGATCTCCAGGATCAACGCATTGCCGAGCATGGTCTCGCGGATGGTCGGCGCCAACAGGCCGGACATCGCCTTCTTCACGTCGTCCACGAGGTCGTAGATGATGTTGTAGTAGCGGATCTCGACGCCGGCGCGGTCGGCGGCCTCGCGTGCCTCCTTATGGGCGCGCACGTTGAAGCCGATGATGGCCGCGCCGGATGCCTCGGCGAGCGTCACGTCGGATTCGGTGATGCCGCCCGCGGCGGCATGAATGATGCGGGCGCCAACCTCCTCGGTGCCGAGCTTGTCCAGCGCGCCGAGGATCGCCTCGAGCGAGCCCTGCACGTCGGCCTTGACCACCAGCGGGAATTCCTTGCGGCCCGTGCTCTTGAGCTGGCTCATCATCTGCTCGAGCGAGCCGCGCATCCCGCTCGCGCGCGCGACGAGCTTCTCGCGTTTCTGCCGCGCGCGATAGGCGGTGACCTCGCGGGCGCGGGCCTCGCTGTCGACGACCGCCAGGCGATCACCGGCTTCCGGCGTGCCGTTGAAGCCGAGCACCTCGACCGGCGTCGAGGGCTTCGCCTCGTCGACCTGCCCGCCGGTGTCGGAAATGAGTGCGCGCACCCGGCCCCATTCGGCGCCGGCGACGATGATGTCGCCGACCCGCAGCGTGCCGCGCTGCACCAGCACCGTGGCAACCGGCCCACGGCCGCGATCGAGCTTGGCTTCGATGACGGTGCCCTCGGCCGGGCGGCTCGGATCGGCCTTGAGCTCGAGAATCTCGGCCTGCAAGCCGATCAGCTCGAGCAGGCGATCGAGATTGGTTTTCTTGGTCGCCGACACTTCGACATCGATCACGTCACCGCCGAGCGATTCGACTTGCACCTCATGCTGGAGCAATTCGGTGCGCACGCGCTCGGGCCTGGCGTCCGGCTTGTCGATCTTGTTGATCGCAACGATCATCGGCACCTTGGCGGCTTTCGCGTGATGGATAGCCTCGATGGTCTGCGGCATCACCCCGTCGTCGGCCGCAACCACCAGCACGACGACATCGGTGACCTTGGCGCCGCGCGCGCGCATCGCCGTGAAGGCGGCGTGGCCCGGCGTGTCGATGAAGGTGATCTTGCCACCGGAAGGCGCCGTCACCTGATAGGCGCCGATGTGCTGGGTGATGCCGCCCGCCTCGCCGGCGGCAACCTCGGTCGAGCGAATGGCATCCAGCAGCGAGGTCTTGCCGTGGTCGACGTGGCCCATCACGGTCACCACCGGCGGGCGCGGCATCAGGGCGGCGGTATCGTCGGCGATGTCGAACAGGCCTTCCTCGACGTCGGATTCGGCGACGCGCCGGACCGTGTGGCCGAGTTCCTCCGCCACCAACTGGGCGGTGTCGGCGTCGATGGCGTCGGTGATCTTGACCATCTGGCCCTGCTTCATCAGCAGCCGGATGACGTCGACCGCGCGTTCAGCCATGCGGTTGGCGAGTTCTTGGATGGTGATCGCCTCAGGAATGATGACTTCCCGGATCAACTTTTCCTTCGGCTCGTTGGCCGCGTGACCCTTGCGGCGCTGGATTTGGCGGCGGAACGAGGCGACCGAGCGCTCGCGCTCCTCGTCCGCGGTCAACGCGGTAACAAGGGTCAGCCGGCCGCGGCGTTTTTCGGGACCCGGTCGGGTCGTCGGCTTCGGCGCCGGCGCTGGGCGAGCGGGGCCCGCGCCGCGGCGCGGACGGGGCGCCTCGTCTTCCTCGGTATCCGGCACCGCCGCCGCTTTGCGGCCCGCGGCCGCGAGCGGCGCCTTCTTGGCTTCGGGTTCAACGGCGAGGCCGCGGCTGATCGCCGCCTGCTCGGCTTTGCTCTTCGCCTCAACTTCGCGAAGACGACGCTCGTCCTCCTGGCGCTTGCGCGCTTCGGCAGCCTCACGCTCGGCCTGCTCGGCGACCTCGCGACTCGAGCGGCGCAGCGCCTCTTCTTCGGCGATTCGGCGCTCTTCGGCTTCGCGGGCGCGGGCGTCGGCAAGCGCATGCTCGCGAGCGTTTCGCTCCTCGCTCGTCAGCTCGCGCAGCACGACACCCGACGTCTTGGGTGCGGGCGGAACGGTCCTTCCGGGCGTGCCTCGCTGAGCCGGGCTCGATCGCTCGGATACTGGCGCTGTCGACTCGGGCCTTCCGTCGCCCACCGCGCGGCGCTTCACTTTCTCGACAACCACCTGCTTCGAGCGGCCATGGCTGAAACTCTGGCGCACGACTCCCTGCTCGACGCCGCGTTTCAGCGTCAAAGTCTTGGTCGGGCTGACGCTCAGCGTCTTTTCGCCAGTTGTCTTCGTGTCAGTCATACGTCTCTCGATCCTTAGGGGCATTCCCTTGGGGTATTCAGTTGGGCGGCGGATTGCGACCGGCCGCATCGCCCGAAATACCGGTCCGAAAGCGGGCGAGCCGTAGGCTGCGCGCAAGAAAGGTGGCGCTCTCAGGACCGGTAACCAGGGCAGCATGTATCACATTTGACCGGGCCAATGCCAAATCCAATTGCACCCCGGAAAACATGTCGATCACGGGGATTTGCTCGCCCTCGGCCCCCATACGCCGGCGTAGGGCTGCATCGAGTTTTCTCACCCCGTCCTCGGCGGCATCGGCCGCATGCAACAATGCGGTAATGGAATGCTCCCGCAGTGCCGCTTCAACCTTGGCAGATCCGACCACGACGCGGCGTGCCTTGCCGGCCATCGCCAGCGCATCGAGCGCCGAGCGCTCAAGCAGGCCCTCGGTTACGGCGAGAAGGTCGGGCGGGAGGTTTACCTCGCGCCGGAAGGCCCTGGCGAAGACCTTCCGCTTGATCCCCTCGGCGAGCTCGGCGCGGGTTGCCGTGACCCAGACGCCGCGACCAGGAAGCTTGCCCTTGGCGTCGGGAACCAAGGTTCCGTCGGGTCCAACGACGAACCGGATCAGTTCGTCGATCGGCCTCACCGTCCTTGTGACGACGCAATGCCTCGCGCGTTCGGTCCGCATGCGCGGACCGTTGTCGAGCTCGCTATCGTGCACGTGCGCAAGCATGTGAGCCGCGATGGTCCTCCGGAGATCACGCCTGCGCCTCAGCCGGCTCGGCTGCAGCTTCTTCGCTCGCTGGCTGCGGAAGGTCGGCCTCGGTGATCCAGCCAGCCTTGAGCCGCGCCTGCATGATCATGCCTTCGATCTCCTCGCGTGACAGGTCGAGCCCATCGAGAATGCCGGGGTGACGGGTTGTCTCCCCCTCCTTGCGCTCGGACCATCCGGCGAGCTCGTCAGTCGCGCAACCGGCGAGGTCTTCCACGGTCTTGATGTCGTTCTCGCCGAACTTCACCAGCATCCGCGTCGTGACGCCGGGTACCTCCTTGAGGGCATCGTCGACGCCGAGCTCCTTACGCTTGGCGTCGAGCTCGCCTTCGATCTGATCGAGATATTCGCGCGCTCGCGCCTGCAACTCGCCGGCGGTGTCCTCGTCGAATCCTTCGATCCCGGCGATTTCCTTCTGATCGACGAGCGCCAGCTCCTCGACCGAGTTGAAGCCTTCCGATGCGAGGAGCTGCCCGACGACCTCGTCTACATTGAGCGCTTCCATGAAGATGCGCGTGCGGTTCTCGAATTCCGCGTGACGACGCTCGGATTCTTCCTGCTCAGTGAGAATGTCGATGTCCCAACCGGTCAGCTGCGACGCGAGACGAACGTTCTGGCCCCGCCGCCCGATCGCGAGCGACAGCTGCTGATCGGGGACGACGACGTCAATGCGTTCCCGCTCCTCGTCGAGCACGACCTTGGCGACTTCGGCCGGAGCGAGCGCATTGACCACGAAGGTCGCGATATCCGGCGACCACGGAATGATGTCGATCTTCTCGCCTTGCAATTCATTCACGACGGCTTGCACGCGCGAGCCACGCATACCGACGCAGGCGCCCACCGGATCGACCGAGGAGTCCCGGGAAATGACCGCAATCTTTGCCCGCGAGCCGGGATCGCGCGCCACCGCCTTGACCTCGACGATGCCGTCGTAAATTTCCGGCACCTCTTGGGCGAACAGCTTTGCCATGAATTGTGGATGCGTGCGCGACAGGAAGATTTGCGGCCCCCGCGGCTCCCGCCGCACATCATAAATATAGGCGCGAATGCGGTCGCCGTTGCGAAACACTTCGCGCGGCAGCATTTCGTCACGCCGCACGATGGCCTCGCCGCGGCCGAGATCGACCACGACGTTGCCGTACTCTACCCGCTTGACGATGCCGTTGACGATGTCGCCGATGCGATCCTTGTATTCCTGATATTGCCGGTCGCGTTCGGCCTCGCGCACCTTCTGCACGATTACCTGCTTGGCCGACTGCGCGGCGATGCGCCCGTAATCGAGCGGCGGCAGGGCATCGGCAATCGTGTCGCCGACCTGCGCCGCCGGATTGCGTCGCCGGCCATCCTCGAGGCTGATCTGATTGGAGGGATTCTCGACCGTCTCGACGACGAGCATGTGGCGGGAGAGCCGCAGCTCACCGGTCTTGGCATTGATCTCGGCGTGCACGTCGGTTTCGCTGCCGTAGCGCGAACGCGCCGCCTTGGCGATGGCGTCCTCCATCGCTGCGATGACGATGCTGCGGTCGATCGCCTTTTCGCGGGCAACCGCATCGGCGATCTGCAGAAGCTCTAGGCGGTTGGCGCTCACTGCAGCCATCGCTTACTCTCCTTCGTGGTGGTCCATGCGCCGCTCGTGTGCGGGCATATCTTGAATTTGTTCTGCGTGACTCTGCGGTTGACGCTGACGGCGCGACTTCAAGGCCGCGCGCGCTTCACGCTCCGCGGACTTGCCTCGCCGCAGGGCCTCGGTGAGGAGCGCGTCGCTCAGCACGAGCTTCGCCTCTTCCATCTCTTCGTACCGCAATAGCACATCCGTTGTCGCGCTGTCGTCGCCTTCGAGGCGTATGCGCATGCCGTCGTCGTCCGCCTCAATCAGCAAACCGCGAAACCTGCGGCGCCCATCAATCGCAACGGCCATTTCTATCTTCACCTCGTGGCCGGCAAAGCGCTGGAAATCGGACGGGCGCACCAGCGGGCGATCGAGGCCCGGAGAGGATATCTCCAATCGGTACGCCCGCTCGACCGGATCAGCCGCATCGAGCGCCGGGGACAAGGCGCGAGAGGCCGTTTCACAATCCTCGATGGTCATGGTCCCGTCCGGCCGTTCCGCCATCACTTGCACGGTGCAGCCCGACAGGGCGGAGATGTGGACGCGGACCAAACGCAAACCCAGATCGGCAAGCACCGGCTCGGCGATATTTGCGACGCGCGCAGCGATCCCCGTCTCCTTGATCAGGCGGGGTTCCGAACCGGCTTTCCGTGTAATCGTATCCTTCATTCGCCCTTTCGACCGACGGGGTCTTTAGGTAACAAAAAAGAGCGGGTCCCCGGGGGGCCCACTCTCAAAAACCGTTCGGATCGGATCCGACCGTCTATGAGATCTCGATGGACGAGGCGTAATATAACGGTTTACCCCCAAGGTGCAAGGGGGGTGTCCGGAGAGCCGCGAGGTCAATTTCGCGAGAGTATCGGTTTATATTAGGTTAAAGAGCGGCCATCCGAGCCCCGCTCGACCGGTGAAATGATCGCCGCATAACCGTTCCTTCAGATTCCCTTTCTACTTTACCCTCCGGGGCTTCGTTCGAGCTCGTCGGTTCATGGGTTTTTTCCGCAGGGTCAGATGTCGGCCGAAAACACGCTGCTGGCTGCGCTGGATACTGTCGTGCAACATGGTTCGCCGGATCGGCGGGCGGAGATGCTGCAACGCATCACCAGCCTGTTCATCGACGGCGCGGACCGGTTCAGCGACGAGCACGTTGCTCTCTTCGATGATGTAATCGGCCGGCTCATCGTCGAGATCGAATCTAAGGCTCGCGCCGAACTTTCGGTCCGCCTTGCCTCGATCGGTAATGCGCCGCCCGAGGTGGTACGGGCTCTCGCGCAGGACGAAGAGATTTCAGTTGCGGGGCCGATGCTGCAGCGTTCGCCTTGCTTAGATGAGTCCGATCTGCTTGACGTGGCGAGGAGCAAAGGCCAGGCGCACCTTTTGGCGATCGCCAGTCGCGAGACCATCGCCGAACGCGTGACCGACGTGATTGTCCGGCGTGGCGACCGCGATGTGGTGCGTAGCATCGCCGCCAATCCCGGGGCCCGATTGTCGGAAGCCGGCTACTCGGCTTTGGTCAAGAAGGCCGTAACCGACGGCGTTCTCGCCGAAACCGTCTTTCAGCGCGAGGACCTCCCACCGCAACTCTTTCATGAGTTGGTGGTGTGCGCGACCGAATTCGTTCAGAAACGGCTGCTTGCAACGGCGAAGCCGGAAGTGCAGGCAGAGATCCAACGCGTCCTCGCCCAAGTGTCGACTGAGGTCGAAACTGAAACGAAGCCTCGCGACTACAGCGCCGCTAAGCAGTCGGTGGCGGAGCTGCAACGCGCGGGCAAGCTCGACGAGGTTGCGCTCACGGCCTTTGCCGGCCAGCGGCGCTACGAAGAAACCGTCGTGAGCCTATCTGTCCTCTGTAAGGTTTCGATCGAAGTGCTGGATCGGATGATGCTGAGCGACCGCAGCGATCCGCTGCTAATCTTGTGCAAAGCTGCGGGGTTTGGTTGGCCGACGGCGCGGGCAATCATCCAGGCACGGCCCGGCGGCAAGGGCTTGTCGGAGAAAAGTCTCGAAACCGCCTTGCGCAACTTCGAACGCCTTGGGCCCGCCACCGCCCAGCGCGTCGTGCGCTTTTGGCAAACGCGGCCTGGCGCTTAGTCGGGACGACGGCGTTCACACCGGCAGTCGACGAAAAGTTAGATACGTAGGAATGCGGCCGGCGCGCAGTGCCTTGGCCTCATACCGGGTTCCGCCGAAACCGCGCCAAGGCCTTCGCCAGTCGTCGGCGCGATCGGCCAGCCAGAGGAACGCTGGCGAACGCGTCAGGTGGCGCAAAGTCCAAGCAGCGTAATCCTCAACATCGGTGACAAAGCGGAATTCCCCGCCAGGGCGTAGAATCCGGGCAATCTCGGCGATACTACGGTCTTGCACGAAACGGCGCTTCTGATGACGGCGCTTCGGCCAGGGATCCGGATAGATCAGGTCCACGCCACGAAGCGAGGCGGCAGGTAGCCAGGCGATCACATCCGTTGCATCGCCTTGATGCAGACGCACGTTGCCAAGCTTGGCTGCGTCGATCTGCACGAGCGCCTTGGCCATGCCGTTGACGAACGGCTCAATGCCAATGAATCCGCAGCGGGGATCGTCCTGCGCCTGGGCGATCAGGTGCTCCCCGCCGCCAAACCCGATTTCGAGGTGGACATGATCGACCGCTATCTGAAACAGCGGACGCAGATCGGCCGGCGCAGGGATCGATAGATCGAGAGCCAGGTGCGGAAGCAATGTATCGAGCAGCGCTGCCTGTCCGGCTCGCAAGCGGTGCGCCTTGCGCCGGCCAAAAAACGCACCTTGCGGCGCGCGGTCGGCAAATGTGGTCGAACCCATGACCTGCCGGTGTGCGTGATCTTGCGAACGCTGCGATGCAATCGCGTCTTTGTGGCACGAAATTGCCGCGGGGCACAGCCGAAGCCGGATGTTCCCGGTTTCGGCTATTGGTGCACTTCAAGACCCTCGGACCGTTCCTTCGCAATTAGAGTAGGTGCAGCTACCAATTACCCAATGGCGTCGCGGATTGCCCCGGCCAAATCGGTCCTCTCCCACGAGAATCCTCCGTCGGCGTCCGGCACGCGCCCGAAATGGCCATACGCCGCCGTGCGTGCATAGATCGGCTTGTTCAAGCCGAGGTGCTCGCGAATGCCGCGTGGCGACAGATCCATCACGTCCCCGAGCGCTTTTTCCAGCCGATCCTCGGCGATTTTGCCCGTTTCGTGCAGGTCCACGTAGAGCGACAGGGGCTTTGCTACTCCGATTGCGTAGGACAACTGGATGGTGCAGCGGTCGGCGACGCCGGCGGCAACCACGTTCTTGGCCAGATAACGCGCCGCATAGGCGGCGGAGCGGTCGACCTTGCTCGGGTCCTTGCCGGAAAAAGCGCCGCCGCCGTGAGGTGCGGCGCCGCCATAGGTGTCGACGATGATCTTGCGGCCGGTGAGGCCGCAATCGCCATCCGGTCCGCCGATCACGAACTTTCCGGTCGGATTGACGTGCCAGACGGTCTTGGCCGTGATCCAGCCGTCCGGCAGAGCTTTGCGAACATACGGCTCGACGATGTCCTGAATGTCGCGCGACGACAGATTCTCGTGAAGATGCTGCGTCGACACGACGATATGCGTCACTTCGACCGGCTTGCCGCCCTCGTAACGCACGGTGACTTGGCTCTTCGCGTCCGGACCGAGCTCCTTGGTCTGGCCTGAATGTCGCGCATCTGCCATGAGCTTTAAGATGCGGTGCGCATAATAGAGGGGCGCCGGCATCAGCTCGGGCGTTTCCCGGCAGGCATAGCCGAACATGATGCCCTGGTCGCCGGCGCCCTCGTCCTTGTTGCCGGCCGCATCGACGCCTTGCGCGATGTCGGCTGACTGGGCATGCAGGAGCACCTCCACATTGGCCGTCCGCCAATGAAAGCCGGCCTGCTCGTAACCGATGTCCTTGATTGCCGCGCGGGCGCGCTCGATCACCAACTCGGGCGTGATCGCCGCCGGGCCGCGCGTCTCGCCCGCGATGACGACGCGGTTGGTGGTCGCCAGGGTTTCGCATGCGACGCGAACGTGCCGAGTATCCCAGCCATGCTTGGGTGCGAGGGTGAAAAAGGCGTCGACCACCTCGTCGGAAATCCGATCACACACTTTGTCGGGGTGACCTTCGGAAACAGACTCGCTGGTGAAGATGTAGCTCGTGCGGGACACGGACAAATGCTCCTGATGACACGGCGCGGACGGCCGTTTGGGGTCTACATCAAGATTTGTTGCAGTGTCCTTGGGCGGGGTCAAGGTGTGGGCTGAGTTGGGCAGACGCTTTGTCCTACCAATTCTTCCCGTTGATCGGTGCCGGCGATTTCTTCTACCAGTTCAACGATGCGACGCCGCATATGCGCGCTGTGGATGCGCATGAACGCCTTGATCAACGCCAGTCCTTCGGAGGTGGCGAGGAAATCGAAGACGTAAGCCGGAGAAGGGGCGTCGGCCACGGCGCGGGGCTGCTCGCAGGCATTCGGCGCGCCGTCGAAGAAAAAGGAGACCGGCACCTGCAAGAGATGGGCAATGTGCTGCAGCCGGCTTGCCCCAATCCGGTTCGTCCCCTTCTCATATTTCTGCACCTGCTGGAATGTCAGGCCTAGACCGTCGCCCAGCTTTTCTTGGCTCATGCCCAGCATCAGGCGGCGCATGCGCACGCGGCTACCGACATGCCGGTCGATCGGGTTGGGCGCTTTCTTCAGCATATCAAGCTCCTCAAAATGTCGCGTGCTTGCAAATTCGGCTCAGCCATGCGGTCAAGCAATGGCGTCGTTCGCCCTCTTTCGCACGACGGCGTGAATGGGACGCAAGCGAGATTCCGGTGCGAATTCGATTGACTGTTGCGCAATCCGTCCCTGTGATCGCGCGTATGTTTCATTCTATATAGGCGGATGCAGGAATACGCGTGTGAGCCCGGTCACAGGGCGGAACTCATGCCCGAAACCCGCGTCGACGAACGATAATGATCAGCGAGGCGGCGAGCACGAGGCCAATCAGGGTATCGCCCATTCGTGCATAGACCGTTTTCGGCAATCGTCCCGGCAATCGTGCATCGAGAACGCCCTCGGTACCTAGCGCGAGGCTTTTTGTCACGCGGCCGAGCGGATCGACGACGGCGGAAATACCGGTATTCGCGGCGCGGACCAGAGGCAGGCCCTCGGCAATCGCTTGCACGCGCGCCTGCTGAAGATGCTGGTGCGGACCAGGGCTGTTGCCGAACCAGGCATCGTTGGTGACATTGACGAGCCAATGCGGCCGTTCCGGACCTGGCACCACGTCATGCGGGAAAATGATCTCGTAGCAGATAAGCGGCAGCGCCGAGGGTGCACCAGGTACGGAGAGGATGCGGCGGCGGTCGCCGGCGAGGAAGCCGCCTTGCACCTTGGTCAATTGCATCAAGCCGACGCGCTCGAGCAGAGGCTGTAGCGGCAGATATTCGCCGAACGGAACCAGGTGAACCTTGTCGTAAACCGACAGAATCGATCCATCATGGGCGATGACGTAAATCGAATTGTAGGCACGGATGACCGGTCCGTCCGACGCCGGCTCGGCCAAGCGAACGCCGCCGGTTATCAGCACGGCCTTGTCGGACAAGAGTGCGGCGATCTGTGCCAGCGCGTCGGGCTCGCGCGTCAGAAAGAATGGAAACGCGGATTCGGGCCAGATCAGGTGAGTGACGTCTTGCATTCCCGCGGCTTCCGGGCTCGCGGGCCGATCAGAGAGATTGACGTAGCGTTCCATCACTTGGCGCTTGGACAAGGTGAACTTCTCGTCTTCATGTAGGTTGGGCTGCATGATCCGCAGGCGCACGCCCTCGACAAAGCTGGTCGGATGGGTCTGAAGCCGCAGGGAGCCATACAGTGCGAGGGCGGCGAGCGCCGCGGTGCCGAGCGCGAGCGGCAGCCAGGGACGCTTTGTTTCGCTGCGATCATCCGCGAGCACGGCGGGGCTCGCGAACACGCCAACCGCCAGGAAGGTGAGGCCCCAAATACCGAACAAGGCCACGCTCTGCGCCAGCGGCAAAGGGGCGGTCAGCGCGTAGCCGAAGGTATTCCACGGAAAGCCGGTCAGCACGTGTCCGCGCAGCCATTCGGCAGTCGTCAGCGCCACAGCAAGCGCCAAGAGCCGGATCGGCCCGCGCATCCACAGCCGCCGCGCCAACGCCAGTCCCAAGCCGGTGAACAGCGCGAGGCCGGCCGGCAGACCCGAAACCGCAATCGGCAACAACCAGCCGAACGTTTTCGCGTCGACCAGGAAGGCGTTGCCGATCCAATACAATCCGACCAGAAAATAGCCGAAACCGAACCACCAGCCGGCGATGAATGCGGCGCCGATGCCGCCGAAACGCCCGGCCGCCGCTCCGTCGACGAGCCAAACCAGAATAGGAAAGGTCAAGAACAGAAGCGGCCAGTAATGCGTGGGCGCGAGCGCGAGCGCTGAGACCGCGCCGGCAACGAAAGCAATCGCGGCGCGGCGCCATCCCCAGGCGAGGATGATCGAATGAGCAAGGCGCGCGAGGGTCACGATTGATGGGCGGATTCGGGAGGACTGGTGTCCGCGGCAGCATCAGTTCGGCCATCGCGCGATGAGGTCTGCTCGACGACGACCGGGAGGTTGGCACTCAGTGCCGGCGTCTCGGGCTCACCGTCGCGCCGCCGTGTCTCGCGCGGACGTGCCGGCCGGCGTACTTTGCTGCGATAGATCTTGACCCTTTTGATCCGCCGCGGGTCGGCATCGAGCACGGCGATCTCGAACGTAGCCGGCCCCGGGACCAACTCACCGCGCACCGGCACCCGGCCGACCTTGGTGACGAGGTAGCCGCCGAGCGTATCGACGTCGTTGACCAGGTCACCGACGTCGAACTCGGGCCCAACGATCAGCATCACGTCTTCGAGGCTGGCACGGCCGTCGGCGAGAAATGATCCGTCCGCTTGCGGCACGACCGTCGGGCTTGCGTCCTCGTCGTGCTCGTCGGCAATGTCGCCAACGACCTCCTCGACGATATCCTCGATCGATACGATCCCGTCCGTGCCGCCGTATTCGTCAATTACGAGGGCGAGGTGAATGCGCGTGGCCTGCATCTTGGCGAGAAGGTCCATGGCCGGCATCGACGGGGGCACGAAGAGGATTTGGCGCACGATCTTGGTCGCGGACAGCGGCATCGACAGGTCGACCGCCGTGAGGTCGAGCCCGGCCGTGAAAGGTTGCTCGCGCTTGGCGTTCGCCTCGGGCGCCACTTGGGCGCGGGCGGTCATGAAGGCTATCAGGTCACGGATATGAACCATCCCGACCGGGCCGTCGAGCGTGTCGCTGTAGACGACGAGGCGTGAGTGGCTCGCGCCCTCGAAGACTTTCATCAGCTCGCCGAGCGAGATGTCCTGCTGTACGGCGACGATGTCGGCGCGTGGCACCATGACGTCCTCGATCCGGCGCTCGCGCAGGCCGAGGATGTTCTTGAGCATGGTGCTTTCTTCCGGCGAAAAGCCGGTTTCCCCGGGAGCGCCTCCCTCGAGCACCACTTCGAGATCGGCGCGGATCGATCCGGGTTTCCAGCCGAAGACGGCGCGCAGAACGCGGCCAAGCCAGCTCTCGCCTTCCTCGCGCGCGACCTCGCTCGGACGCGGCATCGGAATGGGAAGATTGTGCCGCTCGACCACAACCGCGATTGGGCGGTTGCCGGCTGGCTCGCTGGGGCTCGAAAGCTCGTCGTTGGGCATCTCGGTAACTGTCAACTCTCGCACTCGGACCGGACATACGGGTCCGGCACCTCAAGTTCCGCCAGAATCACCGATTCGAGCCGTTCCATCGCTTCCGCTTCCGCGTCGGAGCCGTGATCGTGGCCCAACAGGTGCAGAAACCCATGCACGGCGAGATGGGCGAGATGGTGATCGAACGGTTTTCGACCCTCCTCCGCCTCGCGCCACGTGGTCTCATAGGCGATGACGATATCACCGAATAAGGGCCCGGCGCCTCCCGGCTTGGCCGGAAACGAGAGAACGTTGGTCGGCGCATCGATTCTGCGCCACTTTCGGTTGAGAGCGCGAACCGCGGAATCGTCCGTGAGCACCACAGCCACCTCGCCGCGGGGCGCTTCCACATGTTCCGCGGCCACGGCGAGTGCGTTGTGCACCCAGAGTTCTGCCCGCGCCTGCTCGCGCCAAAGCGGGGACTTGACGATGATTTCCACGTCGAGACCACGGTGCCGCTTACGCCGCCCGGACCGAGCCATTCATTCCTTCCTGTCGCGCGCCGCTGCGAGGTTTGCGCGATCGTAAGCATCTACAATTCGTGCCACCAATTCGTGCCGAACCACGTCCTCGCGCGTGAACACGACATGACCAATTCCCTCGACCCGCGCCAACAGCCCCACCGCCTCGGCGAGGCCGGAGTTCTGCCCCGGCGGCAGATCGACCTGACTGGGGTCGCCGGTAACGACCATGCGGCTGTTCTCGCCGAGTCGGGTGAGAAACATCTTCATTTGCATCGAGGTGGTGTTTTGCGCCTCGTCGAGAATGACCACGGCATTCGACAAAGTGCGCCCGCGCATGAACGCGAGCGGGGCGATCTCGATCTCGCCGGTTTGCAACGCCCGCTCGACGATGCGGGCGTCCATGAGCTCGTACAAGGCGTCGTAGATCGGCCGTAGATAAGGATCGACCTTCTCGCGCATGTCGCCGGGGAGAAATCCCAGACGCTCGCCCGCTTCCACTGCCGGGCGCGAGAGTATGATCCGGTCGACCTCCTTGCGCTCGAACAATTGGACCGCGTGCGCCACGGCAAGCCAGGTTTTGCCGGTGCCCGCGGGCCCGGTGCCGAACACGAGAGCGTGCCGGCGCAGGGCTCGAAGATAGGCGTCCTGCCCGGCGGTGCGCGCGCGCACTGGACGCTTGCGCAAATTCATCTCGGCGAAATTCGGCCGCGCGGTCGCGGGATCGAAGTCGAACAGCGACCCCTGCGCGATCGCCATGCGAATGGCGCCTTCGACGTCGCCCGCGACGAGTTCATTCCCGCCTTTGAGCTGCTCGTACAATCCCTCGAGCACCTTACGCGCCTGCTCACAGGCGTCGTTCGATCCTTCGATGGTGACGTGGTTTCCGCGTGAATCGGCAACGACGCCGAGCCGGCGCTCGATCAAGGCCAAGTTTTGCCCATACTGGCCGAACAGCGACGAGGCGAGCCGGTTGTCGTCGAAGGCGAGCACGATTTGTGTTGGTTTGCCGTCGGGAGCGGATGTGTTGGACGTGAGCAAAGGTCCGTTATCCGTGCGCAATCTTAAACTCCTACGGCCTGTCGCACCATCGGCCCCTGGTCCGGCAGGGCCGGACCAAGCGCGCCGAATAGGCTGTTTGTGCCGGTGTCGGTGACGATCACCGTGGCGATCTTTCCAATCCAGCCCACCGGCGCCATGACCTGCACGGGCTGCAGATGGGGCGAGCGGCCCACCAACTGCCCGGCAAGGCGGCCCGGTCGTTCGAACAGAACATCGATTTTGCGCCCGACGCACCGGGCGTTGAAATCGGCCTGGTGAGCATCGATCGCCGCCTGCAAGCGCGCGAGCCGCTCGACCATGACAGGCTCCGGCACTTGCTCCGCCATCTCGGCGGCCGGAGTTCCCGGGCGCGGTGAATACTTGAACGAGAATGCGCCCGCATAGCCGACCTCGTCGATGAGCGCGAGCGTTGCTCGAAAATCCTCCTCGGTCTCGCTCGGAAATCCAACGATGAAGTCGGCGGAAAACGCCATGTCCGGACGGGCCGCACGAAATCGCTCGATCACACGCAAATAGTCGGCACGCGTGTGTCGGCGATTCATGGCGGCAAGAATGCGATCCGAGCCTGATTGTACCGGCAGATGCAGCTGCGGCATCAGGGCGGGAAGGTCGCGATGCGCCGCGATCAGCGCGTCGTCGACGTCGCGCGGATGGCTCGTTGTGTAGCGAAGCCGCGCAATGCCCGAAACGTCCGCTAGTCGGCGCAGGAGCAAAGCAAGCGTCCCGGGCGAACCATCAGGAGCTTCGCCGTGGTAGGCATTGACGTTTTGCCCGATCAGGGTCACCTCGCGTACTCCGCCCTCGGCCAGCCGCTCCACCTCCGCCACGATCCGCGCGACGGGCCGCGAGATTTCCGCGCCGCGCGTATAGGGCACGACACAGAACGTGCAGAACTTGTCGCAGCCCTCCTGGACGGTGACGAACGCCGAGACGCCGCGGGCTTCGATCATGCGCCGGGTCGGCGGGGCGAGATGCTCGAACTTGTCCTCGAGGGGAAACTCGGTGTCGACGACCTTGCCGGTGCGGCTGGCGTCGTCCAGGAGGTCGGGCAACCGGTGGTAGTTCTGCGGCCCGAACACCAAGTCGACGACCGGGGCGCGGCGAATGATTTCCTCGCCCTCGGCTTGGGCGACGCAGCCGGCGACCGCCACGATGACGTTGCGTCCCTTCCGCGTGGCGCTTTCCTTGATTTTGCGCATGCGGCCGAGCTCGGAATAGACCTTCTCCGCCGCCTTTTCGCGAATATGGCAGGTGTTCAAAATGATCAGGTCGGCCTGCTCGGCCAGGCCGGTCTCGACGAAGCCAACCGGCGCCAATGTATCCGCCATCCGATTCGCATCGTAGACGTTCATTTGGCAACCGAAGGACTTGATGTGGACCTTGCGCACGCCCGTCATGCCGCTGGATGCGAGTCTATCCGACCCATAATCTCTTGTATTTGTTGATAAATTTTATCGGTCTCTCCCGGCCGATCGTGGTGTCGGGTTTCACACACCCCTCCGGCGCCGTCAACGTCGCAGTTTTTCGTCTCCGAGCGGCACGGCATAGAGCTCGAGCCGGTGATCGACCAAGCGGTAGCCGAGTCGTCGGGCGATTTCGGCCTGCAAGCGCTCGATCTCCTCCGATTGGAACTCAATCACTTCTCCGGTTCGCAGATTGATAAGGTGATCGTGGTGATCATCGCGCATCTGCTCATAGCGCGCACGGCCTTTCCCAAAAGCATGCCGTTCGATGATGCCGGCATCCTCGAATAGCTTCATCGTCCGATAGACGGTGGAGATGGCGATCCGGTCGTCGAACTCGGCGCATCGCCGCCTGAGTTCCTCGACGTCCGGATGGTCCGCCGAGGACGCGAGCACCCGCGCAATGATCCGGCGCTGCTCGGTCATCCGCATCCCTTTGGCCACGCATTGGGCCTCGATGCCGCTCTGCTTCCCGACCGTCACAGCCCTCTCCGTCGCGACGCAACATCATATGAGCACGGGCAAAATTCGTCCACCGCAACCTCAGACCAGATCGCGGCACAGCACCAGCGCAGTGGTAGCGCCGGAGCCGTGCTGGTAATATCCCTCGCGCCGGCCAACCTCGTAGAAGCCGGCTCTTGCATAAAGATGACGGGCCGCAACATTGCCCTCATCGACCTCCAGCAACACGCGGCGAACTCCGTTGGCCGTGAGACGGCCCATGTGCAGGTTGAGTAGACGCCGGGCGGTCCCGCGCCGGCGCGCGGATGTTGCGACGGCAACCGACAGAATCTCGGCTTCATCCACGGCACCGCGCGATATGATGAAGCCGATGAGCCGCCGCCCGACTGTAGCCCGGTGTGCGGTGACGCTGCGGTCGGCCAGCAGACGCTCGAATTCCTCCGCGCTCCAGCCGCCGCGAAACGATTGCCCGTGCAGGGCGGCTAGCCCGGCCGCATCAGCCGGTCCGGCCGGCGAGAGTCTTGGCTCGGCAGCGGCAAACAGCCGGCGGAGGGCGTTGATCATCGCCGCGGCAGCCGGGCGGCGTCCTGCGGCTGCGCATCCGGTGCGCGCAGATAAAGCGGTTTCGGCGGAGCCTGTCCTTCCGGCACCGCTGCGCCCAAGCGCGCTACCCATTCGATATCGGGATCCGGGCGCTGGTCGACGGTCAAGGGCGGGGCCTCGCTCGCTGGCCAAGCCGCCATGAGCAGGTCGGCGCCGGAACCGACGATGCGAGGCAGGCGCTTGCCAATCGCCCGCACGGCGTCGGGAATGGAAGAAATGCGCGGGGTCACCAGGGTGCGGCCGCCCGGGCCAAAAATCTGCAAATAAACGTGATCGTGCCGGGCGTCGATCGCGGCGACGACGGGAACGGAGTCGTCGGTGGCGATATGCGGCGCCGCGAAGGCGGCCAGCGTCGAAAGGCCGACCGCAGGCTTTGCGGCAGCAAGCGCCATGCCGCGCGCGGCGGAGATCCCCACCCGCAATCCGGTAAAGCTGCCGGGTCCGGTCGTCACCGCGATGCGATCGATCTCGACGAACTCGAGATGGGCCTCTTGCATCACCCGGGCAACCATGGGCATCAGGCTTTCCGCATGGCCGCGAGCCATCGCCACGCTCTCGTGCGCGGTCAGCATCCCTTGATCCGTGTCGAACACGGCCACGGAGCACGCCGTCAGCGCCGTGTCGAGGGCGAGGATTAGCATCGTGGGGTGAATGGTGGCAGGTTCAGATCGCGAGCCTCTTGAAGGAGTCTAAACACCGATCGTGCAGGGCCTGCGCCGCGAATGTCTCAGTCCTCGGTCGTCCGCCGTCGCGATCAAACCGGCCGCACTTCGACGACATCCGGAACGAAGTGGCGCAACAGGTTTTGGATACCGTGCTTGAGGGTCGCCGTCGATGAGGGACAGCCTGAGCACGAACCTTTCATATTCAGATAGACGATCCCGTCCTTGAAGCCGCGGAACGTGATATCGCCGCCGTCGTTGGCGACGGCAGGGCGCACGCGCGTTTCGATCAAATCCTTGATGATCGCAACGGTATCGGCATCAGCGGTGTCGAAGAACTCGTCGCCAGCAGCCGCGGCCTTCGCCTCGCCCGCTGCCACGAGCGGCGCCCCCGACATGTAATGCTCCATGATCGCACCGAGGATCGCCGGCTTCAGCTGTGGCCATTCGCCGGCATTCTTCGTGACGGTGATGAAATCCGAGCCGAAGAACACGCCGGTTACTCCGGGCACCTCGAACAGGCGCTCGGCGAGTGGGGATTGGGCGGCCTCCGACTTGTCTCGCAGCTCCAGGGTGCCGTCGCCGAGCACCGTGCGTCCCGGCAGGAATTTCAGGGTCGCTGGGTTCGGCGTCGCTTCGGTCTGGATGAACATGGGGTCGCTCCATCAGCTGCGCAGGCTCATGCGCTGCATACACCAATCCTGCGCGGATAGGCTATACGTGGCATATTTTGCAGAAACTTCAAGGCCCTAGCCTTTGCGTCACGACATCGCAATGAGGTCTTCGTCCGCCAGATGTCCCGGCACGATCACCACCGGAATCGGAAAGGTTCCGACCGTCATTCCGAGATTGGCGACCAGAGGGCCGGGCCCCTCCGTGCCGGTTCCGGCGGCCAAGATCAAGGCCGCGATATCGTCGTCCTCGTCGATGAGCGCGAGAATTTGCTCGGCGGTATCCCCTTCACGGATCACCCGCTCCGGCAACAACCCCGCGAAGCTCTTCGCCCCCTCCGCGAATCGGTCCAGCGCCGCGTTCGCCTCCTCATTGGCCTCGGCCCGCATGATGTCGGCGACGCCCAGCCATTGCTGGTTGCGGTCCTCGGTCTCGATCACCCGCAGCATCACGACGCCGCCGCCAATGCGGGCGGCGCGCCGGCTCGCATAATAGAGGGCCCGATCGCACTCAGCCGTGTCGTCCACGACGACCAGGAATTTCGGCCTGTGTCCGGCTTCATAACTGCGTCGCTTACGGCTCATTGATACTCCCGCGACACGGCGCATCTTCCGGCAAGGCTTGCGACCCCAGCGCGCCGCGCGAAGGCAATGCTGCCATGGAGTTCACGGGTACGACAAGGTGCCCTGCACGCAATCGGCGACGGGGATAAAGTTAATGTCCTTTGCCGGCGAGAAAGTCGGCGCCGGATCTTCGATTGAAATTTAACCAAATCTTATCAATTCAGAGTGCGATCGGAACGGGCGCAAGAGCCTGTCCCATTCCTTTGCGGTTCTGCTCAATGGCGCATGTTCTTGACGGCGGAGTGGCATCCACCCTCGGGTCAAGTAGGCCGAGGGCTCGCTTCGCCGGAACATGCGCTAACGCCGGACGAAGCCGACGATATCCTTGACCGCCTTCATGGTCTCGGCAGCGATCGCTTGCGCCTTGACGGCACCGTCGGCGAGCACGCCATCGACGTGGGCCGGATCATCGAGGAGGCGTTTGATCTCGGCGCCGATCGGACAGATCTTGGCAACCAGGAGATGGGTCAGCGCGGCCTTGAACTGCGAGAATTGGGCGCCGCCGAACTCCTTCAACACCTCGGTCTTTGCCGTATCCGCCAAAGCCGCATAGATGCCGACGAGATTGTCGGCTTCGCCGCGATGCTCGAGCCCCTTTTCCTCGCTCGGCAGCGGCTCGGGGTCGGTTTTTGCCTTGCGGATCTTCTGCGCGATCGTGTCGGCGTCATCGCTCAGGTTGATGCGAGAGTAGTCCGACGTGTCCGACTTCGACATTTTCTTGGTGGCGTCGCGCAGCGACATGACGCGAGTGGCCGGACCTTGAATGAGCGGCTCGGGCAGCGGAAAGAACGCCTCGCCATAGCCGTGCGCATGGATCGAGCCACCGAAGTCGTTATTGAATTTTTGCGCGATATCGCGCGACAATTCGAGGTGCTGCTTTTGATCGTCCCCGACCGGGACGTGGGTAGCGCGATAGGCCAGGATGTCGGCGGCCATCAGGGTCGGGTAGGAATAGAGCCCGACCGATGCGTTCTCGCGGTCCTTACCCGCCTTCTCCTTGAACTGCGTCATCCGGTTGAGCCAGCCGATGCGCGCGACGCAACTGAATATCCAGCCGAGCTCGGCGTGCTCGGCGACCTGGCTCTGGTTGAAGATGATGCTCGTTTTCGGATCGATGCCGCTCGCGATATAGGCCGCCGTCACGGCGCGAGTGGAGCGCGGCAACTCGGCTGGGTCCTGCCAGGTCGTGATGGCGTGCAGGTCGACCACGCAATAGATGCAATCGTACTGTTTCTGCAGCGCGACGAATTTGGTGATCGCGCCGAGATAATTGCCAAGGTGCAGATTGCCGGTCGGCTGCACTCCGGAAAACACCCGCTCCTTGAACGCCATTCGCGTTGCTCCCCGCTTCGGGCGGACCCTTGCCACGTTGGGCCGCCGCGACGCAAGAGGTGGGCGTCGTACCAATGCGAGCCCACGGTTGCGAGGGGAGGATCAGCCCTTATAGTGCGGGCACCTTTCTCAAACCCGCACCTTTGGCAACAGGTTTTCCCAGATGACGCAACCCAAATTCGACGTGCTCGGCATCGGCAATGCCATTGTCGATATCATTTCTCGTGCCGAGGACGACTTCCTCCTGCGCCACGACATGCGCAAGGGCGGCATGGCCTTGATTGACGAGGGTCGCGCCGGTGCGATCTATGAGGCCATGGGGCCGGCCGTGGAGATCTCCGGCGGCTCGGCCGCCAACACCATCGTCGGCCTGGCGAGCCTGGGCGGACGCGCGGCGTTCATCGGCAAGGTCAAAGACGATTCCCTCGGCCGCGCGTTCCGTCACGACATCCGGGCGGCCGGCGTCGCCTTCGATACGCCGCCCGCGTCCGGCGGGCCGTCGACCGCGCGCTCCTACATTCTCGTCAGCCCCGACGGCGAGCGCACCATGAACACCTATCTCGGCGCCGCGCAGGACCTGCATCCGAACGACATCGACGCCGACGCGATAGCCGCCGCCACAATCACCTACCTCGAGGGCTATCTGTGGGACCCGAAGAACGCCAAGGAGGCGTTCCTCAAAGCCGCCCGTATCGCCCATGCGGCGGACCGCCTTGTCGCCCTGACACTCTCCGACGCATTCTGCGTCGACCGCTGGCGCCCCGAGTTCCTCGACCTGATGCGCAGCGGCAAGGTCGACCTCCTGTTCGCCAATGAAGGCGAATTGCATAGCCTCTATCAGACCTCGGACTTCGACAGCGCGGTCGCCGGGCTACGCGCCGACGTGGGGCTAGCGGTCGTGACGCGCAGCGAGAAAGGCTGTCTCGTGGTCTCGCGTGAGGAGACGGAGGCGGTGCATGCCTATCCGGTCGACAAGGTGGTCGACACGACCGGCGCCGGCGATCTGTTCGCCGCCGGTTTCTTGTTCGGCCTCGCGCGCGACGCGGACTATGCGACGGCCGCGCGCCTCGGCGCGCTCGCGGCCGCCGAGGTGATCGGCCACCTCGGCGCCAGACCGGAGACCTCGCTCAAGGATCTCGCCACAGAGAACGGATTGGCGGTGTGATGTAGCCTGGATCCGCGAGATGTCAGCCGGAGAGCAACTTGCTGGTCATCCTGTAGGTCCAGGGCACAAGGCCCCGGATGACGACGGTGGGCCCTCAGGACCCTCAGAACCGCGGATTTGACTGTGCTGCAGCTCCCGTCCGGGTGACGAGCTTGGCGCCAGCTGGCGGATGCCCGGTGCAAGGCCTGGCATTAAGCCCGCAAGAACTGCTGCGCTTGCCGTCGCCTTTTTTGATGCCCGTCGGGTCCCATGGACGCCCGGGCGTCGCGGGCCTGCCGCCGGCGGGAAGATTCCCTGGAACCGAGAGCAGCGAATTCGGCGCGTCGATCGGCGTGGTGTGGCCCCACTGGGCGAATGCCTCCTCGAATGCGCGATCGCCCTGCTCTCCCTTTTCGATCGTCAACATCGAGCGGCGGCCGTCATTGTAGATGATCGGGATGCCGAGCATCGGACGTTCGCGCAGCATTTGCTCGTTACGCTCGATGTCCACGCCGGCGGCGGACAGCAGGATTTGGAACTGACCCGCTTCCGCGGTCATGGGCACGCCGCGCAGCGGCGAGCCACGGGGTTCGCCCGACCGTTTCATCAGGACGCCGGGGATCTCCTTGATCCCGACGCCTTCGGTGCCGAAGCTCGTGGTAATGACGATGGCGTGACTTGCCGGGAATCCTTGATCGAAATTGCGCCGCAGCAAGACCGTTAGTGTCCCCTTGCCGGGAATATCGACGTCGGCCCGCACGGCCCGCTCGGGCCCGCCCCAGAGCGGCGACACGATGGTCTCGCTCCGCCACGTAACCGACCCGGAGATTGGTCTCCCGCCGGTCAGATCCGGTCCATCCTCGAACAGCACGACCGGTGCCAGGCCGGACTCGGCCGTCGCATGGGCGGGCTCCTCGGCCGTTGTCTCGATTGCACGGGCGGCCTCTCCAGGAACCGCATTGGCGGTATCGACCAAATCAAACTGCGATAGCCCGGAATGTGCCGTCAGCGCGTTGGTCCCGACCACGAGCCCAACGAGCCATGCGCCCATGCGCTCGGCTGGCCAATCTCCGATGACGACGAGGCCGGCGACCGCGCTGGTGAGCAGCGCCGCCCGCCTCAAACGGCCGAACCAAGTCCGACCCGCTCGCGTCGACGCAACTGCCGCTGCCACATGCTGGATCGACGGTAATCCTTCGTCGGGGGCGAGGCCGCTCTGGTAGGTTTGCTCGTGCCAGCCGGGTTCGACATTTGGTTGCGGGAGTTCGTAAGGAGGCTCCGGCGCCAACTCCACAAGGTTGCGCAAGCTTGCGAGGGCGCGCTCCTGTCGGGAATCGGGAGCGCAGGCGGGCTGCAGTGGAAGTCTCGTATTGGTGTTGCGATCCCGCGGCGTTTGGGACAACCGCGCCGAGGCCGGTGCCGCAAACGTCTCGAAGCCGCGCCTGGCCGGCGTCCGCAACCTGGCCATCTCCTCAATCTCATGCTGCTGGATTGCGAGTTCCAACGCGAGACGGTGTCGAGCGATCAATGAGGGGGGGAGCGGGGGGTCCATGCCGCGCACTTGCTCGGCGATCATGGCGCGTGCCCGCTCATAGACCTTGCGGCGTGCTGCGGCCGTGTTGTCGTCGAGTCTGGCAAGCGCTGCCGCCAAAATCGGATAGTAATGCTCACGCGTGGGGCGGCTGCGGGCTTCGTCGGGTGCCAACGGATTCTGCATGGGAAGGCATCCTTGTTTACTTATGGCTGGGAATCGGGTGTGGGTTGGACATCTGGCTGCAACGACTGCGGTCGGGGCTGATTGCCAGCCGATGCGCGCAGGCGCTTGCTTGGGGCGATGCGGGTGAAGCAAACCAGTCTTGATGCGGGGGCTTCGCCAAGAGCGGCCGCCGCGATCGATATTGTCCCCAACCAAGGGGAGGGAAGGTCGCGGTGTTGACCGTCGAAAGCGTCAGACCCGCGTACCGAATTTTTACTTCAAAAATTGAGTACAGAGCGGGCGGAATCAAATACAGAAGGGCCTGAGGCCAAATAGCGTCAAATAGAAAACCACGCACCTGTACTGAATTTTCCACGATACTGTACTCATATATTCGCTACTGGTGCAATGATACTTTGGAATGCCGACGGGACCAAGAAGGTCCGGGCCATCTGTGGATAAGAATTCGAGGTGTGACCGCGCAGGCACAATCTGGTGTGGGAGGCGCGACCAGGACGATTTGCCAGCCGTCGTTCTGCCAGACGGTCGAATGACATCTCCATCGGTCGAAATCGGATCGGGTATCGGCGAGGAGTTCCGGTCGCGGCGGTCAGCGTTGCAAGGCGGCGCCCGGTTGAGCCCTGCTACTGGTCGAGGTCTCGTTCGTGGTCGCCAATATTATATTGATGTCAAGGAACAGGACGGCCTTGCGATCTTGGGATTGGCTTTGACGCACGATCACATAGGTCCGGTAAATCTACCGGATCGGCCATCGTGGTATGGGCTGGTATTCATTTGGCAGCGGCGGCTATTAACCTTTACCCTTAGCCAGGTCGCCACAATACATCGGATTTTTTATTCACAATACGAAACAGATACTGTAATTATTCTTGGTCCAAGCGCCGCGCTGCCGTCGCGACAAACGGGTTGTCAATGCCGGAACGTTTGCAGTAATATCTTACCAATTCGTTAACGGCGGGGATTGAGTACCGATGGCGGTACTGGCCCATCAAGGCGCGAGGTCCAACAGACACCGAACGAGCGAGACTGTACGGCCAATGCTTGAGTAATGGTAGCGTGACGCAGGGGAGTGTAGCATGAGTGCTGAGTTGTTCTGGTTGAGTAATGCGCAGTGGGAAGTCATCTCGCCCCATCTTCCTGTCAAACAACGCGGCCCCAAACGGATCAGTGATCGTACCGTCATCAGCGGAATTATTCACGTTCTAGAATCCGGATGCACGTGGCGTGCGTGTCCGCGTGCGTACGGGCCATATATGACGATCTTCAATCGGTATAATCGATGGAAGCAGCGGGGCCTCTGGCAACGAATTCTGGCCGAACTCCGCAACAGCGATCAGTTCGAGGATCTCTGTGAACGCCTGATCCGGGCGTCGGAGTGTGGTACATCGGCGGACGGTATCGAGTGCTCCGCGCGATCCATCTCCGAGAAGAGCAGGCCCTATGACTTTGCGACCGGCTATTCCAAGCATGAGCTTTCGGCCGAAAGCCTCCAGCTGACGAGTAAACTGTTACTCGCGCTGGAATGCGTGAATTTTTATGCCAGCGGTCAATCGGACACCGGCGCTTACGCCAGGAGAACGATCAAGTCGCTGCTGGCGGCGCAAGAGGAGGATCCGATCGCTCCGGAAGCCTGCTCGAACGACAACGTCGAATGGTCAAAAGGGCGTCCCGGCGCCGAACGCGACTTGCCAATCTGAAGTCGCGCAGCGCTCGAGACGGCAAGCCAAATCCGACCAATATCCTATGACCCAGACGGCCGCCGAACCGGCGGTCGCTGCTCTTTCAGCGGGATCCTGCGCGCCTAAACGGATCAGGACGCCAACATCCCCGGTATCGCCCAATACGATGAGCCGGCGGCGCGTCAGAGCTATGCCATCATCCACGCCGTCCTGGCCGACGCATTTTTCCGGGAGGCTGTAACGCACCGGCTTCGTTCTTTTGATGTTCCGCGTCTGATTCGGATCCGTTCCCGTTCGGATTCGGTTTTGATCCGCACCCCCCGGCTGGCGCAAGCTGCGGTCACGTCTTGAGCCGCGGCAGCAGCCGGAGAGCGGTATCGCGGTCGATGGATTGTAGATCGGCGGCATTGAACCCGTAGCTCGTGATCCCGTCGACGGCCTCGGCGCCGTTGCGGAACGGGTAGTCGGTCCCGAACATCAGGCGCGCGAGCGGAGCGAGCTTCAACAAGGCGGCGAGCTGTCCCGGCGTGTTGCCCTGGGCGATCTCGTAATAGAATTTCTGCAACTCGGGGATCGGCCCGTTTGGCAGGAAAGGATATTTCTGCGTCTCGGCCTGGCGGACGAAGCGCGCGACCAGGAAGGGCAGCGTGCCGCCGCTGTGCGAGAAGATGAACCGGATGTCGGGGCAGCGTGCGGCCGTCCCGGTGAACAGAATGCTCGCGATCGTGCGGGTCGTGTCGGTCGCATACTCGATCGTTCCTGCCGACACGCCCGGGACCACGTTGGTGCAGCAGTTCGGCGCCAGCGGATGGGTGTAGACGACCGCCTTGCGCCGGTTGAGCTCATCGAGCACGGGTGCGAAAGCCTTGTCGCCGAGATACTTGCCGTCGATGCTCGTCATCAGGCCGATGCCGTCGGCCTTGAGCACGTCGAGCGCATATTCGATCTCCCGGAGCGACCCGTCCACGTCCGGCAGCGGAATGGCGGCCCATAGGCCGAAGCGGCCGGCATGGTCGCTTACCAGTCTGGCCCCGTATTCGTTGCACTCGCGTGCCAGGCGGCGCGATTTCTCGATATCGCCGGTCCATACTCCGGGCTGAATCAGGGACAGAATGGCTGTTGAAGTTCCGCTCTTATCCATGTCCTCGAGCGACAGGGCGGGACTCCAATCCGGTGGGCGCGTGCCGGTGCGGCTGGCGGCGACGGCCTCGAAATAGAACGACGGCAGAAAATGGTGATGCACGTCAATGCGCCGCGCGCCGGCTCTTGTGCGCGCGTTTGGCTGCGCGAGAACGGCGGGACTGCCAACGGCAATTGCAGCCGCGCCGAGCCCCAGGGCGGCGGTGCCACCGGAGAGGAAGTTGCGCCGACTAAGCGGCAGCGGTGGTGATGCGGCCGGCGGTGTGCAACACGGACAGCGCCGCGACCAACGCGCCGGTGCCGAGTGAGCGCTCATTGGTGTCCTCCCGAGATTTTTTTGTCCTAACGGCCGCCCGTGGCGGACGATACCGCGGATACGCCCGGCGGGACAATGAGGCGCCGCTCGAGCGGCAGGAGCTGCCAGCCGAAGCGCTCCGCCACAAACCCCCAAACGCCCTTGGGCGCCTTCAGCATCACCCCGATCGCCACCGCGCCGAGCATCAACAGATAGACGCTGCCGAGGTCCGCCAAGGTCTGCCGCAGCAGGAAAAATACGATCGTACCGATGATCGGGCCTTCGACCCGGCCGATGCCGCCGATCACGGTGATGAAGATGACGAACGCGGTCCAGTCGTTGACGCTGAACGCTGTGTCCGGCGATACCCGTAGTTTCTGCAGGAAGATGAGCGCGCCAAGTGCCGACGTGCCGAGCGCCGTCAGTACGTAAACCACCAGCTTGGTGCGCAATACGTCGATGCCGGTACTGCGCGCCGCAAGCTCATTGTCGCGAATGGCGGTGAGCGCCAAGCCGTAGCGCGAGCGCAGCAGCAGGATGATGGCGCCCAACACGGCGACCAGAAGCGCTAGCGCCACCCAATAGATCAGGAACTCGCGGCTCTGCCGGCTCGATGCCACCGAGGTTACGATATCGATCGGGAGGCTTATTCCCGAGCCGCCGCCGAGCACCGAGACTTGCGAGGCGAGGAGGCGAAACACCTCGGCCACGACCCAGCTGCCGATGGCGAAGTAGTGCCCGCGCAGGCGAAAGAGCAAGCCGGCGACCGGGATGGAGACGACGGCGCCTAAGGCACCTGCAACCACAATGGCCAGGAGCGGATGAAGTCCGGCCAAGATCGTCAGGGCGAAAAGCATATAGGCGCCGAAGCCCACATAGGCCTGCTGTCCGACGGAGACGAGACCCGCGTAGCCGGCGAGCAGGTTCCACAGGCTCGCCAAGGCGACGTAGGAATAGATTTCGGCCAGCAGCCGCAACTCCTGGCGTCCACCCCAAAACGGTGCCGCGGCCAACACGACAAGCAAGGTTGCAAAGCTTGCGATCCCGATGCGGCTGGAGCGCGTCGTGTGCTCGACGCGATAGGCGTCGGCGTTCATGCCTCACTCATCCCAGCACCTTCGGGAACAGGCCTTCGGGACGCAACGCGAGGATGAGCAGAAAGGCGATGTGTCCGGCAAGCACCTGCCAACCCGGATCGATCTGCGCGCCGATCGCTTGCGCCACGCCGAGAATGATGCCGCCGGCGAGCGTGCCCCACATGCTGCCGAGCCCGCCGATGATCACCGCCTCGAAGCCGAAGATCAGGCGCGCCGGGCCGATCGCGGGATCGAAATTGGCGCGCACCGCGAGGAGGACGCCGGCGAGCGCGACGATGGCGAGCGAGAGCGCCATGGCGAGCGCAAAGACGTGGCGGTTGTCGAGGCCGACGAGCTGCGCCACCGTCGGGTCGTCCGAGGTGGCGCGGAAGGCGCGGCCGATCGCCGTGCGATAGAACAGGAACTGCAGGCCGCCGATCACGGCTACCGCCAGTGCGAATTGCAGGAGCGGCAGCGTGCCGACCGCCAGGCCGCCGCCGAGCTGGATGCTCGCGACCTCGATCGGCCCGGCCTGCAGCTTGCGGCTGTCGGCGGTAAAGAGCTCGAGCAGGCCGTTCTGGATGATGATCGACAGGCCGAATGTCACGAGCAGCGGCGGCAGCAAATCCTCGCCGAGCGTTTGATTGAGGATCCCGCGCTGGAGCGCGTAGCCGATCAGCGCCATCAGCGGCACGACGATGACGAGGGAGAGGAGCGCGTTGATGCCGAGCGCCTGCGTCACCATCAGCGCCAGATAGGCCGCGAGCACGATCAGATCGCCGTGCGCGATGTTGACGAGCCGCATCACGCCGAAGATCAGCGAAAGCCCGGCGGCGAACATGGCGTAGAGTCCGCCGACGAGCACGCCCTGGAGAATGATGTTGATCCAATCCATGCGGCTTTAGACTCCGAAATAGGCCGCCGAGATCGCCTCGCGGGTCAGGGCATCGGCCGCGCCTTCGAGCGCGATGCGGCCTTCCTGCAGGCAATAGACGTGATTCGCCGCCTGGAGCGCCTGGACGATGTCCTGCTCGACGATGATGAGCGAGAGCCCCTCGTCGACGATCGTCGGCAGCCGGGCGTAGATCTCGCGCACGACGATCGGCGCCAGGCCCAGGCTGATTTCGTCGCAGAGGAGGAGCTTTGGATTGGACATCAGGGCGCGGCCGATGGCGACCATCTGTTGCTGGCCGCCGGACAGCGCCTGGCTTGGAAGCGACCTGCGTTCGGCGAGCACGGGAAACAGCGCATAGATGCGCTTGAGCGTCCACGGTCCGGGCCGGAGCAACTGGCCGCCGATCACCAGATTTTCCTCGACAGTCAGGGATCGAAACAGCCTGCGCCCCTCCGGCACGAGCGCAACGCCGCGCGCGACCATGGCATGCGCGGGCGCGTCCCCGCTCGGCTCGCCGTCGAAGAAAATCGCGTCGTGGCGCGACCGCATCAAGCCGGCGATGCTCTTGAGGAGCGTGCTCTTGCCGGCACTGTTGGCGCCGATGACGGCCACCACTTGGCCCGCCGCAACTTGCATCGACACGTCGAACAGGGCCTGGAAGTCTCCATAGAAGGCGTCGAGCGCCCGCACCTCGAGCAGGGGATTGTCAGGCATCCGCCGGGATCCCCATGTAGATCTCGCGCACCGAGGAGCCGCGGATCACTTGCTGCGGATCGCCCTCCGCGATCAGTGCGCCGCCGTGCAGGACCACGAGCCGGTCCACCGCCGCGATGAGTGCGTGCACCACGTGCTCGATCCAAATGATCGATATTCCGGTCTGCCGCACCTTTTTGATCAGGGCGACGAGGTCGGCGCATTCGTGCTCGGTCAGGCCGCCGGCGACCTCGTCGAGCAGCAAGAGCTTTGGTCTCGTTGCAAGCGCGCGCGCAAGCTCGAGCCGCTTGCGGTCGATGAGCGTGAGCACGCCCGCGGGCCGGTTCGCCTTGTCGATCAGCCCGCATTGCTGCAGCAGCTCGGCGCAGTGCCCATAGACGTCCCGCTCACGGCGGTCGCCGCCGAAGGCCGCCGCTACGACCAGATTTTCGAACACCGTCATGCCGCCGAACGGATGGGGGATTTGGAACGAGCGGGCGATGCCCATGCGGCAGCGGCGCTCGGGCGTCAGCGCGGTGATATCGGTGCCGTTGAAGATCACGCGTCCGCCGTCCGGCGTCACGGTTCCAGTCGCGATGCCGAACAAGGTCGTCTTGCCGGCGCCGTTCGGTCCGATCAAGCCGAGCGCCTCCCCGTCGGCCACCGCAAGGTCGAGCTCATTGGCAACGACCACGGCGCCGAACCGCTTTGAGATTTTCTCCAGCGCCAGGATGGAAGCCATTGAACCGCTATGGACGTGAAAACACCCGCAACCGCGGATCGTCATAGCCGGACATGTTCCGGATCATCCTCAAGTTGCTGGTGGTGCCAAACAGACGTGGATGGCCGTGACACGCACGGCCATGACGGGGAGGGGTTATCGTCTCAATATCCACTGCGGCTCGCGATTGTCAAAGAGTCGCTGGGACAGGCGTTTGCAGCTCGCCGTCGACCGAATCTCCGCCGCCGTCTCGCTCTCGCTGATGACGAGCTTGAACTTGTCGTTCGTGCGTTGCTGTTGGCCGGCCACCAACGGGGTTTTGGTGGCCCGCTTAGTTACTTCCGGTCCGTCCCCGTTTGAGATGTTGCAGCAGGCGGGAGCGCAGCGCTTGCTGCTCTTCCGCGGTCCATTTCCGAAAGCCCTCGCCGGATTTCATGCCGAGCTTGCCGTCGGCAACGAGCTTCTCAAGATAGGGCAATGGCCCGGGCGTGTGGTCGATGTCCGGCAGCACGGTTTTATGGATGGCGAGCGTCAGATCGGTGCCGACCAGATCGGCATTCTCCAGCGGTCCGAGTACCGCTAGGCGCCGGCCGAAGCTTGCCTTGATCACCGTGTCGACCGTCTGCGCATCGCAGATGCCGCTCTGCACCAGCGCGATGCACTCGCGCCATAGCGCGTGCTGCAGCCGATTGCCGACAAAACCCGGCACGTCCTTTTTCACGTGCACCGGCGTCTTGCCGGCCGCCGTGTGCAGCGCCATCGTCCACGCGATCGTTTGCGGCGACGTCCATTGCGTGCCGATGACTTCCACGAGCGGCACCAAAAACGGCGGGTTCCACCAATGGGTTCCGAGCGCGCGGGCGCGATGCTGCAGGCCGCCCATGATCTGCGTGATGGGAATGACTGACGTGTTGCTGGCAAAGATCGCTTGTGTAGGCGCGGCGCTCTCGATCTCGGCAAACAGCCGCTGCTTGAGGCCCAAGTCCTCGGGTGCCGCTTCGACGACGTAGTCGGCATCGCGCACGGCCTGTGCGAGGTTGCCCTCCGGCGTGATGCGTTCGACCGCCGTCGTATCGTCGCCGAGACCCGTCAGATTGGTGAGAATGCGCGACTTGGCGGTGGCGAGCGTTGCGGCTGACGCATCGTAGATCGTCACCGCGTGACCGTTGAGCGCGAACACCTGGGCGATGCCGTGGCCCATGAGCCCGGCGCCGATGACAGTGATGCGGGCCTTGCCCACGCTCAGCCCGCCGTATAGCCGCCGTCGGCGTAGAGAATGTGGCCGGTGTAAAAGTCCGACGCCTTGGAGGCGAGAAAAAGCAGGGGGCCGGCGAGGTCGGACGGTTCGCCCAGCCGGCCCTTGGGCACGCGGGTAATGAACCCTTTGCGGACCTCGCGCGCCCGCTCGGTGTCCTCGTACATCCAGGCCGTCAGCGCCGAGCGGAAGACGGTCGGCGCGATCGCATTGACGGTGATGCCGGTGTCGCCCCATTCGCAGCCGAGCGCCCGGGTGATTCCGTCGACGGCCGACTTCGACGCACAATAGGCGCTGTAGCCGGCCGGATGTCCGAGCAATCCACGCGCCGACGACATCAAGATCACCTTGCCGCCGTGCCCCTGCTTGAGCATCTGCTTGCCGGCCGCACGCGCCATCAGCCAGGACTGCGTGACGTTCGCATCCATCACGTCGAGGAAGCGCTCGGGCGCCATGTCTACGATCTTGGCGACGTCGTTCTTGCCCGAGCCGACCGCCAGAATGTCGAGGCGGCCGAAGGCGTCGATGGCGGCCTGCACGATCTGCTCGCAATTTTGCGCCGAGCTCGGCCGCAGCGCGACGGTCGCGACCTTGCCGCCAAGCTGCTCGCACTCGCCGGCGACTTTTTTCAACTCATCCGCCCTGCCGGCGGCGAGCACGACATTGGCGCCGGCGCCGGCGAATACTTTGGCGGCGAGCGCCCCGAAGGCGCCGGACGCGCCGGTCACGATCGCGGTTTGGCCGCGGATATCGAACAGCGCGAGTGGGTTTTTCAGAAAGTCTTCGGACATGGGAGCACCCCTAAACTAATAGGGCGGATTGGTTCAGATTGACGCACAGAGCTCGTCATGCCCGCGCTTGTCGCGGGCATCCACGTCTTTAACAGCGACGCACCACAAATGAAGCCGTGGATGGCCGGGACAAGCCCGGCCATGACGCCGGATAGGTGGAGCAGTCGCTAGCGGCATGGCGTCACTTCGGCGGCGCGGATACGGCAACCAGCATGGTCACGACATCATTGCCGCGGTTGATGATCTCGCGATTTTCGTTGGGGCCGATGAAGCAGCTGTCATGCGCCTTCAGCACGGTTTCCTGGCCGCCGACGATCACGGTCAGCTCGCCGGAGAGGACCGTGTAGACCTTTTCGGTCGGGGAGGCGTCGGGCCCGGCGCCGCCGCCCGGCAGAAAATGCGACAAGCCGACGACGAAGCTTTTAGCGCCGTCCTCGGGACCGATCAGGCGCAGCGATGTGAAGTGGCGATGGTTGGGTGCGTCGTAGGCCTTGGCCTCGGCAAAACGTTTGACCTTCATGCGAATTTCTCCCCTTTCTCGATGCGGTAGGCGCCTTTGGGGTCGACGATGGCGACGAGGCGAACGATACAGCCGTCGCCGCGATCCCAGTTCCACGGAAAATACGCGAACGTGCACCGCCTGCCCGTCACCTTGTCGATGTCGCCGCCCACGTTCTCGATGCCGAGAATGCCGTTCTTGAACAGGATGCGATGCACCGGCTCCCATTCGGGGAAATCGTCCTTCCAGTCGCGGCCGCCGGACCATTCCTTGTATTCGGCGGCCAGATGCGGATGCAGCGGCCCGTTGCGCTGCGGTCCGATCGCGGTCGCCAGCGGATGGTCATTGGCCTGGGTGTCGTGGCCGACCACCTTGACCTTCTTCTCCACGAACCACTTGCCGGCCGATGGCACGAAGCCCGGCGCGCGGCAAAAATAGTCCTCGCTGTCCTCGTAAAACTTGTGCCAGCCGGTGTTGACGAGCACCACGTCGCGCGGGCGCACTACCTTGCCGGCGGCCTTTTCCAGGTCCTCGTAGGTGATCGGCTCCCACTTCTTTTTCGGAATCGACACCACGATGCCGGAGCCGAAGAAGTGCGGCAGCGGCACTTCGTCGATGAACGGCGTGCCCTGGATGACATGTGCCGGCGCATCGATATGGGTGGTGTTGTGCATGCTGGTCGTGATGCGCTGCGACAGCACGCCCGACTTGGCCATGTAGTGGATGCGCTCGATCTTGACGTCTTCGAAATACGGCCAGTTCGGCGACTGGTAGCCGAAGCGATTGGACAGGTTGTAGAACTCCAGCCCCATGCTGTTGTTGGCGTTTTCCTCGAATGCGACGCCACGAATCTTCTTCGCCAAATTACGTTCCTCCCCTTGGCGGCCGCCCATGTTGTTGTCCCGGGATATGGTACGGCTGTATCAGTCTATGGTTACATAAGCGCTCTGGTCCGGCAAGTCGGATTGCTGCCTCCCCCTTCTAGTTGCGCGAGCACGGTGCATGGCGGCGTCTCGGCGGCTGGCACGCCACGCCGCGGGCGACTATACAGTCTCGACCGGGCAGATATCGGCATCAATTTCTGCCGAAGCATCGGGCTACTCGACACCGACTGAGGGCAGCCGACGCTGTGCAAAACTCCCGATGCTCGCGATTGCCCGTCGCGCCTCAGGAAGTACGGGTGCGAACAGATGCCAAACGTGGGGCACGCGCGGCCATATTTCCAATTCGGCGATGCAGCCGGCATTGCATAATCTTTCGTGCATCCGCACGGCATCGTCTAACAGGATTTCGTCACTTCCCACCTGAATTAGTGTCGGAGGCATTCCGGCGAGATCGCCGTATAAAGGTGACGCGTATGGCATGCGCGGGTCGGCGCCTGCGAGGTATTCGCCGACAAGTGCCGGTAGATCGCCGACATTCAACATTGGATCCGCGTGAGCATTGAGCGTCAGCGACTGGCCGGTCAGAGCAAGATCGGTCCAGGGCGATATGGCAACAGCAGCAGCCGGAAGGGGCAAGCCGTCATCACGCAGCTTGAGAAGCATCGCGAGGGCGAGCCCGCCGCCTGCCGAATCGCCCATAACCATTGTGCTTGCGGCTTCGGCGCCCGCAGACAGCAGCCAGCGATAGGCACTGACGGCGTCGTCCAGCGCGGTCGGAAAGGGATGTTCGGGCGCAAGTCTGTAATCGACTGCCAAGATCCTGGCGCGCATTGCCGCAGCGATTCGCCAGGTAAAATGCCGATAGTTTGATGGTGTGCCGCTTCTGTATCCTCCACCATGCAGGAACAGGACGTGACGACGAGCACTCGATGCCGGCACAGTGATGAGGGCGGCTTGAACGTGGTCCGCCCTGATGGTTGCAGTTCTGGTACTTGCGGGTGGCCTTGGGGTCAGGCTTTCCATCGCCCGCATGTGCCGCCGCGATTGCTCCGCCGATGTGTCGATACCTCGGCTCTTGATGAAGCCGCGGACCCCAAGTCGTATGAGTTCGGCGCGCAAAGTCACGACGGATGTTCCGGGCTAGGGCTGACAATCACGACCTTCGATTAGCTGACGGCAGGGCGGCCCGCCGACCGCGTCGAGGGCTTTGCAACGCTTGATGCCGGCGAGAGCGACGCGCCGATTGCCGGACGGGCTGACTCTTACTCAGAAAACCCGACTTCCGGTTGGCGCGCTTTCGCAGCCGGAGCCGCCGCGGCCAACGTCAGGCGCCGCTGCCCGCGCAGCAGACGAGCGCCGATGGACGTGCGGCAAACAGCGGCGGTCGCAGCCCAGCTCAGAATGACCGTGCCGGTCACGACGATCGCGCCCTTGACGATGGCAACCAACGCGACGCCAAGCAGAAGGTACTGCAGCCAGATCACGAAGACGTAATGGGTCAGATAGATACCATAGGCATTCTCTGATATCTTATCGAAGAGCGGCCAGAACGCTCTGGCGAAGCGCAAGAATGCTCCCGTCAAGCCGAAGCAGGCGCTCGCCGCGAACAACACGAGGCCGAGGTCGCCGGCGATTTGGAGACCCGGCAGCGTCGCGCCGGATCCGTTCACGATCAGGGCCGTTGGAACGATCCACAACACGAATGCCGCCAGTGCGCCAATGAGCCAAGCGGCCCAACGGCGTGCCAGCGGTCCCTCCTGTGCGAGAAGATCGCTCTCGAGCCCGGACGCTCCGAGCGCAAGACCGACGATGAAATAGATGACGTATTGCGGGGCAAAGCTGGGCTGAAATGAGAACGGCCCGAACGTCGCCCAATACCAAGGCGTCAGCAAGGCGGACAGGGGGACATAGACGAGCGCGCTTACGCCCGCGAGGGTAATGAAGAAGCGCCCCGGATGCGCCCCGGCCTTGGCCGACAGTCGTCTCAAATGCTCCCCGGCGCGCGGCACGAGCGAGTACACCACGGCCGCGGCGACGTTCAACACCAACAGAAACCACAGGAACCACGTCGGTCCGCTGGGCCAGAACGGCAACGCAATCCAGTGCGACCAAAAGGCGGACCAGCTCGGGTCAACCGCGCTGACAAGGTAAGCCGGATAGTACGCCACTGGCATCAGCAGGGATACCCCCAATAGAAAGGGTACTCCAAGGCGCAAGAAGCGGTCATACAGAAATGCTCTGGACCCCTTGCGTTCGAGACTCGGCCACACCAGAAGGCCGGAAAGAAAGAACATCAGCTGCATCAGGTAGAGAAATTGGCATGCACAGAACAGGTCAAAGCCGATCCAGCGTTCGCTGTCGATAATCGGTTTCGCTACCCAATCATAAGGGGGGTTGTCGAAGGGTTGCGCAGAAGCGGGGTGGGAGCTCAGATAGGCGATGAAGGAGTGGAACGCCAACACCATCAGAATGAGAAAGGCTCGCAAATTATTGAGCGCCAGACTGGATTTTGACATGCTCGTGCAAGCCTCGATGACAGTCCTTCACAGCGAATCGGCAAGATCGGAGCTACCCACTATAGGCGTTGGTCGAGACTGCACCGCTATTGCCGCGTACCACCAAATGGCGTCCTTACAGGTCGCCACAGGACCGCTGGGTTCCGCATTCTGCTCGCGGAAGGCCACGCCTACGCCGGAGCGCGCGCTATGTCGAGTAGGCGCTGAAAGGGCGTAGTGGTGCGCGCAAGTCCCAGCGGTCAAACACTCCACCGTGATATTGGCGAGTATCGGGGTGCCGGGTAATTTGTTCAATATCGAGTGTGACTTATGCACACCCGCGGCGCCGCTCGATCTGGATGCGAGATCACGTTGGCCGATGTCAGTTTTGCGCGGGCATGCGGCCGTGGCCCGAGGCAAGTATGGCGAGGAGAAGGTTATAGTCCGCTAATCCGCTCACGCGGCCTCGGCCTCGACGAAATGCTCCTGCAGGGATCGCTTGGTGGCCAGCAGCCGCTCCGCGATCAGGGCCTGGTGGTCCTGGAACCGCGGCGCGGGCACCGGCACGGAAATCACGACATAATTGCTCAACGGGTCGCGTAGCGCGACGCCGGCGGCGCAGATGCCGAGCGTGTGCTCCTCGCGGTCGAACGCGACGCCGGTCTGGCGCACCGGCTGCAGGTCCTTGATCAGGTCGGCAAGCCGCGTCAGCGTCTTCGGCGTGCGGCGCTCGAAGGTTTTCCCGATCAGCCGCATGATGGCCTCGTCATCGAGCTCGGCCAAATAGGCCTTGCCGTTGGCCGTGCAATAGAGTGGAAACGTCTCGCCAACGGCGGACACGGTGCGCAACCGATGCGATCCGATCACCTGGTCGGTAAACACCAGATGGTCCTTCTTGACCATCGCCAGATCGACGGTCTCGCGCAGTTCGTGCGACAGCTTGACCAGAAACGGCCGCGCCACCGCGACGAAGTCGGTGCGCACCGAGGAGGCGAGGCGCAAGATCGTCGGCCCCAAGCGCACCCGACCGGCGGGCGACGCGGCGATGACGAGCTTTTCGGCTTCTAGCGCCGCGACGATGCGCTGCACGGTCGAACGTGCGAGGTTGACGCGCTCGGCGATTTGTCCAAGGCTCAAGCCCGCCGTCTGATCCTCGAGCGCGCGCAAAATGGAAGCGGCGCGGGCGATCACCTGCACTTGGCTCTTGTGGTTAGGACGCGGCCGCACCGTCGACTTCATTGTCTGTTCCCGATTCCCCAACTGGCCCACGATACGGGTCAGTTCCGGCCGGAGGCAACCTTGCTGGGGTTCATATTCTGGTACACAATACCCAAAATCCGGTACAGAAAAACCGGTTGAAGACGTTAACGGGAGGGCGCCGGTCGGTCGGTAAGCTTCGATCGATCACCGGTGGAAGGCTGGCATGATCAGGAAGATCGCGCTCGAAGAGCATTTCTTGTGCCCCGGATTCGAGGATTATTGGAAGACGACGGTCGGCGACGTCGATCCGCAGATCTATGGTCAGATCGTCTCCAGTCTCTCCGACTTCGGCGGCCGGCGGCTCGAGGCCATGGACCGCGCCGGCATCGAACGCTCCGTCCTCTCGTTGGCGGGCCCGGGCGTGCAGATCGAGCGCGATCCGGCAACAGCCGTCCGTAGGGCGCGCGAAGCGAATGATTTTTTGGCGCGCGAGGTGGCGAAACGACCTGCCCGGTATTCCGGCTTCGGCCATCTGGCGATGCAGGACGTGGAGGCGGCGGCAGACGAGCTCGAGCGCTGCATGCGCGAGCTCGGCTTTCCGGGCGCGATGATCAACGGCCACACCAACGGCCAATACCTCGACGATCCCGCGCTCTATCGGTTCTGGGAGCGGGTCGAAGCGCTGGGCGCGCTCATCTATATCCACCCCACGGACCCGGTCGCGCCGCATCCCTCCCTTGCCGGCCACAAGGCGCTCAAGCGCGCGACCTGGGAGTGGGGATTTGAAACCGGGACCCATGCGCTTCGTCTCGTCTTCGGCGGCTTGTTCGACCGTTTCCCGGACGTGAAGATCATTCTCGGTCATCTGGGCGAGACGCTGCCGTTCTTGCTGTGGCGCTTCGACAGCCGGGCGAAGCTCTATGGCGTGAAGCTCGCCCGGCAACCGTCGGACTATATCCGCGACAACATCCGAGTGACCCTTTCTGGCATGTTTTCGGCCGAACCGCTCAACTGCACGATCAGCGCGCTCGGCCATGAACATGTGATGTTCTCGGCCGACTACCCGTTCGAATCCATTGCCGAAGCCGCCGAGTTCATGGATCACGTGCCGCTTGCCGCGAGTGTGCGTGCCGACATCTGCTTCAACAATGCCGAAAAACTGCTGCGTTTCAGCAAACGTTGAGACGAACCTTTGGACACTCCGATGTCATTGCGAGGAGCGAAGCGACGAAGCAGTCCCGTGCAGCATGTGCTGGCCGAGATTGTTTCGTTTCGCTTGCAATGACGGGCCAATGGTTGCTCCATCCATTCCAGACAAAAGTAACAACGGGAGAACGCGATGCGCCGTCTGAGAGCTGGGCTTAAGAGTCTTTCATTGCTTGCCGCCTTGAGCCTGGGGACTGTGTTGGCGACCGCCGTGGCGGCCGACGCCGAGCCGCTGAAGATCCGGATGCCGTGGATCGTTCCGGTTTCCAATTGGGGCTCGATCTTCCTGGAGAAGAAGGACCTCGCCAAGCATCTCGGCCAATCCTACACGCTCGAGACGCTCCGCTTCGCCGGCACGCCGCCGATGATCACGGCGCTCGCCAACGGCGAGCTCGAGGTCGCCGACCTTGCCTTCTCCTCGCTGGGCTTAGCCATCCAAAACGCGGGGATGGACGATCTGCGCGTGCTCTCCGACGAATTCCAGGACGGCGTCGGCGATTTCTACAGCAACGAATTTCTGGTGCTGAAGGATGGTCCGATCCAGAAAGTGGCGGATCTCAAGGGCAAGATCGTGGCCACCAATGCCGCCGGCAGCGCCGTCGACATCGTCTCGCGTGCGATGCTGCGCAAGGCCGGGCTCGAGGACAAGCGCGATTACACCGCCGTCGAGGCGCCGTTCCCGGCTATGCGCGCGATGCTGGCGGAAAGGAAGGTCGATCTGATCCCCGGCGTGCTGCCGTTCTCGCTCGATCCGGAGCTGCGAAACATCTCGCGGCCGCTCTTTTTGCAGAAAGACGCGGTTGGCCCGACGCAGATGATCGTTTTTGTGGCGCGGCAAAAGCTGCTCGAGCAGAACCGCGCCGCCATGCAGGATTTCTTCGAGGACCTGCTGCGGATCGTGCGCTGGTACATCGATCCCGCCAACCACCAGGAGGCGGTTGCGATCGCCGCCCGCGTCACCAAGCAGCCGCCGGAGCGGTTCGATTCCTGGCTCTTCACCAAGAAGGACTATTTCCGCGATCCCGACATGATCCCCAATCTCGACGCACTGCAGGCCACCATCAACGCGCAAAAGGAGCTGGGCTTCCTCCGGGATAATATCGACATCAAGAAATATTCGGACCTGAGCTTCATCCAGGAAGCGGCGAAACGCCTGAAATAGGGCCTCATTGGTCGCGCGCGCGCTCATGGTCGGATTAAGCAGGGTAGCGGCTTATCCAGTTGCTGCCGGCCCTCCCCACGGGACAGAACAAACGACTAGCTTTGTGGTATGTTGCGGCAGGGACCGCGAGGGAGGAGATTTGCCATGAGCGCCAACGCCACAGGGCCAAGCAAAGTCATGTTAATTCGGCACGGCGAAAAACTGGGCAATCCGGACGACGAATCGGGTGGGCCCAATCTATCGATTCGGGGCTCCGCGCGTGCCGCCGCGCTCCCCCTGTTGTTCTTGCCCGCAAACCCGGCCGTTGGCTGTCAGATCGACACCGGCACCTACTCGCTCACCCAATCATATAGTCGCGAGCAATTCAACGACGCCTGGCCCAGGTTCGACACGCCGGATTTCGTCATCGCAACGGCGGATTCGGATAAGTCCCACCGGCCGAGGCAAACGGTCACGCCAACCGCCGTCGCGCTGGGCAAGCCCTTCGACTACACCAGCTACACGAAGAACCCGACCGACATCGCGAGGCTCGCTCAGGATATCCGGAGCGGCGCGAAATATGCCGGAAAGGTCGTTCTGATCTGCTGGCACCACGGCTGTATTCAGACAGTAGCCAAGCAGTTGGGTGCAACCCAGGCGCCAAAGTGGCCCGGGAGCCAGATCTTCGACCGTGTCTGGGTCATCGACTTCGCAAACGGTTCCGCGGGCGGCCCGGCATTCGCCGACAAGCCGCAGAAACTGTTGTTCGGAGACAGCGATCAGGAGCCTGGCCCGACATAGTCCTGACGTTGAGAACCAGGATGGAGCAGGGCTCAAACCGTGCTCGGCTCCAGCGCCTCCGGGTGCCAAAGGAGGAGGCGGCGGCGCAGCAGCGCCATGCCTTTGACCAGCGCGAAGCCGATCACGGCGATCTCGACGATGCCGGCAAAAACGCCGCGCGAATCGGCGAAACGCGAGGCGTTGAGCATGGCGCCGCCGAGGCCGTAGCCGCCCATCATCATCTCGGTGACGATAGCGACGATCAGCGCGATCGGCAGGGCGACCTGCAGCCCGGTCATGATCTGCGGGAACGCGGCCGGCAGCATGATCTGCCACACCAGCTCGTGCTCCTTGGCCCCCATATTGCGCGCCGACCAGATCAGCTCGCGCTCGACGGCCAGAAAGCCCGCATAGGTCGCGGTCACCACCGGAAAGATCGCGTCGAACACGACCATGGCGATTTTCGGCACGTCGTAGAAGCCGAGCCACAGGATGATGATCGGCAGAAAGGCGATCTTTGGCATCGGAAAGCCGACCGAGATGATCGGGTCGAAGAACCAGCGCACGGCGGCATTGCGCGCCATCAGCATGCCGAGCACGATCCCGCCGGTCGCCGCGATCAAGAAGCCGGCGAGCGCGCGGTAGAGGGTGAAGCCGGCGTTCATGGCGAGGTCGCCGGACAGCGCGTCGGTCCAGATCCGCTGCAGCACCGTGCTCAGCGGCGGCAGCATGAAGGCGGTGACGATCCCGCTGCGCGCCAATGCCTCCCAGGCGATCAGCATCAGCGCGATCAAGATCCACCGGGCGACGAACCAGAGAGCCGAGCTGAGCAGGCGCTCGAACCGCTCCGCGCCGCGAATATCCGTCGCCGGCAGGGCGTCCTCTAGTCGCGCCATCGCAGCACCCGGTGCACGATCGTGAGGTAGAGGCGGTCGGCTGCAAAGCCGAGGAAGGCGACGGTGAGCACGACGGCGAACATCGGCTCGTAGGAGCCGTTGGCGCCGAGATAGCCGATCAGGTAGCCGAGGCCCTGCCGCGCGACGATCAGCTCGGAGCTCACCAGCAGAATGAACGAGAGCGCAAGCGCCGTGCGGATGCCGTTGAGCAGCTCCGGCATGGCGCTCGGCACCACTACGTCCCACAGCATGCGCAGCCGCCGCGCGCCCATGCTGCGCGCCGACCAGACCAGCGTCCGGTCGCTCGAGCGAGCGCCGTTATAGGCGCCGAGCGTCACCGGCAGCATGCAGCCGAGGAAGATGAGCAGGATCTTCGAGGCGTCGCTGAAGCCGAGCCATAGCACCGTCACCGGGATCAGCGCCGATTTCGGCATTGGATAAAAAAGCTCGACGATTGGGCTGATCACGACGTTGACCGGTTTCCACCACGCCATGGCGATGCCCAAGCCGGCGCCGACCACGATCGACAGGAAGAGCCCGGCCCCGAGGCGATAGAGCGAGGCGAGGCCGTTGGTCAGCAGCTCGCCGTCGCGGGCGAGGTCGACCCAAGCGACGAGCACCTGGCTCAGCGGCGGCAGGGTCCCGCTCGACACGATGCCGAGCCGCGACACCGCTTCCCAGGAAACGGCCAGCAGCAGCAGCGGCAGGTATCGCAGCAGCGTGGTCACTGGCTCCGGGTTCCCTGCGCCTTGAGAGCCTCTTCCTTGACGAGGTGCCAGATCTCGTCGACCTTGTCGACGAAGGTCTGCACCTTGAAAATCTCCGGATCGTTCTTGTCGAAGCGCGTGTCCACCAGAGCCTTGATCCGGCCCGGGCGCGCCGACATGACGGCGACCCGATCGGCGAGATAGACCGCTTCCTGCACGTCGTGGGTGACGAAGATCACCGTTTTCGGCGTGCGCTGCCAGATCCGCAACAGCTCGGTCTGCATCAGGCTGCGCGTCTGTGCATCGAGCGCGCCGAAAGGCTCGTCCATCAGCAAGATCTTCGGGTCGATGGCGAGCGTGCGGGCGATTGCCGTGCGTTGCTTCATGCCGCCGGAAAGCTGCGAGGGATAGCTGTCCTCAAAGCCGTGCAGGCCGACGAGGTCGATGAAGGCCTGTGCCTTCTGCTCGCGCTCCCCGCGCGCGAGCTTCATGCGCTCGAGACCGTAGAGCACGTTCGCCCGCACGGTCTTCCATGGAAACAGCGCGAAATGCTGGAAGACGATGCCGCGGTCGGGCCCGGGGCCGGCGATCGCCCGTCCGTCCAAGGTGATCTGCCCCACCTCGGTCGGCAGGAAACCGCCCACGAGATAGAGCAGGGTCGACTTCCCGCAGCCCGACGGGCCGAGGAGCGCCAAGAACTCGCGCTCGCGAATGTCGAGCGTCACCTCCTCGAGTGCGAGCACCGGCCGGCCGCTCGGCGGGCAATAACGGTGGCTCACCTTGTCGATGACGATCTGCGGCTGCTCGCTCATGACGCCCGGCGTTTCCCTAACGATGATCGACGCTAAACCAACCGGCTCAGCCCGACCAAATTTTCTGTTTCTTGTTGCTTGCCCTCGAGGGCCAAGGTCATCCGCCAACCGGCGTCAGCAGGGGGCGGCCCTCGAAGTGGGCGACCAGATTGTCGATCATCAGCTTACCGATGGCGTTGCGGGTCTCGGTGGTGGCGCTGCCGTGATGCGGCTGCACGATCACATTCGGCAGCGCCAGCAACTCGGCGGGCACATTCGGCGCGTTCTCGAACACGTCGAGCGCCGCATAGCCGAGCCGTCCGTCCCGCAGCGCCTTGATCAACGCGCCCTCGTCGACCACCGAGCCGCGCGCCACGTTGATGAGCGTGCCGGTCGGGCCGAGCGCGTCGATCACGGCGGCGGAGACCAGGTGGTGCGTCTGCGGCCCCCCCTTGCACGCAACCATCAGGTAGTCGCTCTGGCGGGCGAGCTCCGTCACATCGGCGACGTAGTCGTAGGGCGCGTCGGGCTTGTGCCGCGGCCCGCTATAGATAACGTGCATGCGAAAGGCGGCGCCGCGATCCGCGATGGCGCGGCCGATGGCGCCGAGGCCGAGCACGCCAAGAGTCTTGCCGCCGACGCTGCGGCCGTAGGAGATCGGCCCCTTGTGCCATTGGCCGTCGCGCACGAAGCGGTCGGCGATCAAGATCTGTCGCGCCGACGCGAGCATCAGGCCGATCGCGAGGTCGGCGCACTCGTCGCCGACAACGCCCGGCGTGTTGGTCACGGGAATGCCGCGCTCACGCGCCGCGTCCAAATCGATCAGGTCGAGGCCGACGCCGAAGCAGGAGATGATCTCGAGCTTCGGCAGTCCCGCGATCAGTAGCCTGCTGGCGCCGCGATTGACCTCGGTGGCGAGAGCGCGCACGCGCACCGTTATATCCCGACCGATCACCTCCGGCGACGGCGGCGGACGGCTGTCGAAATGATGGATCGCGAAGCGGCGATCGAGCTCCTCCATCGTCGCCGGCGGGAGCGATCCCAAGACCAAGACGTCAGGTTTCATTCAGCGCCCTCGCGACACGGACGGCGTCGTAGGGTGGGCATTGCGCACGTTCGGGCTTGCCGCAAGCCGCGGCGGCGCGGGCGCAATGCCCACGCGGTCGCAGCTTTTGGGTTGCCGCGTGGGCAAAATCGCTCGGTGCACGCGCCAAATCTCTTCGCTGCGGCAGACGATTTTGCCCACCCTACAGACCGTTCTCCGTCTTTCGTCATCAGATCTCAAATACCTGCTTGGCGGTCTTGTGCAAGCAATCGCTCGGGCCGGTCGCGCCGACGAGATAGTTGTCGCAGATCACGGCGAACAGCGAATCCGTTTCGTAGCCGGGATGCACGGCGAGATTCATGTTCTCCTCGAGTGTCATGGTCTCGTCGGCGCGCACGAGCGGCCGCTCGACCAGATCGTAGCCCTGGCCGTGGCAATAGAGCCGCCGCTCCGGCGGCAGGCCGCAGGCGCGCATGAAGTCGTCGTGGGCGGCGGCGATGTCGCGGCATGCGGCGGCCGGCTTGATCAACGACAGCGTGTGCGCCTGCGCCTCCTTCATGGCCTCGAACCCGTCGATCAGCTCGTTCGAGGCCTTGCCCAGCACGACCGTGCGGGCAATCTCGGCGTAAAAGCCACACGGCCCGTTATTCTCGATCAGCAGCGTGAAATGCTCGCCGGCCTTGAGCGTGCGGCCCTGCAGGTGGCGGTCCATGAACCCGGAGCGTTGGCCGAGCGGCGCCGAGGTGCCGAGAAAAAGGCCTTGCTCACTGTCGAGCAGCCGGCCCTCGTATTGCGCGAGTGCGGTGATCTCGGTGTCGCGCATGCCGGGGCGGATTTGGCGGAGCACGCGCGCAAAGATCTGATCCTGCATCTCGGCGGCGCGACGCACGAATGCGATTTCCTCGGCGCTCTTGATCGCCTTGATGCGGTCGACGAACTCGGTCGCATCGACGAATTTTGTTTGGCCTTCGAGCGCCGCTTCGACATGCGTGACGAATTGGTGCGGAATGGCGCCGCGGCCGATCCAGCCGACGGTGCGGTAGCCGCGCCGGATCAGCTCCTCGGCGACGATTCTTGCCTGGTAGTCGTCCGTATAGGCGATGGACGTGAAAGCGGCTGTCGAGATCACGGCTCCGACACCGCGCTGCACCGGATCGGCGCCGTCGAGCTTGCGCCGCGCGCCGTGCGGTCCCATCTCGACGACGGTCATGAAATCCGTGGCATGGAAGATGACGCTCTTCGGATAACCGTTGGTCGCCGGCAGATCGGTGAACCATTTCACCGTGCCGCCGAGCCAATCGTTGTTGTTCTGCATGACCAGCGCATCGATCTTGCGCTGCGCCATCTGCGCCCGCACCGCCGCCCAGCGGCGCTCGAGCTCGGCATCCGAGATGGCGTTGAGAATTCGTTCGTTCACGGTCAGGTCCTGCTCCCTAGCGCGGCCTGGTCTGGCCGCGATATGCCATTATGCGATACAACCGTACCGAAATATGGTACAGCGACGCAAGAGGGGTTCTCAGAGCCGATATGGGGGCGCGGCAACCTCCGTGTTCAACCGCCCGGGCCTTTATATCAATTGTCTCGTTCGACCGATTCGGCAAACGCACCTGGCGCCGAACCGGAAAGAAGTGGACATCGAAGAGTTGGGCAACCAATCCCCAAATGCCTTGTGGGGCCATAAGCATCACGGCTACCGGAATTGTCCCGAGTATCGATGCACGAAATGATGCTGACGGTCGTTGCAAACCGTCGCGTGGCTTCGCGAAAGGCGTTGCTGCTTGGCGAGCCTTCCGGCGGCGCTGAGCCTCGTTCGCTACCCATGCTTCATTGACCTTTAGCGACGGCGTTGCGACCTAGGCGAGCGGATCTGCCGGCAGGCCCAGGCGGAATTTGCCGTGGTTTTCATAAGCCGTGTCGCTCATGACCTGATGCAAGCCGGCGGTGTTCAGATCGCGCAATAACCGGCCAAGGACGTGCGGATGGTGCAATCCCGTGTTGCCGGCGAAATGATACGCAATGGTAGTCGTCTCGATCGCCACGTCGGTGGCATGCACGCAGATCGCCCGCACGTCGGCAATATCGCTGCCATCCGGCAACTCGCCGGCGCCGGCCTTCCGGTACAATTGATCGTAACGCTCGTGCATGAGCGCCCGAGCGGCCCTGAGCTTCAGATCGCACTCGGCGATCTGACGGTGGACTACTTGGCGTTCGTCGAGCTTCGATGAACGGAAGGTGCCGCGGGTCGTTGTCGCCAGCTTGATCAGTTCGTCGAGCGCTCGGCGGCCCGCCCCGATCGCAACGCTCCCGTGCTCTTTCGCGACATAGCTGAAGGGAGGCAACAAATATGACGGTCCGCCGCGCCGGGGCTTCGGCCGAAGCAAATCCCACACGAATGTGAGGTGTTCGGGCAGATGGTAGTTCTCGACCGAGCAATCGCAGCTGCCGGTGCCTCTGAGGCCGACCACGTCGCCCCAATTGTCGTGCAACGTCACATCCCCTGCCGGCATGGCCGCGAATATGACGAGCGGGCGGCCCCCGTTTTCAGCCTCGGTTCCTTCGACAACGGTTCCGCCCAACACCCATTCGGAGTGCCTGATGCCGCTGTTGAAGCGCCATCGTCCGTTGAGTCTGTAGCCGCCGTCCTCACGCACGGCGCGGCCCGCCGGAAAGAATGAGATCGACGCAGTCGGGATTTGGCCCTTGCCGAAAATCCTATCGAGACCTTCTTCGGGTAGGAACGCGCCCAGTGATGCCACGGCGGTGGCGCCGACCATGGTGCACCAGGCGCTGGTGAAATCGTGATAGGCCAGTGCTTCGAGGACCAACATCTCGGTCACGGGGTCCGCTTCCGCGCCCCGCAGCACGGCGGGCAATTTCAACCGAAACATCCCCGCATAGCGCAGGGCATGGACGGCCTCCGGCGCCAAGGTGGCGAGTTCCTCGCTTTTCGCCCCGGACGCCCGCAGTGTGTCGCCGATGCGCTCGACCCCCTCGAGCAACAGCGTGCGCTTTGCCTCGGGACTGCTGGGAAACTCGTCGATCATTTCTCTTTCCGTATCAGGCCGGCTTGTGGCGCTGGCCGAGGGCTATTCCCAACCGGCCATGGCCAAGGGCACCTTCGGTCGGTTGAATGGCGCCCACTATTTGAATAATGCTCATTTATGAATGTAAGTCAATAAGGCCTAAAATTCATATATGAATTGGGTTCATATAAGCTCCAATCGATAGGGAATGACGGCAGGAACCGTTGGCAAATTGGCTCTCGGGGCGCTAGTAATGGCCCCGACGCCTTTGGCGGGGCCATTACTAATGATTTGCGATTCAGAGCTGAATGGGTAGCGAATGAGGGCCGCTCAGACCGCCGAAACACGAAGCGACCGCCGCAGGCGACGAAACCGGCAGGCCTTGATTGAAGCCGGCTACGAAGTGATGGCCAAGAAGGGCATCGACGCCGCCACGATGTCCGAGATCGCCGACCTCGCAGACGTCGGCGCCGGAACGGTGTACAATTACTTTGCGTCGAAGGATGAGCTAGCGATCTGCGTCATGGAACAGGTTATGAATCGCCTGGCCCAGCGTATAGAGGCCGTAACGAACAGCTTCTCAGATCCCGCTCAGGTCTATGCTTTCGGCATCCGCAACGTCATGAAAGCCGCGACCACCGATCAACGGTGGCGTTGGCTGTTGCGCCGTTCCGAAGTGATTGCCGGCGCGATGTACCGGGTAATGGGACCTTATGCGATTAGAGATATACGCAACGCCGTGGCCGCAGGGCGCTATCGGGTCGAGGATCCCGAATTGGCGTGGTGGCAGGCGACGCATGCCATTGTCGGATTCAGTATGGCGGTTTGCGATAAGAATATTTCGCCGGGGAAGATTGACGAAGCAGTCGTCAATCTGCTCGGAATGGTCGGCGTTAACCGCGACGAGGCTTGGGAAGTCGCCCGGCGGCCCTGTCCCGAACTGCCGGGCGAGTAGTGAATCCTATCCGCTCAGGCGCCGGGGCTTGGAAAATGGCCCCTTCAGGCTGCCGTTGCAGGCCGGCAGCTTGGTGAGTCATTTTGATCGTCCGGCACAGCCAATCGTTGCTTTGCTTGAACCGTATCGATCCTGCGCCGGCGCCGCCGTCCATTGATGCTCAAGCTCGGCATCCGCGATTGGAATTGCAGCTAAATTACAAAAAACGCAGGAAGGGAGGCCAAAATGAAATTCGGAATCTTCGAGCACCTGGACGATGCGGGAGTCCCTCTTGGACAGCATTTCGAGAACCGACTGTCGCTGATCGAAGCCTATGACCGCTACGGCTTCCACGCCTACCATATTGCCGAGCATCACGGGACGCCGCTTGGTCTCGCGCCCTCGCCCGGACTCCTTCTCGCTGCGGTTGCCCAGCGTACGAAGCGCCTTCGTTTCGGTCCTTTGGTCTATTCATTGCCGCTCTATCACCCGATCCGCCTGATCGAAGAAATCTGCATGCTCGACCAAATGAGCGGGGGTCGTCTCGAGCTGGGGGTAGGGCGGGGCGTTTCGCCGTTCGAGGTCGGTTTCTATGGCGTCAATCCGGCGGACGGCCCGCGCCAATTTCCTGAGGCCTTGCGGCTGATCAAGCAGGGACTGACGTCGGACGAGCTCACCTTCAGCGGCGAATTCTATAAGTTCAACAAGGTACCGATGGTGTTGAAACCGGTACAACGGCCGTATCCGCCGCTCTGGTACGGCGTCCTGACGCCGGACGCGGCCTATTGGGCGGCGCTCGAGAGCGCGAGCATCGTGACCTTGGTCGCGCCGGATAAAGCCCGCGCCGTCATCGACAGATATCGCGCGGAGTGGAGGAAATTCGGCCGAGCCGAGGACAAGCTGCCGCTTATGGGAATCTCGCGGCACGTCGTTCTCGCCGAGACCGACGCGGCCGCGATGCGCACGGCTGAACGCGCGTATCGCCTCTGGCTCAAGCACATGGAGCTGCTCTGGATTCGCGGCGGCACGACATTGCCGCTCGGGCTGCCTCCCGAGATCGGGCCGATGCTGGAAGCCCGCACGGCATTTGCCGGGACGGTGCGCGGATTCAAAAGCTTTCTTGAGGATCAAATCAGCTCGACCGGCGCGAGCTACTTCGTGTGCGACGTGGCTTTTGGCGACTTGACGCCGGAGGAGTCGATGCGAACGGTCAGGCTGCTGGGCGATGAGATACTTCCGATGTTCTCCGACAAGCAACGCACGGCGTAAAGGCCCGAGCGCCGCCGGGGTGCGATGCAACCCGGTTCGCCGAGGCGAAGCCGGATTTCGCTAATGGCTGCGCGCTGCTTTTTCCGATAGCATTCGGCCATGGCCGACAACAAACGACCCGCACGTCGACGCCGCCCAAAGCAGGCTCAGGGAGCGGCGGCGTCTGCGGAAGAGCAGATCGGTACCGGCGGCGGGTCCTTGCACGAGCTCTTTTCCCAGCAGACGCGGCAATTGCTCGATCGCGCCGATCTCGACGAGGAGCAGAAGCAAAGCCTCCTCATCGCCATGAGCTGCCCCTGTTGCGGTGCCGGCGGGATGTCCTACACGGTCAAGCTGAAGCGGTGAGCTGAGAGATGGGTTGAGCCCTTGCGAAGCCATCATTAGCCCGCGCCGGCTGGTTAAGTCATCCGCAAGACCGGCTTGACGGTCGCGCCGCTTTCGCTGTCGGCGGCAGCCCGGTTGATCTCGTCAAGACTGTAGAGCTTGATCAGGCGGTCGAAAGGAAACCGGCCCTGGCGGTAAAGCTCGATGAGCTGCGGGATGAACAGCTCCGGGACACTGTCGCCCTGAATGATGCCGCGGATGCTCTTGCCCGGCGACATCAGCCCTCCCATGTCGAAGCTGGCCACAGTACCGATCGGAGCCGCGCCGACGATGCCGCATGTCCCGCGCGTGCCGAGCGCGTCCACCGCTTGGCGCACCACCTCGGGGCGGCCGGTGGACTCCAGCGCAAAATCGGCGCCGCCGCCGGTGATCCTGTGGATCGCGGCGACCGGGTCCTCCGCGCCGGCATTCACCACATGCGTGGCGCCGAGCTCTTCGGCGAGCTTCAACCGCGCCGGGAGGACATCGACGGCGATGATCGAGACGGCGCCGGCGATCCGCGCCGCCATCACTGCGCTCAGCCCGACGCTGCCGCCGCCGAAGGCGGCAAAGCTCGCGCCGGGTCCGACCTTCAACGCGTTCATCACCGAACCCGCGCCGGTTTGGACTCCGCATCCAAGCGGCCCAAGCAGCTCGAGCGGCACATCCTTGCGCACCTTGACGACCGTGCGCTCGTTCGCGAGCGCGTACGTTGCGAAGGAGGACTGACCGAAGAAATGGTCGTGGACCGGCGCAGCGCGGCTGTCGCGCGTGGCGGTGCTCCCATCTTCGCGCGTTCCGCCGAAGCACAGCGGATGGCCCTTCGCGCAATACGCCGGTTGGCCCATGGCGCACCTTGGGCAGTGCCCGCATGACATGAAGCTCAGCACCACGTGATCTCCGGGCGCGACTTTGCTGACGCTCGCGCCGACCCGCTCGACGACGCCCGCTCCTTCATGCCCGAGAACGATCGGCAACGGCACCGGGTAAACTTGGTCGCGAATGACCAGATCGGTGTGACACATGCCGGTCGCGGCAACTCGCACCAGCACCTCGTCGGCGCGCGGCTCCTCGACGGCCAGCGTCTCGATCGCGAACGGCCCGCCTTCTTGGCGGACGACTGCGGCCTTGATATTGCGGCCGTGGATGGGGAGGGCGTCGGTCATTTCAATGCATTTCCCGCCAATCGCCGGCGCTCATCACCACAAGCTGCCCTTGCTGCGGCACCGCCGGCCTGTCCTACACGGTCGAGCTGAAACGGTGACGTGTGGGGTTGACCTTGTCAAACCCATCGCTAGCGTGCCCAAATGCGCCAGTCGTTTCATCGCGACAGGCGCCGGCGGCGCGTGACGACAACGAGCATCTTCCCCCTTAGTGCCTTAGGGAGCATCGTTGCAGATCCGTGGCGGCAGGACATCCTTCATCATGAGCCCTGATCCGGGGCTGGACGCGCTGCGACGACTCACGGCGTGGCAGAATGCAGCGATTGCATCAACGACTGCTTATCAATACGATTTAGGTTGACATATGTTCTGTAGACGATAGAGTGCATGCGATTCAGAGGAAGCGGCGATGGGCGAGAGCTTCACGTCGCCGTGACGCAGCGGCTGCATTATGCTGTCTGCTTGTCGCGGCCTGCCGCGTTCAATGCCGCACCGAGCGGCGATCGCTCTGCGTATGGGCGAGCATGTCGACCTCCGCGGCGGGGGCGGGGCAAGGCGCAAGGATCGATTGACCGACTACGCGCGCCTGCGTCGCGTCGGGCGCGGGCAGTCATCGCAGGCCGGTCCGAGGGGCACCTGTTATTTTCCTGTATTTTGAGGCGCGCCCACCGTTTCGACCGACCCCGCGGCGTATCGAAGATTTCAGGAACGCGAGCCGTCGTCGGGGGGTGAGCTTGGCCGGACACTCGTTATTTTCCTGTATTTTAGTAAGGAGAGCCAACCTTCGTCATGCGGAGGCCGTCTGCGGCCGCGCCTGGCGCTTGGTTCGCAGCCGTGCCGTGGCCGTAACGTCGATTTCACCGCGCGTATCGATGACGACGCCGTAGAGCTCGGCGGCGGCCGCGATGCTCACGTAGCCTTGGCGCACGTCGGCCAATACGTCCTCGACCGGGCGGGCGAACGGGTCGCCGTGTCCGCCGCCGCCGCCGGAGCGCACGCGGAAGGCGTCGCCGGTTCTCAGCTGCGCCACCAAAACCTTGGCGTTGGGGAAGTCGGTCTTCCAGGAATCGCCGAGGCGCAGTGCCACGCTGTTGCCGGTGCCTTCGCCGCCGCCGTCGAGACCCCAAGGCCGGCAATGCGCGCGCTCGATCTGCGTGTTGAGCGTCATGTTGGTGCGCGCCCGCACCACGCGCTCGACGCCCAGTCCGCCGCGATGCCGGCCGGCGCCGCCGGAATCAGGGACGAGCGCGTAGCTCTCCACCACGATCGGAAATTTTGCCTCCGCCTGCTCGTTCGGGCCGTTGTGGGTGTCGCCGTCGTTGATGCAGACGGTGCCGGACACGCCGTCCTCGCTGCGCTTGGCGCCCCAGCCGCCGCCGAGCGGACCGAAATTGGCGATGAAGAACTCGTGCGCTTTCGGATTGATGCCGTGCAGCGCCGCGATCAGCAGATCGGCATGGTGGCCGGCGATGACGCGGTCCGGGATGGCCGGCGCCAGCGCCTTGAAGATCGTATCGACGATGGTCATCGGATAGGTCATCCACCACCGCATCGGCGCCGGCCGCGTGGCGCTGATGACGCGGCCGGGCGGCACGATGGTCTTCAGGCTGCGGAACGAGCCGTCGTTGATCGGATAGTCGCGCGGCGAGGTCAGGCACTTGTAGGCGACCTGGGCGCAGGCGTGGCCGGTGGTGATGCCGGAATTATAGAAGCCGCGCACTTGGCGCGCGACCTCGGTGAGATCGACGGTCATCTCGTCTCCCTGCACCACGACGCGCACGCGGATCGGCACCTTCTTGCCGATGTCGATGCCGTCGTCGTCCATGTAGGATTCTGCCTCGTAGACGCCGTCCGGAATGGTCTTGGTGCGCGCGCGTGCCGACGCCTCGGCATGATCCATGATGGCGGCGATCGCGGTGATGACCTCCTCGCGGCCATAGCGCGTGATGAGCTCGAGGAAGCGGCGCTCCCCTGTCTTCACGGCCGTGACCTGCGCGCGCAGATCGCCCATGGCGCGGCTCGGCAGCCGCACGTTCTGCCGGATGATCTCGACCAGGTCCGCATTCACGACGCCGGCATTTTGGTATTTCAGGATCGGGATCTGCAGGCCTTCCGAATAGATGTCGGTGGTCATGCCACCCATCGTGCCGCCGATGTCGAGCCAATGCGCCATGCAGCAGGAGAAGCCGACGAGGGTGCCCTGATGGAAGATCGGCAGCGTCAGGGTGACGTGATTGAGATGGCTGCCGGTCAGATAGGCGTCATTGGTGACGTAGATGTCGCCTGGCCGCACGTCCTTGCCGAAATGCCGGATCTTCGCTTTCACGGTCTCCGCCATGCCGCGGATGAACATCGGTAGGCCGATGCCGATCGACACGGTCTCGCCCTGCGGCGTGAACAGGCCGGTCGTGAAATCGAGCGCCTCGTATATGATGATGTTGTAGGCGGTGCGCATGAGGTTTGTTTTCATTTCCTCGGTCACCGCAATCAGGCCGTTGCGCACGATCTCGGTCAGCACCGGATCGGCCTTGCGCTTCGACCCGCGCTGGCGTTGCGCGGAAATGGTCTTGGTCTTCTTTGCCATGCCGTCAGCCGCCTCCCGAAACGGTGATCACCAACTGCCCGAACGAGCCGACCTCGAGCGTGTCGCCGGGCATCAGCACGGTGGTCGAGGCGTGCTCCTCGATCAAGGCGGGGCCTTTGATGCGGTTGCCGGCCAGGAGCGCCGAGCGGCGATAAGTCGGCGAGTCCACGAACGCGCCCGCCTCACCGAAATAGACCGGCCGCTTGCCGGTGAAGGACGCCTTCGGCGCCGTCTTTGTTCCGGTCGCGATCGTCTCTTGCGGCGGCTTGCGCATGACGCCGGTCACCGTGCTGCGCAGGCTGACGACCTCGGCGCGCTCGTTCGGCGCCGAGGTGCCGTAGCGCAACTCGTGCATGGCGTCGAAATGTTGTTTGATCGCTTTGCGGTCCTGCTTGGCAAAAACCCGCAGCGGAAGGTCGACCGTGACGGCGTGCTCCTGGCCGACATAGCGCATGTCGGCTGCGCGCTTCACGGTGATTTTCTGCGGCGTCACCGATGCGGCCTCGACCGCGCGGCGTCCCTGCGCTTCAAGCTCGCCGTAGAGGCGCTCGATGTGCTCGAACGGCGCATCGTCGAGCGATGTGAGCCAGGTGCGCACGAAATCGTAGCGCAGATCCGAGAACAGCATGCCGTAGGCGGAAAACACGCCGGGCGCGCTCGGGACGATCACCGTGCGGATACCGATCTCGCGCGCGACGGCAACTGCGTGCAACGGCCCCGCCCCGCCATAGGCGACGAGCGCGAAGTCGCCGGCGTCAAGCCCGCGCTCGGTCGTCACGCCCTTCACCGCGTAGGACATGGCGGTCACGGCGATGCGCAAGATGCCGTCGGCGGCCGCGGTCAAGTCCATGCCGAGGGGCTTGGCGATGCGCGCCTGCAGGGCGTTCTTCGCCGCCGTGATATCGAGCGGCATCTCGCCGCCGAGAAAGCGGTCGGCGCCGAGGCGGCCGAGAATGAGATTGGCATCGGTGACGGTCGGCTCGGCGCCGCCGCGCCGATAGCAGGCCGGCCCCGGTGCGGCGCCCGCGCTCTGCGGGCCGACGCGTAGCGCGCCTTCCTCGACGCGGGCGATCGAGCCGCCTCCGGTGCCGACCTCGAAGATGTCCATCATGGCGATCTGCACCGGCAGCGCCTTGTCATAGCCGCCAATCAACGCCGTGCCGGTGGTCAGCGCCTCGCCGTGATGGATGACGCCGGCCTTGGCGGTCGTGCCGCCCATGTCGAAGGCGATGGCGTTCGCCAGACCGACGGCGCGGCACAGCGCCTGCGTTCCGATCACTCCGGCCGCGGGACCCGATTCCAACATCCGTACGCAATGGGTCTGCGCCTGCTCGGCCTCGTAAAGCCCGCCGGTCGACTGCACGATCAGGAACGAGCCAGAAAAACCGGCGTCGCGAATGTGGGCGTCGATCTCGCCGATGTAGCGGCGCACCTTGGGCCCGATATAGGCGTTGGCGACCGCGGTCGAGCAGCGCTCGAACTCGCGGTATTCCTGGCTCAGCTCATGTGAGGCGGTGACGAACAGGGACGGGTGCTTGGTCTCGAGGATACGTTTGGCGCGCGCTTCGTGCTCGGCGTTGGCGAAGCAGTTGAGAAACAGGATTGCGGCCGCTTCGATACCCAAGGCTTCGAGCTTGTCGCCGAGGGCCTCGATCTCGCGGTCATTGAGCGGCGTGTCGACCTCGCCGTCGGCGAGCACACGCTCCTTCACCTCGAAACGCAACGCCCGCTCGACCAGCGGCACGTGCTTTTGGAAGAACAGGTTATAGGCGTCGGGACGGTTGATACGCCCGATCTCGTAGATGTCGCGAAAACCCTCGGTGATGAGGAGCGCGGTCCGCGCGCCGGTGCGCTCGAGAACCGTGTTGATGGCGATGGTCGAGCCGTGCAGGAAAAGGCCCGCCGAGTGAAAGTCGCTGCCGGCCTTCTCCACCCCGGTGTGGATTCCCTCGACCAGGTGGTGCGGCGTCGACAACGTCTTGCCGAAGCTCAGCGCGCCCCGGCGCTCGTCGAAGACGGCGATGTCGGTGAACGTGCCGCCGATATCGGCGGCAAGCCGGAGCTTGGCCCCGTTGGCCTTCGGACGCGTGCGCGGTGGCATGGATGGGCTCGTGGTGACGCCCGCCCGCTTAGCACACGGCGCCGTTACGAGTGAACTACGATTTAGGGCGCGTGGCCCGCAATGCAGGACAGGGCGGGAGGGCGGTCATGGAGCGCGAAGGCTGGGCCGGTGAGATTTTTCCGCGGTCACCGCGGCAGGCTGTGCTTCGCGTGCCACTTTGGACCGGGGCCGCGCATGTAATACTGTTCCGGCCGATACGGGTCGGTCAGAGGTCTTGCCAGGAGTTTGGCCAGTCCTTGCAGATGGTCTACAACCGCCATGCAAGAGTCTTGCGCCCGCCGGACGAGCGGCAGGCTTGCGGTTGAGGCGGGGGCGTGGGCGGAGCAGGTCATCGCGAAGTCTCGGCGTTCACCGACGTGGCAACACTAACGCAGCCAGCATGGCCGTTTCGGCCCATGGGTTCGAGATGGAGCGCCGGCCTTTGTTATAGGAATCGCATAGGGATCATCTGGGATTCGGGCACGGCGTGCATGCGCAGCGTTATTATTTGCTTAGTCTTGATTGCGCCCGCGCTCGTCGGCGCCGCTGTTGCGCAAGAAACATATCCGTCGCGGCCGATCACGCTGGTCGCGCCGTTCGCGCCGGGCGGCTCCGTCGATCTCGTTGCCCGGATCGTATCCGAGGGCCTGCGCGCCAAGCTCAATTCGGCCGTCGTGGTCGAGAACAAGGGCGGCGGTACCGGCGTGATCGGTACGCGCTAGGTGGTGAAGGCGGAGCCTGACGGCTACACGCTGCTGATCGGCTCGCTCGGTGGTCAGGTGCTCCCGGCGCTGATGACGAAAAATTTTCCCTTCGATCCGCTGCGCGATTTCGTTCCGGTGTCGATGACCGCTGAATGGTTCCCGGTCATGTGCGTGCGCAGCGACCTGCCGGCGAGCAATCTGCAGGAGTTCATCGCCTATGCCAAGGCGCGGCCGGGCAAGCTCAATTTCGGCTCGACCGGCTATGGCAGCGTGGTGCATCTGCTCGCCGAGGTGCTGATGAAGGAAACCGGCATCCGCATGCAACAGGTGCCCTACAAGAGCGGGTCGGGCTCGATCACCGATCTGCTTTCCGGCGCGCTTGACGTAGTGTTCACGAGCTCGGCCGTGGCCGTCGGGCAGGCCGGGAACAAAAACATCAAGATGCTCGCCGTGGCCGGGACGAGGCGCGTCACCCTGCTGCCGAATGTACCGACGATGGAAGAGGCGGGCGTCAAAGGCGTCGATCAGACGGCGTGGATCGGCGTCTTCGCTCCGCCGGGCTTGCCGGAGCCGGTGCGCGCCAGGCTCAGCCGGGCGCTGGTCGAAAGCGTGCAGGATCCGTCCGCGCAGGCCCGCATCCGCAGCATCGGCTTCGAGCCCGTCGGCAGCGACGCCGCGACCTTCGACGCGTTCTTCCGCGCTGAGGTAGTACGCTGGACTGACTTCGTGAAAGAGCGCGGGCTGCTGGAGCAAGGGCGGTAGTGCGATTAACAGAATGAGGCCGGCTCCCTCTCCCGCGAAGCGGGGGAGGGTTGGGGAGGGGGCCTTATCAGACGCAGAGCGCGCGGCGTGGCCCCCTCCCGCCGCCTTCGGCGACGACCTCCCCCGCTTCGCGGGAGAGGGGATGACCAGCTGCCCCGGTTGCCCCGGCGCGCAAAGCTCGGTACCTATGGCGCGCTTCAACGAGGAGGATTCCATGATCGACCTTTACGCGCTGACCAGCCCGAACGTGCAAAAAATTTTCATCATGCTGGAAGAGGTTTCGCTGCCCTACAATGTCATCCTGGTCGACGTCTGGAAATCCGATCAGTACAAGCCGGAGTTCCTCAAGCTCAATCCGAACGCCAAGATTCCCGTGATCGTCGATCACGAGGGGCCGGGCGGCCGCCCCTATACGGTGATCGAATCCGGCGCGATCCTGCTCTACCTCGCGGAGAAGACCGGCCGCTTTCTGCCGACCGAGATGGCGAAGCGGTACGAGGTGATCCAATGGCTGATGGTCCAGCTCTCCGGCGTCGGACCGGCATTCGGCCAATTCACGCATTTCAAGAATTTTGCACCCGGCGGCAACGACTATTCGCTCGACCGTTACCGCACCGAGATGAAGCGCCTCTATGCGCTTTTGGAGAAACGGCTCGGCGAGAAGCCGTATCTTGGCGGCGCGGAATACTCGATCGCCGACATCGCCACGTTTCCGTGGACGCGCAACCACGACCTGCAAGGCGTGAAGTGGGAGGACAACCCCAACCTCAAGCGCTGGTTCAACGCCATTGCCGAGCGTCCGGCGGTGAAGGCTGCGCTCGACAAGATCGGCGCCATTAAATCAAGCCGCGATATCGCCAAGCCGGACGACCTCGACCGCTTCTTCGGCCGCGGCAAGTACGCGCGGGCGTGACGAGGGCAACGTCCCTTAAGGCGCCGTCGTCCGTCGCAAAGGGCTCGTGCCTTTGACTATCATAGCGGTCAACGCTCGCCGCCAGGGGCGGTGGCACCCGTCCACGCATGACGAAATGCCGTGCGTCAATGATGGAATGCCGTCCCCTTCAATAAATGCGTCAGCATCGCAGCCATGCACCCCATCATTTCCGTGGCCAATCTCTCCAAGGTCTATGCGTCCGGTTTTCGGGCGCTCAAGAGCATCAACCTGGATATTCGCGACGGCGAAATCTTTGCCCTGCTCGGTCCGAATGGCGCCGGCAAGACGACGCTGATCAACATCATTTGCGGGATCGTGAATCGGTCCGACGGGACCGTTTCGGTGGCCGGTCATGACATCGTGAAGGACTACCGTATCACCCGGTCGATGATTGGTCTTGTGCCGCAGGAGCTGACGACCGATGCATTCGAGACGGTTCGGGCGACGGTGTCCTTCAGCCGTGGACTTTTCGGCAAACCGGCGAGCCCCGCCTATATCGAGAAGGTGCTCAAGGACGTTTCGCTATGGGACCGGAGGGAGAGCAGGATCAGGACGCTGTCCGGCGGCATGAAGCGGCGGGTGATGATTGCCAAGGCCCTGTCGCACGAGCCGCGGATCCTCTTCCTCGACGAGCCGACCGCCGGCGTCGATGTCGAGCTGCGCAAGGACATGTGGGAGGTGGTGCGGTCGTTGCGCGCATCCGGCGTGACCATCATCCTGACCACCCATTACATCGAAGAGGCCGAGGAGATGGCCGACCGGATCGGGGTGATCAACAACGGGGAGCTCATTCTGGTCGAGAACAAGGCCGAGCTCATGCGCAAGCTCGGCAAGAAGCAGTTGACGCTCGACCTGCAAAATCGGCTCGACGCGATACCGGAGGCGCTCGCGGCGCACCACCTCACTCTCGCGGCGGGCGGCAGCGAGCTCATCTACACCTATGACACCCAGCGCGAGCACACCGGCATCGCCGGCTTGCTCAAGGATCTCAATCTCGCGGGGATCGAGTTTCGCGATCTGCACACGACGCAAAGCTCGCTCGAGGACATCTTCGTCGACTTGGTGGGGCGAAAAAAATGAACCATCGGGCGGTCTACTCCATCTACTACTTCGAGATGGCGCGCACCGGACGCACGCTGCTGCAGAGCATCGTATCCCCGGTCATCTCGACGTCGCTCTATTTCGTGGTCTTCGGCGCGGCCATCGGCTCGCGCATCACCCAGATCGAGGGGGTGAGCTACGGTGCCTTCATCGTGCCCGGGCTGATCATGCTGATGCTGCTCACGCAGAGCATCGCCAACGCATCATTCGGCATCTACTTTCCGAAATTCGTCGGAACGATCTATGAGCTGCTGTCCGCGCCGGTCTCGTATGTCGAGATCATGCTCGGCTATGTCGGCGCGGCCGCGACCAAGGCGATCATTCTGGGGCTGATCATCCTCGCCACGGCGGCGCTGTTCGTGCCGTTGCGCATCGCGCATCCGTTCTGGATGATCGCGTTCCTGGTGCTGACGGCCGTGACCTTTAGTCTTTTGGGCTTCATCATCGGCATCTGGGCCGACGGTTTCGAAAAACTGCAGGTCGTACCGCTCTTGGTCGTCACCCCGTTGACCTTCCTCGGTGGAACTTTTTACTCCACGAGCATATTGCCGCCGGTTTGGCGGACGATCGCCTTGTTCAATCCGGTGGTCTATCTGATCAGCGGATTCCGCTGGAGCTTTTTTGAGATCGCCGACGTGAATGTGGGCATCAGTTTTGCGGCGATCGTCCTATTCCTGGTCGCCTGTCTCGTCACCGTCTGGTGGATCTTCAAGACCGGCTACCGGCTGAAGAACTAAAGCACGCATGGCAACACGTGTAGGGTGGGCAAAGGCGGCCCCGAGGTTTCGATTGATGCACCACGCTGGTTCCGCCGTGCCCACGCGGTTTGCCACCGGCGTATGCGCTGAGTCTGATCGCGTGGGCACGGCGGAACGTGCACCGGGCCGACGCCCTGACGCATCGGCCGCCTTTGCCCACCCTACGCTGCTGTAGCAAGCACCTTCAGTCATGTTTCGGGATGCCGGCGCGCTCGATCACCGCGGTCCATTTGGCGATGTCGCTCTTGAGGCGCGCCGTCATCGCCTCCGGCGTGCTGCCGTGCATCTCCATTCCGAGCCTTCGCGCCTTCTCCTGGACGTCGGGGCTAGCCAAAACCTCGTTGATGGCTCGGTTCAGGACCTCGACGACGGCCTTGGGGGTCGCGCCGGGAACGGAAATTCCGTTCCAGCTCACGACCTCAAAGCTATTGATGCCGCTCTCCTGCACGGTCGGAACCGCGGGCAGATAGGTCGTCCGTCGCGGGCCGGTGGAAGCCAGGGCGACGACCTTCTCGTCGGCGATCGGCCCCTGCAGCACAGCATAATACTCGAAGGCGATATCGACGTCGCCGCGCAGGACCGCAGTGGCCATGTCGGGCGATGTCCGGAACGGGACGATCGTCGCCTTGATGTCGGCCGCGCTCCGAAACAGCTCGGCGGCGAGGTTCTGGGTGCTTCCGGGATTGATGGTGGCGATGTTCAGCCGTCCCGGGTTGGCGCGCGCCACCTCGACCACGTCCTGCACGGATTTCAGCGGCGAGCCTGCCCTGGTCACCATCAGGAGGTCGAAGAAGGATGTGGTCGACGTCGAGGCGAAGTCGGTCAGGATGTGGTAGGGCAGCGACTTGAACAGGGACGCGCTGATGGCGTTGTTGTTGCCGGCCATGAACAGAGTGTAGCCGTCGGGTTGCGCCGATGCGCCGGCTTTCGCGGCGACGATGCCGGCGGCGCCGGGCCGGTTCTCCACGATGAACGGCTGCTGCAGCCGGCCGGTCAGCTTGTCCGCCACGATCCGCATCGCCGTATCGGCGATGCCGCCGGCCCCATACGGAACGATGATCTGCACCGGGCGGTCAGGATAATTGGATTGGGCGGGGGCCGGCCCGATCACGGCGATCGCCGACGCAAGCACGCCGGCGATGCCGCCGCAGCCCAGCCAACGGGCTGACCGACTGACGGAGGTGGCGGCGACGCGTTCGGTCATCGAAAAAAGTTCCGCAAATCATCCGCTTGCGCCGCACTCGATGTCGCGGCAACGTGGGCAAGCAGGTGGGTGAGTGAATTCGAGAAACCCCGTTGCGTGCCATCAGCGTCAAAGAGTAGGACCGCCTTCCATGCAGAGCAACGTTCGTCCCCTTGCTCTCGTCACCGGTGCGTCCAGCGGCATCGGCGCCGATCTTGCGCGCGAATTGGCCAAAGATGGCCACGACCTGATCCTCGCCGCGCGGCGCGTCGAGCCGATGCGGGCGCTTGCCGCGGAGCTCAAGGGCGACGGCGCCAATTCCACCATCATCGCCGCCGATCTCAGCAAGCCCGGGGCAGCCGCTGCTCTGGCACAGGACATCAAGACGCGCGGATTGGTCGTCGACGTGCTGATCAACGCGGCGGGCCTCGGCGCGAACGGCCGGTTCGACGAGTCCGACCCGCTCAGGATCGACGGGATGTTGCAGGTCAACGTCCTCGCGCTGACCGAACTGACCCGGATGCTGCTTCCCGACATGGTGGCCAGGCGCCGCGGCAAGGTCATGCTGGTGGCATCGACTGCCGCCTTCCAGCCCGGCCCGCAAATGGCCGTGTATAGTGCGAGCAAGGCCTACGTCCTCAGTTTCGGCGAGGCGATCGCCTACGAGCTGCAAGACACCGGTGTCACCGTCACGACGCTGTGTCCCGGTGCCACGGCCACGCAATTCGCCCAGGTCGCCGATGCCGCGAGCTCTGCGCTGTTCAAGGGCTCGCTGTTGCCGGTGATGAACGCGCGCGACGTAGCGCGGATCGGTTATCAGGGTCTCAAGGCTGGTCGCCGCGTAGTGATTACCGGCCTACTCAACCAGATTATGGCTGTCTCCGCTCGGCTTTCGCCAAGGTCGGTGTTGTTGCCAATCGCCAGTCGGATGATGTCGTCGGACAAATGAAATTAGGAAGTCCCGGCGCGATTCTTATCTGCAGGTCCGTCAGCACATGATCGAGGCCATGGCTGTCATTGCGAGCGCAGCAAAGCAATCCCGAATCTATGGCACCGGATTGCCGATCACGGGTCATCGGCTCTGATAATTGCGCTCGCCGCGCCGACCGCGACCGGCACGGCGAGACACCAGAAGCCAATCCACGCGTAGAGTGCAGCCGAGACCGCGCAGCCGCTGGCAAACCAAAGGATGCCGCGTAGCGTGCGGCCCAGGCGGCCGCGCACGGTTGCAGCCTGATCGGCATCCGCCCCGCGCAGCAGATCGATCGCATCCAACACGGCCTGAGTTGTATTACCGGTCATGAGAGTAGTGGGGGGCAGGCTGCCAAGATGGATGCGTTGAATCGCATTCTGCAACGCCATTGCGGCGATGCCCGCGAACCCGGTCAGTAGTGCCGCGGGCGCATCGCTGTCCGGGAAAGGTCCGAAGGCAACCGCGAGCGCAAAAAAGGCAAGCAGTAAGACCACCTTTCCGATCAATAGGATCCGACGTGCGGGCATTCCGTGGGTGGCCAGTGCCGTGCTCGCCAATCGTGCCAAGGCGACCACGATAATGAATTCGGGAAGTGCCAAGACTTTGGCGATCACGCCATGGGTCCCGTACACCAGGGCTGCGCCGAGAGTGACGAAGTTACCCGTGACATGAGCGGTAAAAAGCCCCTGCAATCCGAGGAACCCTGCCGTATCGACGAATCCGCCGTTGAAACTCAGCAGCGCCGCGATGCCTAGCTTTCTCATGATGAAACGATCTCACACTTGAGGGGCGCAATGGCAGCCGACTTAGTCCGGCTAGGGGGATGAGGGCCCGTCCATCCGGACCGCGGCAACGAGCTAGCCTGCCGAATCGAGGACGACCAAGCTGATGCGCCTGCGACGAAGCATGAGCGCGGCTTGCGACCGGCTGTTGATATCCGCCATAGTATCGCATCGCCATAAACCTCGACGGTCACGACGCAACTTTCCATGACGGCGGCTCGGCAAACCCCACCCGATGGCCGTTCCTTCTTCGCCCTGGTCGGCGAGCGGGCGGCGGCTGCAGCTGAGCGTCCTTTCCTACGAACGCCCGAGGGATCTACCATCAGCTACGGCGAGATGCTGGCGCGCACCGCGCAGATCGCCCGCGTGTTGCGCGCGGTCGGGGCGCAGGCGGGCGGCCGCGTCGCCGCCAAGGTCGCCAAATCGCCGGAGCAGATCCTCCTCTATCTCGCGTGTCTGCGCGCAGGGCTCGTCTATGTCCCGATCAATCCGGATTTCAAGACGGCGGAGACCGCGCATATCCTGCACGATGCCGAGCCGGAGGTCGTGATCGGCACGCCGGGCGAGGAGGACGCTTTGCGCGCTCTCGCCCCCGCGGCCCGCACGCTTCGCATCCTGTCGCTCGACGCGAGCGGTGCCGGCAGCCTCATGGCCGCGGCCGCGGCCGAGTGCGCGGAATTCGAGGAGCCTGCGGTTCGTGGGGATGACTTGGCGGTCATCCTTTACACCTCCGGCACCACGGGCCGCCCGAAAGGCGCGATGCTGAGCCATGGTAACATCGCCGCCAATGGGCTCAGCCTCAGCGCGTTCTGGCGCTTCACTTCGGCGGACGTGCTGCTGCATGCCCTGCCCGCCTTTCATTCACACGGGCTCTTCGTCTCGCTGAGCTGCACGCTACTGTCCACCTCGAGCGTGATCCTCTGCGACCGGTTCAACCTTGATCAGACGATCTCGCTCATGCCGCGTGTGACGGTCTTCATGGGTGTGCCGACGATGTATACCCGGCTCGTTACGAGCCCGCGCCTCGATCGCGCGCAATGTCGCTCCGTGCGTCTCTTTGCCTGCGGCTCGGCGCCCCTGTCGGCGGGCGTCTTCAACGAGTTCGAGGCGAGGACCGGCCACCGCATCGTCGAGCGTTACGGCATGAGCGAGACCGCGATCAATGCGTCGAACCCGATCGACGGCGAGCGCAAGCAGGGCACGGTCGGCCCGCCGTTGCCGGGGATCGAGATCAGGATCGCCGGCCCGGAGGGCGCGCCGCTGCCGGTGGGCACCGTCGGGGCCGTGCACGTCCGCGGCGCGCATGTCTTCAGGGGTTACTGGCGTCAGCCGGCCCAGACCGCCAAGGTGCTGCAGGCCGACGGCTGGTTCGACACCGGCGACCTCGGCCGCATCGATGCCGAGGGCTGTCTGACGCTGGTAGGGCGCTCCAGCGACATGATCATCTCGGGCGGCTACAACGTCTATCCGCTCGAAGTGGAGAGCGTGATCGATGAGATTCCCGGGGTGGGGGAAACGAGCATCGTCGGCTTGCCGCATGGCGATTACGGCGAGGCGGTCACCGCCGTGGTCGTGCGGGCGAACGGCCAGGCGCCCGACGAGGCCGAGATCATCCGCCACGTGAAGGAAAATCTCGCGGGCTACAAGGCGCCGAAACGGGTCCTGTTCGTCGAATCGCTCCCGCGCAACGATGTCGGCAAGGTGCAGAAGACGGTTCTGCGCGAGCGGTTTCGCGATCTTTATCAGGACTGATATACAGCAATTTACGGCTGGTGCATCGACCCCGCTACTTCGCCTTCTCGTAGGGGTAGATCACCTCGCCCGACTTGTATTCGGCCGGCGTCACGACAACTTGCGTGGCTGTATCCTTGAACTGGCCAAGGTCGTTGCCCTTGACGCCTTGGAACTGGACCTGCAGCACGCGCGCCTGAGCCCATTCGCCGCGCGGCCCGAACGTCACGTCGCCGACCACGGTCTTGAAGGTCGTGTGGTGGATGTAGTCGGCAAGCTTGCTGTCGTCGAGGCTCTTCGTGGCCTCGATAGCCTGACCCAGAACCTGCAGCTGAGCGTAGCCCCACGGCGCCAGAAAATATCCCAACGGATCGACACCCTCGGCGGCGGCGCGCGCCTGATATTTTTTCATGAATTCCGCCGTGCCCGGAAAGTCCAGCTTCGGCACCGGCAGCCAGAAATCGAAGTTGACGAATCCATTGAGGAGCGGGCCGAGCTGGAGCTTGAACGCGGTCGACTGCAGGCCGACCATTCCGCCGCCGATCATTTTCGGCTTGAAGCCGATTTCGTTGATGGCCCGCACCATGCCGACCGAATCGAGCGGATACGAGCAGATCACGACGACATCCGGATTTGTCGCCGCGATCGCCCGCACGATCGGCGCAAAGTCGCTGGTATTGGGCGGATAGGTCTTGTCGTAGACGATCTTGAGCCCGGCGGCGCCCGCGTTCTCGCGGGCACCGTCCGCGGCATTTCTGGAAAACTCGGCGTCGGCGCCGACGATCGCGACCGTCTGTGGCCGCGGGTTCTGCGCCATCGCTATATCGAAGAAACCCTTGGTGATCCCGGCCTTCGGGTTCGGCCCATTGGGCGTCATGGAGAAATATTTTGGATAGTTGAACTCGGTGTTGATGGCGAGAGCCAGCAGCCCGACGAGCAGCTTGCCCCGCTGCATTGCAATCAGCATGGCCGGCGCCACGGCGTTGGTGCCGTAGGGACCGTTGACCAGCTCCACTTTGTCGGCGTCGAGCAGCTTGGTGTAGATGCCCGGTATCGTCGCCGGATTGGATTGGTCGTCGTAGACGATGAGCTTGACCGCACGTCCGAGCAGCCCGCCGCGCGCGTTGGTGTCGTCCTCCCAGATTTTTTGCGCGAGCGCCGCCGACTTGCCGTTGGGCGCGAGCGGCCCGGTCAACGATATCGCATAGCCGATCTTGATCGGATCACCGGACTCGGCGGACCCCGGCGCCGGCGACAAGATGCACGCTGCCGCCAAGGCCGCGGTAAGCCAGGTAAAGGCCCGATTGTCGAGCTGGCAAAGCATCCAAGATCCTCCCAAATCCACCCGATCTTTTTCCAATCTTATACTCAAGGCCTGCACCCGCAAAGCGTCAGGATTTCGCTCGCATTGACGTTCGAAATCGGCAATGGCCTAGGTCGGCCATGGCCGGGTCTCGATCTTGTTAATGCCCGTTCATTGCGGCACTATTGCTTTAATAACCCCGTCATCCCTTGGAAGATGGCTTGAATCCGGGAGGTGCGCATGTTGCCGCTCACGATCTTCCTCGGCAAGCTCCTTGGCATCTACTGCATCATCCTGGCGCTGGCGATGATCGCGCGCAAGCAAAGCGCCGTCGCAACCGTCAGGGCGCTGATCGGGAACCCGCCGCTTCTGCTGTTCGCCGAAATGCTCGGCCTCGCCGCCGGCCTCGCCATGGTGCTCGGTCACAATATCTGGTCGGGGGGCGCGCTGCCGGTCGTCATCACCCTTGTTGGATGGCTGGCGGTGATCCGAGGCGCCGTCCTGCTCGCCCTCCCGCAAGATGCGGTGCTCAAAGTCTTCGAGGCGCTGCGCTACGAAGAGCTCTTCTACGTCTACATGGGCGCAACACTGGTTCTGGGTATCTACCTGAGTTTTGCGAGCTTCAGCGCGTGATGCGCTGCATCCGCAACGACCGCCAGACGTTTCGTCATGCGGAGGCCACGCACCAAGCGTTTCCGTTTCCTCGGCATCGGCGTCGGCGGAGCGCGCGCGTGCAAGGCACGCATGGCCGAGCGTTCTGGAAGGGCAGCTTCGCGGCGTTGCCCAGAGATCGCCCATGACCGGTCGGTGGAGTGTTCTTGCACTGCTGTTTGCAGTCAGAACCGCGATGGCATTTCAGTTTCAAAGCGTTGCGGCGCTGGCCCCGATGGTCAGGCAAGAGTTTGGCGTCGGTCCTGCCGAGATCGGCCTGTTGATCGGTCTCTATCTCGCGCCCGGTATCGCCTTGGCCTTACCGGGGGGCGCCATCGGCGAGCGGTATGGCGACAAGCGCGTCGTCATTGCCGGGCTTGCGCTGATGATCTGCGGCGGTCTCATCATGGCCTTCGCGCATGCCTGGCACCTCCAGATCCTCGCTCGGCTCTTCGCCGGAACCGGCGGCGTTCTGTTGAACGTGCTGATGTCGAAGATGGTCACTGACTGGTTTGCCGGCAAAGAGATCGCGACGGCCATGGGGATCTTCGTCAATTCGTGGCCCTTCGGGATTGCGCTCGCCCTTGTCGCCCTGCCTCCCGTTGCGACGAGCGGTGGCCTCTCGTCCGCGGTGCTCCTCACGACGGCTTTGGTCATCATCGCAATGATCGCGTTCGCGGGGCGCTACCGCGCGCCGCCGGCGGTACGAGCGGCGGCTTCCGCAAGCGGCGCTAGGCCCGGCGGCGCGACGCTGCTCGCCGTGATCGTGGCAGGGCTGATCTGGGGTCTCTTCAATGCCAGCATCGGCATGATCTTCAGCTTCGGGCCGTCGATGCTCGCCGAGCGGGGATGGTCGGTGGCGGCGGCGAGCGGCGCAACCAGCGTCGTGCTCTGGCTCGTGGCGCTGTCGGTTCCGCTCGGCGGCTTCCTTGCCGATCGAACCGGGTGGGACCGGACAGTTCTACTGGGCGGCTTTCTTGCCTTTGCTGCGATGCTCGTCGTCGCTGCGCGTGCCGATGCGGTCTTGCCCGCGTTCATCGTGCTCGGCTTTGTGTGCGGGATCCCGGCAGGGCCGATCATGAGCCTGCCGACGCGGGTGCTCCCGCCCGAGACCCGCGCCATCGGCATGGGGGTCTTCTACACCCTCTTCTATCTCGCCGTCGTCCTCGGACCCTGGATCGGCGGCTATGCCGCCAGCATCATCAGGAGCTCGCGCATCACGTTCGACCTTGGGGCCGCCATGCTGCTCGTCTGCTGCGCCGCTTTTTGGGTCTTTCGAAAGCTCGCGGATCACGCGGGTAAGCTCAAGGAGATCCGCGAAGCGACTTTCAGCGCCGTCCGCTGAAAAGGCGGGTCATTCACTGCAACGTCAATTCGAGCACCTTGATGTCGTCGAAGCGGCCGACCCTCGCCCGGTCGGCCGCCACGCAGTCTCGGTGCTGATTACCAGCAACGATAGCAAGCCCAGCCCCGCCGGCCATAGCGCCAAGTCCAGCCCGGACCACAGCCATAGGCCCCCGTATAGCCGCCGCACGCCGCCTTCTGGATCGGCGTGAAATTCTCTGTGGCGGCCTTCATGTCCGCCATGCCACGCAGGGTCTGCGCCTGCGCATAACCGGCCGTCACGATCGCCGCGACCGCGACAGCAAGGATCGACAGTCTAGCCATAGGTGTCCTCCTTTGGATCGAAACCCATTAATGCAAAGGCGCGCAATTGTCCCTGTCTAAGTCAAGGAAAGCGCAATGGCGGGCGCGCCGCCCCGTCACGCGCGTAAGGAGCAAGTTAGATCACTTTGCAGAAAAAGCGCAAGCCCTGGCCTTCAAATCCGGGGGCAGTTGACTGCTGCTGACGTGAATATCCGGTCCCCGGTATGGGCAGTGCCCAGAGGAGCGTGTTGTGCAACACGCTAATGCTGCTTAGGTGTGATGCACGGCGCAGTTGCGTGGCGAAATTGATTACGGCTGGTCGCAGCATGGTCCTCGGTTGGGAGGGTCGAATGACGCGGCGGAAGTTCATCACGCTTGTCGGCAGTACGCTCTTCGTGGTTCACTGCGTTGGTGCCGCGGCGCAAGAAGGATATCATGGAGCAGGCCACGATAAGTGGCATCAGGGCTTTTATTCAAAGCTCAAGAGAAACGACGGTCAAGGCTCGTGCTGCAACCTGATGGATTGTCGGCCGACCCAGGGTCGGATGGTTGGCGACCACTACGAGGTCAAAGTGGACGGCGAATGGGTGCCGGTTCCTCAAGACAAGATCAACAACGTGATTGCGCCTGATGGTGGCGCTCACGTCTGCGCGCCAAGACAAGTAGCCCCTAACAAGGGCGTTCTATTCTGCGTTGTCCTTCCGCCGGAGGGCTGAGGCGCTATGATGAATATTAGGCGTGCCGGCAATTCGGGCATCGACAGGAGATACGTCTCGTGAGTGCCGCAGCGGGGTCGTCGAAAATCGCGATGGTACTTCGCGTCACGAGCGGCAATTTCCTCGAAATGTTCGATTTCTTCCTGTTCGGCTTCTACGCCACGCACATCGCTAAGGCGTTTTTTCCCGCCGGTAGCGACTTTGCATCGTTGCTACTGACATTCATGACCTTCGGCGCGGGATTTCTCATGCGTCCGCTCGGAGCGATTGTTCTGGGAGCCTATGTCGATCGTGTCGGCCGGCGGCTCGGGCTCATCGTGACGCTCTCGATCATGGCCATGGGCACCATCCTGATCGCATTCGTGCCGACCTATGCGACCATCGGCTTGCTGGCGCCTTTCCTGGTTCTGATCGGGCGCCTGTTGCAAGGCTTTTCGGCGGGGGTCGAGATCGGCGGCGTGTCGGTCTATCTGGCGGAGATGGCGTCGTCCAACAACAAGGGTTTCTATGTGAGCTGGCAGTCGGGCAGCCAGCAGGTCGCGATCATCGTCGCCGCACTGATCGGCTATGTCATCAACAGGACGCTCACCCCTGCCGAAATCGGCGACTGGGGCTGGCGCATCCCGTTCTTCATCGGCTGCTTGATCGTACCGTTTATCTTCGCGATTCGGCGCTCGCTCGAGGAGACGCAGGCGTTTCTCGCCCGTGCGCATCGGCCGAGCACATCGGAGGTGTTTCGTTCGATCGGGGCAAATTGGCAGATCGTGCTCGCCGGCATGCTGCTCGTGGTCATGACCACGGTCTCGTTCTATTTGATCACGGTATACACGCCGACCTTTGGCAAGGATGTATTGAATCTCCTTGAGATCGACAGCTTGATCGTCGCTTTGTGCGTCGGGGTGTCGAACCTATTCTGGCTTCCGGTGATGGGAGCCGTGTCGGATCGGATAGGGCGTAAGCCTGTTCTCGCGACGTTCACGATCCTGACGATCTTGACGGCCTATCCGGCGCTGTCTTGGCTCGTTGTCGAACCGACGTTCAACAAGATGCTTATCGTCGAGCTTTGGCTGTCGTTCCTGTACGGAAGCTACAACGGCGCCATGGTGGTCGCGTTGACCGAGATCGTCCCGGCCAGCGTGCGGACTGTCGGCTTCTCGCTCGCCTACAGCCTGGCGACGGCGTTGTTCGGCGGCTTCACTCCGGCCGTGTCGACGGCTCTGATCAAATTTACCGGAGACAAGGCGGCGCCGGGGCTATGGATGACATTTGCCGCCATTTGCGGCCTGACAGCGACGTTCATGGTCTATCGTCGCGGTGAGACCTCCCGAGTGGCCGCTGCGGCTGCGGGTTAGAAGAGTGTGCGGCAGCCTGTAGCGCGCGAAAGACGCTTTGGGCTAGGATCTTCAGACGTCTGTCGGCTGGGGAGAACGTCATGAAAATGAGATCGTCTGTCAATCAGGTAATGCTGGTCATCGCCGGACTTTTTTTCCTTGCTCCTGCCGCCGTCGCGGCCGAGATCAGGGTGATGAGCTCGGCCGGTTTCAAAACTGCCTATCTAGAGCTGGCCGCCGAGTTCGAGCGCACGACGGGCCACACGATCGTCAATGCCTGGGGGCCGTCGATGGGGGACACCCCGCAAGCCGTGCCGAACCGCATCGCCCGCGGCGAGCCGGTCGATGTCGTCATCATCGCCGGCGAAGCGCTCGACCACCTCATCAAAGATGGCAAGGTGGTCGCGTCGAGCCGCGCGGACCTTGCACGCTCGCTGATTGCCGGCGCCGTGCGCGCGGGTGCACCGAAGCCGGACATCAGCAGCGTCGAGGCGTTCAAGCGCGCTCTCGCTAATGCGAAATCGATCGCCTATTCCGACAGCGCGAGCGGCGTCTATATCGAGACGGTTCTGTACAAGCGGCTCGGCGTTTCCGAAGAGGTCAAGGCCAAGAGCAAGATGATCCCGGCAGAACCGGTCGGCGAGGTCGTGGCGCGGGGCGAGGCCGAGCTAGGCTTCCAGCAGATGAGCGAGCTGATGTCGGTGAAGGGAGTTGACCTCCTTGGGCCGATCCCGGCCGAAATCCAGAAGGTGACCATATTCTCGGCGGGTGTTGCCACGGGAGCGAAGGAGCCGGACGCGGCCGCCGCGCTGATCAGGTTCCTCTCGGCGCCGGCCGCCGCGCCGGTCATCAAGAAGACCGGCATGGAGCCGGCGGGGTCTGCCGCGAAGAACTGACAGCGGTCCCCGTGCGGATGACTCGCCTCGGGACCCAGCCTGGATGTCGGTTCGGGCCCGGATGCTGCGGCGATCAGGTCACGGCGTCGGCGCCCGCCTTTGCCACTTGTCCGTCCTGGTGTGACGCCACTCCGGACACGCCGATCGCGCCGATGATCTTGCCGTCGGCAATAATAGGGACACCCCCTTCGGCCACCGAGGCGCCGAAGGTCAGCACTCTAAGCCCCACGCCGCCGCCCGCGACCGCGTCCTCGAGCGCCTTGGTCGGTCTGCGGAACTCAACCGAGGTCCGCGCCTTGGCCTCGGCGATCCGCGTCGAGGAAAGCTGTGCATTGTCCAGCCGATGCAGCATCACCAGGTTGCCGCCCGAGTCGCAGATCGCAATCGCCACTCCCCACTTGTTTTTCACCGCCTCGGCTTCGGCCGCGGTCATGGCCTTCTTCGCCGCCTCGAATGAGATGGGCGCGCCGTACGGTATGGTGGGGGGCGCGGCTTGCTGCTGGCTCATATGGATTCTCCAGTGGGAATAACGCATAGATAGCTTGCGAGATCGGCCGATCCTGCTTTTCGCGTCGCGAATGATCTTGTCTCATATCGCGATTTCCACGCCGGCCGCAAACTTCGCTGCGTTTCCGCCCGTGCCGGTCGCGCCGCAACGTGGCGCGTGGACCCGACGCGTCGAGGCCCATATCGCTCTCCCACACCCTGAAGCCGGCAATGGCGCTGCAGGTTATGGCGCAACCACTAGCAGCACGATGAACATCAGGGAGAGCATCACCAGATCGGTTTCCATTTTGAGACCTCGTCCGCCGCGACCCCGCCACTGTTGAAGATAGATAGGGGGCCTGCCGGAACCACTAAAAATGCCATTCAGAAAACTAAATTCTATTTTATGCGGGCAAGCTGCGCAGGCGTGGGCGCCGCCCTTGGCAAGCTTTGTACCGATCGAATATTTGTCTCGCCGTCCCGTGAGCGCGTCAATAGACCCGGCACGAGAGCTTCCGCCGCCATGGCGCCGGAAATGACGACCGCCTCGACGCCGGCCCCGGCGTTGCCGCCGCCCGCGACGACGAGGCCCCGCACCGGCGATTTCGAGCCCTTCAGCCGGCCTCCGCGCGAAATCCCATAGATCGCCCCGGCGCTCGCCCAGTCGTAGCGTGCGTAGGTCACCGGACTCGCGTCGGTCCGATAGACGATATGGCGCGAGAGGCCGGGGATGACCGTCTCCGCCGCGGCGATCATCTGGTCGCCGAGCTGCGTCTTGCGGGTTTCGTACGCGTCCGAGCGCCGCCAGCTCTTCCAATCATCGCCGCCGTCCTCGGTGAACCAACGCTGCGCCTGTTCGAAAGGAACGAGCGAGGTCAGCAGGAGCGTCGAATGGCCCTCGGGCGCGGCCGAGGGATCCAGCTTCGACATGATCTCGATCCCCATCTTCTTCGGCGCGCTCACGAACGTCGCAGGCCGGATGTCGGGCACGAAATCGACGCCGAGGTGGACGCTGAAGGCGGAATTGGCCGGCTCCGCGTTTGCGATGCGCGCATGGAAATCGGACGGGAGGTCGTTTGCATCGATCAGCTCGAGGAACGTGCGCTTTATATCGGCGTTCGACACGACGGCGTTCGCGCGGACCGTGCGCCCGTCGCTGAGAACGACGCCGGCGGCATGTCGCTGCGTGACCAGAATGCGGCGCACGGGCGTCTTGAGGTGGACCTCGCCGCCGCGCTCGGTTATCGCCTCGACCAGTACATCCGCGAAACGCCCGGAGCCGCCGACTGGATAGTGACCGCCCTTGAAATAATAGCCGAAGATCGGAGCCTTCTGCGCGCAGGTCATCGGCTCGCGTCCGTCACCGAGATAGCCGGAGAGCGCATTGACGAGACGAATGACCCGGTCGTCGCTCAGATGTGTCGCGACGAGCTCGTCGAAGGGCTTGTCCATCCAGCGGAAGGCGTGGGGATGGTCGGCCGGGAAGGCGAGCAGTTCGTCGATCGTCGCGGGGATGCCGGGAATGCCGCCGCGCCCGCGTCCGGTCGCAAACATGTCCTCGAAGATAGCATGCATCTCCTCGAACAGCGCGGCGATCCCGCCGGCGCTTTCGGGAAAGCGCTCGCCGAGAAGGCGCACATAGTCGCGCCAGTCGCGCGGCACGTCGATCTCTGCGCCGTCGAGGCGATAAGTATGATCGATCCGCTCCCATCGCAGGCGGTCCGCGACGCCGAGCCGCTCCAGCATGCCGATGATTGGCCCGCCCGGCCAGACGCCGGAGAAATCGTGCGGGCCCGCATCGAAGCGATAAAGAACCGGCTTGCCCGCATGCTGGGCCTTGCGGACATAGCTGTGGCAATAGCCGCCGGCGAGCACGTGATGGTCGAAGACGGCGACCTTGAGCCCAGCATCGGCGAGGAAGGCCGCAGCCGACAGTCCGCCAATTCCCGCTCCGACGACAGCGACGTCGTAATCCTTCTTGCCGCCGGGCGCGAACGGCGGCGCCGGCCAGCGGAAGGTTTCCTGCGCGGCGCGCACGCGTTCGAGGACAAAGCGGACGGCAAAGCGAGGCCCAAAGATCGAGACGAGCGCGCCGGCGATCACGATGGCGGCCGAGGCCCACTCGGAGGCGCCAAAAAAACGGCACGCGGCAAGCGCAAGGAAGAGCACGCCCCAAAGTCCCGTCATCGCCGCGTTGATGACGCGGAACTGCGGCGTGCCGGCATTTTCAGGATAGGCCGCGCGTGAATAGTCGGCCGTCCAAGGACGGCCAAGGGCGAGGCTGCCGAGGCTGATCGCGCCGAGGCCCGCGAAGGAGAGCCAAAGCGCATTGGTCGTGGTCCAGGCCGGCGCCGCCAACTCGGCGAGGCCGAGCAAGAGGAAGAGCGCAAACCCCCCGGCCTCGAGCGCGACGATATCGCGAGCGATCGCGCGCCAAGCATTGCCGGCCAACGACAGCGCTAGGCCCGACCAGATCGCCCAGTCGGCATGTCCGGCGCCGAGCAGGGCCCAGAACAGGACGAAGGGGATGAGCGCGAATTTGACTGTCAGGAAAGTCCTCATGCCCGTCTCCAAAACGACCTCAAGCCGACGGTTCTCACAGCCCCTCGGGCGTCAGCAGGTCGGCAATCAATGAGGCTGGCGAAGCTGCCGAGTGCGTCGTAATCTATTCGATTAGCGGATTCTCCATAGGAACAATTGAGGAGGCGACAAGTACCCGCGACAGCGAGGGCCGGCTTTCATGCGCAAGTATGTTTCAAACCATGCTCGATCGACAAACACCTTGACGTAAATCAATTCGGCGGCATCACACCTTATGTATTAGGAGGTGCTCTCAGGCAGAGCCGTGCCCATGACCTTTGAAATGATCGCGTGGCTATTCGTCCTCTCGGTGTTCGCGCACAATTTTGAAGAAGCAATCTGGCTTCCGGCATGGTCACGATCCGCGGGAAGATGGCATGTTGCAGTGACCAACAGAGAATTTCGGTTCGCCGTCGCCGTCCTGACAGCGTTGGCGGCTATCGCGGCGTCGCTGGTGACGCTGCAAGGTAAGGGGAGCGTGGGCGCATACCTGGTTTCCGGCTACGCCCTCGCCATGCTGCTCAATGTATTCTTTCCCCATTTGCTTGCGACATTGGCGCTGCGCCGCTACACGCCGGGGGCGACCACCGCAGTGCTGGTCATTTTACCAGTGACGACAATCCTGATTTGGCGTGCCCTCAGCGAGAATTACATCGAGCTTCACCGTTTCCTGGTCATTGGCCCGGCCGTGGTCATCGGAATTCTGATCTCGATACCCATGCTGTTTTGGTTGGGGCGTAAGTTCAGTCCGATGACGGCGTAAGACAAAATCGGAATTCAAGATGGGGAACTCACCGCTGGCCTGCTCCGCTCGGATCAGCGCTCGGCGAGGCGGCGGATCGCGCGCGGAAGATCCCCTTCGGGCTCCGCCAAGGCGTCGAGGATGGTGAAATGGCTGCGGCCGGCGAGCTCGATGAGTGTTGCCGGAGCACGATGTGCGCGCCAGCTCGTGACCAGGTCGGCCGACCACTGCTTGAAGCCGCGCGTCTCGTCGCCGCCGACTGCGGCGAGCAGGGGCATCAAGGGTGCCGTCGGCTGCAACGACCGCAGCCGGAGCAGCGGACTTGCCGCCGCAGCCTCCTCCGCCGACAAGGCGAGATCGCCGTTGATCGAGGTTTTCAGCAGTGGGCGCAGGTCGAAGGCGCCGCTGATCCCGGCCAGGCCGACGATCGGCCCGCCGCCGCGATCCGCCTGGTCCAACGCCAGCATGGCCGCGAGCTGGCCGCCGGCCGAATGGCCCGCGACCACGATCCGCTGCGGCCTGATCCGTTCGACCACCCATGTGAGGGCCGATCGCATCTGATCGACGATGTCGCCGACGCGAACCGCCGGAACCAGGTCATAGCCCGGCACGACGACGGTCATCCCGGCCCGCTGGAACGGCTCGGCGATGAAGGAGACGTCCGACTTGTGCAGCGCCCGCCAATAGCCGCCGTGAATGAAGAATAGAACAGGGGCGCCATCGCCGGCGGGAAAAACGTCGAGCAGGCACCGCGGCCCGGCGCCGTAGCGCAGGTCGAGGCGGCAGTCGCCGCGCGCCCGGAAAGCGGCACTGCGGCGCCGATGGCCACCGTAAACCTGATCCCGCTCGGGGTGCCGTTGGCGCAACGCAAATTGCGCTTCGAGCGTCTCGTCTATTGTTTCGTTCAACATGTGATTTCCAGATGAGGTTGTCAGAGGCCGAGATAGGCGGCGCGGACGAGGGGGTCGTTGACCAGCACGCTGCTTGCCGCGGCGCCGACGATCGTGCCCTCAGCCAACACGTAGCCGAGGGCTGCGGCGCGTAGCGCCATGTTGGCATTCTGCTCGGCAAGCAGGATGGAGATTCCCTCGGCGTTGAGACGCCGGATGGTGGCAAAAATCTCGCGAACCACCAGGGGCGCCAGTCCCATGGACGGTTCGTCGAGCAACAGCAGGCGCGGCCGCGACATCAGCGCTCGGCCGATCGCGAGCATTTGTTGCTCGCCGCCGGAGAGTAACCCCGCCGCCTGCGTGCGCCGCTCCCAGAGGCGGGGAAAGAGGTCGAAGATCATCGCCATGTCGGGCGCCACCTTGGGATCGCGGCGCGGCCACAGCCGTCGGAACGCCCCCATCTCCAAATTTTCGCGCACGGTCATGGGGGCGAAAACGCGACGCCCTTCCGGCACCAGCGCCATGCCCAAGCCGAGCCGTGCCGAAGCAGGGGCCGCGCCGATGTCGCGGCCGGCGACGGTGATGCGTCCGGCGCTGGGCCGCAGCAAGCCCGCGATGCAACGGAGCAGCGTCGACTTGCCGGCACCGTTGGCGCCGATGAGACAGACCGATTGCCCGGGGGCAACACGCAACGACACGCGGTGCAGCACCTGCGTGCTGCCATAGCCGGCCGACAGGTCATCGATCTCAAGCATCTTCGGCTTCGCCCAGATAGGCCGCGAGCACCTCCGGATGTTGGCGCACCTCTTCCGCCGTCCCTTCGGCGATGCGCCGGCCGTTGTTGAGCACCAAAATGTCGTGCGACAGCGACATCACCATGCGCATGTTGTGCTCGACGAGCAGCACCGTCATTCCCGTGCGATTGAGGCTGGTAATGATCTCGCCCATGTGATCGGCCTCCGCATGCGGGAGGCCCGCGACCGGCTCGTCGAGGAGCAGGAGGCGGGGCTCGCATGCGAGCGCACGCGCGAGCTCCAGCATCTTCAATTGGCCGAAGCTCAGTGTACCCGCCTGAGCCTGGGCCTTGCCGGCGAGACCGAAACGGTCGAGCAGATCCATCGCCGCCGCGGCGATGGCGCGCTCCTCCGACCGCTGCGCCGGGGCATGCAGGATCGCCTGTGCCACGCCGGCGGCACTGCGCGTGTGGCGCCCCACCATCACATTTTCGAGGACGCTCATGTCGCGAAAAATCTGCAGATTCTGGAAGGTGCGGGCGATGCCGCGCCGCGCCCTGCGGAACGAGGGCAAATGGTCGATGCGCTGGCCGTCGAACCGGATCTGGCCGGAGCTTGGTCGAGTGACGCCGGTGATCACGTTGAACAGCGTGCTCTTGCCGGCTCCGTTCGGGCCGATCACGGCCTTAATCTCGCCGGCGCTGACGCCGAAGCTCAAGTCGGCGACGGCGGTCACGCCCTCAAAACGGCAAGAGAGATCGTCGACCTGCAGCAGCGTTGCGGTCATGCGCGCCCCCGCGGTCGAAAGCGGCGCGCGAGGGCATTGGGTACGCTGGCGAGACCGCCGGGAAAGACGATCAGCACCACCAGCATGCCGAGACCGAACAGCATGAGCTCGGCATCTTCGTAGCCGAGCAGGAGTTGCGGCACGGTCGTGTAGATCAAGGCCCCCAGCAGCGGCCCCCAATAGGTGCCCGACCCGCCGAGCGCGACCATCACGATCAGCAGGATCGAGCCCGAAATGCCGAAAGTTTCCGGCGAGGCATATTGGTTGACGTGGACGTAGAGGCTTCCGGCGATCCCGGCCATGCCGGCGCTCAGCACGAAGAACAACAGCTTGACGCCAAAACTGTCGACGCCGACCGCTTCGGCGCCGAGCTCGTTGGTGGCGACGGCGCGTAGTGCGCGGCCGATGCGCGAGCGCAGGAGATTCAGGATCGCCAGCATGATGAGCAGCGAAGCGAGCCAGACGAGCGGGAAGGCGCGCGGCTCGGTGTCGAGCCGGATGCCGAGCAGCGAGAACGGTTTTACGCCGAGCAGACCGTTCGGACCGCCGGTCAGATTTACGAGTTGGTTGAACAAAACGACAAGAATGGCGTTCCAGCCCAACGTCGCCATCGACAGGTAGTGGCCGCGCAGGCGCAGCGTCGGCAGGCCGATTACGAACGCCGCCGCCCCCGCGACCAGCGCTGCCGCCGGCAGCGCGAGCCAGGCGCCCACGTCCAGCTTGACGTTGAGAATGCCACTCGCATAGGCGCCGAGGCCAAAGAAGCCGGCGTGACCCAAGGAGATTTGGCCGCCGAAGCCCATCAGCAGGTTCAGGCTGGCGATCAGGATGAGATTGATCAGCGCCATATTGGCGAGCGAGACCACATAGGCGTTCGGGGCTATGAACGGAACCGCCAGAAGCGCGAGCCAGATCAAGATGAGCCATCCGTGGTCGGACGGACGCCAGGCCGCGCGCTCGGTCCCGGGTTGAGCTAGATCGTCCGCCGCCGCCGCAGCGGAATCTTCACCTCCCCCCTCGTGGGGGAGGTCGGCGCGCAAGGCGCGCCGGGAGAGGGGGTTTCTTAGCATAAACTTGACTTGCTCGGTGTTCAGTTTGACAGCTATCGACTCGTACCGGTGCAGACAAAGAGATTTATGCGAAGAAGCCCCTCTCCCGATCGCAGCGCGGTTGCTCTGCGATCGACCTCCCCCACTTGCGCCCACGAGGGGGGAGGTGCGCTCAGACCTTGACAATGTCGGCACGGCCGAGGAGCCCCGACGGACGCACGAACAAGATCAGGAGCAGAACCGCGAAGGCGATGGCGTCCTTGAAGTCCGACGAGATGTAGAAGCTGCCAAAAGCCTCCAGCAGGCCGAGGGCGAGCCCGCCGACGACGGCGCCGGGAAGGCTGCCGACGCCGCCGAGCATGGCGGCGCTGAAACCTTTGAAGCCGAACATCGCACCCTGGTCGTAGGAAGCGAGCGTCAACGGCGTGATGATCGCCCCGGCGAGCGCGCCGGCGACGGCCGCGATGCCGAACGAGATCAAGATCGTCGTCTCGACCTGCACGCCGACGATGGCGGCCGCCTCGCGGTCGGCCGCGGCCGCGCGCAGCGCCTTGCCCAGCACGCTGCGCTCGAAGAAGATGTGCATGACGACGAGGAAGGCGAGGGTGATGCCGATAACCCACAGCGTCTGCGCCTGAAACGTGGCGCCGCCGAGCGAGATCGTCGCGGCGCCGGAGAAGCCGGGATAGCCGACCGGCTTCTTGCCGAGAGCCAGCATCACGAGGCTGCGCGTGCAGATGGAGAGACCGATGCTGACGAGCGTGATCAACAGTGCCGTCGGCCGGCGCAAGGGCCAGATCACGAGCCGCTCGGACAGGAGCCCCAGCATTCCCACGATAACGACCGCGAGCAGGCACGCAACGCCGACGCTGCTGAAGGTGCCGAGCAGGAGGGCGGAGATCATGCCGCCCATCACGACCCACTCTCCCTGGGCGAAATTCATCGCGCCGGTGCTCTTGAACACCACGTTGAAACCGAGTGCGATCAGTGAGTAGATGCTGCCCGTGCCGATGCCGGCAATGAGCAGTTGCAGGAAGGCAGATCCGGTCTGCATTGCCGGGCGGCTCAGAAGGCCCGCATGCGGTTGGTCTCGAACGCGGCCAGGGCGACGCCGAGCTCGGCGAGCCTGGCGCGCGCATTGCCGACATAGGTGACCAGCACGTCCTCCTCCGCGGCGCGGGTAGCCGCACCAAGACCGGCCTGCGCGATCACCGCGTCGGCATTGGCCTCGGCGAGCGCATGCTCGGAGGCAAGCCAGGGGCAGTGATAGCCCTTGAGCTCGGTGTCGCGGACATGCGCCGCAAGCTCCTCGGCGATCGTCAGGCGCTCGGCGGCAGTCCATTTCGGCGCGCGCGAAGCCAGATACAGCCAGCCGAACGCGGCATGACGCTCCTTATCGGCGATGACCCGCTCGAGCACGGCGGCAATGGCAACGTTGGTCGCGTCCTTCCGCCAAGCGCGGCAGAGCTCCAGCTCGAGCCCGTCCTCGAACGCGGCGTGCACGGCGATGTAGCTGTCGAGGTGCTGACCTGCGTCCAGTACGCGTCGATGCAGGTTGCGGTTGAAGACGGCCTCGTAGCCGCGGTCGGCAGGGCGCGTGACGCGGCCGCCAAAAGCCTCCGCGATCCGGTCGAAGCACTCGATGTGCCAGGCTTCCTCGGTATTGCGCGTGGTGAGATAGAATTTTGGGTCGATCTCCCGCCCAACCTCCATGCAGAGGCGCACGATGAGCGCTGGCGTCTCGGTGAGGCCGGTCGCCTCCATCCAGATCCGGCGGCTCCACGCGCGCCGCGCCGCTTCCCGGATCGGCTCGTCGTAGCGCCCTGGCGACAGCGCGCTCCAGTCGATGTCGCGATGCGGGTTCCAGCGCCCGGCCTTGCCGCTGTCGTAAAGCTCCCTGATCTCCGGCAGGGTGACATTCATTTCCAGCGGAAAGCGCCGCTCGACCAAAAGCCGCAACGGCGGCAGCGGCGCGCGCTCGGCCGCGCTCGTCATCTCAGATCGTCCCGAGCTTGGGATGGCTGAACGGCGGCAGGTTGATGCCGAGCGGCCGCATCTGCTCGCGAATCCGCTGCACCGTGGCGATGAAGATCGGCTTCTCCAGCTCCTCGATCGTCGAGCCGAGTCCGGCCTCGTAGGTGACGCGGTCGGCCTCGACCTCCGAGCGGGAGGCAGGGTTCTCCGGCGCGAGCCAGGAGCTGTGATAGCCGTTCAGCTCGACTTTCTCGACCATCGTGATGACCGAGTTCTCGATCATCTTCTTCTGCTCCGGCGTAAGCGTATCGCAGATGGCTTCGAGAAAGTACCAGCCGAAGGCGCAATGCCGCGATTCGTCACGCATGATGAAGCGGACGACCTCCTTGGCCACCGGATCGCGCGTGACATCGTCCAAGTGACGGAAGACGTCGAAGGCGATCTCCTCGGCCGTGCAGACCAGGGCGGCGATGATGCCCTCGAGCGGGACGTCGACGTTGAGTGCCGCGCGGCGCACACCGTGCGTGGCCACCGAGCCCTGGAACAGTTGCTGCACCGGCTTCTCGATGTAACCGCCCAGCCGCTCGGCCATGGCGTGGCACGCCTCGGCGTGGCGTGCCTCCTCTTGGGAGCGGATGGTGAAGAAGAGCTGCATGTCGGACGGGCGCTGCTCGACGCCGAACCGGATCTGCAGTGCCGGGCTCTCCGAGATCGCACCATACTCGCTCCAGGCCCGCCTGCTCCAGTAGAGCCGCGCGGCATTGCGCTGCTCTTCCGTATAGGCGTCCGCATCGAGTTGATCCCAGGACACGTCTGTTTTCGGGTCCCATTGGTTGCGGGTGGCGGCGTGAAAAAGCTCGCGGATGCGCGGCAGATCGGAGTTGAAGGTGAGCGGAAACCGATTCTCCGGCCCGTCGAGCAGCGTCTGCACCTCCTCGAAGGCCTGTTGCGCGGACATGTCACGAGAGAGCGCCATGGCTTTTCCTTTCTGGCACGAACGGCGGAGAAGGCTCAGATGTAGTCGACCAGGTTGAAGCGGCCGTCGCGCCAGTTGATGAGAACGATGTCCTGCTTGGACAGGCCCGAGTGGTGCTCGGGGGAGAAATTGAACACGCCGCTAAGGCCGGCGAAGTTGCGGATGCTCTCGAGCCCCTCGGGGATCTTGGCGGGATCACCGCCGACTTTGAGGAGCGCCTGCTGGGCCAGCAGCGCGGCATCGTAGGATTCGGCCGCGTATAGGCTCGGCGGGCGGCCGAACCGGGCTTGGTAGTTGCAATAAAGTTTTAGGATGCTGGCCTTGAGCGGGTCGCTGTCGGGCAACTGGTCCCCGACGGGAAGTTTCAGGCTCGCCAGCAGCAGCGGTTTGGCCGCGTCGCCCGCCAGCTTCATGTAGTCCGCGGAGACGAAGCCATAGCTGTGAATCAAGGTCCGACTATCGAGCCCGAGCTGCTGCGCCTGCTTGAGGAATACGACCCCCGCCGGCGTCACGGTCCAGCAGACGATGGCGTCGGCTCTGCTGTCGCGGATGCGGGTGAGCTGAGGCATCATGTCGGTGTCGGCCGGGCTGAAGGACTCGTACACGACCTCGAGGCCGCGCTTGGGACCGATGAGCCGCAACTGCGCGACGGCTCCCTGCCCGAAGCCGCTGGTGTCGGAGAGCAGGGCGACTTTCTTGATTTGCTTCTTGTCGAGGTAGTCAGCGATCCGCTCGAGCACGGCGCTGTCGTCGACCGTGCTCTTGAACACCCAGTGCCGCTCCGCAACCGGGGTGACGATCGCCAGCGCCCCTTCGCTGGAGATGAAGGGTACCTTGGCGGCCTCGGCCAAGGGGGCCATGGCCAGGGCGATGCCGCTCATGTTGCCGCCGCTGAGAATCACCTCGACGCGGTCCTGGCTGATCAGGCGCCGTGTGGCGGTGATCGCATTCTGCGTCTGGCTTTCGGCGTCATAGAAAGTCCAGGCAATCTTGCGGCCGTTGATGCCGCCTGACGCGTTGATTTCCTCGACGGCGAGTTGCAGGCCCGCCTTCATGTCTTCGCCGAGGAAGGCCGCCGGCCCCGTGACCGAGAGGATCGAGCCGACGCGCAGCGGCTCGTCCGCCGCCTTCGCAAGGCGAAGGTTCGACAATGCCAGCGCGGCGCCTGGCACGAGTTGCAGAAAGCCGCGTCGTCCAAAATGCACCATGTGCTTCCTCTCGATAGGGCCTGATCGGCACCCCTGCTGATCTCTAGTCCTCGTGCACCCCGCTGCGGTCGACCTCGCCGGCGGGCCGAGCACCGTCGCGCGAGAGCGGGACATTCAACGAGTAGCGCACCAGATCACCGCGATGGACGGTGTGGCCTGCCATGACGAGGCGGCCCGTGTCGTCGCGATAACGCAGCGTGCGAGTCAGCACCGGGGCGCCGGCCGCTAAGTGCAGGTACTCCACTTCCTCGGGACCGGCGATGCCGGCCTCGATGGCGAAGTCGCCGCTGCGCAGGTCGAGCTGCTGCCAGAGAAGGTGGAGCGGCGAGCCCCGAGCCGAATCCTCGGTCCAGTCGGCAACCAGCTCGGCCGGGAGATAGCGGTAGTCGATCGCAATCGGCACTCCGGCTGCGGAGCGCACCCGCTTGATGAAAAGGACGGCCGCGCCGGCGTGCAGCTCGAGCGCCGCAGCCACAGAGTTATCCGCTGGCCGGCGTTCGAACACCAGCGGCGTCGACTGCATGGGCGTGCCGTTGGCCGCCCATTGCCCGAGAAAATCCATGCCGGGGCCGAACCGCTCTTCCAGCTTGCGCGCGGATACGAACGTCCCAAGCCCACGGCTGCGGGTGAGCAGCCCCTCGTGCACGAGCTCGGAGAGAGCTTGCCGAACCGTATCGCGGCTCACGCTGAAGAGCGCGCAGAGCTGCTCGTCCGAGTAAAAGCGGCGCTCGGCCGCGCCCCAGCGCAGGATGATCCCGATCAGGCGCTGCTTGATCTGGGCGTAAAGCGGCAAGGGCGATGCCCGGTCAAGCGGAGGATTGCCCCAGTCGCCCTCGAGTGTCGGCAAGTTGGTTACCGGTTCGTGCATGGCCCGTGCGCCCGCCTCGCGGATGTCGGATTGTTGGCCTAAGCATACTTTTAATCAAGAACGAATTTTGGGCAGGGTTGCCAATCCGTTCTCCGCTCTATTGGTGCGAGTTAGCGAACGACAGTATGAGGCCGCAATGCGTGTTCTGGCGATCTCCGGTAGCCTGCGGGCGAAGTCTTCCAGCACCTCTGTTTTGACGGCAGCAGCGCGGCTCGCACCACCCGGTATGGACATCGCGCTGTACGGTGGACTTGCCGCGCTTCCGCATTTCAACCAGGACCTGGACACTGACGATCCGCCCGCGCCGGTCTTGGCGCTTAGGCAAGAAATCGGACTGTCCGGGGGGCTGCTGCTCTGCAGCCCGGAATACGCTCGCGGCGTGGCGGGTGCGATGAAGAACGCGCTGGACTGGCTCGTCAGCAGCCTGGAATTCCCCAACAAGCCGGTCGCGCTCATCAATGGGTCGCCGCGTGCGACCCATGCTGATGCGCATTTGCGGCTGACGTTGACAACCATGTCGGCGCGGCTGGTCGAAGACGCGTCGATAACCCTTCCATTGCTTGGGCGCGGCCTCGACGCTGAGGCAATCGTGGGGGATGCTGAATTGTCGGCACAGCTTCGGGCGGCTCTTGACCGCTTTGCCGACATAATCGGCACGCAGCGCTGAATGTCCTTAGTGCGCTGAAGCTCGGGCTATGAGAATCCGCGATGCTCAGCCGCCGCTCAAACTAATTAACTAATGCGCGGTCATAGTACAGTACGCGACGGGGACGGGCGTGAGCCCGCCCCCCGGGCTGCCAGAGCTTCGATCCGTGCCGAAGGCGCGGGACGAGCGTGGACGCCCTGCTGTCCCTTTACGCGTTGCCGAGCGGCAGCGCGACGAACTTCGTCGCATTCGCGGTCTTCACCCGCATCAGGACATCGTGCTTCCCTTGGGCGCGGGCGTCGGTCATCGCCTGACGCACGTCAGACACGTTCGACAACGGCTTGCCGCCCAGGTCGAGGATCACATCGCCCGCCTGGAAGCCGTGCTCGGGTGCGCGACGCCGCTAGCAACTTTCCAGCCTAAGCCCGAGTCACGTTACGGCCTCTCATCGGCCTCCGAGCGATGCGGCCATATTGAAAGGCTTGCCAGGAGCACAGCCAAGATGCCGGTTAAGAAGATGCCGTCGAAAGTTCCGGCGCCGCCGATCGACGCCACCGGCGCGCCCAGCCCCGTTATTTTGTCAAGGTTGAGCAAATCGGCCCCGATGAGGGTGCCGAGGCAGCCGGCAATATACGCCAACGGCGGCGCATACCTTCGGGAAAGCAGCATTGCGACGACCGCCGTTGCCGCGGCGGGCGCAAATACGGGCACCGCGATGCCGAGGCTGGGAACCGGCTGCGCCAGCCAATGACAAACGGCGGCCACCGCCGCGGTAGCCAGCAAGCCTTGAATCCATAGCCGGTATCTGATGAGCAGATATAACGACATTATCCCAGGAATGACGGCGCCCCCGACGTTCACGGCCACGACCGTGCCGGGCCGCCCGACATCGGCCGGCACCACGTAGCGCATGCCGAAGAAATCGATCTCTTGTCCGGATGCCACCTGCTGCTCGGGCAATTCGGCCACCGGGATGTTGAAATAGCTGCCGAAGAGCGATGCGACCAGCAGCAGCAGGGCTGCACCGGAGTTCAGGCCAAGGCGCATATAGGCGTAGCGCAAGGCACCGAGTTGAAGCAGCAGCAGCAGGATGAGGAATACTCCGACGAGTATAGAAAAAAACGACGGAGTGAGGGGTAGGTAATGCAGGTGGCCCACGTAGCGGTCCCCGGTTTAGCCTTCCGCGCGCAAGACTGCCTTTCTTGGACTGTGTCCGCAAGGCGCGACCGGGTTTTGCTTCGCAACCGGCCATCACGGCCACTGGCGAGCCCCTGCCAAATTAGTTAGGGGCGCTCTCTTACATCGCCAGCGCTGCGTCCGCCGGCGTAAGCGGAAGGTCCAAGGCCTCCGCTACGGCCCCATGGGTGATCCGGCCATCACGAACGTTGAGCCCGGCCCGCAGGTTAGGATCTTCGACCATGGCTTGGCGAAGTCCCTTGTCGGCAAGCGCGATGACGAACGGCAGCGTCACGTTGTTGAGCGCGAACGTGGACGTGCGCGCAACGGCCCCGGGCATGTTCGCGACACAATAATGCACGACACCATCAACGATGTATGTGGGATGCGAATGCGTGGTCGGCCGCGAGGTTTCGGCGCAACCGCCCTGGTCGATCGAGACATCGACGATCACCGAGCCTGGCTTCATGGCTTTCACCGTCTCGGCACTGATCATCTTCGGTGTCGTTGCGCCCGGTATCAGCACGGTGCCGATGATGAGGTCAGCCCGCCGACATAATGTCTCGACTGCATCGCGGGTCGAGAAAATCGTGTGCACGCGATTGCCAAACTGCGTAGCGATGCGTCGCAGGGCATCGGGATTGCGGTCCACGATCGTCACGTCGGCCCCCATTCCGACGGCGATCACCGCCGCGTTGCTGCCGGCCACGCCGGCACCAAGAATGAGGACATCGGCCGCCGGTACGCCCGGAACGCCTCCGAGCAATACCCCGCGCCCGCCGACTTCTTTTTCGAGGCAGCGGGCACCGGCCTGCGGCGCCATCCGGCCGGCTACCTCCGACATCGGGGTCAGCAGGGGTAAGGTCCCGAGCGGGCCCGTGACGGTCTCATAGGCGATCGCGGCGCAGCCGGCCGACAATAGATCCTCGGCCTGCTCGCGATCCGCAGCCAGATGCAGATAGGTGAAAAGGACCTGCCCGCGGCTGAGCTTTTTTCTCTCCGCCGGCAGTGGTTCCTTGACTTTCACGATCAGCTCGGCGCGCCTGAAGACCTCGTCGGCGCTTCCGACGATCTGAGCACCGGCCGCTTCGTACGTCGCGTCCGTGAGCCCCGCACCGATCCCGGCGCCCGTTTCAACGAGAACTTGGTGCCGCCGCGACGCGAGCTCGCGAACAGTGGAGGGAATGAGCCCCACGCGATATTCGTTGTCCTTGATCTCCTTCGGCACACCAACCAGCATAACCCTCACCCGTGTTTCTTGCAGTGACCCGGCGCAGCATCGCACGAAGGCCGCGCGTGCGTCGATGCCCGGAAAATTCTCAAGGTTGTTGGGTGACGGACTGGTGCCCGTCTATGCCACCTCCGGGGGCCCGCGCCGACGGAGGTCCCCAGCTGCACGGGATATTTGGGCTCTCTGTTCAGGAAGTCAATCAGGAGGGTCGGTTCGTCTCATCACCTAATGCCGCTGTCGGTAAGCATCAGCCACATGGCTCCGAGCCCGCCGACGATGACGATGACAGTACTAACAACAAAAAATAGTGCGCTCCGCGGTCTGTAAGTACCCGTAAAGATATAGCGGATGAAAACGCCGGCCGTGACAAAAAATGCGATCGCCAGCGCTGAGAGGATGATCCGATGTAACCACCAGTAAAATGAACCGTCCCACACTTGTTTCAGAGCCATCCACCTTCTCCGGTTAGTATTTCCACCTGTTATTGGCTCGTCACTCCTTAATTCTCCTAACAATAAGCCGCGGTTGTCAAGTCAATGGTTGATGGCTGCGTGAAGCATGACCGTAGCAAAGCACACGCGGCAGAGGCTCGCTGAGGCATTGGGTCGTAGCCGATTAAATTTTGGTAATAGGGTTGCGAACGGGATCAATCGTTTGGCTCAGGCGTTTTTTAATAAAGCCCACGGCAACCCAACCTTGGGACACCGCTGATGAAAGGCGCCCATTGGAGGGGCATATCATGACCGGAAAAATCCTCACGTCAGTCGCGGCGGCGCTCGCTTTCGGAACGGCAGGCCTCGCCATCAATGCCACCGCAGCTCCCCGATTCGGAGGTGGCGCAGCACCCCATTTTTCCGCCCCCCATTTCGCGGCGCCTCACTTCGCAGCCCCCCACGTCGCAGCGCCGCATTTTGCGGCACCGCACTTCGCAGTTCATCATTTTGCTGCGCCGACCGGTCGCGCGCACAACTTTGTGGCGCACCGGTCCGTTGGCGAAGCCCACACTCACGAGGTGCGCCCCCAGGTTCATGACCACGCGGCGCCGGATCGTGCGGCCGGTTCCAATCAGGCCGGGCGCAATTTCTCTGGCCCGTCTGCGGAACACAATCGCCCGGTCGGCACGGTCGGTCTCGGCGCGGAGCACGAAGCGCGCGCGTTCCATCACGGCAAGTTCGGCTGGCGTAATTTTCATCGGGGCTTCGTCGGCTGGGCGGGTCCGGTTTTCTGGCCCTACGCCTATGACGACCTGTTCGACTACGCGTTCTGGCCCTACGCCGAATACGGCGACTATGACGATCAGTTCTGGGCTTACGGATATGACGACCTGTTTGGTGGCATATTGTTGCCATACGAATACGCGGGTTTCGCTGCGGCGGGACCGGTGGTCGGACAACAAGGAGCGGAACTCATTCCGCCGGCGTCGGCGGCTCAGCTTTGCGTGACGGCCGGGCCGAGCACCGCAGGAATTCCGAGCGATCGCATTGCCAAGGCCGTCCAGCCGACGACGGAGCAACGCACGAAGCGCGACACGCTGAAGGGGGCCGAGGCCGAGGCGGTGAAGGAGCTCCAGTCTTCCTGCGCAACGCAGCAGCCGGCGACGCCGATTGCGCGCCTCGATGCGGTGCAGGCTCGGCTGCAGGCAATGATCGAAGCGGTGGATATCGTGCGCGCGCCTCTTGCCGATTTCTATGCGTCACTGAGCGACGAGCAGAAGGCCCGCTTCGACCAGCTGGGCGAAAGTCAGGAGCAGGCGGCCGCCAAGCAGCCAAGCCTGACCAGGCTGTGCGGCCCGCAAAGAGACATTCCGGCCTTCCCGGTCAGCCAAATCGACAAGGCAGTGCAACCCGATCGGCAGCAGCGCGCCGACCTTGATGCGTTGCGGGACGCCGCAAACAAGGCAGACGAGATCATCCAGGCGGCTTGCCCAGCCCAACTGCCGCTCACGCCGCCCGGGCGGCTCGATGCGGTCCGCAATCGGCTGCAGGCGATGTTGCACGGGGTCGAGACCGTGCGGCCGCCATTGCAACGCTTCTACGCCTCGCTCAGCGACCAGCAGAAGGCTCGGTTTGATGCGAGCAGTCAGCAATAGGTTAGCGGCGGCTCCTGGGTATGCCGGATCTCCAAGGGGTCTGCTCTCGGCGGCTGCAGCCGCCGTGGGCTAGACGCTGAAACCGCAGAGCCCGCCCCGGCGTTGTGGAGTCAAGCGTGCGTGGTTTTCTGGTCGCAAAGCGTGTGTCGTCGTTTCCTCGTCCCCCGACGCTCACTCGACGGCGCGCGCGGGCTGCGGTGGATTCGGCCATGCTCCCCTCATGGCCCGCCGCCGCGGCCCACTTTGCCTTGGCTTGGTTGGATTCCGGTTGAATGACGGGGGCCAAATCAAACAGATGTCATCAGGCTGTGATCTCGTTTGCGGACCCTTCTTGAATTCCCTCGCCACGCTGGAACAGGCTAGCCGCGTGAGCGTCCGGAAGCTGGCTGGCTCATGACCGTGTCTTCATCTCCCATGCCTTCGTCGCCGGCCGAGCCCAATCGGCGCGATTTTCTCTATATCGCCACTGGTGTTGCGGGAGCGGTCGGCGCGGCTGCGACGCTGGTGCCGCTCGTTGCCCAGATGAATCCCGATGCTTCGACGATCGCGGCGGGTGGGCCGATCGACTTCGACCTTAGCAACGTGCAACCGGGCCAGCTGGTGCTCGTGCGTTGGCGCTCGCGGCCGATCCTCGTCGTTAATCGGCCCGCGCCGGCGCTGGCGATGTTGCAGGATCCGCGCCTGCTAAACCAGTTGGCCGATTCCGGCTCCGATCGACGGCAGCAACCGCCCTACGCGCAAAACTGGCACCGGTCCATCAAGCCTGAATATGCGGTTCTCGTGGGAATTTGCACCCATCTCGGCTGCATACCGCAGTTCTATCCAGACCCCAACGCAACTCAGCCCGCAGCAAATTGGCTCGGCGGCTACTTCTGCCCTTGTCACGGCTCGAAATACGATTTGGCAGGCCGCGTCTTCAAGGGCGTTCCCGCTCCCTATAACCTGCCGGTGCCTCCCTATCGCTTCGTGAACGACGCGACCATCAGGATTGGGGAGAACCCACCGGATGTGACTTGGAATTTCGATTCGATCGAGCAGATCTGATCAGCCGCGGTTTTGATTGTCCGCCGATGAGCGTCGAGGCGCACAGCCGCTACAAAGCGTTCTTCCTAACCGTGTCGATAAGGGATTGCGACCGTGCGCAGTCTTGACGGAGGCCTGATGGAAGGCGAAAAAGGACTTTGGTGCCGGAGAACGCGATGGCGCTGAGAGACTTGTTGGTTCATGTGGACCAGACGGAAGGTGCGCTTGTCCGCTTGCGCTTGTCCGCCGATCTCGCCGCCCGGCACGGCAGCCGGCTGACCGCCATTTTTGTCCGGGAGTGGAGCCCGGCCCAGTTGGAGGAGCGCGGGACCGCTGAGCTCGGCCTCGTCTCGGGTAAGGAACTTGATCGCCTGTACGGGCGTATCGAAGCGTCGATCGACGACGCAGCAGAACGGCTGAGATCAGTGCTGGACGGTCTTGCCCGCGAACGCGGCCTGACGGCCGAATGGCGCGGCGTGGATGGCCCGGCCTCGGTCGTGGTAGCCCAGCATGCGCGCTACGCCGATCTGTGCATCCTGGGCCAAGACGGTACGCCGGACAACAGCTCCGTCGATTATTCGTTTTCCGAGGAGATGCTCTTCGTCACCGGCCGGCCCGTGTTGTTCATACCTGTCGTCGGATCGTTCGCGACGCTTGGTCGCCACATCGCGGTGGCCTGGAACTCTAGCCGGCCCGCGGCCCGGGCCGTGGGCGACGCGCTGCCGCTGATCGAGCGCAGCGAACGGACGACGGTGATCACCGTCAATCCCGCCGCTTTTCTGGGGCGGCGTGGCGCCCTGCCGGCGGACCAAATAGTCGAGCACCTCAGGCGCCACGGCGCCTCGACCGACTTGGTCCGAATCGACAATGTTCCGGCACGCTCGATTGCCGACGCACTGCAGGCCAAAGCGAATGAGGTCGGCGCCGACCTCATCGTCGCAGGCGCCTTCGGCCATCCCAAACTTTGGGAAAAGCTGCTGGGCGGCGTCACGCGTGATCTGCTGGACCGCATGAGTTTGCCGACTTTGATGTCATACTAGTTCTTCTTACGTCTTCGGTCGCCGAGCCTTATCGTGCCGGATTGCCGATTTTTGCTGCAACTTTTCGGTTTGCTTCAGGCTTGCAAAGGCGTAATAATTGTTGATCAAAGGGAGGGCGAACCGAATCGGCTATTACCGCGTTGGTTGTAACCGCATGAGTGCCGTCCTCGTCGAAGCATTCTCGTCCGCGCGATTTGTCCCACCGGCGTGCCGAGCGCGGGTAACCGTGCCCGACATGACCGGACAAGCGACGCGAATTCATCGGCAACTCCTCGGAATCGGCAGACCGGTGGCGGCGCATGCAACCGCGTGGCCCTCCGCTCGGCACGAAAATAGCGGTCCCCGCAAGGGGGCGGACTAAATAACCCACTAGGAGGAAACCCAATGTCCAACGACGTGACCAAGGATCTTATCAGGCGCCCCGTGCCGCGCCGAACGATACTCAAGGCCGGTCTTGCGATCGGTGCCATGCAAGTCGCGAGCCCATTCCTGGTGAAGGCCCTCGGAGAGGAGCCGATCAAGATCGGGCTCAACGATCCGTTCACGGGTACTTATGCCGAACTCGGCAAGAACGAGCAGATCGGCTGCGAGCTGGCGATCGAGCAGATCAATGCCAAGGGCGGCATTCTCGGCCGCCAGGTCACGCTCCTCGCCGAAGACTCGACCAGCTCCAATACCGGCACCGCGGTGCAAAAGGCGCAAAAGCTGATCGATCGCGACAAGGTGGACTTTCTGCTCGGCAACGTGAACTCGGCCATGGCGATCGCGTTGGGCCAAGTCTCAAATCAAGCGGGAATCCTGCATATCGTCACCGGTGGCCACACCGATGCGGTCACCGGTACGGATTGCCACTGGAACGTCCTGCGCGTCTGCAATACGACCCGCATGGAGACCAACTCGGTCTCGAAGACGCTCTTAAGCAAGTACGGCAAGAAGTGGTATTTCCTCACGCCGGATTACGCCTTCGGCCATACCTTGCAACAGGGCTTCGAGGCGGCCCTCAAGCAGAACGGCGGCACTGAGCTCGGCGCTTCGCTGACCCCGCTCGGCACCACCGATTATTCGTCCTACCTCATCCAGGCCCAGGCGACGAACCCGGAGGTCATCATCTTCCTGCAGGCGGGGGAAGATGCGGTTAATGCCCTCAAGCAGGCCGTGCAGTTCGGCCTCGACAAAAAGTACCACCTTGCCGGCGCGCAACAGGAGCTTGAGGTTCTCAACGGTCTGCCACCCGAGGCGCGCGTCGGCACCTGGGTGTTTGAATGGTACTGGAAGCAGCCGAAAGTCCCGCACGTGGCGGAGTTCGTCGCCGACATTCGCAAGCGCACGGGCGGAAAAGTGCCGACCGCGCGTCACTGGTTCGGCTACGTTGCTGCCTGGACTTGCGCGCACGCCGCCAACGGCACGAAATCGCTCGAAGCGCCAAAAATGGCCAAGTTCCTCGAGGACTGGAAGCTGCCTCCCGAGGTGGCGTTGATGCCGAACGAGCCGTTCTACCGCAAGGGTGACAACCAGCTCATGCCGACGCTCTATGTCGGCCATGCGCAGGAGCACGGCAAAGACGACCCTGAGGATCTCTTCGTCGTCGACGAGGAGGTCAAGGGCGTGGATGCGGCCTTGTCCGTCGCCGAAACCGGCTGCAAGATGAAGTTACCGACCTGAACTTATGCCAAGCAGCGGGCGGCGTGAGAACTGCGCCGGCCCGCTTGCCGCCTGGGCCAAGTCATCGCACAATTCGCACCTGCGTCGACGGCCCGCGCTGCCGAGGCGGCGCGCCGAGCGACATTCACTGGTATTATGGCTGGACTGATTATGCCTGGACTGACGTGAAGCCTGTCTCCTGATGACTCAGCTCATTTTCTACAATGTGTTCAACGGCCTGATCATCGGGGCGTTCTACGCGCTCATGGCGCTCGGACTGTCGCTCATCCTCAACCTTTCGGGCGTCATCAATTTCGCCCATGGCGGGTTCCTGGCGATCGGCGGCTATCTCGCCTTCGTGCTCATTCCGTATGTCGGCTTCTGGGGGGCGCTCGCCGTGTCGCCGATCCTGACCGCGTTCATCGGCTTGCTCGTCGAGCGTTTCCTGATCCGCCGGCTCTACGGCCGCGATCCGCTCTATAGCCTGCTGCTGACATTCGGCTTGGCCTTCATGCTCGAAGATGGAACGCGGTTCATCTGGGGCCCGCGGACGCAGCCGTTCTCCGTGCCGAGTTGGCTGTCGACCCCGCTCAGCGGCCAATTTTTCTTCCTGACCGGATACCGTGTGTTCATGGTGCTGGTGGTCACCGCCGCGGTGGTCGCGCTGTTCGTGATCCTGAACCGCACCAGGCTCGGCGTCCGCATCCGCGCCGGCACGTTCGATCTTGAGACCGTCTCGGCGCTGGGAATCAATGTCCGCGTCCTGCGCAGCCTCAATTTCGGACTGGGCATCTATCTCGCCGGGCTCGCCGGCGTGCTCGCCGCCGGCATGCTGGGGCTGCAGCCGACGATCGGCAGTGAGCTGATTATGCCGAGCTTCGTCGCCATCATCATCGGCGGTCTCGGCAGCTTGCCGGGCACGCTGTTTGGCGGGCTCTTGATTGGCGTCACCACCGGAGTGACGACCGTATTCTTCCCCTCCGCCAGCGAGGCGGTCATCTACGTCATGATGGGCCTCGTGCTCATGGTGCGACCGCGCGGCCTGTTTGGCGAGGAGGGGCGCTTCTGATGGATCGGCTCTCCACAAAGCGCGCCGCCGATATTGCGATCTGGCTGCTGCTGCTGACCATGCCCTACTGGCTCAACGCGGTGGGCGGCTATACCCAGCTCGGCAGCCGCGTCATGGTCATGGCGCTCGCCGCCATGTCGCTTAATTTCCTGCTCGGATACACCGGCGTGCTGTCCTTCGGCCATGCCGCCTATTTCGGGCTCGGGGCCTACGGCGTCGGTCTCACCATCAAGTACCTGGTGGCCAACACGCTGCTCGGCATGGCGGTGGGCGTCCTCGCCGCCGTCGCTGCCGCCGCAGTCATCGGCCTGCTGATCGTTCACCTGCGGGGCATCTATTTCGCGATGGTCACCATCGCATTCGGTCAGGTGTTCTATTTCATCGCCTACCGCTGGAACAACGTCACGGGCGGCGACGACGGCCTGTCCGGCTGGCATCGCGAACCGATCGATCTGGGCTTCACCAGCATCGACATTCTGCACAACGAAAAGGCGTTCTACTACCTGGTGCTCTTGTGCTTCGCCGCCGGCGTCGCGGCCATGGCGGCGCTACTGCGCTCGCCCTTCGGCCATACGCTCTTGGCCATCCGCGAAAACGAGCGCCGCGCGCGTTTTCTCGGCATTCCGATCGACCAGCACATCTGGCTGTCGTGGCTCATCTCGTGCACCTTCGTGGGCCTCGCCGGCACGCTCTATGCGCTGCTCAACAATTTTGCCGATCCGCACGATCTGCGCTGGGACCAGTCGGGTGATTTCGTGATCATGGCGGTGCTCGGCGGCATGCGCAGCTTCTGGGGTCCGCTGATCGGCGCAGCGATCTTCGTCGTGCTGCAGGACTACGTCTCGACGCAGACCCAGAACTGGATGTCGTTTATCGGGCTGTTCTTCGTGCTCGTCGTCCTGTTCTTCCCGCGCGGCGTCCTCGGAATCATCCGGCGGAAGGCGACACCCTGAGCCTGCGACGAGCTCGACGCGATCCGGGATCGTGACTATCAAATTTGCCCCCTTGCGCGTGGGACATTACCTTATTGTCAGGGTTGAGGAAGATGTGATGAAAGCCGTTAGAGCGGCGCTGCTGATAGGCGGCATTCTCGTGGCTTTGATCGGCCTGGTTTGGGTTGGACAGGGCAGCGGCTATTTTCCTTATCCAAGCACGAGCTTCATGGTCAATGAGCTGCCATGGGTTTATCGTGGCGCAGCCTTGGCAGTCGTCGGTCTCATAGCGGTCGTCGTTTCACGTCGGATCTGACGTCGGCCTTACGTGGGCCACGCTTGTCCTCGTGTCGCGGCCGATCACATCGGCTGGAGCGCTCCTCGCCTTTAGGGCTGCGGGGCATTAGAAAGCTTATCTTCGCGGACCCTGACACAGGAACCTCAAAGGAGCGCATCAATGGCGACTTGGGCAAAATGCAACAACAAGCAAGGCGAGGCGCTTTGGGTGAACCTCGACAACGTGACCAGCATGACCTGGCGCGATACTCCGGAGCAAGGAACGGACGTTGTATTCATCAACGGGGGTCACGAGGTCGTCCGACAAAAACCCGAGGATCTGGCCGGGCCGTCAGCGTCCCGCTGAGGCTCGCTGGGCGTCTGGCTGCGGCGCGCTTCGTCGCGCCCTTGCGGATCTTTTCTGCAAGGCCCGAGGGAGCAGGTCGGCTGTTATCCGGCCCGGCGTGCTGGGGGTCGCAGAAGCAGCGGGCCGTAGGCCACGGCAAAGCCGGCAAAGGCCAGAACCCACGCCACGGCTGTCACATGAAACAAAAAGATGGTCGGCTCGAACGCGGCCAGGATGCGGCTCAACGCGGCGATGAACGCGCACAGATAGATCATCTGCGTCGGCACTGATGCAATAAGCTTTTGCCCAGTGTGACCGAGGCTCGCCCGGGTCATCACCGCGAGCGTCATCAGTCCGGCCGCACCCGCCGTCCAGGCATGGAGGCCTGCGCTCTGGGGCCACCATGCCGGCCACAGGATCGCCAAGCCAAGGAGGATGAAGCCTAGTGGGATGAAACCATAGCCGACGTGAAGCACGAGCACGAGGCGATCGGCGAAGGTGCGATCGCCGGCCCAGCGCGCAAGCCGCACGGCCTGGAGCAATCCGGCAAGCAGCAACGCGACGCCGGACCCGAAGGAGTGAGGCAACGCGATCCAGCATGCGAGCGCCGCACCGCCTGCCACGAGCGACACCGCGTCAAATCTCGAGAACGGCTGCGGCAGCCGTCCCGCATTCTGCCGGGCCAGCCAATTGTGCGTGAAGCTCGGCACGATGCGTCCGCCGACCAGCATGATGAAGCTGATCACCGCGGCAATCCCGAGACGAATGCCATAGTCCGCGTTTCCGCGCCAAATCGACTCCAGATGAAACACGACGTTGGCCCCAATCAATACGCCGAGCACGGCGAACACGCGAAGATTTCGCCAATTCTTGCCGGCAATGATTTCGCGCAGAGCAACTCCCGCCAACGTGATCAAGAATGCCACGTCGATGATCGCGGCGAGCCATGCGCCGGTAATCGCCGACGTCGCGATCGCTACTCGGCCGGCCATCCACAACGCCACGAGACCCAGCAAAGGATAACCATTGACGGGCAGCCGTCCGGTCCAGTTGGGGATAGCGGTAAGCAGGAAGCCGGCGATCACCGCCGCCACATACCCGAAAAGCATCTCGTGGATGTGCCAATCGAGCGGCGCGAAGGTGGTCGGCAGGGCCAGGTCGCCGAAATACTGCGGCAGCCACAAGACCACGGCGAGCGCAGCCCACAACGCGCCGCCGAGAAAGAACGGGCGAAACCCATAGGAGAAAAGCGCCAAGCCGGCATAGTCGCGACGGCGGCGCAACGCCGCGGGAATGGCTGACTCGGTCATCATCCGCCCCGATTGAGCTGTTGATCGAGGGGCGTCGGGGCGAGCGCGGCCGACAGCGCCCGGTCGAGCAGGACGCGGCCGGGATCGTCCGTCCGCGCCATGGCGCCGAGCATCGTCACCCAATCCTCGTCGCTGGCGTAGGTCGCAAACCGCCCAACGGAACTCGCCGCAAATTCCCCGAGCGTAACCTGCTGCTCAGCCGCCGCGCCCGAGACGCGCGCCAGCAAGGCGACATCGCCCAGCGCCATGAGCGTCTCGGCGGCAACCGCCTCATCCTCAAATCGTGCGATCAGATCGCCGAGCAGCACGTCCGTCTCCTTCAGAGCATTTCCCGGAAAAGTGGGCCCCGGTTTTCCGCAGGAAATGCGACCAACTATAAAGAATTAGAGCGCTTCCCGATTTCAAGGTAATCGGGAAGCGCTCTAATGAACTTGCAGAGCCTCGGCGCCTGGAAGGGTGATCCCGTCGATCACGGCTTGGGAGGCGAGCCGGGCGACGTACTGCGCGATCGCTCGCCTCTCGACGTTGTCCCGTAGATAAGCCGCGATCCGGTCGGCAACCAGCTCGAATGGAAGTTGACGGCCCTCGATCCGCCGATCAAGGCGGACAATATGGAACCCATAGCGCGTGGCGATGGGTTGCGCAGCAATGGTGCCGGGCGAGAGCTCGATGAGGGCGTGCTCGAACTCCGGCGTGGTCTGTTCCGGCGTGATCTGCCCAAGGTTGCCGCCCTGCGCCCCGGACGGGCAGGCGGAGTGAATGCGCGCGAGCTCGGCGAAACGCCGGGGCTGCATGCGAAGTTGCGCCAGCGTCGCCTCTGCCTCGGACCGAGCTCGTGCATATCCCTGCGCGTCAGCCTTGGATGCCGAGAAGAGAATGTGTGCGGCTTCATATATATCGGCGGAGCGGAAGCGGCGGCGATTTTGCTCGTAATAGCGGCGGCAGCATTCCGCGTCGGGTTCCGGCGTCGTGACCTCTCGTTCAATAAGCGTACGGATGGCGGCTTCGTCGGCGGTCTCCCGTCGCCCTTGCGAGTCCGTGAGCGGTTCGCCCGCGACGTCCAACCGCCGTGCCTCCTGCAGCAGCAATTCACGCACGACAAGCGACTGCGCCGCGGCCTTCCAAGCCTCCGCCGGCGTCTTCGACGGGTGGTGTTGCACTTCTCGCGCGATGCCGTCGCGTGGAATCGCGACGCCATTGACGCGCACGCCTTTTCCCTTCGGCAGGATGGTCGCGTGAACGGCGCAGGTCATCGCGATCACTCCGCCGGCGCCGGAAGGGGACGCCGGGCGGGGAGCGTGCGCGGCCCCGGCTCCGGCCGAAACGAAACTTGCGGGCGCGGCGCTGCATGCTTCGTTCGCACCACCTGATAGCCGCGACGTCCGAGATACCAGATGGGTGCGCTCCACACGTGCACCAGCCGTGTGAACGGAAACAGGAGGAAGATCGTCATGCCGAGCACGAGGTGCGCCCTGAATATGGGATGCACGTCCGCGACCAGAGCGGAAACCCCGGGCTGCAGCGTAAGGATGCCCTGCGCCCAGTTCATGAACTTGACCATCTCATGGCCGTCGAGATGCCCGAGCGACACGGGGATCGTGGCAAGGCCGAGGATCAACTGCGCGTACAGCAGAAGCAGTATCGTGATGTCGCCTAACGACGACGTCGCGCGGATACGGCTGTCGAAGAGCCGGCGATGGACCAAGAGCGTAATGCCGGCGAAGCACATCAAGCCGGCCGTTCCGCCGAGGACGATCGCGATCATCTGCTTGAACCCATGCGAGATGCCGATCAGCTCGAACACCCAGATCGGTGTCAGCAACCCGCCGAAGTGGCCGAGGAAGATCGCGAGAATGCCGATATGGAAGAGGTTGGAACCCCACATCAGCTGCCGGCGGCGCAGCAACTGGCTCGATCCGCTGCGCCAGCTGTATTGCTCGCGATCGAAGCGCAGCCAGCTGCCGACCAGAAAGACCGTGAGGCAGAGGTAAGGGTACCAGCCGAACATGATATGATTGAACGCTTCGCGCATGGCCTTCTCCTCAAACCTGCGGGGCGGGCCGGCGCGCGGCGCGCATGCGGGCCATGAGCTCGTCCTTGCAGCCCGACGCGCCCGGGCCGAAGGTGACCGGTTCGTCTTCCCACGCCGCATCGAGCGCGGCGAGATCGGTCGGTTCGGGGTCGGGCTCGGCGAGGAGACCGGCGAGCTCCTCTTGCTTGGGCTTCACGCCGGCAAGCGCCACCAGGGCGCGGAGCGCCGCCGCATAAGGGGATTGGCGCTTGCGCAGCCGCTCGGCGAGGGCGGCCAGGATATGCGCTGGCTGCGCCAGCGTCGCGCACGCTTCGGCCGCGGGCAGCGTCGACAAGTATTCCAGAAACAGCGGCAAGAAATCCGGAAGCTCGGAGGCGCCGATGAACAGGCCGTGGTTCTCGTATTGCGATTTCAGGTCGATCATCGCTTGGCCGCGGTCGCGACTCTCGACGTGGACGTGCTCGAACAGATGCAGCGAGAGTGAACGCGTGCGATCGAACAGCAGCACATAGCGCTCCTGCAAATCGACGAGATCGCCGGTTGCGATGTCCTCGATCAATTGGCCAAGCGGGCGCCGCATTGCCCTGGGCACCAGCGCTTCGCCGTCGATTGCGTGGCGAAGCTCGGCCGCGGCCTGTTGCAGCTCGGATGTCGGATAGGTCAGCAACGCCGACAGCGCTTTAAAGGTCTTGGCCATTACACGACCTCCATCGGCGTCTTGGCGCGTTTCGGCGTGCCGAACAAATTCGGCTCCGATGTTCCGCCCGAACAGCCATTGCCGAACGAAAAGCCGCAGGAGCCGCGCAGGTCGTAGGCGTCCTCGTCGACTTCGCGATGCGCGGTCGGTATGACGAAGCGGTCTTCGTAGTTGGCGATGGCCATGACGTGGTACATCTGCTCGATCGCGGAGCCGGTGAGGCCGACGCGCGTTGCGATGTTCTCGTCGATGACGCCATCGACGGTCTTTGCCCGCATATAGGCGCGCATGGCGAGCATGCGCTCGAGCCCCAAGGCGACCGGTTCTTCCTTGCCGGCGGTGAGCAGGTTGGCGAGGTATCTGAGCGGGATGCGCAGACTGCGCACGTCCGGCATCTCGCCATCGAGGCCGATCTTGCCGGCTTCGGCGGCCGATTGAATCGGCGACAGCGGCGGCACGTACCAGACCATCGGCAGCGTGCGATACTCGGGATGCAGCGGGAAGGCGACCTTCCATTCCATCGCCATTTTCCAGATCGGCGAGCGCCGCGCCCCTTCCAGCCAATTCTCGGCGACGCCGTCGGCGCGCGCCTGCTCGATCACGGCGGGATCGTTCGGGTCGAGGAAAATCTTCAGCTGCGCCTCATACAAGTCCTGCTCGTTCGGCATGCTGGCCGCTTCCTCGATGCGGTCGGCGTCATAGAGCACCACGCCGAGGTAGCGGATGCGGCCGACGCAAGTTTCCGAGCAAACGGTCGGCTGCCCGGCTTCGATGCGCGGGAAGCAGAAGATGCACTTCTCCGATTTGCCGCTCGACCAGTTGTAATAGATCTTCTTGTAGGGGCAGCCCGACACGCACATGCGCCAGCCCCGGCACTTGTCCTGGTCGATCAGGACGATGCCGTCCTCCTCGCGCTTGTAGATCGCGCCGGAGGGGCAGGCCGCGACGCAGGCCGGATTGAGGCAGTGCTCGCACAGACGCGGCAGATACATCATGAAGGTATTTTCGAACTGGCCGTAGATATCCTTCTGTATGCCTTCGAAGTTGTAGTCCTGGGAGCGTTTGGCGAACTCGCCGCCGAGGATTTCCTCCCAGTTCGGGCCCCACTCGATCTTCTCCATGCGCTCGCCGGTGATGAGCGAACGCGGCCGTGCCGTCGGCATGGCCTGCATCTCGGGCGCCTTCTGCAAATGCTCGTAATCGAAGGTGAACGGCTCGTAGTAGTCGTCGATCTCCGGCAGGTCGGGATTGGCAAAGATTTTCGCCAGCACCCGCCACTTGCTGCCGATCTTCGGCTCGATCTTGCCGTTCCGCTTGCGCCGCCAACCGCCGTTCCAGCGATCCTGATTTTCCCAGTCCTTCGGGTAGCCGATACCCGGTTTGGTCTCGACGTTGTTGAACCAGGCGTATTCCATGCCTTCGCGGTTGGTCCATACGTTCTTGCAGGTGACGGAGCAGGTATGGCACCCGATGCATTTATCGAGATTGAGCACCATCGCAATTTGCGCGCGGATTTTCATTCTGCGGCCTCCAGTCGGAGGGGCGTCGTCGGTTGATCGACTGCGGGACGGTCGAGCCAGTCGACTTTCGCCATCTTGCGGACGATGACGAACTCGTCGCGGTTGGACCCGACCGTGCCGTAGTAGTTGAAGCCGTAGGATTGCTGGGCGTAGCCGCCGATCATGTGGGTCGGCTTGAGCACCGCGCGTGTCACCGAGTTATGGATGCCGCCACGCTGCCCGGTCTGCTCGGAGCCCGGCACGTTCACGATCTTCTCCTGCGCGTGATACATCAGGCACATGCCCGGTTTGACACGCTGGGAGACCACGGCCCGCGCCACCAACGCGCCGTTCGAGTTGAACGCCTCGATCCAATCGTTGTCGACGATACCAGCCTGTTTGCCATCCGTCTCGCTGATCCACACGATCGGGCCGCCACGCGACAGCGTGAGCATCAGAAGATTGTCGGTGTAGGTCGAGTGGATGCCCCATTTCTGATGCGGGGTGATGAAGTTGAGCACGACCGGCTTGTTGCCGTTCGGCTTGCGCGCGATTACCGGCTTCACCGACTTGGTGTCGATGGGCGGGCGATAGACGCAAAAACCTTCGCCGAACGCCCGCATCCACAAGTGATCCTGATAGAGCTGCTGGCGGCCGGTAAGCGTGCGCCAGGGGATCAATTCGTGCACGTTCGTGTACCCGGCGTTGTAGCAGACCTTCTCCGATTCCAAACCCGACCAGATCGGCGAGGAGATGATCTTGCGCGGCTGAGCAACAACGTCGCGGAAGCGGATCTTCTCATCCTCCTTCGGGACCGCCAGGTGAGTATGCTCGCGCCCGGTGAACCCGCCCAGCGATGCCCACGCCTTGACCGCGACCTCCCCGTTGGTCTCCGGCGCCAGGCTCAAGATGACTTCGCAGGCATCGATGTCGGTATCGATCCGTGCAAGGCCTTTGGTCGGACCCTCTTCCTCGACCTTTCCATTGAGATTCTTGAGGAACTCGACCTCGTGCTCGGTATTCCAGCTCATACCCTTGCCGCCGTTGCCGAGCTTGGCCATCAACGGTCCCAGCGACGAGAATCGCTTGAACAGGTTGGGGTAGTCTCGTTCGACGACAGTAACCATCGGCATGGTCTTGCCGGGAATCGGATCAATCTCGCCCTTCTTCCAATCTTTGACGTCGAATGGCTGCGCGATCTCCCCGGCCGTATCGTGCAGGATCGGGGTGAGCACCAGGTCCTTCTCGACGCCGAGCACCTCGGGCGCGACTTCGGAAAAAGCCTTGGCGATGCCGCGGTAGATCTCCCAGTCGTTGCGCGCCCCCCAAACTGGATCGACCGCCGCCGTCAGCGGGTGGATGAAGGGATGCATGTCGGAGGTGTTGAGATCGTTCTTCTCGTACCAGGTTGCCGTCGGCAGCACGATGTCCGAGTACATGCATGTCGTCGACATGCGGAAATCGAGCGTGACGAGAAGGTCGAGCTTCCCTTCCGGCGCCTCCGCGTGCCACGCGACCTCGCGCGGCTTCTTCCTGCCGTGCTCGCCCAGGTCCTTGCCCATCACGCCGTGGCTGGTGCCGAGCAGATGCTTGAGGAAGTATTCGTGGCCTTTACCGGAAGAACCCAGCAGGTTGGAGCGCCAGACGAACAGATTGCGCGGCCAATTTTTCGGATTGTCGGGGTCATCGCAGGCGAGCTTGAGCTTGCCGGATTTCAAGGCGCTCGCGACATAGTCCTTCGCCTCCAGGCCCGATGCGGCGGCTTGCTTGGAGACTTCGAGGGGATTGGCCTCAAGCTGCGGCGCGGACGGCAGCCAGCCCATGCGCTCGGCGCGCACATTGTAATCGATCAGCGCGCCGTCCCACGGTCCTGCCGGCGCCGTGGGCGAAAGAATTTCGGATACGTCGAGCGTCTCGTAGCGCCATTGATCCGTGTGGGCGTAAAACGCGGAGGTCGAGTTGATCTGCCGCGGCGGCCGGCTCCAGTCCAGGCCGAACGCGAGCGGCAACCAGCCTGATTGCGGCCGTAGCTTTTCTTGGCCCACATAGTGCGACCAGCCACCGCCCGACTGTCCGACGCAGCCGCAGATCACCAGCATGTTGATGATGCCGCGGTAGTTCATGTCCATATGGTACCAGTGGTTCAGGCCGGCGCCGACGATCACCATCGAGCGCCCCTTCGTTTTCTCGGCGTTGCGCGCGAACTCGCGAGCCACCGTGATGATCTGATTCCTCGGCACGCCGGTGATCGCTTCCGCCCATGCCGGCGTGTAGGGCTCGAGATCGTCGTAGCTCTTGCCGAGGTGCGCGCCGCCGAACCCACGGTCGATGCCGTAATTGGCGACGAAAAGATCGAAGACCGAAGCAACCAACGCGTCACCTTCGATGAGCTGCAACCTTTTCACCGGCACGTTGCGCACGAGCACGTCGGGATGATCCGTCCCGAGGAAATGGTCGTGCTCGCGGTTGCCGAAATAAGGAAAGCCGACCGCCGCAACGTCGTCTTTGACATCGGCCAGTGACAGGCGGAGCTTCGTGGCTTGTCCGCTCGAAGCCCTTTCCTCCAGGTTCCACTTGCCCTTCTCGCCCCATCGGAATCCGACCGAACCCTGCGGCACGACGATCGCATTCGTCGTCTCGTCGAAGGCAACTGTCTTCCACTCAGGATTATTGGCTTCGCCGATGCTTTGCGTGAAATCGGACGCGCGCAGGAATCGCTCCGGCACGTAGCGCTCGCCTTGCTTCACCAGGCGTACCAGCATCGGCATGTCGGTGTATTGACGCACGTAGTCGCGGAAATAGGTCGCCTGGCGGTCGATGTGAAACTCGCGCAGGATGACATGGCCCATGGCCATGCCGAGCGCGGCATCAGTGCCCTGCTTCGGCGACATCCAGAGATCGGCGAACTTCGAGGCTTCCGAGTAATCCGGAGAAATCACGACGCTCTTAGCGCCTTTGTAACGAGCTTCGGTATAGAAATGGGCATCGGGCGTGCGGGTCTGCGGGACGTTCGAGCCCCACAGGATCAGGAATCCCGAATTATACCAATCGGCCGATTCCGGCACGTCGGTCTGCTCTCCCCAGGTCTGCGGGGAGGCCGGCGGCAGGTCGCAATACCAGTCATAAAACGACATGCACACGCCGCCGAGCAGCGACAAGTAGCGTGAACCAGCTGCGTAGCTCACCATCGACATCGCCGGGATCGGCGAAAAGCCGAACACCCGATCGGGCCCATAGGTCTTTGCGGTGTAGGCGTTGGCGGCCGCGATGATTTCGTTGACCTCGTCCCAGGTCGAGCGGATGAAGCCGCCGAGGCCGCGCTTCTGCACATAGGAAGCACGCTTCGCCGGGTCTTCCACGATGGATTTCCACGCCGCGACCGGCGTCAAGCGTGCGCGCGCCTCGCGCCACAATTTGACGAGCCGCGAACGCACCAGCGGATATTTCACGCGGTTGCCGGAATACAGGTACCAGGAATAGCTTGCGCCGCGCGAGCAGCCGCGCGGTTCATGGTTGGGCAGGTCCGGCCGCGTGCGCGGGTAGTCGGTCTGCTGCGTCTCCCAGGTGACGATCCCGCCCTTGACGTAGATCTTCCACGAGCACGAGCCGGTGCAATTCACCCCGTGCGTCGAGCGCACGATCTTGTCGTGCTGCCAGCGCTTGCGATAGCCATCCTCCCAGCGCCGGTCCTCGCTGGTGGTGATACCGTGACCGTCGGAAAAATCATCGACGGTACGATTGAAGAACGTGAGGCGATCGAGGAGGTGGCTCATTGTTTTCTTGCCCTCACTCGGCAGGGGATGATGCGGGAGCGAGCGACGGGGGAGCGGTCGGCGGGTGCCGCTCCACGTCGTGGAGCAGGCCGCCGGGGCGCGTGTAGTAGATCCAGGTGATCAGCACACAGCTTGCATAGAAGATTAGAAAAGCCAGCAAAGCGGCTTGCACGCCACCCGTAAGCCCGATCGATGTGCCGTAGGCCTTTGGAATGAAGAAGGCACCGAACGCTGCGATCGCCGACGTGAAACCAGTGATGGCAGCCGACTCCTTCTCCGCCTGACGGATGCGGGTCATGGCATCCGCCTTGGGCATCAAACGATCGATCTCCTGGCGCATGATGTTGGGGATCATCTGAAAGGTCGACGCATTGCCGACGCCGGTGGCGAAAAACAGCACCATGAACATGGCAAAGAAACCCCAGAACGCGCCCGGCTGGGCCTTGATGCCGAGGAAATAAAGCACCCCGACTACTCCGACCATCATCAGCACGAACACCCAGAACGTGACGCGGCCACCGCCGTATTTGTCAGAGATCCATCCGGTGGCCGAGCGCGACAGGGCGCCGACCAGCGGGCCAAGGAAAACGAACGGGAGTGCGTTGACGGCCGGAAATTGGGTGCTGGCGAGCAGCGGGAAGCCGGCCGAGTAGCCGATGAAGGAGCCGAAGGTTCCGGTGTAGAGCCAGCACATCAGCCAATTGTGCTTGCGGTGGAAGATGACCGCCTGCTCGGCGAAGGATGCCTTGGTCGAGGCGATGTCGTTCATGCCGAACCAGCAGGCGAAAGCGCTCGCCGCGATGAACGGCACCCAGATGAAACCGGCATTCTGCAGCCAAAGCGGAGCCTGCTGCGTGCCGGCCTTGACGACGACGGGATCGCCGCCAAACCAACCGAACACGCCGGCGGTAATCACGATCGGCACCAAAAACTGCACGACGCTGACACCGAGATTGCCGAGGCCGGCGTTGAGTGCGAGCGCGTTGCCCTTCTCGGCCTTCGGGAAGAAGAAGGAGATGTTGGCCATCGACGAGGCGAAGTTGCCGCCGCCGAGTCCGCACAGCAGCGCGAGCCCCAGGAATACGAAATAAGGTGTCGCCGGCTGCTGCACCGCGTAGCCGATGCCGACGGCCGGGATCATCAGCGACCACGTCGCAATGGTCGTCCACAGGCGGCCGCCGAAGATCGGAACCATGAAGGAATAGAAGATGCGCAACACCGCACCGGAGATTCCGGGAATCGCCGCGAGCCAGAACAGCTGATCGGTGGTGAACTGGAATCCGACGGAGGGCAGTTTTGCCACCACGACGGACCACACCTGCCAGATCGCGAACGAAAGCAGAAGCGCCGGAATCGAAAGCCATAGGTTTCGCCGCGCGGTCGCGCGGCCCGTGGTTTGCCAGAATTCCTTGTCCTCCGGGCGCCAGTCCTGCAAAACTGAACCCGACAATGCGCCGATGTGCTTCGGCTCGTGGATCTCCCGCATCTCCGGCAGCTCGGGCAGCGTCTTGAGCGTCTCGCCGACGACGCCGCGCTCCATCTGCCGGATCGCCACGTGCATCCAAATGAGCGCGGTGGTGACCAGCGCGAACAGCAGCATGAAGCAGCTCGTCCACAGACCGGTGAGGTCGAGCAGCACGCCGAACGAAATCGGCAGCACGAAGCCGCCCAATCCGCCGATCATCCCGACGAGACCGCCGACCGCACCGACGTTCTTCGCGTAGTAGACGGGAATGTGCTTGTAGACGGCGGCCTTGCCCAGCGCCATGAAGAAGCCGAGCACGAAGATCGTGACCGTGAACGGCACGATGCCCATCTCGAGATGGAACGCGCGTGGGCCGGTCAGGGTGCGCACGACGTAATCGGCGGGCGGATACGAAAGCACGAACGTGCAGACGACGCCGACCAGGAAGGTCCAATACATCACGCGGCGGGCACCGTATCGGTCGGCGAGGTGGCCGCCGTAAGCGTGGAACACGCTGGCGGGAAGCGAGAACATCGCGGCGGTCATGCCCGCGAGCTTGATGTCCACGCCGTAGACGTTGACGAGGTACTGCGGCAGCCACAGCGATAAAGCGACGAATGCGCCGAACACGAAGAAATAATAGAGCGCGAAGCGCCAGACCTGGATGTTCTTCAATGGCTCGAGCTCGAGCCAGGTGCTGCGCGGCTTCGCACCGCGTCTGCGCCGCTCGCGCAGGACCGGGTCGTCGCTGGTCGTGAACCAGAATACGATCCCCATGACGGCGACGGCGACGGCCCAGACCTGCGCGGTCGTCTGCCAGCCGTAGGCGACCAGCACGAATGGCGCGAGGAATGCTGTGACGGCGGCGCCGACATTGCCGGCGCCGAAGATGCCGAGCGCCATGCCCTGCCTGTCGGTTGGATACCAGCGCGACACATAGGCGATGCCGACAGCGAACGAGCCGCCTGAGATGCCGACGCCGAGCGCGGCCAGGAGCATCTGCGGATAGGTATGCGCATAGGCGAGCAGGAAAGTCGCCGCGGCCGCCGATAGCATGACCAGCGTATAGACGACGCGCCCGCCATACTGGTCGGTCCAGATCCCAAGGATCAGCCGAATGAGCGAGCCGGTCAGGATCGGCGTACCGACGAGCAGCCCGAATTGCGTCTCGGTAAGCCCGAGCTCCTGCTTGATGCGGATGCCGATGATCGCAAGGATGGTCCACACCGCAAAGCAGACCGTGAAGGCGAGCGTGGACATCCACAGCGCACTGCGCTGGCCGGCGGGGCTTGCGTCCAATCCTTGTTGCATCGGTGGGCTCCCCGCCTTGTTCGCAATGCGCGCAAGAGGAGCCTATTAAAGGCAACAATGCTTTGCGATAGGTCAAACTAGCATGGGAGATATTACGGATGCCGGTTCAAATACGATTTTGTCTAAAGCGTATTTCTTGATTGATCTTCGTATTACTACCGATTGATAATTATCAATCATTTTCGCTTGCAACTCCCTACGATGTCAGCATCGCAGCCTACGTTTCGAGGGCAAGACCGTGCGCAGCGCCGATCGAAAGCTCATTCGCAAGCTCCCGCTGTTTGCCGAGATGCGCGAGGATCATTTCGAGCAGTTGCTCGGTGCCGCCTATCTGCAGCGGTTTCCGGAAGGTGTCGTGCTGATCAACGAGGGCGATCTGCCCGACTTCCTGCACGTCGTGGTCGACGGCAGCGTGGACCTGTTCGCCACGTCCGACGGCCGGCAAACCACCCTCGAGGTGATCCGGCCGGTGACGACGTTCATTCTGGCCGCGGTCATCCGCGACGAGGTCTATCTTAAATCCGCGCGCACCCTTGCGCCGGCGAATATTCTGATGATTCCCGCCTCGGCGGTGCGCGACGTGTTCGATCGCGATGCGGCGTTTGCCCGTGCGGTCGTCGGCGAATTGGCCGAACGCTATCGCGGGCTGGTGCGCGAGCTGAAGAACCAAAAGCTGCGCTCCGGGGCCGAACGCTTGGCCAATTGGATCCTGAAGACCGACAGCCGTCAGGGCGGCGAGGGGCCGGTTCAACTAAGCTACGATAAGCGCACGTTGGCTTCGCAGCTCGGGATGACGCCCGAGAACTTGTCGCGAAACTTCATGGCATTGGCAAAGCACGGCGTTGCCAGCCACGGGCGCAAGATCGTGATCACCGACCGGGCCGCATTGGAACGCTGTGCCAAGCCGGATGTGCTGATCGATGGCTGACGGGCAAGCGCTCAAGTGCATGCCTTCGACGTTGTGCACCGCGGGAGGGGCCCGCCAGGCAGAATTTGAACGCTTACCCCGGCTTTTTGGCAGCGTAGAGCGGGCACAGGCGGCTGTGACTTCAGAGCGCTGGCACGGTGCGCGGTCCGCGTGCCCACGCGATGAGACCTACCGGTCCCCTGGGAGGCCGCGTGGGCACGGCGGATCAAGTTCTGTGCATCGATGGAAACCGCCGGACCGCCCTTTGTCCACCACGCGTGGAATCCCGCTAGCTTTCGAGGGCGCGGGCCACGGCGTCGGGGTCTTTTGCAATGACCCGCAGAAGCACTTGGGCCGCCTTGTCCGGGCGGTGCGCGCCTTGCTCCCAATCTCGCACAGTGCCGAGGGGCAAATGGAACCGCGCGGCAAACTCCTCCTGCGTCATGTTTAGCTTCTTACGCAAGGCACGAACCGTCGGAGCGCGGCGTGCCCGCGCAAGCTGCGCTTCGGTCGCCGGCGGACAGTCAGGGTCGGAGAGCGCGGCCTGATGGCGTTCTGCCTCGCTCATCGCGTCGAAATCCCGCCAATCGGTCTTAAGCGGCTTCTTCGGATTGAGCCTAAACTTCGTGGTACTTCCTTTTTTCATGCGGCTCTGCCCCTCTGGCGGATATGATACGAACGACTGCGCCTCTCATCGCGAAGGAGACGAAGAGCATGCGGCCATCGACCACGCCGATGGCGTTGAAGCGCGGCTCGTCGGTGGCGTCACGATCGTCGAACTCGATGACATATGGGTCCAGGAATACCTTCGCGGCCGTCCGAAAATCGAGACCATGCTTGCGCCGGTTAACTTGCTCCTTGGCGTCGTCCCATTCGAAGTCCATCGCGGGCCCTTGGCTCGGATATACTGATATTCAGTACATATTTCAAGGACGTCACGAGGTTTGGCGCGACGCCCGCACACAGGGCCCGTTGACTGCAGGCCGGGCCCGATCGCTGGGCGACTGATTTGCGGCGCACCGGGCTCACGCGTGACCCCGGGGCCCGATGCGGCGGCGCAGAGCACGCGCGTGGTGCCCGTCACCAGATGCGTACCTAAGTTCCGCATTGCGATGGGAACCTTCGGGATGCTATTGGCTGTTAGCGGTCACAGCGGAAACAGCACCGCTCGCAGGATCGCTATTTCGCAGGACATTGTATGAAGGGCGCGACCGAGAAATTTCATCGACAAGGATCGTCTTTAAATGGAGCGCCACAACGGCAGAGTTCCGGAATTGATCTATCAACTCTGTCGTCGACCATTGGGTTCAATGTCCGACTTCTTGATCTCCGTCTGATGAAGTTATTCGGGGAACGTTTAGCCGTCTTCAATCTCACTCCGGCAGAGATGACGGTTCTGCAAATCATCAACACAAATCCCGGCATTCGTCACGGCGACCTTGCGGAGGCGCTGCTGATTCAACCGCCGAATATGACGAAGCTGCTCAACCGACTTGAGGCTCAAGGACTTCTACGACGTCATACGTCGGACGATGACCGGCGTCACATCGTTCTCTCACTGACGGCAAAGGGCCGACGGCTGGCGATCAGGATCCAGGAAGCCATTATTGACTATGAGGCACTCGTCCTCGCTTCATTGCAACCCGCGGATCGTGATATCCTCATTGGGCTCGTTCGTCGTGCCCTCGACAGCCTCGATACCGCCGCGAACTTGAAGGGCGCGTGAAGATGGCCGCGTGCGTCAGGACGCGCCGGGCTTGATCGGAAGCCCGAGCAGCCTCATCGCATTCTCCTTGAGGATGAGCGGCTTCACCTCGGGGCGGATGTCGATCTTGTCGAAATCGGCGAGCCAGCGATCCGGCGTAATGACCGGAAAATCCGAGCCGAACAGCATTTTGTTCTTCAGCAGCGTGTTGGCGTAGCGCACGAGGATTGGCGGGAAATATTTCGGCGACCAGCCGGAGAGATCGATGTAAACGTTCGGCTTGTGCTGCGCGACCGAGAGCGCCTCCTCCTGCCAAGGGAAGGAGGGGTGCGCCAGTATGATGGGCATTTCCGGGAAATCGACCGCCACATCGTCGAGACACATCGGGTTCGAAAATTTGAGACGCACGCCGCCGCCGCCTGGCGTACCGGAGCCGACGCCGGTCTGACCGGTGTGGAAGAGCGCCGGCAGCTTATGTTCGGCAATGACCTCATAGAGCGGATAGGCCATGCGGTCGTTGGGGAAAAAAGCCTGTGTCGACGGGTGAAACTTGAATCCGCGCACGCCGAAATCCTTGATGAGTAGCCGCGCCTCGCGGACCCCGAGCTTGCCCTTGGCCGGATCGATGCTCGCGAAGGGGATCAGGATGTCGGCATTTTCCGCAACGAGCCGCGCGACTTCCTCATTCGAATAGCGCCGCTTGCCCGTCGCCGCCTCGCTGTCGACCGTGAAGATCACCGCCGCGATCTTGCGCTGGCGATAATAGTCGGCGATCTCCGGGATCGTTTTCACTTCCCACTCGGTCTTGAAATATTTCTTCATGGCGGCGCGCGTCGCGGCCGCATCCTCGTAGGCGTCCGTCCCGCAGGGGCCGTCCGCATGCGTGTGGATGTCGATCGCGGTAATCGCATTAAGGTCGATCATGCCCGGTGTCCTTGTTGCTCTTGACGCAAGCGCTCAGGCGCGTCCTGCGTCGAAATCCGCGAACGTCTTGCCGGTGCGCGCCAGCTTCTCGAGCAGCGGCGCCGGCCGCCACCAATAGCCGTGCTCGGCATGGAAGCGCTGCACGTCGGCATAGATGCGGTCGAGCCCGATCGTGTCGGCATAGTACATCGGGCCGCCGCGCCAAGGGGGGAATCCGTAGCCGGTCACATAGACGATGTCGATATCGCTGGCCCGCGATGCGATTCCAAGCTCCAGGAGCCGCGCGCCTTCGTTGATCATGCCGTAGAGCGTGCGCTTGATGATCTGTTCGTCGGTGATCGCATGCCGTTCGATACCGATCTCCTTCGAGCGTTCGAGGATCAGCGCTTCCACCGTTGGATCGGGGATCGGCGTGCGGCTGCCCTTCGCGTAACGATACCAGCCGGCGCCGGTCTTCTGCCCGAGCCGGCCCATGTCGCAGAGCGTCAGGATGAGATCGGCGTAACGGCGGTCCTGCGGACGGGTCGCTATCTGCTTTTTGCGCGTGTGATAGCCCACATCGTTGCCGGCGAGATCGTACACACCGAAAATTCCCATGGCGAAGCCGAAATTGGTGAGCGCTTGGTCGACCAGCTGCGGTAGCGAGCCCTCTTCGATCAAGAATTGCGCCTCGCGCGCATAGTGATGCAACAGCGCATTGCCGATGAAGCCGTCGTAGACGCGCGCGAGCACGGCCACCTTGCCCATCTTGCGTCCGAGCGCCATCAGGGTCGCGATGACGTCCTTCGCGGTCTTCTCGGCGCGAACCACTTCGAGCAACCGCATGACATTTGCGGGGCTGAAGAAATGGGCGCCGACGACGTCCTGCGGCCGTGCAGTGACCGAGGCGATCGCATCGATGTCGAGGCCGGACGTGTTGGTCGCGAGAATTGCGCCTGGCTTTGCGATCTGATCGATGCGCTTGAAAGTGTCCTGTTTCAGCGTGAGATCCTCGAACACCGCCTCGATGACGATGTCCGCCTCGGCGAGGGCGTTCATGTCGAGCGTGCCGTGAATGAGGGACAGCCGCATGTCCATGGTCGGCTGGTCGAGCCGGCCGCGCGACACCGTCACCGCATAATTGTCGCGGACGCGGCCGAGGCCGCGATCAAGCTCTTCCCGTGATTTATCCAGGACTGTCACGCGAATGCCGACGTTGGCAAGGCACATCGCGATGCCCCCGCCCATGGTTCCAGCGCCTATGATCGCGGCCGTTTCCAGCTTGCGCATCGGCAAGTCGGCGGGAATGTCCGGGATCAGCGCAGCATCGCGCTCTGCCTTGGCGACATGGTGCAGAGCAAGGAGCTGCGCCGCCAAGGCCGGATCGGCTGCTGCCTCCGCCGCAGTGAGTCCAGTCTTGAGACGCACCTTCAGATCCGGCGGAAGCCGATAGGCGTCCAAACGCCCCGCATGCAAATCCGCGAGGGCGGCCTCGAGGCGATCATCCTGGCCATGCGACATGCTCTCTCCCTTACCTTTCACAACCGACTTCTCACTCCAACCTGTTTCTCAGGTCTTCTTATCCCGAATCTGCAGCGGGGTGGCGCGCTTCTCGACGAAGTCGCGCAGACGCTGCATCGATTCCGGCGGCCGCTGCATGGACGAGTTGAGATATTCCATGAACAGCCCATCGTCGTGTGCAAGATCGTTGACACGCGGCAGCACGTTGGTGATCTGCCAGTTGGTCAGCGGCGTGTTCTGCGCAATCCGCGCGGCGAGCTCCTTCGCCTTGGCGACCGCCTGGCCCGGCGCCACTGTGTAACGCACGATGTTGACCTTCTCCGCCTCTTCCACCGACAGCAGGCGGCCCGTCAGCATCATGTCCGCCATCACGGAGTAGCCGACAATGCGCTGAACGCGCACCGTACCGCCGCCGCCCACGAAAATGCCCCGCTGCCCTTCAGGCAGGCCGAAGACCGCGGTGGTATCGGCGACGCGAATGTGAGCGGCGGCCGCGAGCTCGAGACCGCCGCCGACGACCGCGCCGTGCAGAGCCGCGACGAACGGTATGGGGCCGCGGGCGATGACGTCGAAGGTCGTGTGCCACGCATGCTTCGGCTTCTTGCGCGGTTTTGGCGTCGCCGGATCCAGGTTCTTCAAGAGCTCCGCGAGATCGAGGCCGGCGGAGAAGTTCACGCCGTGCCCAAAAATGACGCCGGCATCCGCCTCCTCGCCCGCCCGCGCGACCGCGGCGTGCAATTGTTTCACGAGGGCATTGTTGATCGCGTTGCGTTTTTCGGGGCGATTGAGTCCAATGACAGCGACCGAGCCGTCGAGTTCGTATGTAACGAGGTCGGAGGACATGTTGAAGCTTCCTTGTCGCGCTGATCTTCACCTCTCCCCGCTTGCGGGGAGAGGTCGGAACAAGCGCGTATT
>JBKQHQ010000208.1:0-32756 GCA_052148715.1 Xanthobacteraceae bacterium | reverse complement strand
GGTGATCCTTGTCCTTCTCGATGACGGCGAAGACGCCGGCCGGCGTCTCGCGGCCCGTGGTGCCGGTCGACACCGGCGCGCGCAGGATCCACCCGTCGGCGTCGTAGAAAGTGACCCGCTGGGTCTTGATCGACACGATCGCCATGATCGGCTCGCCCGCATCGCGCGGCGCCGTTGTCTCGATGGGCGCGGGGCGCGCCTCTCTCGTCGCTGCGTCTGCGGTCAGCGCCGTCAGTGCGGCCATCGCCGCCAGCGTTACAATGCCGGAAGCCGCCCAACGCCGCATCGCCACGGTGGATTGCGCCGTCGTGAATCGATTTACCATGCTATGCCCCGGTTGAAATGCCTGTCCGCGCTTGCGTCGATCAAGTGCGCCAAATGTGACGCAGTTCCGTGTCCACCACAAGCCTGGGGTCCCGCCGCGGACGACTATGGAGGTCAGGGCCAAGAGGTCGGCGCCTACACTGGATGCACACGAGCTCACCGGCCGGGTGGGCGCGGATCACGTAGCCTATACCTGCGATTGCGGCGAGCGCTTTGCCGCCGCACCGTGGCAGGCCCGGCCTGCAAAGCCGTGCATGAGGAGGAGAAACCCAATGCCGCTCTACAAGCCGCCGACCAACGTGTCGACCATCCAGATTCCCTATCAGGTGTTGGTGACCCGCGCCGATCCTGAATTCGAGCGGCGCAAGCACCGCGAGGTGGAATACGAGTTCCAAGGCCGCGCCTTTCTCGCCGATCCCTATGTGCGCGGCGCTTATAACCAGAACTCCAACGTCTACCCCGTGGGCCAGCCCTTTGGCGGCACCGATCCCGCCTATGCGGGACGGCCGTTCTACAGCGGCGTGCCGACCGGCGGCTGGGCGTAAGAGGAAGGCATCCGCCCACGTCCGCTGTCGAAGGAGGTCCGGCCCTCGCTCAGGCACTCAGGTAGCCACACCGGACCGCGGCAGACCCAGAGCGGCCCTTGAACGGCAAACTGAAAGGACTTTCGCTGGCTCGCTGGGTGACGGCTCGTTCCAGATCGTTCGGGGGGGGCCGGCGCCACGCACCACGGGCTGCTTCCGCCCGGTCTTGCGCCGTGCCGGGGCATGCGCGCGAGAATCTTCGGGCGTGGGCTTCTCACGCGCATAGATCAGCAGACGGCAAAAAAACAGGCCTTTCTCGATCCCGTGCCGCCCGGGTGTTGCATCGTGTTGGAGAAGTGGCCGCATCACACTCAGCCGTGGAAGGACTGGCTAAAACTCAAACGCATCTCGGCCGGGGAGTGGGTTACCGCTCGCGACGACTGGGTGAACGATCGCACGCACGGGCATCCTCCCAGCTTCACTGCGCTAAGAACTTGAGAAGTGCTTCCGACGTCTCCGCCGGACGCTCCTCTACTACCCAATGACCGCAATCTGGAATGCTGCCACCTGAGACATTAGTGGCGATTTCCTCTAGCATGGCGACGATCTTCGGCCCCCACCTGTGATCTCCTCCTAATGCGAGGACTGGTATCGTCAAGGAAATTCGCTTCCAGGCGAGAGCATTTGCGTGGTCCATCGGGAAGGCGCGATACCACTCAAGGCCGCCGCGGGTGTTCCCGGGTTGAGCGAAGGCGCGAGCATATACTTCAACTTCCTCAATCGGATGCGCACCATGGTTGAAGAGCCGCCTCAATTATTTGCATCGCTCTGCAAGGAAGCATCGAGAAATGGGCTAACCTTTTCAATTACCGCTTCGGCTGCCTGTTCTGGCAACAGATGACCGCTGGCTATGTCAAATCCTCGCACGTCGTCCGCCCAACGGCGCCAGACATCGGACGCTGTCAACGCGCCGGTTTCCATCCCGCTGGCAACAAGCCGTTCATCAGCCCAGAGCACCATTACGGGACAAGTAATCTTAATTCCCGCTGCCCGGTCAGCCGCATCATGATCAGCATCGACGTCATAAGCGGACCGATAATCCTCAATCATCGCATGGCGCACCGAAGTCTCACGAAACGCTTCGCGGTAAGCAGCCACGGCGGCGGGATGGAGGTTCTCGATCCCACCAGCCATCTGGTTCAGCGTGGCATCAAGAAAGGCATCCGGATCGGCCGCCAGCATGCGCTCCGGCAGATCGCCTGGCTGGGCGAAAAGAAACCAGTGAAAGGCTCCCTTAGCAAATTGCCGGTCGACGGCGGGCCAAACATCAAGTGTCGGCACGACGGCGAGCGAACAATAAGCGCTCACTCGGTCCGGATGGTCGAGCGCGAGCCTATAACCGACGCGCGCTCCCCGGTCATGTCCTATAACGGCAAAGCGATCGTGCCCGAGCGCGTGCATCATTGCGACGAGTTCCGTGCCGACTGCTCGCTTGTGCCAGGGGCCGGCGTCTAGAACGCGGCTCTTCCCGTAACCCGGCAGATCGGGTGCAATAACAGTGTAGCGCGTCGCTAACGTTGGCGCGACATCGTGCCAAGTGGCGTGACATTGCGGATAGCCATGCAACAAGAGGACTGGCGGCCCCGCTCCGCCTATCACGCCTGCGAAGCGCACGCGTGAGGTCAGGCGATCGAGCGCTGAAAATCCTTCGAACAGGCGCGGGATCAAGGTTTGGCTCATCTGGATCCTTCACATATTTGAACAGGTTTATAAGCACGTATCGGGCAACTTCTTTCGCGGCGAGAAAGTCATCGGAAGGGGCGGATGAAGGCCAGCAAATCATCCCCGAGTAACTCGGGCTCCTCGGTAGCCATGAAGTGACCTCCGCGCGGTAAGACACTCCAGCGCGCGATCTCGAACTGCCGGCGGGCAAAGGATTCAGGCGGTACGCCACCAATCTCCGCAGCCGACAGGTAGAAGCCCACCGGCACCTTAACCTGTGCGCCATCCACCCGTGCGCCGGGCGGCCAATCGTAGACAAAATAGGGTAGGAACGATGTGGCAATCGTATTGGAGACCCAATAGAGCGAGGCATGGCTGAGGATGATGTCCATGACCTCAGTGCTCGCGCAATCCAACCCATCACTCCAGGAAGACCATTTCTCCGCCAACCAAGCGGCGAGCCCTGCGGGAGAGTCACTCAGCCCATAGGCGAGACTGAGCGGTTTGGTGTGTTGAAGATGCATGTAGCCGCCCTCTTCAGCGGCCCATTGATTTCGCTGGGCAAGATAGGCCTGCTCGTCCGCTGTCGGTATCGCCTCGCCCGGCAACACCAACCGGAGGGCATTCGAGCTAACATGAATGCCCCTCACTCGCTGCGGATGTCGCACGCCCAGCCAGGACGTCACCCGCGCGCCGATATCACCGCCGCTGGCAAAAAATCGCTCGTATCCTAGTGACGTCATCACGCGCGCCCACAGGTCGGCGATAGCCGCGCCGGTATATCCTTCGAGGGTTCGTGCTGGAGAAGAGAACCCGAATCCTGGCAGCGACGGGATAACCAGGTGGCAGGCATCTTCGGCACGCCCGCCAAACCGTTCCGGCTGAGTCATCCGCTCGATCAGCGGAACGATCTCCAGGAAGCTACTGGGCCAGCCGTGCGTTATGATCACGGGCACCGCTTGTGGATGCGGACTGTGGACATGGACAAGATGAACCGCCGCATCATCAATGACGACGCACTCATGTGGCAGTGCGGCAAGACGTTGCTGCAGAGAATCGAAGTCAAACTGAGTGACCCAATACTGCGCCAAGCGCTTGGCATCATCTGAGCTAGTGCCAAGCGACCAGTCATCGCGCGAATCGTAGGACGGCCAGCGCGTTGCTAGAAGTCGAGCCCGCAGAACGTCAATTTGCTCGTTGGTAACTCGAAGCGAGAAGGTAGTGGTCATCTCGCGATCAACTCCCGGAGCAACTGCCTTGTCCCGGACGCAGCCAAGCTTGCGCGTTCCGCGGGTGGCAATCCAGCCCGACGGGCGCTCGGAGCCTCGATGGCGACCGGTGTGTCCCGGGGAAATGCTCTAATGAAATCAGCAAGCCAAAGCCCCCCTTCTCCTGGATAGAGCCGCCCTTCTCGCGCTTCGGGCCGCACCCCATCGGGTCCCGGGGGGATAGCTGGCGCATCACACAAATGCATGTAGGAGAACAGCGCCGGATCATATTGCGCGAGATCCGCCGGGCTCCCGCCCGAACGGCTCAGATGCAGCGCATCCACTAGCACGCCGGCATTCGCGGGTTCGACATCGGCAAGCAGTGCGACAGCTTGTGCCAGCGAGCGGATATGAGAATACGGAATGAATTCCAGCATCACCCGTACCTCCCTCAGGTTGGCTGCCGCACAGAGGCGAGAGAAATTTCCCGCGAGCCGTCCGCGATCGGGGTCATTACCCACTACAATCACATACCCAGCGCCTAACTCGACGGCGATGTCCGCGGGTTCGAGCGTCGCGACATCGCTTTGAGCCGTGAGCCAGATCGCTTCGACATCGAGCACCCGGATACCCGTCTCCAAGAGCCGCCGCTTGATGCTGCGGATCAAGTTCGGATCGCCTATCACCGGGAAAACGTGATCGGTTGAAAAAGGCGGTACGATGCGCAGCCCGATTGCATCGTATCCTCCGGCCTGCGCGGCCTCGATCAGCGTGATCGGATCTGCTTCAACGGCAGTGAAGTGGGCTAAAGAAAGAAGTGGCATTGCCTTGTCCTCGTCGGGGGGGATGGCCCGCGCGTGGCCTGACTGTCTATTCACTCAGTACAATCGTATGACCGGTTGCCGCCGCTTCCTTAACCGCAAGAGTCGCCTGGAGCGTACGCACTCCATCCTGGCCCGACACTAATGGTGCCTCTTCGCGGCGGATGACGCGAGCGAAATGCTCGATCTGGCGCAAATAGGTGTCAGCGCTTTCGGCCACAAAACTTCCGCGTTGAGATCGCGGCGCCAACCTGGCTCGGCGACCTCGCGATAGTTGTAGTAATGCAACGTCGGCAGGGTTAGAGAGCCCTCCGTTCCCGCGAAAACATGTGAGCTGACCTTTTGCCGCTTCATTTGATCGGAAGTTCCTAACATTAGGTCTAGTTCGCCTGAGGCTAGGTCCCATGAAAATGGTGAGACCGCAGTGTCTGAAACGCTTATCGTGCCGATGGCGCCGCTGTGGAAACGCAACAGCACCGCAGCAGTATCCTCAACCGCAAATCCACGCACTGCGTTGGAGCTGACGGCCTGGAGCGAGTGGATCTCGCCAAACATGAAGCGGATCAGGTCTATCTCGTGAATAAGATTGATCAGGATGGGCCCGCCGCCGACCTTCCGCCGCCAATCAAGATCAAAATACTTCGCCGACTTGAGTTGGTTGTACATAACCGTGGCTGTTACCGGCCGCCCGATGAGCCCATCACAAATGGCCTGACGCACACGCTGGACGGCAGTATTGTGGCGACGATGATGGCCGACCAACACCGGCACATCACGCGCCTCAGCTGCTTTACACATCGCGCGCGCGGCCTCGACTAAATCGGCCACCGGCTTTTCGACCAATACTGCGATATCTCGCTCAATGCAGGCGAGCGCGACCGGTACATGCTCTGCGTTCGGCACCGCGACGATTACTCCGTCGAGCGTCTCATTTTCCAGCATTTCTCGGTAGTCATCGTAGGCTGGGATGCTCGCAGCGCGGGCGAAATCCAAAGCCGAAGGCGTGGGATCAGCGACTGCGATCAATTTCGTCTGCGGCGACTCTCTAATAACCCGCCAATGTGCCTTGCCGATCGTACCGAGGCCAATAATGCCAATGCGTGAAGCCATCGCAAATTGTCCTTTTGCCTGTTGACGCGATTGCCTCCCGGGCGAACAAGGTGGACTCTTCGTCCTAAACAACGCGAGGGAGCTTGGCCTGAAGTGCGTGGTCTCATGATTGCACCTTTAAGGACCCAACGGTCTATATATACGCGTCCACCTTTTGTGCACCCATGCGACACCTACTTCGTGAACCGATCGAACAGCGCGTCGACTGTAGCGTGCGTCGTGGCTCGGTCCTGAATGGTCTTGCCCATCACGAGCATGCCTTCGGCCACACAGATCAGAATGCTTCTGCTCGCTTATCCATTTGAGCCCTCCGACGTGCGATACTCAACTAGCCGTTTATTGGCGAAGCTACAGTAGGCGTTCCGTAGTCGCGCCGGTCACTTCCCTGCCGCAGTGCAAGGGTCGGCTCTTGGCAGAAGCGTAATCGATGGCCTTTGCCGCCGCGCTTGAAGGCCGCGGGTTGCCTTCTCCACCACCACCACGGTCGCCGGACCGCTTGGCGCGATCACCAACGCGAGGCCGGGGCGGTCGAGCACGAAGCACTCGCCGGCCTCAAGCACGTGGTCGTCGGAATCGCCGTACTGGGTGATCCAGAGCCAACCGGCGAGGCACCGCACCGTAAGCCCCCGGCCGTCGCGGATATTGAGCACCGCGCGGGGCCGCAGTTGGCGTGGGAGTGGATTGGGGCGTGGGGTCATGGGAGCCTCCACTTGCATGAGGCCGGCGCATGCGATTTTGGTCGCATCATCGCAACGCCCTCCTGTCGACGGCCGATTATCATATCGACACCGGCAAAACCTTATAGATAGTGTCTATTGGAGTCAACCGGCAAAACTGCTATGCTGGTGTCGATGCGCCTGTCCGAGAAATACTCCGTCCCGTCCGAGCTCGCCCTGCTCTACGAGTTTGCGAACTCGCTCGACCTGCGCACGTTCGTGGAACGTGGGGCGACTCACGTTCGCGGCGACGAGCTGGCGACTGTTCGGCACTTGCAGTCTTGGATGCGGGCGCGCCGCCTACTGAAGCAGAGCGAGCGCGTCGATGCAGAGGTTCACCGACAAGTGCTGTCGTTGCGTGACGCCCTGCGATCGTTTCTTCAGATCGGGCCTGAGAATCGACCAGGCAGCGCGGCGGCGAGCCGTCTCAGCGACGCCTGTAAGGACTTCCCGCTCGTGGTTAACTTAGCCAGCGATGGGTCTCCGACGTTGACGCCGGCACCTGGAGGAAGCGGGGCTGGTCACGTCATCGCGGAGCTTCAGGGCTTGGCTGAGAGCGGCCGGTTGGATCGCTTGAAAATGTGCACTTCCACGGAGTGCCGCTGGATTTTCTTCGACCACTCGAAGCCGGCGAACCGGCGATGGTGTTCATCTGCGCTCTGCGGCAATCGGCAAAAGACGCGCAGTTACCGGCAGCGGCGGCGTGCGAAGTAACCCCAGTCGAGGTCGTCGCCGAGGCCACGGCTGTACGAATGCTAAATCCGGCGGTGCTCATGATCCTCTTTCGAAGCGTCCCGGTTTTTCAGGCAGCGTGGCAACGCCGGCGATTTCGGTGCGGCGATCAAGTGTTTGCTGTGCTGCCTAATTTGCTGCACGGCATGAGTCTGCTCCTTGGCACGAACCTGCCGCGCCCTGCCGTCGGCCGGGGTGTCCGGTTTCTGGGGGTACTGCGGACCAGATATGCTCGCTATGAGCTTGTCCGGGTATTGACCCGCAGCAGACGTTGCTCGGATCGCTCCGCCGCCGGTTGATAGCCGGCGGCGGTTGCGTTCATCGCATCAGGCGCGCGCGGCGCTCTTGATGATCGAGGCGACAGCGTCCGGCTTCGACACATAGACGGCATGGCTGCCCTTGCTTTCCACCACCGTGGCGCCCGCACGCTTTGACATGAACTGCTGTGCCGGCGGAGGGATCATCCGGTCATCGGTCACCACCAAGTACCAGCTCGGCTTTTTCCGCCAGGCAGGTTCGGTCACCGCTCCCTCAAGTGCGGCCACGCCCCAAGGAACTTGCGAGTCCGCCATGAATGCGGCCTTTTCGGCATCTACGTCGGCGGCAAATGGGTCGGCAAACTTCGCTTTATCGAGAAAGAGGAAGCCGTTCTGAGGCGGCAGGATCGGCGGCACCGGAGCTCCAGGCGGCGGGTTCTTGATCAGGGAAGCGACAGACTCGCCTTTATCCGGGGCAAAAGCGGTGATGTAGACGAGCTTGGACACTTTCGGGTCGTTGCCGGCTTCCGTGATGACTACCCCGCCGTAGGAGTGGCCGACCAGTACAACCGGCCCCTTCGCTTGCGCGATGATTTGCCGGGTAGCGGCCACATCGTCGGACAGAGTGGTGGTTGGATTTTGGACGATGCTGACGTTGTAGCCGTCTTTTTTCAAAATGTTGTAGACGCCTTCCCAGCCTGCGCCATCGACAAAGCCGCCGTGGACGAGGACGATAGTTGCTTGTTCAGCCATGACACTTCTCCCTTTTGATGGGTGCGACCAATTCGCACTCGAAACTTGCGTTTCGTACTTGCCATATATCGGTATAGCTGTTTAGTTCTATTTACTGGCCATACCCCTAACTATTCAGCTAGGTATCGAGATGAAATGGACGGATCGTATCGGTCGCCGGGTCAAACTGCGGGACCTCCATATTGCGCTCGTGGTCGCGGAGGCGGGCAGCATGACAAGGGCGGCTGAGGAACTGGCGGTGTCCTATCCCGTCGTATCCAAGACGATTTCGGAATTGGAGCACACCCTTGGCGTCAAACTCTTTGATCGCAGCGTTTCAGGGGTCGAGGCGACACACTACGGCCGCGCACTGCTCAAGTCCGGGATTGCGGTGTTCGACGAAATGCGGAAGGGTCTCCAGCAAATAGATTTCATCAAGCAACCGGACGCGGGCGAGCTGCGGATTGGCTCGTCCATCGTGGTCGATGCCGGATTGCTTCCTGCGGTCATCGAGCGGTTTGCCCAGGATTTTCCACGGGCGGCGCTTCATGTGCTCCCCGAAAACATTGCGACCCAGCAATACGACAATTTGCGCAATCGAAATGTTGAGCTAGTGCTGGGCCGTCTTCCGGCGACAATGAGCGAACCTGATTTGGTGGCGGAGCCGTTGTTCGATGAGCCGAACGTAGTCGCCGCCGGGTCCGAGAGCCGCTGGGCGAAGCGGCGGAACCTGACACTGGCGGACCTTATCGAAGAGCCATGGGTGTTGGCGCAACCGGGCAGTTTGGCGCGAGCGCTGCAAGACGAAGTGTTCCGAAAGAGCGGCCTTGAACCTCCATCCGCAACAGTACTGACGGTGTCGCTGCATCTTTACATGCGCCTGATCGAAACGGGGCGTTGGCTTGGTCTCGTTCCTGCCTCCGTCATGCGGTTTGGCGGCAAGCGAATGCAGATCAAGGTTCTACCAGTTGAAATCTCGCCGCGTCCGGCGCCGGTCGGATTTATCACGGTCAAGAATCGGACTCTGACACCGCTAGCGGAACGCTTTATCGATTGCGTCCGCAAAATCGCCCATTCGGATCCGGGTCGAGCGTCGCCGCGGCGCCCGTAACGCCGATTCTGGCACGACCCGGACGTGCCGGACCTCGACACTTGAGAGTCCGCTTATGAAGGCGAACCTGCCGAAAGGCTTGACTGGTTCGCCAGCCTCGAAATAGTGCTGCCCGCGGCACGACCCAACGCCAGGAGAATCCCGTCTGCCCCATGACGCCGTCACGGTTGCCCAGCATGTGATCGAGGGCGACCGCGGCCGGCACGACATCCTCGTGCTGGAGAAATACGAGGCGCCGGCGGGCGACGACGGCGGCGGCGCGCCCGATCCGTTCCGCGAATACGACCTGTGGGTCGCCAACGGGATGATGGCGCTGCTGAAGGCCGCCTATCCCGGGCATTTTTGGGCCTGCCAGCACGACACGCGCCAGCGCATCGCCAAGATCGGCATCCCGATCCTGATGGGCGTGAGCAACTGGATGGTGATCAATCTCAAAACCCACGAGCTTACGCCCGGCCTCGTGATCGCGTCAGGCGGCGAGATTCTCGAGCGCTACCGTCTGCCGCGCGGGAGACTCGAGATCGGGTCGTTTCTCGATGCGCGCGCGCGTCACTCCGCCCTCGTTGTGCCCTCCCGCAAGGTTCCGACCTGATGCTGCGAAATTTTCCCCATGCTGAAGATCACGCCGGGACAGCCGGCGGCGACACGGACAAGCTGATCCCGGCGAAGGCCCGCCCCGTGTCATTTCAAGCCGCCGGCGTTCCTCCGGGCGAGGACGGCACGACTCCCGGTCGGGGTCGAGGGCAGGCCCGCGGGTATGGTGCCCGTGCACGCCCATCGCAATATCTGCACGATGAGCTTGAAAACGAGGCTTCGGCCGCCGGCCTCCCCGGGCCGCCGCCGGCGGCGGATCAGGACATCGACTTCCTCCAGCTCGTGCGCGAGGCCGAGGACCAGGCGCTCCTCTATGTGGCGCAGGTGAACCGCAAGGCCTGGTCGCAAAGCTACCGTGCCTTTCACAACGAGCATTTTGTCGGCTCGAAGTATTCCCGCCCCGACTGGCGGGCGCGCTCGAAGATCTTTCGGCCGAAGACGCGCTCCGCCGTGCGCAAGGATATGTCGGCGGTCGCGGCCTCGATGTTCAGCAACATCGACGCCATCAACTGCCTCCCCGGCAATGAAAGCGATCCGTGCCAGTGCGCCTCCGCCGCGATCCTGCAGGAGCTCGTGAACTACCGCACCGACCGCGCCTCGGGCAAAGCCGCGATGCCGTGGTTCGCGGTGTGCATGGGCGCCCGTCAAGATGCGCTGATCGCCGGCGTCTGCCTCACCAAGCAGTCGTGGAAGCTCGAGCTGCGCAAGCTGCCGCAGGCGTCGGCGACCATGGTGCAAGTGAGCGAGGGAGTCTTCGAGGAGCGCCTGCGCGACGCCTACGTCAAGGAGATCGACCGTCCGGATTGCCAGCTGATCCCGCCGGAGAATTATGTCATCGATCCGGCGGCGGACTGGACCGACCCGGTGCAGAGCGCGGCCTATCTGATCATCAAATGGCCGATGCGCATCGAGGAGATAAAGCGCAAGCAGGAGGCGCCGATCAGCCCCTGGCTGCCGGTGGCGGAGCAGACGCTGCGCTCCTCGCTGGAATCGGGCAAGTTCGACATGGCGGCGATCCGCCGCGCCCGCGAGATGGGCCTCGACCGGCTCGATGAGACGCAGACCGGCACCTATTTCCAGGTCGTGTGGGTCTATGAGAATTTCATTCGCTACGGCGGCGAGGACTGGACCTTCTTCTCGGTGGGCGATCGCGACTATCTGACCGAGCCGAAGCCGACGCGCGAGGTCTATCCCGAGCAGTTCGGCGAGCGGCCGATCGCCATGGGGTACGGGATGCTGGAATCGCATCGGATCTTTCCGATGTCGCCGGTCGAATCCTGGCAGATGCATCAGGTCGAGCTCAACGACATCGCCAATCTCGCGCTCGACGCCATCAAGCAGAACGTGACGCCGGTCTCCAAAGTGCGGCGCGGCGCGCAAGTCGATCTCGACCAACTCAAGCGGCGCGCGCACGGCTCCTCCATCATGGTGCAGAAGCAGGACGACATCACCTGGGACCGGCCGCCCGACATCCCGCAATCGGTGCCGATGATGGTGCGGGATCTCGAGCTCGAGCTCGACGATCTCGCCGGCCAGTTCAACGGCCAGACGGCGGAGAATTCCAACGCCCTCTCGCGCACGCTCGGCGGGCTCAAGCTCGTCTCCGGCTCCGCCAATGCGCTGCAGGAGTTCGACATCCGCCTGTGGATCGAGACCTGGGCCGTCCGCGCCTTGGCGCAGATCGTGCGGCTCGAGCAGTATTACGAGAACGATCCCGTGGTGCTCGGGCTTTGCGGCGAGCGCGCGCAACTCATGCAAAAGCACGGCATCGACCGGATCGACGATGCGCTCCTGGAGCAGGAGATCACGGTCCGGGTGAGCGTGGGGCTCGGTGCCGGCGATCCGCAGCAGCGGCTGGCAAAATTCAACGCCGCGATCCAGGTGGCGCTGCCGCTCCTGCAGAACGCTCCGCAATTCCAAGGGGGCGAGATGCAGATCAACCCCGAGGCCGTGATGGAGGAGGTTTTCGGCGCCGCCGGCTATCGCGACGGCGGGGCGCGCTTCGTCATGAAGGGGCAGGCGCCGAAGCCGAACCCGATGATGGATCTGAAAACCAAGGAGCTCGAGGCGAAGATCGCCCGCGATGAGCGTGCCGGCCAGGCGGCGATGCTTGGCGGGCTCGCGCAAGTCGCCAAGGTCGCGCTCGGCCACAAACGCCTCGAGGCCGAGGTGGTCGACAGCCTCTTGAGCCACAAGACCGATGCGCTGAAAATCGGCTTCGAGCACGGCCACATGCACAACCAAGGCATTTTGTCCGCGCTCGACCACGGCCACCGCCATGGCCGCGCGGTTGCGGATGCACGGGCCCGGCAGCAGACGGCGCTCGACGCCGCACAGCCAGAGGGTCTTGGCCGGGGAGGGGACACACCGGCCAGCGGCGTCCAATCGACCGCGGCGCCCGCTGCCGCGACGCCCCCCAGCGCCGAGCCGCCGCAGCAGCAAGTCATCTTCGTGCGCGATCCGCGCACCGGCCAAATCGTCGGCGCGCGCGTCCTTGGTGGACCTCAACGGCCGGCGGGCAACTCGGCATTACCTTATCCGTTGGCGCTGAGCTCGTGACTGGCATGTCCGTACCGTAGAAACACGGAGGTCACTATTTATCAACGATGACGCCTCATGTTGGGCCCTGACAAGGGCAAGGGGACTCAGCGTGGTCAAGCGCTTCGGACTGAGAGGGATCGGCGGCCGTCTGGCTGGCGTGATCGGGCTGTTCGTCATCGGCATGGTGGCGGTCGTTGCGGTGCTCTGCTGGATGAGTGCATCGCAGATCGTGGAGGATCGCCGCGCACAGCTCAAGAACGTGGTCGACGTGGTGCATTCCGTGGTCGAGCGGCACTACAAGGACGCGCAGGAGGGCAAGGTTCCCGAGAAGGAGGCGCAGGACCGCGCCCGCGCCGATCTGCGCGTCATGCGCTACAACACGAACGACTACGTGTTCGTGCTTGACGACACCGCCAAGAACCTGGTGTTCGGCCCACGCCCTGAGTATGAAAACAGCGAAGCCTCTAGGAACCCACTCTCTCTGAAAATAGTGAAGCTCGCGCAGGAACAAGGCGTCGCGTATATCGAAACCGTCTTCTCCAAGCCGGGTGGCAGGCCGGACGAGCTCTTTCCCAAGATCATCTATATGCAGCGCTTCGCGCCGTGGGGCTGGACGCTTGCGACCGGCGTCTATGTCGATGACCTCGCGGTGCAGATATGGCACACTATCTTCATCGCGGCGGGGATCGGCTCGGCTTTCCTGATCGTCATCGGCGGGCTCGCCACGATTGTCGTGCGGCGCCTCAGCCGCCGCCTCGCGATGCTGGGCACCGCGATGACCTCGCTCGCCGAAGGGCAAACCGACGCGGTGATCCCCCCGGCCACGGGCCAGGACGAGATCGACGCCATGACCCGCTCGGTGCTGGTGTTCCGCGACAATGCGATCGAGCGCAGCCGCCTCGCCTCCTCCGCAGAAGAGGAGCAGCGGGCCCGCGCCGCGCGGCAGGGCGCGATCGAAGGCCTGGTCAAGGGCTTCGACAGCAAGATCAAGTCGGTGCTCGCGACCGTGCGCGACAACGTTGCGGCAATGAACGGGGTCGCCAAGGATTTGTCCGCGGCAGCCGCCGCCGCCGGCAGCCGAGCTTCCGTCGCCGAGGGGATTTCGCAGTCGACCTCCGAGAACGTGCAGGCGGTCGCCAGTGCGGCCGAGGAGCTGACCGGCTCGGTGAGCGAGATCGGCTCGCTGGTCGAGCGGGCAACCGACGTGATCGGCAAGGCCTCGACGCTGACCCGCAACACCGACGCGGCGGTGGCCGGGCTCGCGGCGAACGCCGAGAAGATCGGCGATGTCGTCAACCTGATCCAGGCGATCGCCGAGCAGACCAACCTGCTCGCGCTCAACGCCACCATCGAGGCGGCGCGCGCGGGTGAGTCCGGCCGCGGCTTCGCGGTGGTGGCCTCGGAGGTGAAGACGCTAGCCGGCCAGACGGCGAAAGCGACCGACGAGATCCGCAGCCAGATCGCGGCGATGCAGGGATCGACCAAGCAGGCGGTGGAGGCGATCGCTGCGATTGTCACGACCATGGCGGACGTGGAGACCTACACGGCCTCCATTTCGGCGGCCGTCGAGGAGCAGCATTCGGCGACGAGCGAGATCTCGCGCAGCATCCAGCAGACCGCCCAGCGCTCGGGCGAGCTCAACGGCGAGTTCGCGCAGGTGAGCCAGACGATCGGCGACACCAACCGGACGGCGGCGCGGCTCGGGGATGCGACCGCGGTGCTGACCCGCGAATCCGAAGAGCTGGACCGCGAGGTCGGCGCCTTTCTGCGCGGCGTCGCCGCCGCCTGACGGCATCCGGCGATGCCGGAGCTGTTAGGAATCGTCATCTTCTCGGAAGCCCCAGCTCGCTGCAGGTCGGGAGGGCGGCCGCTCGCCCGCGCCTAACGAATTCCATGGGCAATCAGAACGAGATCCACTCTGGTCAAACACCGCGATGCAAGAAGAGGTCCGCGACCTCAGCCTTGAGGAGGCCCTAACCCTCGGGAGGCAGTTTTTAGCCAGCGGCCAGAACGACCGGGCGGAGGGATTTTTTCGCTACGACGAAGCGTGTGTCGGCAATCTTGCGAATCGCGTTTAATTAGCTTATAAGCGGAACTATAAATCGTCATCATGGCTAGTTGCGCCTTGACCGACGTCGAGCCTCGCAGCCCTCGGCTCCCGCTACCGTCCATAGCCAACAGCACTCCATTTCGCCGACTTCAAGGTTTGGTCGCGATGGTTCGTAAGTCGCGATGGTGCGGACTGTTTGCAACCGCTTCGTCGAGCTGACAGCGCCGATACGTGCGCAGCGCGACGCGAGGGCTCGCCGGCAGTGCCACCGCCCATTCACAGCACTATTTCAGGGATTCTCGTGACACCGCCGAGGCGACGGTCCCCTTGATTCGATCATCTCGGCGTGGGCCTCACAGAAAAGGAAACTTTCCATGGCTACCTATGCGGTCCAGGGTGCTTCCGGCACTCTTACGTCTTCCTACAAGGGCGTCGGCGTCACCTGGGTGTCGGCGACGCCGAAAAGGATCAAGTGGTACGAGATCATCATGGGCTCGGCCGCCAACCCGAACGCGACCGACACCTATATCCAGGTCGACGTTTCGCGCCTTGCCACCACGACCGGCCTTGCCGGTACGGCCTGGACGCCAACCGCCACCGACCCGGCTGATGGCGCAGCGCTGACCCTGTCGGCCAACCTGCTCACCACCGAGCCGGTCATCACCGCGAACTCTTCGCTGCTCAACTTCGGCATCAACCAGCGTGCTACCACGCGCTGGATCGCGGCGCAGGAATCCCAGTATCTGATCGTGCCGGCGACAGCGCAATCGGGCCTCGAGCTGCGTGCCCAATCTTCGACCTTCACGGGTTCGGTGCAAGGGCAGATCACCTTCCTCGAATGAACAGGAAAATTAGTGGTCAGAGGCTTGCCGGCGGGTCTCCTTTCCGGTGGCCAGTGGTCGGAGCGGCATTTTCTGATTGCTGATTATGGAGTCGTTCATGCCGGTGCCGTTACGGGCGGAGCATATCTTCGAGCTCGCGGTGGGCGCGCTCAAAAGCCGAGATTTCGAGCGCGCATCCCATCTGCTGATCGAGGCCATCAAGGTCAAGCCGGACTTTCCGGACGCCTTTGCAATCCGCGGCGCGTGTCTGTTGAACCAGCAACGCCCGTTCGATGCTCTGTTGCACTTCGACCGGGCGCTGGAGCTCAACCCCGACGCCGCGGATGTCTGGAACAACCGCGGCATCGCCTTTGCGGACATCGGGATGTGGGAATCGGCGCAGGAATGCTATCGCCGCAGCCTCGCGCTGCACCGCGCGGTCGATCCGCATATGATGCTCGGGGGCATGTATGCGCACCTGATGCGGCTTGAGGATGCGGCCGGCGAGTTCGCGGCGGCGCTCGCGATCGAGCCGGATCTGCACGACGCCCACATCAAGCTCGGCGTGGTGCTGCTCGGCTTGGGTCGTTGGCGCGAGGCTTTTCCGCACTACGAATGGCGCTGGGCCGACACGCCCTATCCGCCGCGGCCCTATCGCATGTTCCCGAAATGGCGTGGCGAGGATCTTTCCGGCAAGACCGTCCTGCTCTATGCCGAGCAAGGCTATGGCGACGAGATCATGTCGCTGCGGTTCGTCGAGCCGGTCAAGGGAATTGCGGATCGGGTCATCCTTGAGACCCGGCCGACGATGCAGCGCTTGGCTCGGACGATGGGTGTCGAGGTCATCGCCCATGGCGACGCGTTCTCTGCCGGCATCGACTATTCGTGCCCGCTGCTCGACGTCCCGATGGTTTTGGGCATCACGCCCGAAACGCTGCCGGCGACCGAGGGCTATCTGTGCGCGCCGAATGCCGCAAACGTCCAGAAGTGGCGGGAGCGGCTCGCGAGGCTGCCGCGAGGGCCTAATGTAGGCCTCGTGTGGTCGAGCGGCCGGCGTCCGTTGCAACCGGAGACCGAACGCAGCGCCGCCGCAAAGTCGCTGCATCTGCGGCAGCTCAAACCGTTGATCGAGGAGCCCCGGACTTGTTCCGGGGATGCGATCAACTTCATCTCCCTGCAGATGCCGCGCGAGCCGATCCCGCCCGACATGCGCATCACCGATTGGATGGGCGAGATCGACGACTTTGCCGATACCGCCGCGTTGGTCGAGGCGCTCGATCTCGTCATCACCGTCGACACCTCGGTCGCCCATCTCGCCGGCGCGCTCGGCACGCGGGTATGGAACCTGGTGCGCTTCAACGGCTACTGGCCGTGGTTCGAGCCGGACCACCAACGACGGGTCCCCCGGTCAGGGCCGGGGACGGAAGACGGCGCCGCCGAAGCAAGTCCGGGAGTCAAAGAGGGTCTGTCCTCTGTTCGCGGACTTGATCCGGGCAGCTGTCCCCTGTGGTCCGCGCCGGGTGAGGCGACGCCGTGGTATCGGTCCATGCGCCTGTTCCGCCAACAAAACCTTGGCGACTGGCAGCCGGTGATCGAGAGCGTTCGTGACAATCTGGTGCAATTAGCCCGTGAAAGCGCTGCATCCCATCGAAGGGCCTGCTGAGGCCATCGACGAGATCGGATAGAGCTGTTGCGGAGGGACGGGGACGACATCCCCTCCGCGCATCGACGCACCAAGTCATGAGACCGATGCAATCGCTAGCCAATCTGGTAGGAAATGATAAAATGGAACACCCAGAAGCGATCGGAGGCGACGACATTGCCGGTGTTGTTTTCCGTACCTAGCCTTCAGTTCGAGGTCGTCCGCTACGCCGACGGCTCGGTTTCCTGGAGCGAATATTTCGGAGGCAAGGTAAAAACCGCAATTCCTCTCGATGATGGGGTGCATTGCGTCCTTCTGCTGGATCGCGCAACCATGGAACTTGGGGCGGATAGGAATCTTATTTGTGTTGCTCGCGACGGCCGGATCGTCTGGGTCGCGAAGCTGCCACAAACCCACGATGCGTTCCTTCGCGTTCAGATGGAAGGGGGCAAACTGTATGCCCATAGCTGGAGCTCCTACCGTGTGACGTTGGATCCGGCAACCGGCGAAACCACTGAACTGGTGTTTACAAAGTAGCCACTCGCTTCTGAGCCATTTCAGGAGCTACCATGCCGCGGCGTCTTCAGTTTGAATCCCGCATTCAAGGCAATCACATGATGTCCGATCCCAGGTCAGGAAGGCTAAGCGAGAAATTCTAATGGCCCGCGATTCGTGCATGAACAGGACGGGCCGTTCGAACGGGTCTTGAAGGAGAGGCTTGCCGCTACGTTTAGCAGGGACGGCGCCGTAAGCAGAGCCTACCTGGCGAAAGCGGAATATAGCGATGGTAGCGGCGCTCACGTAATTTTGGGGTTGCGGGCCGGGGCAAGCGATGAAAGCCGACTAGCCCGCGAAGCTGCATCAATATTTACATCGATCTTCCATGCCAGCCGGCACCTGGATATTTTGTTTCTTCCGAATCACGAAGAGAAAAAGTTAGCGAAGGTATGCAGGCCGTTCTTCGATTGGGCCTGAGGACACTACCGCTTGCGCAATAATGCACGTCAACAACGTGCGGCAGCGCGGACCGCGCCCGCCGTCGATCGGCATCTCCGTCATATCCATGCGAGTCACCCATGAAAACCGTTTTCTGCCGGATCGAGGGGGCGCCTGAGCCGGGCGACGAGATCAGGCTCTGCTACACGACCCCGCGCGGTGGCCGCACCGACGCATGGCATATCGCGCGCGACGGTGACGGCGTCGTGCAGATCGCGAGCGGGCTTGCCGACATCATCGGCAAGACCTGGATGAGCGACTGCTTTCAGGCCAAGGCCAAAGCGGGCGCGGTCGTCATCACCTGCGCTTCGGTGGTCGATGACGTGATCCTCTATCCGGACATCTACGGGAAGGGCACCGTGACGGTCGTGATCGAGGAGTGACGCACACTTCGCCCGCGATCGCGGATCGGACGTTTCTGACTTGCGGCCATATGAATCCGCGGTCGGCAGAAGCCGGCGTCGCGCGCATTCGTCCCCGATCGACGGACTTGGGCCTGCTGATCGTCGACCGCCAGTCGTTGCCGAGCACATCATCTGCGCCGCGACAAGATCGATGCCAGGTTGCTCGGATACCGTTCATTCAGGCAGGGATGGATCTGAATTGCATTCGGCCAGGACGCGGCTTCGGACAAGCTGAAAATTGTGGAGAACCATGCGCAATCCAGGTGGCTATTTCATCAGCACGGATCCTCATCCGCGCCGGGGACGGTTTGCGTGCACGGAAGTCGATACGTTCAGCTGCCGGCACTGCAACCGCGTGGTGTTCGTGCAGCCGATGTGCGATCCGTCCGACATGGGCGGTCTGTGCAAGGTCTGCATGGGTTACGTTTGCCCCCGCTGCGCCGGCACCGGCCGCTGCGACCCGCTGGAGGCAAAGCTCGAGCGGGAGGAGGCGAGATATCACGCCCGCCGCTGGATGGCGGAAGCCGCTAGCTAAATATGACTACGATCTGGCAGCCATCGAGCGCGCTATCCCTGCAGGGCGGCGCCACGTCCGGATATTCGTTTCGCAACGAGCATACCTCGCTCCAAGGCGGCGGTGACTATGTGCGCGTCACGTTTCAGGCGGGAGCCACCTCTGGGTTCGGCGCTTCGAATTGTTCGATCGCCAAATGCAACTCGGCGACATTCCCCAACAGCGATGCCACGCCCGTTACGCTCTTGTTCAGCGGGGCCGCTGGTTTCTCGATCGGTCAGAACACATCCATCACCAGCGACTGGCTGCCCTTCCGAATGGTAAGCACAGACAAGCTGGTGACCGTGATCGATACCAATTCCGGCGCGGATGCAGAAAACAACATTACCAACGGCAACGGCGATTACAAAGCGAGTTCGACGACCTATAATCAGGCGACTGTATCCGGATTCACTGTTGGCAACAACTACTGTCGCTCGGTCAACCTGATTGAAGCCTATACGCCTCTCCTTTCCGGCTTTGACAGCTCCGAACTATCTGTCCAGAAGACGATCATGGTGCCGTACCAAGGCAAGTCAGCCATTGTTTTCCCGAAGCAGGACTTGATCAAATCTCCCAAGCTGTGGGTTCTACCGAAGGCGAGAATATCCAGCCTCGTGATCTGCACGTATGACGATTAGGACAGTCTTTTACCAATCGCTGGCGCTGGTCGCGCTCGGTGCGCCACAACCCTATGGCGGAACCGCCCTCAACCCGGAGGTCTTTGCTCGCCCGTTCCCGGCCACGGAGCAGCAGTTCGCCGCCTTCCAGCCGGCCGGGACAATATCGAATGCGCCGAACACGACGACCTCCGGCTGGCAGCCGTTAAACGCGGAAGTCTTTGCCAAGCCATTTCCTGTCGCCGAACAACAGGCTCTGGCGCTCGCGCCGGAACAGGTTCCGACAGCGATTACTCCGCACGGCTTTGAGGGCTGGCAGTACGATTATCACTTCACAAAGCCGTTCCCGGTTGCGGAGCAGCAATTCCTTGCACTCGATCCTGAGCGGGTGCCGAGGGCTCTGGACGCGCAAGGCTTCTATCCGCAGCCGCCCGATCTCTTCGGCCGTCGGTTTCCGGTTGCTGAGCAGCAGTTCCTGACCTACGGCCGCGGGATCATCCCGACCGCTCCGACGGCGCATGGCTGGGAGGGGGCGCAGCTCGAATGCCGGTTCGCCAAGCCATTCCCGGTTGTCGCACAACAGTTCTGGCTTGCCTCGCCGGAGCGGATACTGGCGAGTATTACGTTCGAGTTTTTCCCACACCCGCCAGACCTCTTTGGCAAACCGTTTCCGGTCAGCGAGCAGCTGTTTCAAGGATGGCCGCCCGAGGAGGTTCCGCCGTTCCATGCGCCGGGTGCGGGCAAGCGCAAGGACTTCCCCTCCTACATCGCGCAGCCGCCGCGGGACGGAAAGCCAAACAAGCCGGTCCGGCCGATATGGGACGTCCTACAGGAAATCGAGAAGAGGGCGTCGGTCGGCGGGCATTCGCAGCCCGTGCCGCTGCCGCCGCCCTACGTATTCGCGCCGCCGCAACCAGCGGCCTCGGCGCCGCTGCCTGATCTCAACCGCCTCGCTCCGCCGAATGTCGGGCAATTCGCGCAGCAGATGCGCGAGCTCGAGGACCAGCGCGTCGCGCTCGAGATTTTGCGCAAGCTCGGGCTGATCAGCTGACGAACAAGCGGACGCGGGCATGTCGAATGATCCGGTCCTCGGGCTGACGCAACAGCGGCTGGCCGAGATGTCGATGGAGATCGAGGCGCAACTCAATGCCGTCCAAGGGGCCGCGCCGATCCTGCTGATGCTCGGCCTCGCCCGGGAAGAGGCAGCCCTGGCGCTCGCCGAGCTCGCCGGCACGGATGCGGAGGACGCCAAGGCGATCCGCGCCCTGCAGAACGTGATTTGCCGCTACGCCGACATGATCCGCTGGCTGCGCGACATCAGCACCAGCGGGCAGGAAGCCTATCGCGAGCTCAATGACAAGGAACGCAACGAGCTGATCGAGATGCTGACCAAGTCTCCCGACGGGGAGGAGCAGGCGATCGGCCTTGGTTTGGTCGATGGAGTGTTACATGACAGCTGATACGGCGCTTGATGCGCATAGCGACAAGGCGAGGCAAGAAGCCGAGGCGCGCGCGCGCGATCCGGGTACTCGGGGAGATTTTAGGCCTGCGGACGAGGCGCCGGCCGACCCGGCTGCCGACCTCTCCGCTCCCGAGGCGGGGGAGGAGCTTTCCCGTCGCGAACCCGAGGCGCCGGACGGCGCGCCGGCACCGCAGCCCCACAAGCCCGCGCCGGGGCCGTTCGATCTGAAGCGCGCCGAGATGGCCGCGCGGTTTCGCTCGCATCGCTCGGAGACCGACCAAGAAGCCGCGGGCGACGCCGTGCAGATCACGGCATTGACCCATGCGGGCCTGCCGCTGGAGCTTGTCCAGGAGCGTGTTACGGCTTTAGAGCCGATCCCCGAGGCGGCATCCGAGCCCGTACCGCAGCAGCAACCGGCATTACCAGCCGAGTCGCGTAGGGTCACGCTCCTGGTGCGCGGGCAGGAACAGGAATTCACCGAGGAGGAAGTCCGGGCGCTGGCGCAGAAGGCTGCGGCCGGAGGCGACTATCTCGCCGATGCCAGAAAGACCTTCGACAGCGCCAAGGCTCTGGCCGATGAAATCCAGGCGACGCGCTCCGCGGTCGCCGGTACGCAAGCACAACAAACGAATGGCGATCAACCAACGGCAGCCGAACACCCCGGCGATCCGTATCGGGAGGTGCTCGAAGCCATTCAGTTTGAAGACCCGGCAGTCGCGGCCGGCAAGCTGCGTCAATTGATCAAGGCCGAGGCAAGCCAGCAGTCCGAGGAATCCCTGGAGCGAACGCGGCTCGCGGATGAGAACGCCCGCTCACAAAAGATCCTCAGGGACTTCATGGACCGGCACCCCGACCTGGCCAACGACCCGATGGCTTCGGCCGCCATCGAGCGCGAGATCCATCGCTTGCAGGCCGCGGACCTGGCGGCCCTCGGCGTTCCGCTTGAACAGCTCCCCGACCGCGGCATCGGCGGGCTGGAGGACGCGCACCTCTGGTATCGCACCAAGGGGTTTCGCGTCCACAGCGCCCAGGATTTGCTCACCACCGCCCGCGACAACTTCCTGAAATGGAAAGCAGCGGGGAAGCCGGAGAGGAAGGATCCTGGCAACGAATCGGCTGGAAGAGGCCAGCAGATCGTGGTCGCGGTCGACCGCCAAGAGCGGCGCGCGGCCATTCCACAACAACCAGCACGCTCCGCGGCACCAAGGCCGCAGCCGGAGGGCCAAGGCAACGGACCGGACCGCACTGCAGTCGTGCAAGCGATGATGCGGCAACGAGCCAAGCCACGCGGCAAGGTGATTCAGTAGCGGCAGATGAAAGGATACCCAACGCCATGGCGGGACAATTATGGGCAGTCCCCGCGGAAGGCGGCTACATGTACTCCGACGAATTGTCGGACGTGCTCCGCCAACAGGTCCAACCGCTCACCAAGTTCAGACAGCTTTGTGACGCGGAGGACGGGACCAAGAAGGGCCTGAACCGCGGTGACAAGTTCAACTGGGACGTCTACAGCAATGTCGGCACCCAAGGGCGTCGCTTGGATGAGAGCGCGCCGATCCCGGAGACCGGGTTCACCATCATCCAGCACCAGCTGACCGTGTACGAGGCTGGAAATAGCGTGCCGTACACCGGCAAGCTCCTGGCGCTCGCCAAGCACCAGGTGGCGGCGATCATCGACAAGACCCTGAAGGATGACGCCCGCAAATACTTCGACATCGAAGCCTTCCTGCAGTTCAAGAATACCGCGCTGCGGGCCGAGCCTTCAGGCGGCACGTCCACGACCTCGATCAACCTCGACACCGGCGGCACCGCCACGGTGACCAACAACGTGGCCCTCGGCACCGGCCACGTGAAGGCGATCGTCGATCAGATGAAGGAACGGAACATCCCACCGTTCACCGCCGACGACTATGTCGGCGTCTCGCATCCGACGACGTTCCGCAACCTGAAAAACTCGCTGGAGACCATTCATCAGTACACGGAGACCGGCCTCGCCCACATCTTCAACGGCGAGATCGGCCGTTACGAGTCGGTCAGGTTCGTCGAGCAAACCTTCATCCCCAAGGGCGGCGCCGCCAACGCGACATCCTACGATCCCTGGGGCGGCGTGGCGCAGGCGTGGACCAACGGTCTCTCGTCCTGGGCCTTCTTCTGCGGCGGCGACACGGTGACGGAGGCCGTGTGCGTCCCTGAAGAGATACGCGCCAAGCTGCCGGGCGACTTCGGCCGCTCGCGCGGCATCGCCTGGTACTATCTCGGGGGCTTTGGCCTCGTCCACACTGACGCCCTGAATGCTCGGGTCGTCACGTGGGATTCGGCGAGCTGAGGAAAGGAGGAAACCATGTCCTACGATCAAGCCGACATCGAGGAATTCTCCTACCTCGATCCGACCTTCGGCGCGACCGCCGTCACGCATCAGATCATCGGCCCGAAAGGCAAGGTGGGTTTCGTGCGGGATATCTCGGTCGATGTGACGACCTCGCTCGTCGGCACCACCACGGTGCCGGAGATCGACATCGGCATCGCCTCGGGTGACTTCACTTATGGCCGTTACCGGCTCGGCACGGCGGTGGGCACCGGTTACGCCGTGGGAATGCACCGGGCCTCCACCGAGGCCTGGACCGGGAATCCGCCGCGGACCTTGGCGGATTTCCCCGGTCACGTCGTCCTCGACGGCGGCCCCTTGACCTCGGTGGGTATCGCCGGCGGTTCCTACGGGACGCAGGTCCCCGCGGGCCGCATCCCGGCGGGGCCACTCACGGTCACCAACGTGATCTCGGGCACGGCCGGCGTCTGTCGCGTCTACACGGCGCAGCTGATCTCTCAGCTGCTCAAGGTCGGGCAGACGGTTCTTGTGCAGGGCGTCACCGGCGCGACCGGGGCAAACGGCACGCAGACCATCTCGGCGATCGACACCGCGAACTACCAGTGGATCGAGCTGTCGGGCACCACGTTCGGCGGCGCCTACACGTCCGGCGGCACCGTGGCCTTCATCGCCGTCGTGACCTGCCTGGCCGGCACCGGCGGCACCCCCGCCGGCGGCGGACAGGTCCGCATCAAGATCCAGTGGCTCGGCTCGGAGTCCGACTGACCCTCACGCAACGGAGGTTTTTTGTCGGTTTTTTGTCCTGGTCCCCGGACCCGCGCCGGGGACCGGTTGGCCGTCCTATCTTCAACGGAGCCCCGCATGCGGTTTGGTCTCTTTTTCGCATCCAACAAACGCAACGACCCGCTCGAGCTCGACGATCCGCGCCCGCTGCGCCGCATGACGGCGAGCGAGCCTACCGGCGATGCCGCGCTCGACGGCTTCACCGTGCTTTCCCGGGCCGACCCGAAGCGGGCCGGCTCGCCGCCGCCCGTGCCGGGCACGGTCGGCCCGGTCTACCGCGGGCCCGACCAATCATTCGAGCAGTAACGCAAGCTCCTCTGAAAGGAACCACCATGCCGACCAACAAACCCTACGGCAAGGACGACCCCGAACGCTTCATCGAAGGCGCGCTCACCGGCGGGACTGGGCCGTCGAACGGCATCGAGGATGAGCCGATCGGCGAGGGACAGACCATCAAGCGCGCCTATGCGCTCGACAACGTCCGGCTCGCCATGCCGATCTGCACCTCTCTGATGGAGGAAGACTTTCCGGGCGGCCCGGAAAATCTCGATCATTCGCTCATCGGCGCCTCGGCCGTCAACGACGAGGTCGGCGCCGCCAGCGAAAAAGGCCGCCGAGGCAACCGCCACCTGAACGAGGGCGGGGAGGAGTATTAGGCGCATTTGCTGCGAAGTGGCCGCTGCCCCGCCGAGGGCGACTACATCCGGCGGGGTAGTGCGCTAACGCACGCTTCGCGATTGCCGAACGAACAGAGGTGCATGTATGTCGGACCTTCGTCTCGACCGCTCGAAATATTTCTCCACCGTGCACGGAGATCGCACGCCGGAGGATCCGCATTTCCGCGTCGCCTTCCTGCAGGACGGCTTGCCGTTCGACTGCAACGGCGAGCTCGTGCCCGATGACGGCCGTACCGAGCCGTGGGAGGGGAATGGCGATGGACGCAGGATATGGTTCACGCCGCTCTACGACGCGCCGATGCGGGAGCGGCTCGCCAAGAAGAAGGAGCGGCTCGCCAGGCGCCCAGCAAAACCCGGCGCGCCGCAGGAGCCGGAGCAAGAGGCCGACCAGGCCGATGCGGTCTCCAAGGCCGATGCCGGCGCCGACGAGGTCGACTTGGTCGCCTGGCTCAAAGGTCAGCGGAACTACGACACCTACCTGCTCTTTGCGGCGGCGCGCAAGCGCTTCAGCATCGCCTATTCCAAGCTCGGGCAGCTGGTCGAGGATCTGGTGCTGGATCACAAGCTCATTGACGAGCGCGAGCTCGCGCCGCGGCTCGCCCGGCTCCTGACCAACAAACCGGCGTGAAGCCGTCATGGCCATGACCTATGCAAGCCTGACCGGCGCGAAGGGGCAGCCGGGCGCGATCGCCACCTGGGTGAACTACACCAAGCTCGACATCGGCGCCACCGTCGATGAAGCCCAAGCCCTGATCTATTCGCTGCTGCGCTGCCGCGAAATGCGCACCCACATGAGCTTCAACATGCCGGTGGGCGGTTCCTCCATCGCCCTGCCGGCCGGCTTCCTCGACCCGATCGGCAGGATCTATGCGACCAGCTACAACCTCACCATCGCGCACAAGGATGAGAATTTTGTCCAGAGGAACCGGAATTTTACCGAGACCAGCGGCAGCCTCGGCAACAATGCCCTGACGGCGACCAATGGATCGACCCAGGTCTCCGTCAATCTCCCGGGCCACGGGTTCAACCAAGGCAGCGTGTTCAACCTGTCGGGGGCGACGGCGGTCGGCGGGATCACGCCGAACGGCACCTTCGATATCGTCGCGGTCACCGACGCCAACGACTTCGTCATCGATACGCTCACCTTGACCGCGACTTCCTCGGCCGTCGGCGGCGGCTCCGGCATGGCCTATCTGTGCGACAACCTGGTCGCCGGCACCCCGAGTTGGTGGGGAATCTGGGACGAGCAGATCTGGTTCGACACCGCGCTTACCCAGACGCTGAACATGCAGCTGCAATATTTTCGGAGCCTGCCGCTGTTGTCGGCGGCCAACCAGACGAATTTTCTCACCAACCGCTATCCGCAGCTGATGCGCGCGGCCTGCATGACGGCGGCGGCGGACTTCATGAAGGACGACGGCGAATATCAGAAAGGCCTGGCTAAGCTCGGCGCGCTGATTGCCGCGATCGGCGCCGAGAACGACATGCTGTACCGCGGTGCGGAAATCGACGCGGAGACCCCATAAATGGCCGCTGATACCTATACGTCGACGCTGGGTGCCATCCTGATGGGCACCGGCAACGACAACAACGCCTGGGGATCAAACCTCAACACCTTGGCGATCCAGATCCTCGAGGACGCGATCGCCAATGTGCTGCAGAGCTCGGTGACCGGCGGCACGCTCGACCTCTCGACCAACCCGCCGCCCAACGCCGCATCGTTGGCGCGCTACTACGCGCTCATCTTCAGCGGCGCGCTGACGAGCAATCAGATCATCAAGGTCCCTAACCTCAGCAAGTCCTGGTGGGTGCGGAACGGCACCACCGGCGCGTTCTCGCTGACGATCGAGACGCCGGGCGGATCTGGCGCGGCGATCCCGCAGAACGGCGGCTGGCAATTCGTGCAGTGCGACGGGGCCGGCAACATCATCGTCTCGCCGTTCAACTCGCTACAGATCCAGATGCCGGACGGCTCGGCGGCGGCGCCGGTCTATTCGGACATCAACGAGACGAATTCCGGCTGGTACCGCAATAATACTCAGGACTGGCGGCTCGCGATCGACGGTGAGGACGTTTTACAGGTCACCGGGGTCGGGGCCGGCACGGCGAGCGTGGTCAACGTGATTTCGCCGAACGTGCTGCAGGTGGCGGGCGTTCAGTACATCCCCGCCGGCACGGAGGTGGCCTTTGCCGGCATCACTGTGCCGACCGGCTGGTATCTCGAATACGGCCAAGCAGTTGAGCGCGCAACCGATCCGAACTTGCTCAATGCGCTCCGGGCAACGTTTACCGGGGATGTGACCAACGGATCGAACACGATCACCGGCGTTTCGGCGAACCTGACCGGTCTTGGGCTTGAAGGGGCGGCGCTGGAAGGCACCGGCCTCTCCGGGCTCACGATCTCGTCGATCACCTCGACCACTATCACCATGTCGGGGAACGCGACCGCGGGCTCGGGAGGATCGCAGACCTGCCACGCCTACCCCTACGGAAACGGGGACGGGGCGACTACGTTCAACGTTCCGGATCGCCGAGGCCGCGCCGTTGCCGGCCGCGATAACATGGGCGGCACGGCCGCCAGCCGGTTGACGACCGGTGGGTCCGGCATCGCAGGAAATGAGCTTGGTGCAGCCGGCGGCGCAGAGACCGTGACGTTGATGCAAGCGCAACTACCAGCCGTTGCGCCGACCGGCACTGTGGCCATCACCGATCCTGGCCACACCCACACGAATACGGTTAGCGGCGGCCCTTATCTGCAAGCGACCGGCGGATCGATTGCGCCAGGCGGCGGTGTCAGCGGGGCCAGCGAACCAACCGTAACAATCCATTCCAATACAACCGGCATCACGGCAAGCTTTACCGGCAACAATCTCGGCAGCGGCAGTGCGACCGACGTCACCCAACCGACCGGCATCAGTAACTTCATCATCAAGCGCTAACCGACGAAGCTTTTCGCGCAAGACGCAGTGTGTGTGCAGGTAATCGCAAATTTTGATGTCGGCGAAGATCAGTGCCCGCTTTCCGCCGCTCGCGCTGCTTCCGCATATCAGCAAGGGGTAACCATGTCGGCGTTGCGTCCGCTTCCCATCGTGCCTCCTCCGGGGTGCGTGATCACTGAAACCGCGAAGGCCGCCGAAGGCCGCTGGACGCTGCCGTTCGACAAGATCCGCATGGTCAAGGGCCGGCCGCAGAAGGTCGGGGGCAATGTCGTGGTCACGTCGACCGCCATGTCGGGGACGCCGCGGGCGCTGCATGCGTGGCGGGATTTTTTACAGAACCAGTATGCCGCGGCGGGAACTTATCGCAAGCTTTACGCCTTCGATTCCTCCTGGACGCTCAACGACATCACGCCGTTCCGGGCGACCGGGACGCTCGGCAGCAATCCGTTCACGACGACGTCGGGCTCGGCGAACGTCAGCGTGGCCCATACCGCGCACGGGACCAATCCCGGCGACACCGTCATCTTCTCCGGCGCCACGGCCTTCAACAATGTGAGCCTGAACGGCACGTTCATCGTGCAGACCGTCACCGACGCCAACGGCTACGTCGTCACCGCGACGACGACGGCGAATGCGGGCGGCGCAGGCGGCGGCTCCGCGGTCGAATATTCGTACGAGATCCCGGTGGGAACCGAGCTCGGCGTCTATGGCCAAGGTTTTGGCGTCGGCGGCTATGGGCTCTCCACCTACGGCACCGCGCGCGGCTCTTCGACCATCTTCTATGAGCCGCGGGTCTGGTCGCTCGATCATTTCGGTCAGATATTGTTGGCGGCCTACAACGGCGGGACGCTGTGGGCGTTCGATCCGACCCAGTCGCAGCCATGGCCGCGGGCGGTCGGGACCTTCGGTGGGGCATCGATGGATGCGCCGACCAACATCCGGGCGATGTTCGTGACACCGGAACGCTTCGTCTTTGCGCTCTGCGATCAGATGGTGGTGAACGTCTGCTCGCAGGGTGATCCTACCACCTGGACGCCGTCGATCTCGAACACCGCATTCTCGCGGACGCTTCAGGACGGCACCAAGCTCGTGGGAGGGCGGGTGTTGGCGCCCTATCTCAGCCTGGTATGGACCGACTCGGCGCTGATCCTGTTCCAATATACCGGCAATCAGTTCATCTACAATTCATCGCTGGCGGGAAAGGATTGCGGGCTGATCTCGCCCAATGCGGCGGCGACGGTGGACGGCATCGCCTACTGGATGGGCGCCGACAATTTCTATCTCTATAACGGTTCGGTCTATCCGATCCCCAATGTCGAGGACATCAGAAAGTATGTCTTCGACGCCTTGCCCGACAATCTTGCGTTCCAATGCGCCGCTATTTACGTCCCGAAATATCACGAGATCTGGTTCTTCTACCCCACGACGAGCGACACCAACCCTACCCACTACGTGATCTTTCACATCAACGACCAGTGCTGGTCGGTGGGGACCTGGGGCCGGGCGTCGGGGACGCATTTTACGCAAGGGGATACGTCGCCGCTGATGGCCGGCACGGACGGGTACATCTACAACCATGACCCGATCGGGGACACCTTCAACGACAACGGCGCCGCCTTGACCTGGACCTTGACCATGAACCCTGCGGCTCTCGAGGAAGGGCTCGAGCGCATGGATGTGGAAGGCATCCGCTTCGATTTCTTCGAGCAGTCAGGCAACGTCACCGCGACGGTGCAGACCTGGGACAACACCTCCGATTCTGCGACGGAAGACACGGATACCGATACGGTTCCCGATACCAATCCGGGAATCTCCGACTTCCGGGTCTCAGGTCGGTTCATCGGCATGCTTCTCACCTCCAGCGATTTGGGAAACTACATGCGCTACGGCAAACCGCAGGCTTACATCAAGCCATCGGGGACACGGCGATGAGGAAGCTGTCGCTCGGCGGTGGCCCACCGCCAGGCTCTCCACCTCAGGCCCACATCGATTGGCTCACGAAATCCGTGCGCACGATCGAGCAAGCGAGCCAGGAGAACGATATCACCGATCTGGGGCAGAATTTCACGACGGATGCGGCACCGACCCTCACGACGGCGCTCGCGGTCTCGTCCCCGACCTTGGCCAACACCAATGCCGTCCTCGCGACAGTTCTCGCGTTCTTCAAGAAGGGTGGTCCGAACCGGACCGCGTAAAGATGTCAAGACGCCGACGCAAGAAGCATGTGATCCGTTCGCTCGCGGATCTTGGCCCGAGCGTGAACGGGCAGACCGCGCCGGCGTCGCCGCCGCCGGAAGCCAGGGAAAGGAACCCGCCCCCGGCGCCGGAAATCTTAGCGCTGCGCTATGCGCAGAGCGATGACGACGTCATCGCCATTTACGAATTCCTCAGCGCGATGGCGGCGCCGAGCTTGCCCTCCGCGATCGATCGCCGGCGCTCGGTCGAGGAGATCTGGCGGGTCGTCAATTACTCGGTGGCGACCATGGCGCTGCGCGGGGCGCGCCTCGTCGGCACGCTCGGCCTCACCCGGCAGACATTTTGGTGGGGAGGCCCGAGCGCGGCGTTCCTCGCCAACCGCTGGTTCTTCGTGCTGCCGGATGAGCCCGCGGCCGGCCGCGCCCTCCTCGCCGATGCCAAGGCGATCGCCAAGGCCTGCGCGCTCGAGCTTCACATCATCGCCGAGGCGAAGGGCAAGGTGGTGATCATCAACAAGAGCCGGCGCCGCATTGCGCGCCGGCCGGCGCCCGAAAGCCGGCCTTCACCCTTCCGAATGACGCCTAACCCAACGGAGCCAGACGATGTGCTTCGGCAATAGCCAGACCTCGACGACGCAGACGACACCGACGCCCAACGCGGCGGTTGCGGGCCTCGCGAACCAGAATCTTTCGGCCGTCGGCAACTTGGAGGCCGCCGGGTTCACGCCCTATTCGGGCCAGCAGGTCGCAAACTTCTCCCCGCTGCAGAACACCTCTTTCGGCATGGCCGGCAATCTTGCGTCGAGCGGAGTGCCGAATGTCGGCCAGGCGCAGAGCCTGATCAACAACTATACCAATGCCGGGCCGCAGTCGGTGCAGGCGAATTCGATCGCCTCGCAGATGTCGCCGTACATGAACCAGTATGTGAGCCAGGCCCTGGCCCCCCAGCTTGCCGGGATGCAGCAGCAAGAGGCCCTGCAGAGCCAGCTCAATCAAGGCGCGGCGACCTCGGCCGGGGCATTTGGTGATCCCCGCGCGAACATGCTGCAGCAGAATCAAAACTTCCTCTCCGGGCTGCAGCAGCAGGGGGTGATCGGCAACGCCTATAACAACGCTTTCAACACCGCGATCGGCGCGGGTTCTCAGGACGTCGCGAATTCGCTCGCGGCCCAGACCACGAATGCAAACCTGTACAATCAGTACCTCGCGCAACAGCTGGCCGGCGCCCAGGCGGAGCAGGGGCTCGGCACCTATCAGGTCGGAACCGGATCGCAGCTCGCCGGCATCGCCAACCAATACGGTGCGCAACAAACCGCCCAGAACCAGGCGCAGCTCAACGCCGCCTACAATCAATGGCTGATGGCGCAGCAATACCCGTTCCAGACGGCGCAACTCGCCAATCAGGCGGAGCAGGCGGGTGCACAGGCCATGCCGGCGTCGACGACATCGGTCACATCGGCGCCGAACAATGCCGGCTGGGGCATTCTGGGGAGCATCGGTGGGGCCTTGCTTGGCAATTCCGGGTTTGGGTCAGCGCTGGGCAACAGCCTGTTTGGGAGCAACAACAGCAGCCCCCAGTTTATCCCCGTTGCGTATAATCCAGGCTACAACAACAACGCTCCGATTCTGGGCGAGGGCGGCGATCTCGCGGCCCGTGAGAAAGGGATTGTCGGCGATCGCGGAGCGGAGGTTTTCATCCCCGACAGCGGACCCGACGGAGCCGTTGTCGTCGGCAAGGACGGTCCGGAGGAGTTTGTTCCTCAGGAGGCCGGAACGATCATTCCCAACGAGCACGTCCGGGGGATCGCCCGGGCCCTGGGGATCGCACCTCCGGTGCAGCAGGGGAGCCCGCGCGGCGAGGGCGCGGGCGCGCCGGCGGGATGGATGCGTGCGCTCGGGCTTGATCCGGCGCATGCACCGATCACGCTCGGCGCGCTGGGTCAGGGCTTGAGTGCCGGCGCGCAGCCGGGAATGTCCGGCTGGGCGTCGTTCGCCAAGGGGTTGGGGGGCGCCTTGCAGGGCGGCGCCGCGGCGCACCAGCAACAGGAGCAGCAGAATTTGGCGCGGCAGAAGCAGCGGCTTGCGCTCGCGCAGTCTGCGCGCGAGCAACAAAACCAGGACTTCAATCAGCGAATGGCCAACCTCAACGCCACGCGCGCACAGCAGGCCTTGGACGACCTCAATCGCTATCGCCAGGCGATGCTCACGCTGGAAGCGCCGGGACCGAGCCGCGATCGCTGATCCTGCCCAAGCTGCGGTCAGCGGGTAACAGCGCTCGACGGCCGATCGGCCGACGGGCTTGCATCCGTCGGGCTACGAGTCGATGTGACCTTGGTGGGCGTTCCGATCAGCACTTCCTCGCCGTAGCGGGCGCAGCCGTTGTTGAACACCGGACCTGGAATCACGGCGTAGTTCGAGACGGGATTCTGGATGACCAGATGGAAGCCCGTAACGTCGTTCTCGCAATCGGTCGCTGCATCGCCGCCGACATTGCCGATGTAGAGATCCAGCCACACGCGCCCTTGATAGCCGGTGTGGCAGGGACCGTTTTGCGGAACGTCGCCGTCCCCGCAGGTGTCCTGTGCCGAGAAATATTTTCGCAGGTTGGGAATATAAAATTTGGTCCCCGCCGGATAATCGGGGATGTCGGCCCCGTTGATGATGCTGTGGCCGACCGCGAGCGTGATCGGGTCGTCATAGGTCCCTTTTCCGCCGGCTCGGCCTGAGAGATTGCCGATGGTCACGCTGGTGGAGCCGGGCGGGGTGTTGTCGCCCGAGGCATATCCGGTCGTGTAACTGATAAACCTGACTTCTCCGGCCGCCGCTCGTCCTGGAGCGGGAGCCGGACGTTGAATCTCAACGGGAGGCGGCGGAGGCAGCGTGTCCATGATGGGGG
>JBKQHQ010000207.1:0-2837 GCA_052148715.1 Xanthobacteraceae bacterium | reverse complement strand
ACCTCGTCGAGGAAGGTCTCGCACGGCGGCAGGGCCAGCGGGTCGTCTTCGCGCGGGATCTGCTCGACACGTTGAGGCGGCGCGAACTCGACGGGGTATCCTCAAAACTGGCTGCTGAGACTGGCCTCGCGCATCGCCCGTCCGCCGAAGGCGAGCACGTCGCCGGCGTTTATCGCCAGCGGGTCACGCTCGCATCGGGTCGGTTCGCCATGATCGATGATGGTCTCGGTTTCCAACTCGTGCCCTGGCGGCCGGCCCTGGAGCAGCAGCTCGGAAAACAAGTGTCTGGCGTCATGTCCCCGGGCGGCGCAGTCGACTGGAGTTTAGGACGCAAGCGTGGGTTGGGTCTATGATTGGTGCCGAATGTCGGAGACGGGAAGGCAGCTGACGGCGCTACTTCACTCCGTGGCTCAACCGCGCTAGCATTCGACGCACGCAGCCACCCCATGGGCGTGGGTAATCTCGACAGACGCTGATCGCCTCAGCGCGACCGAGCCTGAACCGGTCCACGCGCCACCGTCGCCCCCTCCGGCGAGATACTCAACTCGACAACATATAGGACACGACGATGGGGGAAGCGAAGCGAAGGGGGATGGCACCCAAGAAGTGTCGGGGTTGCGGCGAAACACTGACACGACAGACCAATTCCGAGGCGCACGTCTTCCCCAATGCACTGGGTGGGCGCCTAAAGCCCAAGGGTATCATCTGCCAGACCTGCAACACGAAACTGGACAGGGTCGCGGACAACGCGCTGGTCAAAGCCTTCGGTGACTGGCCAACGCTACTCAATCTGCCACGTGATCACGGAGTTCATCCCCCGAAACTGATCGACACCAAAAATGGTCGGCGGGTACGCCTGGAGCCAGACGGGTCCCTAACTTTGGCGGATGTCATGTACGACGTCGCCCCTACTACCGACGGACATCAGGTCGAGATCGGCGCCGGCAACATGAAGACGTTCCGTCAGTTGTTGAAGAGGGCGGCAAACCAGTTCCCGCAGCTGGATGCGGCGGTGGCAGAACAGCATGCCCGCATTGTCAGCATCCAGGACGACGATCTCCTGAAGATGGGGCTGGACTTCAGCCCGCAAGCCGTTTTCGGAGGGGTGATAACCGCGATCTGGCTCTACCTCATAAAAACAACCGGTCGCGCCTTTATGGATTGGGACAGGCTCATCAACTGCATTTCCGAGATGCAGACCCACGCCGGCACCTTCCGTTACTTGACCGACGGACTTCCTGGCCTCCGGGGTCCACAGATCGACCTCGGCCACAAGATCGTCATCCGCTCGGTGCCGTCGACTGGCGAGTTGATCGCCTATGTGGAAATCCTTGGTGTGCTCCGGATCGGTGGCGTTTTCGCAAAATCTCCGACGCCCTCGATGGCGTTGGAGCACATCTATGTCTACGACCTTGTTACTCAGACTGACCGTAGTGGAGAGTTCTCGATCAAGAACGACGAATTCGCGCAGCAAGACTGGCGATCAGTAGGCTTAGGGCCTACCGAAGGCGAGGCGCTTCGTGAACACTTCAAAGGCGCCATCGATGTCTTCGTAGAGCACTACCGCCGTCGCTTTGCCGCGGAAGCAGGAACCCCTGACCAGCAGCATGTTGAATAGGATGAGAATACGACTGATTTTGCCTAACATCCGATCTCGATTCGCGGCACCGGATTAAAATGAACTGAGAGCGGTCCAGAATCGATCGAAGCCTGACCCACAAACCATCCGATTCCTTCGCTGTCCTATCCCGAAGCGCACACGTCAGCAATTCGGGCTTGAGATCACGACCGAAGGGTCCCCTGATCCTCCGTCGTCATGAACGCGACCAAGATCCTCTGGGGCCAAGTGCTCCTCGTCAGCGCCGTCGTGCTCGCCTTCGTCTGGGCGGCGACGGAATGGACCGCGTGGCGGCTCGCCTTCCAGCCCCAGCTCGGCCACCCCTGGTTTGAAGTCCTCGGCTGGCCCGTCTACCAGCCGCCGGCATTCTTCTGGTGGTGGTTCGCCTTCGATGCCTATGCGCGCGAGATCTTTGTCGAAGGCGCCTATATCGCGGCGTCCGGCGGCATCGCCGCGATCGTCGTGGCTGTCACCATTTCGGTCTGGCGGGCGCGGGAGGCCAAGCGGGTCACGACATATGGTTCCGCTCGATGGGCCGAGGCGCACGAAGTCCGGCAGGCCGGCATGCTTGGCCATGACGGCGTGCTCCTCGGTCGCTGGCGCGACGACTACCTGCGCCACGACGGCCCCGAGCATGTGCTTTGCTTCGCGCCGACCCGAAGCGGCAAGGGCGTCGGCCTGGTCGTTCCGACGCTGCTGACCTGGCCAGGCTCGGCGATCGTCCACGACATCAAGGGCGAGAACTGGACGCTCACCGCCGGCTGGCGCGCGCGGTTCGGTCGCGTGCTGCTCTTCGACCCCACCAATACGCAGAGCGCCGCCTATAATCCGCTGCTAGAGGTCCGACGCGGCGAATGGGAGGTGCGCGACGTCCAGAACATCGCCGACGTGCTGGTCGATCCGGAAGGCGCGCTGGAACGGCGGAACCATTGGGAGAAGACCAGCCATTCGCTCCTGGTCGGCACGATCCTGCATGTCCTCTATGCCGAGCCGGATAAGACGCTCGCCGGCGTCGCCAATTTTCTCTCCGATCCCAAGCGGCCAACCGAGACGACGCTGCGCGCGATGATGACGACGCCGCATCTGGGCGAACGCGGAGTGCATCCCGTCGTCGCCAGCGCCGCGCGGGAGCTGCTGAACAAATCCGAAAACGAACGCTCCGGCGTGCTGTCGACGGCCATGTCGTTCCTCGGTCTCTATCGCGATCCCGTGGTCGCGG
>JBKQHQ010000206.1:0-4634 GCA_052148715.1 Xanthobacteraceae bacterium | reverse complement strand
CCCGCCTGCGGGTGGGCAGGAGGGTGGAAGAGGCGCCCTTACTCCAGATCCAGCAACCCGAGCGCGGCGTCGCCGCTGGCGGTGTCCTTCCAGTCGGCGTTGGTCGCCTGGAATGACAAGCGGCGGTAGCGGTCGCGCTCGGCGAAGGGGACGGTGGCGTCGATGCCGAGTTTGGCGCGCACGCCGTCCTGCGTTGCCTTCACCATCTCGTGCGAGCGCGCGCCGGGGAGGACGATCAGGTCGCGCGACGCCTCGAGCCGCGTCGCCAGCGCGTATTCCACGTCGGCGGGATCGCGGATGTCGATGTCGTCGTCGACCACGATCACGAGGTCGAGGTCCTTCAGCGCGCCGAACGCCGCCGCCATCACGTTGCGCTGCAGGCCCTCGTGCTGGGTGGTGGCTTTGCGCACCGCAACGACGGCGTGGAAGCGGTGCAGGCCGCCGGCGGTCATCTCGGCGTCGGTGACGATCGGGCTTGCCGCCTGCAACACTTTCAGCAGGCTCGCCTCGAGCACGTATTTGCGCAGCATCACGGTCTCGCGGCCGTAGCCGTTGATGGCGTGGTAGATCGGCGCGCGGCGGTGCGTCACCGCCGTCACCTCGAGCGGCGGCGCCTGCTCGGCGGCGGAGAGGATGCCGATGAACTCGCCGAACGGACCTTCCAGCACGGTCTCGTTCGGCAGCATGCGGCCCTCGATCACGATCTCGCTCTCGGCCGGCACCAAAATATCCTGCGAGACGCCGCGCACGACCTTCAGCGGCCGCCCGGCGAGGCCGCCGGCGACCGCGAGTTCGTCGGCCGATTCCGGCATCTGCGAGCCCATGGTCGCGGCGGTGTATTGCAGCGCCAGATCGGTGCCGATGCAGACCGCGACCGGCAGCGGCTCGCCGCGCGCCTTCGCGCGCTCGAAGATGCCGCGCAGATGCCGGCCGTAGTCGAGCCGCACGGCGGTGCGGCGCGGGCCGATCAGCTGCAGACGGTGATAGGACGCGTTGTGGATGCCGGTTGCGGGATCGCGCACCACGACAATGCCGGCAGTGATAAAGCGGCCGGGATCCTCCGGCGTGTGCCGCAGCACCGGCAGGAGGCGGCCGAGATCGATGTCCTTCGTCTCGACGCATTCCTGCGTCGGCGCCTCGCGCACGAGCTCGGGCGGAAGCGGATTGCCGAGCGCGCGCCCGACGATCTCGCGGATGCCGCGATAGTCGAGCCCGAACGCGGCCTCGCAGTTCTCCCGGCAGCAGAGCAGGTTGCCGACGACCGGCAGCGGGAAGCCGCGCGCGCCGGTGAACATCAGCGCCGGCCCGCCGTCGAGCCGCTTCATGATCGCGGCGATCTCCAGGTCCACGTCGACCTCGGCCGCATAGGTGCGCAGCCGCGCCGCCTCGATCAATCGCCGCAAGGCGGCGCGGAAGCGCGTGTCGAGGACGCCGAGATTCGAGCTGGGCCTATTCATGACCCTATTCTAGGAAATTATCCTCTCTGCCGCCACGCGGGACGAACGTGTCGGTGAGCTTGTCGTAGGCCCAGCAGGCGCTGGTCTTGTGCTCGCTGCCGAACGGCCCGCGGTATTCGATGACGATGCGAAAGAGCAGATCCTCGTTCGGCTTCGTCTCGAGGACGGCGAAGGAGCTGAACGGTCCGCTGCCGATGAACTTGAAGTCCGGCACGCCGCCGTCGGTCGGATAATAGTGCTTGACCGGCCCGCGCTTCTCCTGCGGCGCGAGGATCGGCGCGACCACCAGCGGATTGACGTCGTCGACCTGGAACGGGGCCTGCGCCTGCGCACCGGCGGCGGCCTCGAAGCCAGCGCCGATGTTCTCGACGATGGCCGGCGTCTTGCCGTAATTCGCGACCGTATATTCCACGAACGGCTCGAGCTCGCCGGAACGCTCCGCGTCGATCTTCAAGTATTTGACGCCGAAGACGAAGAGATAGGGCCGTTCCAATTCCTCGAGCGCGCGTTGCGCGGTCACGGCATGGCGCCGCGACGCCGCGGCAGCTTCGGTCGCCGCCGCCACCGATCGCCCGATGAGCGCCGATTGCTCGGCGGCGGCGCCCTGAACGCTCGCGAGCTGGCGCCGGCTGATGTGCAGCAGCCGGCTGGTGCTGCGCCAAAGCCCGAGCACGAACAGCGCGATCAAGGCCATGGCGACGGCCACGATGGCATCGTGATTATCGGCGATGAACGGGCCGGCCTGCTGCCGCGCGAAAACGCCGGCCTGCTGCCAGGCCAAGAAGACGCCCTCGTGGAACGTGGCGCAGCGTTGGCTAGCGCCCTTTCCCGTGCCGGCGGCCGGCACCAGGCAGAATGGAAACGACGCCGTCCAGCGGCTGAGCCCTTCGGCGGCCGCCAGATAGACGAGACCCAAGTAGAACGCGTGCCATTTGTCGGCTCTCGTCAGCATCCTGCAATCGCGCCCCGAAAATGCTCTGTCGATCCTTTTACTGGAAATGCAATTCCGCAACGAGCGGCATTGGTATTTCTTGCGTATCCTGTGGAATAGTCGGCAGCGCGAGGGTCCATGATCACGCCCGCACCCCGCTCGTCCCCCCCGCAAGCGCGGGTTGGCCGCCCCGTCCGGCTGCAAGGGGGGGCGCCGCTTCCGCGCGGATGATCAGATTTGCGGCAGCGCCTGAGAAAATTGATCGCCGGCGCAATTGCCAAGAACTTGGTTAACGCCTATTATTATCTACAGTTCTGGTGCGTGGTCTCTGGTGCGTGGTCTTGGCGTCAGGAGTGGGAACCATGAGTAGCGTCGAAGTATTGGACTGGTTGACGAGCCACTTGGTGCAGCCGCTGTTTGCTCAGATTCCGCCCAGCCTCATCGCGCAATGGGAAGCTCTGGGCGGCAATCAACGGATGCTGGCCGCGATCTGCATCCTGCTCGGCGCAACCTTGATAGCGGTCGGCGCCAGGCTGCTTCTGTTCGCCACGCTCCTCATGCTGGTCGCACCCACGATCGCCGCGATCCCCAATGTCGCCGCGCTGATCGATACGACCCCGGACGCCACACAGCACGTCACCAACATCCTGTATGTCGTCGGCGTCATCTTTGGCGGCATCGGAATTCTGGAGGGTGTGCTGAAGCTGATGTTCGGGCGCCAGGCTGGCGCGTTCGCCTTCGCCTCCGTTCTTGGCGTCGTTTTCGGCACCGTGTTCAACACGCTGCTGCTGCGCCGGCGTTGATGCCGCCGACTTGATCCACAACGCACGCTGCGCGATGGCCGGATCTGTTCCGGCCATCAACGTCTTGTCGGACCACTAAGGAAGTCGTGGGTGGCCGTGACAAGCGCGGCCCTGACGCGCAGGAACTTTGCCTCCTATACGCCGTTCGCTGAGGGCCGAGGGCGATCACCGCATGCTTCGGGCCTGGGAGCGTCATGAAACTGTTTCAATGCCAGTCTTGCCGGCAGCCGCTGTATTTCGAGAATACGCGTTGCGACAGCTGCGGCCACGAGCTCGGCTATCTGCCGTCGCACGAAACGGTAACGGCGCTCGAGCCGAGCCGCGGCGTCTGGCGGGCGCTGGCGGAGCCGCGGGGACTCTACCGGCTTTGCGCGAACGCGCAGCACGGGGTGTGCAACTGGCTGGTGCCGGCTGGCCACGCGGAAACGTTCTGCGCGGCGTGCCGGCACAACCGTATGATTCCCGATCTGTCGCAGCCGGAAAATATCGCGCGCTGGCGGCGGATCGAGATCGCCAAACGACGGCTGTTCTACACGCTCCTCAAATTGCGCCTGCCACTCGCCACCCGCAACGAGGAGCCCGACGGCCTCGCGTTCGATTTCATTGCCGATCAAGCCGCGCCGGGCGGCCACCTGCCGTTCATGACCGGCCACGCCAACGGGCTGATCACGATCAATCTCGCAGAAGCCGATGACCCCGAGCGCGAGCGCCGGCGCAGCGACATGGGGGAGCCGTACCGCACCCTGCTCGGCCATTTCCGGCACGAGATCGCCCATTACTACTGGGATCGCCTGGTGGCCGGCACGCCGAAGCTGGAGAATTTCCGCACCGTCTTCGGCGATGAGCGCGAGGACTATGCGGCGGCCCTGCAGCGCCACTATTCCAACGGGCCGCCGCCGGATTGGCCGGAGCATTTCGTCAGCGCCTATGCCAGCACACATCCGTGGGAGGATTTCGCCGAAACCTGGGCGCACTATTTTCACATGGTCGACACGCTCGAGACGGCGAACGCCTTCGGCCTGAGCGTGCAGCCGCGCTTGTCGAAGGGCGCCGATCTCGCCGCCAAGATCGACTTCGACCCCCATCAGGGCGACTTCGACCGTCTGATCGAAGCGTGGCTGCCGCTCACCTTCGCGTTCAACTCGATCAACCGCAGCATGGGCCTGCAGGATCTTTACCCGTTCGTGCTGGCGCCGTCCGCGATCGTCAAGCTCGGCTTCATTCACGCGCTGATCGACCGGCGCGGCAAGCCCGAACCGCGTGGCAGCGCGGCGACCACGCTGCGCGCTATCGCCGCGAGCCTCAAGCGCTCGGTCGGCTCGAACGAACAGACCTAATCTCGCTGCGCTCCTCACACTTCGACGCCGTCATTCCGGGACGCGAGCGAAGCTCGCGGGCCCGGAAGCCAAAATCACCAGCCGGGAGTATGGCTTCCGGGCTCGC
>JBKQHQ010000205.1:0-13928 GCA_052148715.1 Xanthobacteraceae bacterium | reverse complement strand
CTGCCCTCGGGCTTGACCCGAGGGTCGACACCGGTTTTCCGCAGGAAATGCGACCGAAGAATAGAAGGCTTCCCGATTCAAGCTTATCGGGAAGCGCTCTAGTCACGGCGAGCGCCGCGGTCATTCTCCGAATGGCCGCGGCTCCTACGCATCGAGAATCGGTCGCAGCGGCCGATTGAAGGCGGCGATCGTCAGTCCGGCGACGGCCGCGATGGCGGCGATGAGGAGGAAGAAAGTCGCCTTGTCCATGCCGCTCCACAGGCTGCCGAGCCAGCCGGCGACGAAATTGCCGAAAAAGCTTGTGGCGAGCCACACGCCCATCATCAGCGACAGGATGCGCGAGGGAGCGATCTTCGAGACCAGCGAGAGACCAGTCGGTGACAGATAAAGCTCGCCGATGGTGATGACGACGAAATAAGCGAACAGCCACAGCCAGCTTGCTTTGCCGGCCCCTGCGTGCCAAGCGGCGACGACCAGGATCAGATACGACAACGCCACGCCAAGGCAGCCCAGTGCCATCTTGTTGACCGTCGAGGGCTCGCGCCCGCGCACGGCTTGGCGCGTCCACAGCGCCACCACGAACGGCGTAAAGGCAAAGATCATGAACGGATTGAATGCCTGGAACCAAGTGGTTGGAATCTCGCCTTTCCAGACCAGAAGATCGATCGAGCGGTCGGTGAATTGGTCGGCCCACAGGGCAATCGTATTGCCCTGCTGCTCGTAGGTCGCCCAGAAGAACGTGGTCGGCACGGCAAGGACGAGCAGCGCCGTGACCGCGCGCCATTGCGCGGCGTCGAGCGGCTTGGCCTCGGTTTGCGCGGCCCGCGCCTTGTGCAGCTCATCGGGCGGCAGGCTCGGCGCCGCGTAGAGATAGATGCCGAGCCCGATCAGCATGCCGACCCCGGCCGCGCTGAAGCCATAGTGCCAACCGACCTCTTCACCGAGCGTGCCGCAAACGAGCGGGGCCAGGAACGCACCGAGATTGATGCCGACGTAGAAGATCGAGTAGGCGCGGTCACGGCGGCGATCGCCGGGCGCGTAAAGTCCGCCGACCTGGGTCGAGATGTTGGGCTTGAACGCGCCATTGCCGAGAATGAGCGCGAGCAGCGCCAGAAAGAAGGTCGCCTCGAACGCCATCAGGAAATGGCCGACCGCCATCAGCACGGCGCCGAGGACGACGGTGCGGCGCTGGCCCAGCACGCGGTCGGCGAGGAGGCCGCCGAGCAGCGGCGTCGCGTAAACGAAGGCGGTGTAGAGCCCATAGATCTGCGAGGCCAGCGGCTGCACGGCGAGCGGGCCGAACACGAACTCGAGCGCGCGCTTGACCGCGGCAAATCCGAGCACGCCGTCGGCCGCGCCCGGCAGCAGCAGATATTTCACCATGTAAAGGACGAGCAGCGCCCGCATCCCGTAATAGGAGAAGCGCTCCCACATCTCGGTGGCGAACAGGAAAGTGAGGCCACGCGGATGGCCGAAGAGGTCGCGCGACTGCAGGGCAGGGGAGGCGATGCTGGTGGGCGCCGACATGGCGGTGACTATAACAAAGAACGCGGGCTCGCGCGCAGGGGCGCGACGCGTTCACGCGGCAATACGTTTCTACACCGGGGACGCGCCAAAGTCGTATCCTACGGCGACGGTGATCTCACCCAAACGCTCCGAGAAAGCCCTGCTCTCAAAGAATGACGTCATCCAGGAATGCCTTGATCTCAGCCGGTACCTCATCAGGAGTCATTGCCGCAGCAATCCCCCTAGCGTCTCGCGTCTTCATGTATGCCAATCCGAATTTTTTGAATACAGCATCAAGTAGTTCTGTCCCTGGCACAATCTTGAGCTTATTGTCTTTCCACGAGCGGTCAAAATCTGGGGTCAACTCGCGAAGGGTCCTTTCGACACAGTCTACCCTCTGCGCAAGGGCATCTGCTCCTTGACTCATCGACTCCTTGATGGCAACGGTCATTTTCTCCAAAGTTTCACAGGCGCGCAGGTCAGCATATACGTATACAGGTGCATTGAGGCGACTTAAGAGTGTTTTTGCCAATGTAAAGTCGCGCAATTTGCCGGAACACTCGTCTATTGCACTTTGAACAGCGTCCACACTGATGTTCAATATAGTTTTTTGGTTCGGTATAGATCGAGAAGAAATGTATCGCGCAAGCGGCTCTGTCTTTACCAGATAGTTCTCAATCTCTCTAACGGGTAGAGTCCTTATGTTACAACGAGGACCAAGCGCCTGCCGTAACTTCGCTATTTGCTCGCTCTCCTTCTCGTCACGATCCAGTACAAACCATAGGTCAACGCCACGTCGGTTGAGAAAGTCTGTCGTTTTTTTTGCAGCGAAGTGTTTGATATTCCGCGATCCGCCCAGGGAAATGAAACCAATACCGGCTTGACTGAGGTTCTTTAGCAATATTGCCGCCCATTCACGAATTACGTCTTCGTCAGAAGGACCCTCGACAAAAATGAGTTTCTCAAACATGAATAAGGAGCTCGGCCGTAGACCCAAGTCCTCAGGCAACACCTCTGCAGCCTCTTCCGACGTCACAAGGGTCGCGTTCGTTCTGTTGTCTCTTTTTGTTACGAAATAAATTGAAGAATATTCCCCAGAATCAATGAAGTTTGTTGAGTGTGTCGTCAAAAATATTTGTGACGCATCTGATATTTTTTTGAGATAGCGCCTCATCGAGGTTTCCAAGGCCGGATGAAGGTGCACTTCTGGTTCCTCTATGAGCATTATTGACGGCTTCGCAAGCTCAACGTCGAGCAAGAGCCGAAGAGCCTCCTTAATTCCCGAACCGTTCACTTGAATCAGAAAATTGTCAACGTCAAGCTGAGCACGCCTTTCCTCTGAAGGTCCGCGCCGGAGCAGGTCACGCACGGCAACATCTTCGAACGCATCGACCTCTACGCCAATGAGCGCATTGACCGTCTGCTGGAATGCCCGGAAAAGCCTGTCTCCTCCCTTTTGAACACGGAGTGACAGAAGCTGCTGGGCATCCAGTGGACCAATGGGCTCTCGCCTTTCTCGTTGGTAAAGTAGTCTCACTTCTGCAAAACGCCTGCAAATCTCAGTGACGTAAGTGGGTACGACGTGCTCTTGCCCGCCAACAGTGAGGATGTCACCTGCAACTGGTGCTTTCTCGATCGACTTAATGTGGTTCGCTCCGCTCGAAATTCGTTCGCTGAGTGCCGCTCGAAACTCCGAATAATTGTCTGATCTAACCAGGTCCTGTTCAATGGTGCTCGCAATTTCCTCCCTTAGCCGTCCCGGAAAATATCGATCGAGGTAAAATCTTACAGGAGACGGTCGGGTCCGTTCGGAAAGCGCATCGCGTCTTATAGAGCCATAGATATCCGACGTAATAGCGTCGGCCGCCTTTGTAAAATCTCGCAAATCATCCTTTTCTTTGCTTGTCTGAACAAACCTTTCATAAAGCTGAGGCGCAACGATATCAGTGACTTGGTACACTAATGAGTCACCGGGGTCCTGAGGCGCATCAGTTGACGAACTGAGGGCGATTGATGTGACCAGCCCAAAGGGCGATGGCTGGTAGAAGTATTTTACCGTAGCCTTAACGAACTTCGACTCTGAGAGGGCTGAGACAACATTCCTTACCTGTGGATAGTCTGCGCTAATAGATGAAATTATTTGAGCAGATTGCAACGAATCAATGGCAAAGCAACACATGACTTCAATTGGCTTTGATGTGTTTTTGTTAAAGAAATCAACTTCTTCTTTGAAGAGGGGGCGAATATTTAGAATGTCACCCGAAGAAACAACGTTGAAGAAGGCGGTTATTGCCGAAAGTAAATTGGATTTGCCAGCGTTGTTTTTTCCGATCAGAACGTTTAGGCCGCCACAGCCGAGCATTTGTGTTTGCTCTATGCTGCGCAGGCCGACCACTTTGATATTCTTCAATAGCATTGCATTCCTCCCTGCGCCCCTGAAGTCAGGTTCAGGAAAAGACGCTACTCCCGGTAGCGACCTGCAACAAGTACCCAAGGACTTGCGGCAACTCTCGCGTACTATGCGGAAGAGGTATCAGAAGCGCGGGTGAAGTCGTGTTGGTACAGCCAAGCGAGATTGTCCGAATTCGGACGCGTTATGCGCAACACGTTGACGTTGTGCTGCCGCTTCGGCGGGCGGCACATGGAGCTGCGCGGGCCGGTGCTGCGCCGCATGAAATGCTCACCGCGCCCGGGTCACCCGAAACACGGGCTTGCCGCGGAAACGTCCGGCGCGCAGCGTCTTGATGACCTGCGGCAGCTGCGTCCAATCATGCTCGCCGCTGATCGGCGGCGTGAGCTTTCCGGTGCCCAAAAGGGCGGCGAGCAAGGCGAGGTCGGCGCCAAAGGCCTGTTCCGAGGGCTCTTCCGTGTAGTGAAAAAGGGTCTCGATGCGCGCGTTCTGCGCGGTGGCGAAATCCATGAAGCTGAAAGGTGCGGGCTCACGTGACGTGTTGCCATAGACGACGATGACGCCGGCGGGGGCGACGCGCGCCATGGCGCCTTTGAGCGTTTCGCCGCCGACCGATTCCAGGATCAAGTGAAACGGTCCTTGGGCATCGGTCGGTGTCGCGACTACGTCGGCGGCCCCGAGTTCACGCAGCTTGGCGGCGGCGTCGCCCCTGGCGACCGCGGTGACCCGCGCGCCGGCGGCTTGCGCGAGCTCGATCGCGAGGCTGCCGACGATGCCGGTCGCGCCCGTGATCATCACCGATTTGTCGAGCAGGAAGCCACCGCGCCGCAGGGCGCGCAGCGCCGTCAATCCCGGAATCGGCAGGACGGCCGCGTCCTCGAACCGGGTACCGTCTGCAAGAACGGCCATCCGGCTGGTGCGCACCGCCGCCCTTTCCGACCAGTCGGCGCCCTCGGTCAATCCGACGACGCGGGCGCCTTTTGGCGGGCCGGAGCCGTCCGCGGCCGGCTGCACCACCGTACCGGCTACGTCTTGTCCCGGCCGCCACCCCGCCGTCCGCCGTTCGAGCAATGCGAGCTCGCCGCGGTTGAGCGAGAAGGCCGCGATGGCGACGACGGCCTCGTTCGGGGCCGGGACAGGCTCATCGACCTGCCGCAGCGCGACCGGCTCGGCTTGGTCGGGCGTGTTGACGACGGACAACATAAAAACCTCCGATCCGTTGCGATCGATTTAGGCGCGCAAGCATAACGCCCGTGACGGATTTCCGATCCAAGGTACGCGGGTCGAAAGGTCGTTTGTCAAACGGCTGAAATGATCGAGCTGTAATTAGCTCGATCCCGCATCCTGTCAGCGCTGATGGCGCCCCGACGCGCTAGCCTCCACACTACCAGAGAGCGCGTGAAAGATCTCCGCCACCAAACGCAAGTTGCGTGTCTTAATGCATCGGATGACACTGCGTGCTTATGGACCATGATTCTGGAAGGAGTGAGCGACGGCAGGTCACGGTACTCTTCTGCGACATCGCCGATTCCACGGGTCTGTCCGAGCGCTGCGATCCGGAGGATCTGCGCGACGTCCTGCTCGAGTTCCAGCACCTCTCGACCCGGTGCATCGAAGCCTCGGGCGGTAAAGTTATCAATTATATCGGCGACGGGATCAGAGCGGAGTTCGGCTATCCGCTCACATCCGAGAACGAGGCCGAGAGCGCGGTGCGCGCGGCACTGTCGTTGCTACCGAGCATCAAGGAGCTGAGCACCCGAACGGCGGCGGCACTCGGCGAGACCATTTGCGTGCGGATCGGAATTCACACCGGCGTGGCCGTGATCGGGACGGCTGCGGCCGGGCACGTGCACGGCGCCACCGAGATCGTCGGCGACACGCCCAACATCGCCGCCCGCCTGCAAGAGATCGGCGAGCGCGATTCGATCGTGATCAGCGGCGAAACGCAGCGTCTGCTGCGGGGAAAGTTCCAGTTGCAGGCGCTGGGCGCGCGCCCCTTGAAGGGGCTGTCGCGGCAAATTGACGCTTTCGCGGTCCTCGGCGAGGGGGCGGCGGACGTTCCGCCGCTGGTGCGGCAAACGAAGCTCTTGCCGCTCGTGAACCGGGCACGCGAGCTCGAGCAGCTGCTGCGGCTGTGGGAGCTCGCCCGGTCCGGGCAAGGTCAGGCGGTCGAAATCCAAGGCGAGGCGGGCATCGGCAAGTCGAGATTGGCGCATGAGCTGATCGAGCGGAGCGGCCTGCCGCAACGGTCGATCTTCGAATTGCGGGCTTCTGCCAATCACCAAAATGTGCCGTTCTATCCGGTCATTCGGCAGCTTGAGAAAAAGGTCGGCATCCGTCGCGACGACGGCGTCGAGCGCAACATCCCCCGGCTCCAGCAGTTCTTGGACGAGTCTAACGGCGCCGCCGACGAACCGACCTATCAGATCGGAGCCTTGCTCGGTCTACCGATCCCTCCGCCGCCGACATTGCGCGACCTCGATCCGCAGGAGGCGCGCCGCCGGACCCGCGAGCTGCTGTTGCGGCTCTTGACCGCACGGGGATCGACGGAGCCTGGCATCGTGTTGGTCGAGGACTTGCAATGGGCGGACCCATCGACGCGAGACCTGGTCGGCCGGCTGATCACCAAGCTCCGCGGGCTGCGTATTCTCTTGTTGATCACCAGGCGCACCGAGCCGGGCCAGACCCGCGACGGCTCAGATAAGATCTGTCGGATTGACTTGGCGCGGCTCGAGAACGCCGACTGCCGTGAGCTCGCGCAGTCGGCGGCCCGGGGGAGGCAAGTGCCGGACCGGCTGCTCGACCGGATCGTGGAGCGTTGCGACGGTGTTCCGCTTTTTGTTGAGGAACTTTCCGCCGCGGCCGCCGAAACCGGGCAACTGGATGCAGCGGAGACCGACTTCATCGAATCGCACGAGGTGCCGTCGGCCCTGTACGATTCGCTGATGATCCGGCTTGATCGGCTCGGCGGCGCCAAATGCACGGCGCAGCTTGCCTCGGTGCTGGGCCGCACCTTTTCGCCTCCGCTGCTGGCGGCAATGATGAAAGACGACGCGGCGCTCGCGGCCGGGATTGCCCATCTCGTGGAGTCGGACTTGATCCGCTTGGAGGGCGAGGATCCCGAGCCGGTATATTCCTTCAAGCACGCTCTGGTCCGCGACGTGGCCTACTTTTCCTTGCTGAGACGCGAACGCCGGGAGCTGCACGCGCGGGTGGCGGAGGCGATCGAAACCAAATTCCCGGAATTGGCCGACGCCGAGCCCGATTACTTGGCGCAGCATTTTTCGGAGGCCGGCCTGATTGCCAAAGCCGCGCGGACTTGGCTTGCGGCCGCCGCCCGCGCCGCCGAGCGCTCGGCCCACATCGAGGCCATCGCCCAGTTGCGGACCGCCTTGGTGCGGATTGCGAATCTGCCGGCGGGCGCCGAGCGCGACGCGCTCGAGTTCGATGTGCAGTTGGCTCTGGTCGGGCCCTCGATTGCGGCCCAGGGTTATGGCGCCCCTGCCGTGGCCGAGGTCAGTCGCCGTGCCGTCGATCTCTGCCGCGCCTTGAAGGCAGAATCGCGGATTTACCCGGCGCTCTATGCGGGCTGGTCCTATGATCGGGTGACCGGCGATATCGAAGGTGCCTGCAGGCTCGCCGAAGAATTTTTGGCGCTCGCCGAGCGGAACGGCACGCGATCCGATCGCATGGTCGGCCACCGGCTGGTGGGCACCTCATTGTTGACGAGCGGCGAGATCAGGGGAGCGCATGCGCAGCTCGAACGCGCCCTGGCGCTGTATGATGCGGGCATCGATCAGACGACCGACTACGGCACCGACATCCGGGTGATGACGTTGTCGCACCTGTGCATTACCTCGTGGCTTTTGGGAAAGATCACCGTCGCCGCGGGACATGCCGAGCGTGCAATGTCGTATGCGCTGGAGGTCGGCCATGCCCATACGCTCGGTTACGCCTTCACGCACCTTTCGATGTTCTACACGCTCGAGCGCGATGTCGATCGGGTCGAAAAGCTCGCGCGCCGCGTGCTGATTGCCGCGACCGAACGGGAGCTGCCGTTCTGGGCCATGGTGGCGCGCATATTCATCGGCTGGTGCGAGACCCAGTCGGACCGTGTCGCCCAAGGGATCGAAACACTGGTCGGCCAGCGCGAGCCGCTCCGGCAAGCCAATTTCGTCTATTGGATGCCCACCTATCTGTGCTGGCTCGGCGAGGCCTACAGCCGCGCCGGTGATCTGGTCGAGGCCAAGCCCTGCCTGGCGCAAGCGCGCGACATGATCGGGAGCGGCGGCGAGCGCTGGTATGAGCCTGAGTGCTGGCGCATCGAAGGCAGGCTTGCCGAGCGCGAGGAACCCGCCGATGCGGTGCGCGCTCGCGAATGCTTCGAGCGCGCGCTAGCGCTGGCCAAAGGTCGCGGCGACTGCGGCTTTGCGCTGCGCGCCGCCGTCGATCTCGCGCGCCACCGTTTGCGACGCGGTCAACGCGATGGCATTCGCGAGCTGATCGAGCAGGCCATGCAGCCGTTCTTGAACGAGCCGGTGCGGGGCGACCGGGCCGAGGCCCAAGCCTTGCTGCAGGAATTGCAGGATTAGGCCGGTCCCACGTCGGTCGACCGAGAACAACAAGCCTCCGTGCGTCATGGCCGCACTTGTTGCGGTCATCCACGTCTTCGTACCCCAAGAAAGTCGTGGATGGCCGTGACGAGCACGGCCATGACGTGGAGGGTTTGTTTGTTAAACATCTAAATCCGGTCTAATCCGACAGCAGTGCTGCGAAGAACGGGTTTAACATGCGGCCCGAGGGGTCCTGCGTCTTCACCCAGTGGGAGAATTCTCGCCATCGCTCCCCGAAGGCTTTTTCGACGTGCTTCTTCTCGACAAAGGGACTCTGGTTCAGCAGCGGGATGCCGTTTCGGTCATAGGAAAACGCGTTGAACTCCTGCAGGAAACGGTCCCAAGCGGGCTTGTCCGTGTAGGCATGGATCGGGTCGATCGAAAAAATGTCGCCATCGTTCGCATAGGACAAGAGCGAGCTCGTGTGCTGGCGGATGAAATACGAGCCGAGCGCCATGTTGCAGCGGAAGCCGTATTTTTCGAAATGTTGATCGGCGAATGCCAGATATTCCTTCAGCGTGGCGAGCCACTGCTGGCGCGGGAAGGCCCAGAACGTGAAAGCATACTTGCACGACGGTGGCGTGCTGCGGTAGTCGACGATCTTGTCCGGGTTGTCGAGGGTGAAGCCGCCGATGAGGTGCAACGCCGAGAAGACCGTTCGTGATCCTAAAAACCAGGTGTTTTGCAAGACATCATGCAGTGATTTCGGAGCATAGCGGTCGATCAGCTGCCCGGCATGCGCTTCGGTATGGTTCCACAGCCGGCGGCGGATGGCGGCGGCGAGCGTCCCCACAGTGCCGGCGCTGGCGGCGTGCGAACGCACCTGAAAGTTGGCGGTCTTGCCGACGGTCCAGCAGACCAGGCCCTCGGCCGAGTCGATGATGGCATCGACCTCGCCTTGGGTGAGCGCCTCCACGCGGCGCGGAATATACGTGAAGTGAATGGCCTCCACGGGTTTGACGCGAAAGGTCACCTCGTAGACCACGCCGCATAGGCCATAGCTTGAACGAACCAGGCGTAGCAATTGCGGCTCGCCGGTCTCGGAAGCCTCGGCGAGATCGCCGGAAGGGGTTACCCACTTGATCTTGATGACGTGGGCATTGACCTCGCCGCCATCCAAGCCGTCCTTCGACTGACAGCACGCGGCCGCTCCCAACGTCATATTGCCGATCTCGACGTTGGTGATGAGCTGCAGATTGAGCCGCCGCAGCGCCGTTGCGGCATCGAAGATCTGTAAGCCCGATTGTGCCGTAAAAGTCATGGTCGCGAGATCGATCCCGAGGATCCGGTTCATGTGCGACAGGTTGACGACCGTCCCTTCGGTCGACGCGCACGGCGTAAGGGAGTGATAACTCCCCATGGCGCGGACCGGGCCGGGAAAGCGGTCGGCATTGCGCAAAATGTCTTGAATCTCCTCGACCGTCTTCGGATAGACGAGCTGCTGCGGCGTCGTTGTGATCCCGCCGTCGTAATTGACGATTTCGTGGGTCATCCGGGCAAATCCTTCGCTGGCTGCACTGGGGCTCGTCGCGAGGTTCGGGGGAAATGATCATCGAGCCTCCAGAAGGGGCCTCGATTTGATCACTTCACGGATGCCAATTCAACCAAAGCAGGAAGATTAGAAATTCGGTTTATGGCGCCAAGATGTGCCGGTAGAAAAATAGCGCGGCGGCTTCGACAAAGGCCGAAGCGGCCGCTGGTTAGACCAGGGAGGCTCCGCCGTCGACGATGATGACCTGGCCGGTGCAGAAGGCTTCGCGCATGGCGTAGAGATAGGCTTGCGCCAGATCTTGCGGCTCGCCGACGCGTCCGACCGGGAGCAAGCCGCTGGCGCGGTCATACATCTGCGTCCGGGCTTGCTCCGTCATGTCGTCCCAAAGCTCGGTCCGCACCAAGCCGGGACAAACGGTGTTGACGCGGATCGGCGCGAGCTCGACCGCGAGCGCGCGGGTGAGAGAGTCCATGGCGCCGCAGATGCTCGCCGCGACGGTCCAGCCTTTGCGCGGCCGGCGTCCGGCCATGCCGGAGGAGAGCACGATCGAGCCGCCCGGCCGGATATGTGCGCTGGCGTATTTCGCGGCGGCGAGCGCGCCCCAAAAGCGGACATCGAAAAATTGCCGCGCCTGATCGAGCCCCGTGTCACTTAACTCTCCGAGCCGCAGCGTCTCGCCCGCCGTGTAAACGAGGTGGTCGATGGCGCCGATCTGCTCGAAGAAGCCGCGTATCTGCTCCTCGCTCGCCAAGTCGAGCACGTGGCCCTGCGCGGTTCTTGGCAGCGCGGCAAGGGCCCGCGCGACCCGCTCCGGCCGCTTCGACGCCACCACGACGGCGGCACCCGCGTCTGCCGCAGCCTGTGCGGTCGCCAAGCCGATGCCCGAGGTGCCGCCGAGCACGATGATCCGCTGGCCCGCAAGGGTCATGAGATCACGCAGCCAGGCGGGGGCGCCCCGCGTGCAGATCGCGGCCCGCAACAAGCGCCCGCATCTTGCCGTCGGCGACCGATCGTTTCAGCATCCAGAATCCGCAATCGGGATGGATGTATTTTACCCGGCCGTGGCCGAGGACCGCCTCGGCCCGCTCGATCGCACGCGCGACCGCATCGGCGCTCTCCACCTCGGTCGATTTGATGTCGATCACGCCGAGTCCCAGGCCGATGTCGGGGCGCAGATCGCGAAAGACCGCGAGCTCCTCTGCCGGCCGGTGCGCCGTCTCCATGACGATGTGATCGACGTGGAGGGCGTTGAGATACTCGATGAGCTTGCTCCACGTTCCCTTCTGCACCGATTGGCCGCCGTAATTGCCGAAGCAGAGATGGACCGCCGGAATGGTCTGCACCGCGTCGAGCACGCGGTTTATAGCAGCAGCGGCCCATGGCCATTCATCCGGATGTCCCGGCAGATTGGCTTCGTCGAGCTGAACCACGTCCGCCTCGAGGTGACGAACCTGATCGGCCAGCGCCTCGGCGAGCGCCATGGCGAGATCGGCTTCGCGCTTGTAATGCCGGTCGATCAGCGTCTTCGCCAGCATATGCGGACCGGTGAGCGTAAATTTGAATGGTTTTGCGGCGAGCCGTCTGGCGCGCGCGCAGGCATCCGGCAGATCGAGCGTGCCGGAGCCGATCGGACCATCGACCACGGCAGGCGGCCGGGTGCGAAAGCCCATACCGCTATTTGCCCGATACGCCACCAATTCCTCGAACGTAATCTTCGTGCGTATGCCCGCCATAGGACGCACGAAATATTCGATCATGCCGTTGGTCTCGGGATGATCGACATCGAAGCGCGACAGCTCGCCGTCGCAGACGAGGTCGATACCCGCCTGCTCCTGGGTGTGGATCACCACCCGCGTCGCGTCGATCAATGCCTGCCCGGAGGGAAGGGCGACGAGCCAATCCGGCACCGGATAGGAGCCGACCACCGTGGTTTGAATGCGATCCGTCGACACGCCGATTTCAGCAGAGATTGTTTCAGAAGAGCTTATTTCAGAAGAGCTTGGGCGGATGGATCGGCGGCATCTTGACGCTCGTGTCGAGGAACTCGTTGGTATAGGCGGTCTTGACGTCGTACGGCTTTTCCATCTTGAGATACTGATCGACCAGCTTGTAGTCGTTCTGCATGCGCTGGTCGTTGTGCCAGCCGAGCGCCACCGTGCGCGAGGTCTCGTCGTTCATCAGGATCGAGACGAGATGCCAATTGAGCAGCTCGTTGTCGTAGAGCAGGGCGCCGTTCGCCTCGACCAGGGCCTTGACGCAGGGTTCAGGCGTCTTGGCGCATTCGGCGAATGCCTTCTGGGTGATCTTTACGAATTTGTCGGCCGTGTCGTGGTTGGCTTTGAGCCAGGGACCGTTGGCGATGATCGAGTTGCCGTAGAGATTGACGCCGGCGTCCTTCCAGGCGAGGTACCCCATGTCGTCGCCGAGCTCGCGGGCGAATACGTGGTGGAGGTTGAAGAAGGAGGTCGTGGCGTCGACGGCGTGTGATTTCAGCGCGCCGAGCTTGGCGTTGGCGTCGATATTGACCCAGGTCACCGAGTCCGGATCGACCCCGTTCGCCTTGGCGAGCGCCGGCCACATGGTGCGGGCGCCGTCGCCGGCCGGATTGCCGATCTTCTTACCGGCGAGATCCTTGATCGTGCTGATGCCAGAACTCTTCAGCCAGTAGAGACCCTGCGGAGAATTGGCATAGACGTTCATGACGCCGACCAGATCGGCACCCTTGCCGCGGAAGAACAACACGCCCGCCATGTCGGAAAGCCCGAGCTGGGAGCTGCCGGCGCCGACCTTTTGCGCGGAGGCCGCCGATCCGCGGCCGGTCTCGAACTCGACATCGACACCCGCTTGCTTGTACCAGCCCATCTTCTGCGCATAGAAATATGGTGAATGGTCGCCGCCGGCGACCCAGTTCAGCGTGAAGGTCAATTTCTCGGCCGACGCCGAGGAGACACCGAATGCGAGCGGCGCGATCGCCGCGAGCGCAAGTCTTGCCACAAGCTGCATGAAAAAATCCTCCGGAGGATTGCCGCCGCGGATCTGCCGGCGGGGCTCGACGCGCTACGGGGTTCCTGGTAACTGCCTGGTTACTCGAAACGATAGGATCGAATAAGATACCTGTCAATCGTACCTTTCAGTGCCGACATGACCAAACCCGCCAATCACGAGAGACGGCGCAACCCCGATCGCACGCGCGAGACCATCCTTGCCGCGGCGCGGACCGAATTCGCCGGCAAAGGCCTCGACGGCGGCCGCGTCGACCACATCGCGCATCGCGCCAAGGTCAATAAGCGGATGATCTATCACTATTTCGGCAACAAGCAGGGGCTGTACCTCGCCGCCCTCGAGCGCGCCTATGCGGATCTGCGCGGCACCGAACGAAAGCTCGTCTTCGCCCACCTGGAGCCGGAAACGGCCATCCGTCGCCTGGTCGAATTCAATTTCGACTACATGCGCAAGCACCCCGAGCTGATCAGCCTCATCAACAACGAGAACCTGCATCGCGCCAAGCACTTGCGCAAATCCGACGCCGTGCGCGAGCTGCACAGTCCGTTCGTGGCCACGATCGGCGAGATCCTTAAGCGCGGCGTCGAGCAGGGCATCTTTCGCGCCGGGCTCGATCCGGTCCAGGTCTATGTCACCATCGCCGCCATCGGATATTTCTACTTGTCGAACAACTGGACGCTCTCCGCCATCTTCGGCGTCGACCTAGGCACCGCCACGGCCTGCGCACGGCGCCGGCGTCACAACGTGGACATGATTCTCAACGCGCTGCGTGCTTGAGGGGAGGCGTCCGTAGTCCGTAGGGCGGATTAGCGCAGCGTAATCCGCCGCCACGCCAGCGATGCGGCGGGTTATGCCACCGATGTCGGGTGGACCCGACAACGATGGCTAACCCGCCCTACGAACG
>JBKQHQ010000204.1:0-17501 GCA_052148715.1 Xanthobacteraceae bacterium | reverse complement strand
GCAGACGCTTCGATCACGGACCTTGCCGAGAAGTTCCACATGACCCTCACGGGCATGAAGAAGCATGTCGGCGTCTTGGAGCAGGCGGGGCTCGTCACCACGGAGAAGGTCGGGCGCGTGCGGACCTGCAAGCTCGGCCTGCGCCGACTGGAGGAAGAGGCGGCATGGATCGAGAGGTACCGCCAACTCTGGGATGCACGCTTCGACGAGCTGGACAAGGTTGTCGAGGAACTGAAACGGAGGGAGAAGGTCAATGGACGCAAGAAGAGAGAGTGAGCCCACCCCCATGAAGAACCGCACGACGGTGGAACGGAAGTCCGAGCGTGAGCTAGTCGTTACGCGAACCTTCAACGGCCCGGCGCGCATCGTGTTCGAGGCGTGGACCAAGCCCGAGCTGCTCAAGCGGTGGTGGGCACCGAAGTCGACAGGCGTGTCCCTGCTTTCCTGCGAGGCGGATGTTCGTGTCGGGGGCAAGTACCGTTTCGAGTTCGGCCACGAAGCCTCAAAGCCTATGGCGTTCTTCGGTAGGTACATCGAAGTGACACCGCACTCGCGCCTCGTCTGGACTAATGACGAAAGTGACTACGGTGCCGTCACCACGGTGACCTTCGAGGAAAAAGGTGGCAAGACGCTTCTGGTCATGCACGAACTCTATCCCTCGAAGGAAGCTCTCGACGGTGCCATCGCCGGGATGGAGGGTGGGATGCCCGAGACGTTCGCGCAACTGGACGAGCTTCTCGTCACCCTGGGCGTGAGCGTGGGAGGGTCATGAAGTCGTCGATCTCGCGGTCGGCAAAGCGATCCCATACGGCGTCTATGACCGGGCCGCCTCTAGCCAATCCTCGGCGACGGTCCAGGGCTTTCCATTTTGGTCCTCGGTCTGATTGTGCAGCAAAACGCTATTCGCCAAGACGACTGTGACGGGCGTCATTGAGTTGGGCCTCGCCGGAATTGGCGGGTTGCCAACAGATCAGGGCTCGCTGCTGCGGGTTAAAGTCGCCGTCCAAAGGGGACAGTCTCGCAGTCCGGGGGCATTGCCGGTGACACCTATCGACAAATGGTCGTCGGGCAGAAGTGCGATCCCGACGGTCGCGGTCGAGCACCAATAGCCGCCCGCGGGAGAACGGCCTTGCTGCGATCTCCCAGCCACTACGCTCAACGATGTCGGCGCGTCGGTCGAGCTGAGACTACCGCGAAAAATCGCGAATATGCCAGGATCGTCAGCCTCTTCCATTCGCAACGAGACCGTTCGCGATTGGCCGTCGCTGGTCAATTGAAGTGAGATGTTCATGATCGCGAAGTTGGCGAGTACTCCCTTCCACAGCCCGTCGATACCCGCCGGCTCGTGGCCTCCCGAAATCGATTTACCCGTCTTTCCGATAGCCCCGCCGGTGCTGCCGGGCTGCAGCTGCGCCAAGGCTACAGTCGATATTAGACTAGCATCACGGCGCAAGCGAGTGCTGCCACAAGGCGCATGATAAAACCCCCGAGTGGGAAATTCCTGGGCGCACCGATGTTGCCACAGGGCCGAACCGATCGGAAGCGCGCGTAGCGCCCTCTGCCGGGGTTAGCGGCCAAACGGTTTGCAGGCACGCTGCCAAGGCGCTCGCCCGAATTCCGAGGGATTAGCAATTCGCCGTCGTCAAAAAGGCGGCCTTTCCAGAGCTTCGGCCATCGAGGTCGGGTTGGGCTCAACTCCGACGTCAACGGAATCAGCGCGCCGCCCCTTCGCCAACAACCTCGAATGGCGCCCAGAATGCCGGATAGGCGTTGCGCGGGTTGGAGGCGTCGCTCATGTACGCGAGCATCGCACGCCGCAAGGCCTCTGCGCGGCCGATGGTCGGATCGGTCTTGAGATTGTCGAAGGTAGTCGTGGTCAGCCGCGTGGCAGCGGCCGAGTCGACCGACCAATGCGACACCAGTAGCGCCCGCGCGCCGGCATAGAAGAACGCGCGCGCGAGCCCCGACAGCGCCTCAGCCCCCGGTTTGTCCCCGGCGATGGTGTTGCACGCCGAGAGCACGACCCAGTCGGCGTTCAGCTTCAGTTGCGCGACCTCGCTCGCCGTCAGGAGGCCGTCGTCGAACTCGCTCGGCTGCTGCGGGATCGTGAGCACGAGCGAAGGCTCGGCGAGGCCCTTCACGTCTCCAGCCACGAGGCCATGGGTCGCAAAATAAACGATGCGGTAGTCGGCCAGCGCTGCGAGCTTGAGGGTCGTCTCGCTGGCGTCCTGCCGCAAATGAATATCGGCGGCCGGCGCGCCGACTTTGGCGGCAACGGTGGTGATCTCGTAGGCGGTATCCTCGAGCCGCGGCAGGCCCCGGGCAAGCTCGGCGCGATCGATCGCGAGGCCCTTCCAGAATTCGCTGAGGCCGCGCGTCGTGACGCGGCGCCCTTGCGCCCTAGACGTACCGTTTGCCACCTCTTCGGTGTCCGGGTTGAAGACCGGGTCACCGAAGGCGATCATCGGCTTGGCGGCTAGCTCGCGCCGCGAAACGCGCAACGCCTTTAGACCGGCGACCGCGGGAAGCACGGTCACGGCGTGGCGTTTGAGCAGCCATGCGGTCTCGCGATACGCCGCAAAGGTCTCGGTCGTGATCTGGTCGCCGGGCTGCGGCGCCGCCGCCGCGGGCCGCTGCGTGACCAGCAGATGGAACGGCAGCGCCGTCAACGCGCCCGTGGGCACGATGATCAGGCGGGGCTTGTCCTTGATCAGACCCTCGACCGGCCCGAGCAGCGTCGCATAAAGCTCATGCGCGCGCGCGAGGTCGAACAGGTCGGGCCGGCCGAGGACCAGCGTGTCACATTCGACCCGCGCCAAGCCGCGCGGTCCAGTGCAATCGCGCGCTAACGCCTCCGCGCATTGCTTGCGACCCAAGCCGCGCTGGGCGGCTTCGTCCTCGCCGCACTCGATGTGAGCCGCTTTCAGAATGCAGTCGAACCGCGCAAGCCCGCGCGGATCCGGGTTCGATTGTGCGCACGCCCGCGCGATCGCTTCGCCGCATTCGATCCGCGACAAGCCGCGTTTGTTTGCTTCACCTTCGTTGCATTCGAGCCGTCCGAGCCCACGATTGATCGCGCCCACGTCGAGCCCCCGGCGAAAAGCCGCGACCCTTTGCGTGAGCGTCTCCGCGTCAAGGGCGATCGGTTGCCAGCTGACTCTGTCGCGCGTCAGCGCAAAGACGTGGCTCTCGGCCTCGCCGCTCAGCAGGAACACCAACGCCTCGTCCGGCGCCAGCAGCACCTGCGCCTCGCCCACCGTCAGCGGCTTCGGATTGGTCAGCGCTGCATAATCGGGAAATTCGGCGGCGAGCCTCGCATTCACGCCGACAAGCCTTCGCTCAAACTCTTGAGCCCGCTGGCGGAGCGTGTCCGCGGTCGTCGCTGCGCGGTCCGTGGTTGTCTTCGCGAGCTCCTCGATGAGAGCCTTGTCGAGCCGGTGCAACTCGCCAAAAATATCCTGCTGCTCCCGCACCAGCTTGGCCAACTCGGTGCTGCCTGAACCGAACCGCGCGATCGTTTGATTGAGCGCGGTGGCGACAGCCGATTGGCCTGCCCACTGCGCAGCTTCGAACCCCTCGTTGAGAGCATCCTGGCCAATCAGTTTTTGCGTCAACCCCTGATACAAGAGCGCGAGATGCCTGGCAAAATATGGCCGCAACCGAGCGAACTCGAATATCGAGCCGGCGACGGTCCGTTGACCGATCAGCGACGCGGAGATCTGCACTGCCGCGCGGGAGGAATCGAGGGCGCCGCGAAGATCACCGCTCTGCGCTCTAAATGCGGCACGCTCGCTCAGAACCCGCGCGAACCGCGGATCGTTGTGCGCGATCCTTCGCTCGGCGGTCGCCACCGCACGCTCGAAATAGCCTGCGGCCTCGTCCGCGCGGTTGAGCTGCCGGTAGATTTCTCCAAGACCGACGAGGCTGTCGAGGATCAAGTGCTCGCCACGACGCTCGTGTATTGCAATAACGCGCTGAAACAGAGGCTCGGCGTCGGCGAAGCGCTTCTCAAATAGGTAAGCTTGCGCGAGCCCTGCCGAGGTCGATGCCAGATTGTCCTCTGCGGTTTGGCGATTAACCGCACTGTCGGCGCGTCCGACCTGCTTGGTAAGAATTGCAACGGCGCGCTCGTAGAGGGGCTCGGCCTCGCGAAAGCGGCCCAAGTCTTTGTAAATGTCGCCAAGTTGCGCCAGCATCACCGCCGTGTCGTTGGCTTCGGCGCCAAGTAGCTGCTCGCTCATGGCCAATGCGCGCTGCGCGAGCGGCAGGGCGTCGTCGACCCGACCGGTCTTTTGGTAGAACTCGGCCAATCTTGCGAGAGTGGAGCCGACAATGCTCTGTCCATGCAGGTTTTTTTCGGCGACAGAGAGCGCCCGCTTGTAAGCGGTCTCGGCCTCCGCATAGCGACCTCTCGATTCGTAGAAGACTGCCAGGAAGGCCAGAATATTAACGGTTTTCTGGACTTGGCTTGGCTGAGCGGCAAGAGCGCCTGCCCCATCCAAAATTGCCAGCGCGCGCACCAATAGCGGCTCAACCTCCATGGAGCCGTAGGAGTATTTCTTGGCCAGCTGTTCCAGAATGACGGCAATCTCGGGGTGATTCGGGCCGAGGACTTTCTCGGCATATTCCAGACTGCCCCGGATCAGCTGGATGGATTCCTCATATTGCCCCATACAGCTATAAGCATTCGCGAGAGTGCCCCGCGTCGTGCGAATGCGATAATCGTCCGCGCTGGCCGTTTGCCGGAGTATCTCGAGCGCACGCCGCAGCAGCGGCTCGGCCTCGCGGCAACGACCCATCGGGACGTACTCGCTTCCCAAGCTGAAAAGGGTCCATAGGTTCTCCGCGCCGCGCGCTTTCTCTCTGGCAAGCTTGTGCTCGAGGTAGGGTATCGTCTCGGCATCGCGCTGAAGCATGATGTACGACGAAATGATCATGTTCTCCGCCGCGTCGAACGAGCTGTTGTCCTCGCCGAAACGGCTGCGCATGCGTTCGAGAAATTCCGCTCCTTGCTTGATCACCTCGCCATACTGCTTCGCGTCAAACAGTTTCGCTCGCCGGCTGAAGTCGGCGACGACCCGATCCGACTGCGCCGCCGCGGTGCTGAGCAGCTTTATATCAGGATCGGCGAAGACCAGTAGCGCGCTCAGCAAGATCAACGAGACGGCGGCGGCTCGCCGCGAGCAAAACCGGAGCACCGACAATCGTTTTTGGAGAACGATCAGGTCGATACCTAATTTCAAGGGCAGGAGCTCTGCCACCGGGGTCGTCCGGCTCGGCGTTCTCTTAGCGGAAGGCACTGTCAGAGCGTCCTCCCCAGTCCAAAACCGTTTCCGCTCAGCCGGAAGTCGGTGGATTTCCCCATTTGCTTGCGGCCGGCCACGTCCTCGGCGTCGTTGCGCGGATCGGGTAGGACTTGCGTGTTCACATAGGCGCCGATTGCCAGCGCCGCCCGCTTCTCGGCATGATTCGGCACGTCGCCGAGACAAATCATGAGAATCGCACAAGCCCCGGCGGCGTGGAGGCGCATTTCTTATCTCACAGAGTGCTGACAGGACAGGGTCTGCCACGATTCCCGTGCATGCGAAAGGGAATAGCTGCCCAACGGAGGCTACCGCCATCGCCCGTTCGCGCCAGCAATCGGCTGCCGACGGGAATACTCCGAAAGCAGACGCGAGTTGGCCCTGCCCTTGGACGGAGACTATCTGCCAACTCCGGACTCGCGCCGGGCGGCGATGTAGCAGCAATCAACGGCCGTTCCGACCAAGACAAACGGCGCCCAATCTGCCTCCTGAACAACTTTCGATTGCTAAAGGTGCCCGGCACGTCACCACGGCATCTTGTAGTAAGGCGTGAAAAACGCGAACATCGACGCCAGTCGGCGGCTATCGGGGACACCCGCCTGTCGGCCGGTCCGCTCTAACGGGCGGCCCGCGACTAGCGTCTTGAAGATGCCGATGTTTTACAGGTTCGGAAGTTTCCGGTGGGGAGTTTCTTCCCCGAGCCAAGCAAGGCAGACACCATGGCAGGCTCCTCTCATCATCAGGTCGTCATCGTCGGCGGCGGCAGTGCTGGTATCACCGTCGCGGCGATTCTAAAGCGTCGTGCGCCCGGGGTCGACGTTGCCCTCATCGAGCCGGGGCGGGACCACTATTACCAGCCGGCCTTCACGCTGGTCGGCGCCGGCGCCTATCCACTGGCACGCACGCATCGCACGGTCGAGAGTCTCATTCCGTTCGGTGTTCGTCTTATTCGCGCCGCCGCCCAAGCCTACGAGCCCCAGACGAACATGGTTCGTTTGAACAACGGCGACACGATGACCTACGACTATCTCGTCGTCTGCACCGGCGTCGCGCTAGACTGGGGTAAGGTCGCGGGGCTGACCGAGACGCTCGGCAAGAATGGCGTGTGCAGTAACTACTCTCCCGCCCATGTGACCTACACCTGGGATTGCTTGCAAAAGCTTAAATCAGGTGGTCGTGCGGTGTTCACTCAGCCGCCGCTGCCGTTCAAGTGCCCGGGCGCTCCGCAGAAGATTGCCTATCTGGTCGCCGACCATCTCCAACGTCAGGGCATCGAGAACTGCAGCCTGAACTACTACGTGCACGCCCCGGTCATTTTTGGCGTGCCCTTTTTCGCACGCGAGCTCGTCAAGGTGGCAGCGCGCTATGGCATAAATGTGCATTATCAGCACAACCTCGTAGCAGTCGATGGGCCAGCGAAGACGGCGACATTTGAGAACGTGGGCGAGCAGAAGAAGGGCGAGCGGGTCACCGTGCCGTTCGACATGCTGCATGTCTCGCCACCGCAGAGCCCGTCGGCAGAAATCAGGTCGAGCCCGCTCGTCAATGCCGCGGGTTGGGTCGAAGTCAACCAAAATTCCATGCAGCACGTGCGCTATCCCAACGTATTCTCGCTCGGCGACGTGTGCTCGACGCCGAATTCAAAGACCGCGGCGGCAGTACGCAAGCAGGCGCCGATCGTTGTTCGCAACATTCTCAGCGTGATGGGAAACACCGCCATCGAGGGTGGATACGATGGTTATGCGTCGTGTCCTCTGACGACGGGGGTCGGTAAGGCAATCCTCGCTGAGTTCATCTACGGTGGGAAGGTAACGCCGACGCTGCCGCTCAACCCAGCGAAGGAGCACTGGATAGGCTGGTGGATCAAGGTGACCGGTCTACCGATTCTGTATTGGCAATACATGCTCAAGGGCTATGTCTGGTTTCCCAAACACAACACCGCCTTTAAAGGCGATGTTGCGTGATCCGTGGACTGTCCCGGTGATCTAATATCAATTTGCACTTCGGCTCAATAAATTCGGAGCACAGACAGGCGCACGCGAGTCCTGCGACAGAAGCCGAGGTGATGAACATCCTTTGGATCGCGGCAATCGCGATCTTCGTACTCGCCGAGAAGGTGGTGCCGCTCGGTCGCCTGATTTCGCGCGTCGCTGGAACGGGTTTCGTTGCCGCGGGCGTCTGGCTTCTCTTGCGCTCCGCTATGTGACGGCCGAGCCGCAACCCCGAAGAATAGGCAGCCTGATGGCCTGATGGAGGACCGCTGTGGGTCAGACTCGGAAATGCTCGCGAGCTTGTGCTTGGCTGGGATGGTCCGGACCAACCGCCCGATGTTGCTCACAGCGGGACGGCCGCCGGGCCGCCATCGGGTATTTCTCTGCGCGCCAGCCACCTAAGCGCGGCAGGCCGCGTATTCACCACGAGTTCTGTTGCGGCGGATAATAATACTCGCCGCCCCGCTGGCGCGTGACACGCTGGCGCGTGTAGCCGGATTGGTTGTCCCAATTGCCCCACCCATTGCCGCCATTGAAGCCAAAGGCGTCCTCCTCCCGAGTGTTGCGGCGCGCGACGCCCTCCGGGTTTGAGTGTGGGCGCATCGCCAAGCCGCCCTGCGGCTGGTTGTTCAGCACCACGACGAATTCCGTTCGATAGTTGGTCTCGCTGTTGAGCGGCTCGTCCGAGATGATGATCGAGGATCGCGGCGATGCGGTCGGCGCGATGCGATCGAGCACGTCCTGCGGGATGGTGATGCGCTCGAGCGCGTCCTTGGCGTCGTCGCCACTGTCGATCGTGACCGCGGTCCAGCGCAGGCCCCCCTCGGTGCGCGCCATCGCCGTGAACACATGCGTGCCGAGCGGCTTGTCGGGATCGCGGATCGTGACCGGGACCTCGATGGCCTCATCGAACACCTCGCCCCCCTCCCACCATCGCGCATGCGTGTTGCGCCGCACATAGATCTTCTGCGTATTGCGGCTGATGAAGACCTGGACCGGCTCGAGCGCGAGCTTTGCCTCGAGCGCCGCCTTGGCGGCCTCGGCCTTCTTGGCCTCGGCCCCTTTGACGGCGTCCTTCGCCGCCGCGACCGCGTCGGCCTTCGACTTCGCGTCGGCCTTGGCGGTCTCGAGCTGCGTCGCGAGCTCCGCCACCTTGGCCTCGGCCTTCTGCTTTTGGTCCTCGGCCGTAGCCTTGGCTTGGTCCGTCTTGGCGGCGGCGAGCACCCGCTCGGCATTGGCGAGCTCGGCGTCGGCGCGGGCCTTGAGCCATTCGAGCTTGCGCACGGACGCCGTAGCCGACGCCGCCTCGCGCGGCGCTAGCGCAGCGGCTTTCTTCGCCTCGTCGGCCTGCTTCGCAGCCTCAGCCGCCTCGCGGGCAAACGTCTCGGCGCGTGCCGGCACAGCCGCGATGGCCTCCGCGTTCGGCACGAACAGCGCCGGATGGGAAAACTCGACCGGCTCCGCGTCGCCCGGCGCGATGATCACGCGCATGCCGATTCGCGTCTTGCCGAACAACTTCTCCGCAAAGTCATAGGGCATCCGCACGCAGCCGTGCGAGGCCGCGTATCCGGGCAGCGGCCCGCCGTGCAGCGCGATGCCCGACCAGGTGATGCGCTGCATGTTCGGCATCCAGGCGTCGTCATAGAGGCTCGAGTGATGGTCCTTGTCCTTCTGCACGACGCTGAAGACGCCCGCTGCGGTTTCGCGTCCCTCGGTGCCGCTCGACACCGGCGCGCGCATGATCCAGCCGTTGGCATCGTAAATGGTCACCTGCTGGTTCTTGATCGACACGATCGCCATGATCGGCTCACCCGCATCGCGCCGGGCCGTCACCTGGTTGTTGCTCACGGGACGCGGATTCGCCGCGCCGGCGGGCACCGCTGCGGTCAGCGCCGTCAGCGCGGCCGTGGCTGCAAGCGTCACAATGGCGGGAGGCCCCCACCGCCGGATCGTCCTGGTGAACTGCGCCTTCGTGAATCGATTCGTCATGGATGCTCCTGTTTCAAATGCCCCCGAGGCCTCCGCCCGAGGGGAATCCCGACGCGATAAATGACGGAAGCCAGTGGATAGTTCCCTGCTTACCGCTTACGGTCAATAAACACCTCCGCGAGGGGGCGTGGCAGGGGGGGCGGAAGTCGAAGTCGGCTTCCGTTCTGCCCACGAAATTGTGCGGCGCATGAGGTTGGACGTGGCACGTCTTTATCAATTCCCGTTTCAAAGCATGCCCGAGATTGTTGCCGGTTGTGAATGCCGCTCACCAACAATTTTCCAAGCTGCGGGTGGAGCAGGCCGGGATTGATTCCTGGCGCGCAACGCGGATCGGGTGAGCGAGCGGCGTGCGTTTTGCTGCGGCGCAAAGACTCGGCTGTGGGTCCCCTGCGGGCTCATGCACCGTGTGACCGAATGCGGTTTATCACGGACAGGCGAGGTAGACGGCCTCACGTCGTTCCCGATTCGCCGTTTTCATGCGCGGCGCGCTTCTGGCCGGTCCTCGGGTCTATGTCCAGCGGACGAAGGCGCCCCGTGATGGCGGCCGCTGAGGTGCCGAGCGGAAACAGCGACGTCGTGACGACACCCGCAGGCGCGTAATCGACGTAATCAAGGATGCGCCACCGGCCCGAGCGGTCCGCCGGTTTCGGCAGCACGCCGATCCGGACCAGAATGTGCACCAGCACCCTGACGAAGCCCCATGCGAGCAGCAAGCAGATCGCCACGCCGGCCACCACGAGAATCAATAACAGCAACGTCTGGCCGACCGTCGCGATCCCGCCGCCCCCTTCGCCCGACATCTGCTCGGGTTGCTCGGCCGCGGAGGCCGTGGCGATGAACGCCAGAACCGCATCGCCGATGAAACGAAGCATCATCTCACCATCTCCCATGCCCGTCCCCGCCGCCCCGATGGGGTCGACAACACGGGGGCGGACACCGCAGTCGCGCCCACCGCCCGTGGTGCGCAGTCAGCTCGGCGCAATGGCGGTTCGGCAAGAGGCCACTCCGGCGCGGGAATCCTATCACGGCGCCGATCACGGCGCACGCCTGAGCCTAATGCCACCGCTTCCAGGCGGGAAGCGCACGCCGAGCCCAGCAGTTGAATCCGAACATCGGCGGTTGATGCAACTGAACATGAAATTCTTCGTCGCCGGCGAGGGCGCGTCTCGTCTCGATCGCGCCATCGCCGACGCCGACCAGCGATCCGGCACCCGGTGCCGCCGGGCCTGACCTGCAGGTAGGCGAGCGCATCTTGGATCTCCGCGCCTGCTGCACCGCCGGTTTGATGTGAATCAAGGCTTGCGCCGCCAGCTCCGGTTTACTGGCGCGTATTTTCAAGAAGGGGAGCCGCAGATGAGCGCTCAAGAGTCCAAGACGACACGACGAAAATTCCTCGCCGGGGCCGGGCAAACCGCGATTGCCGGGATCGCCATGACGGAGATGAGCGGGGAGGCGCGAGCGCAGACTTCCGCGGCGCCGCAGGCCTGCTGGTCGAGCGTCATGCCGGCGAAATGGGATGAGAGCTACGACGTGGTCATCGTCGGCAGCGGCTTTGCCGGTCTCGCGGCCGCCTGGGAGGCGAAGAAAGCCGGCGCCACCGTCGCGATCCTGGAGAAGATGCGCACGCCCGGCGGCAATTCGATCATCAACGGCGGCGGCATCGCGGCGGCCGGCTCGCCGCTGCAGGCGCAGAAGGGCATCAAGGATTCGCCGGCGTTGATGGAAGAGGACATGCTGCGCGAGGGTCTTGGGCTCAATCATCGCGAGCTCGCGCATATCACCGCGCAAGAGTCGTGGCCCTGCGTGAAGTGGACCATCGAGGAGCTCGGCGTCAAATACACCGACTTCCTCGTGCACGAGGGCGGCCATTCGGTTCCCCGCGGCTACCAAACTTACAACAGCAGCGGCTCGGCGATCGTCAACCAACAGCTCGCAAAGCTCGACGCGATGGGCCAGCAGGTGACGCTGCAAACTTATGTCGAGCACATTCTGCGGGACGGGGACGGCCGCGTGAAGGGCGTGCAGGTGCGGGAGAATTATGCCTTCCCGCGCAACAATAGTGGACGGGTGAAGTTCATCCAGGCCAAGCGTGCCCTGGTTTTGACGCACGGCGGCTTCTCCGCCGACCTCGCTTTCCGCACGCTGCAGGACCCGAAGCTGACCGAGGTCATGCAGTCGACCAACCAGCCGGGCGCGACCGCGGAGATGCTGCGCGAATCGTTGCGCGTCGGCGCGACGCCTGTCCAACTGTCGTGGATTCAGGTCGGTCCTTGGGGCAGCGCGGACGAGAAAGGATTTGGCTTGGGCCCGCATTTCGCGCAGGAAATGGCCGCCATGTTCGGCATTTGGGTCAACGCTTCGACCGGCAAGCGCTTCATCAGCGAGCTTGCCAACCGCAAGCTGCGGGCCGATGCGATCATGAACTTCATGAACAAGGGCCAAAACTGCATCGCCATCGCGGACGCGGGCAACGTGCACGGCGATGTGGCGAACCTCATCCCGCAAATGCTCGAGCGGGGCGTGCTGAAGGCTTACAACGGCCTCGATGAGATCGCGGCGGCCTATCAGATGCCGGCCGACGCCCTGAACAAGACGGTTGCCGACTACAATCGTTATTTGGCGCAGGGCAAGGACGAGGAGTTCGATCGCTATCTCAACAAGGATGCCAAGCCGCTCGGCGCGCAAAAGCCGATCTACGTGCTGCGCCTCCTGCCCAAGGTTCATTTCACCATGGGCGGGATCAACGTCGACGCCGAGGCGCGCGTCACCGACATCACGAACGACAAGCCGATCCCGGGGCTCTATGCGGCCGGCGAATCCGTCGGCGGTGTGCACGGCGCGGTGCGGCTGGGATTCGTGTCCTCGATCGTGTGCCTGGTGTTTGGGCGCATTGCCGGCCGCAACGCCGCCGGCGAGAAGCCTTGGGTCTGAGGCGAGCATTTCGGCGCGGCCACGCTATTTGCTGCAGGTGCGACTGGGGATTGGCCTAAATGATCCTTTCGCTGCTGCGGGCGGCTCGCGTGCGCCACAAAGCCGCGATCGCGCTTGCATTGCTTGGCTTGGCGTTGGTCCCGTCCGCGCCGGCACAGGACGCGGGGGAGGCGAAGCTCCTGCCCGACGCAAAGGGCACCGATTGCGCCGCGTGCCACGGCAGCAGCAACCCGTTGCCGCAAGGCCATCCGCCGCCCGCGGGCAAGACGTTCGGCGATTGCGCCGCCTGCCATCTCCTTGGTACGGCGCACGATCTGCGCGGGGTTCTGCCGCTCTCGCACCAGCACTCCCTCAGCGGAATTGCATGCACCGCTTGCCATGCCGACCCCAAGCTTGCGGAACCTGCGCCGGCCGGTACGTGCATGGGCTGTCATGATGCAGACAAGGTGGCGACATCGAGCGCCGGGGTGAAGCCGACCAATCCGCACGACTCCCCGCATTATGGGAAGAGGTCCAATTGCAATCTCTGTCATCACCAGCACGAGAACTCGGAGAACTTTTGCTCCCAGTGCCACACGTTCGATTTCAAGGTACCGTGATCGTTATCTGGCGTCGCCTGCACATCCCGCCCGATCCAACGCGCCGAGGGCCAATCGCCGGCGCTGGCGCATCGGCCATCTTTTGACGCGGATCAAAATCGCGCCGGCCGGCCTCGCCTACCGGTGCGGCGTCAGGGTCGGGTTCCTCCCTCCTGATGAAACTTGGGTCCTGGCCATTTAAATCCCGACGACGGCTTGGACCCTTTTTTTGACCCATGCCCACGACGGCGGCCTTACGCGGAACACTTCCTGGCAGCTGGATGTACCGTGGACTGCCGGCCCTGTTTCTGCTTGCCCTTTGCGGGGGTGCCGATGATCTTGCGTAAGATTGTTGCAACGCAGCGATAAGCCGAGCGCCGATACGAACACGCGGGCGAAGACCGAGTTCGGGTTGGTGTCCGTGTCGCCGAGGCGGTCGAGCGAGGGTTGCTGCGTTCGAGCAGCGCCTCTGCAAATCGCTTCTATGATAGCAGAGACATTCAGATGGCTCGTGCCGTGCAGGCACGCGAGCCTTTTGGGATTGTCACCGGCGCCTTGTTGAGCATTTCAATGGCAAAGCCCGCGGCAGCCCTGTAACTTGCCATGAACTCCGCGCGCTCCTCGGGCGGGATGATATCGTCGATGTTGTCGAATGTTCCGCCGCAACGTTCATCGACCATGTTGAGCAACCCAAATGGCCCGGCGCCCCGATTGCGCAGGATGAGCTGCGAGATAGGGCCGCAAAGCTTGTCATCGTAAGCGGCAAGCGCCTCCGGCGTAACCCCATGCTCGACCATTGCGGACCCTAGAACACGGGCATCGACAATGGCTTGGCTCCCGCCGTTGGAGCCGGTCGGATACATCGCGTGAGCGGCATCGCCAAGCAGCGCCACCGGACCATCGCGCCAGGTAGGTACGGGATCGCGGTCGATCATAGGGTTTTCAAAGACGCTGTCCGCCTGCCTGATCAAGGCGGGCACATCGAGCCAGTCCCAAATCCAGTTTTCAAAATGGTGGAGGAAGTCGTCGCTACTCACCTGCCGGAACCAGCCGCGCTGCTTCCAGCCGTCGCTATTGTCCATCGTGACCTCCGCGATCCAGTTGATCATTGCCAGGCCGGTCCGCGGCTCGGGATAGGAGATGGGATAAAGGACTATCCGGTGGCGATGGGTACCAAGGCCTACGAAGGAGGCACCGGTACGTATTGGCTTCGCGCAGGTCGTGCCGCGCCACATTATCGCCCCGCCCCAGTGAACGGGCGGCTGCGCGGGGTGCATCTGCGCCCTGACCGCCGAGTGGATGCCATCAGCACCGATGAGCAACTTGCCCCTCACCTCACGGGTCGAGCCGTCGGCGTATCCGATCACTGCGCTCACGCTACCGTCAGGATTCCTTCGGTAGCCGGTCACTCGGCTGCCCAGCCTGACCGCGTCCGGCCCAATGCGCTCTACCACCTTTTCATGCAGCAGCATGTGGAACTGGCCGCGATGAACCGCATATTGCGGCCAGTTGTAGCCGGCTAGGCGCCCCCGGGGCTCGGAATAGATGTCGTTGCCGTTAAGCCCGACCAGCGCCCATTCCCTTGCGGGCAAGCCCACCTGGTCGAGATCCTCCTCGGTGATGCCGAGATCATAGAGTTCTCGCACAGCATTAGGTTGCAGATTGATGCCAACGCCGAGCGGGCGTAATTCCCGGACAGCTTCGAAGACAATGCAGGGCACGCCGATCTGACGGAGCGTCAGGGCTGTCACCAGTCCGCCAATGCCGCCGCCGGCGATGATCACAAGATCATCCGTCAATGCTAGATCCCCCGTGCAACCTATTGAGTTCCATTATCTTTGGATGGCAATTGGAGCAAGCCGCCTTCGAGTTTCGCGCAGCGTGCGCCGTGAATTTTCCATTGCTGAGGCGGGAGCAGAATACGTACAGGTCGAGATCGTGCTAGTCCTTGTTGTTCTTGTCGTTGAATGCGGCAAGCGCGGCGGCTTCGTTGGCCTTGAGCGCGGCAATGGCGCGATCGAACATGGCCTTGACTTCGGCCGCCGTGCCGGATTGCTGTGCGATAGCGAAGCTGACGCCTAACAACAACCCGAATGACGCCAGCGCGAATGTCAATATTCTTCTGTTTATCACTTCCTCCTTTGACGTTTTCCCTTGATATTTCAATCGACGGATTGCCGCCAAAATGACGCAGCAACATCCCGGCGATTGACACAACGAATTCTGCGCCGTCATCGTCCGGAAGTCTACTAGCAGACTGCCGTTGCGGAGCGCAGCTTGTCCGGGTTCTTCACCTTTCGATATGCCGCATCCCGCCGCTTCGAGACGATCCGTTCGAGCCCCATCGCGGCCGGCGCTCCCGCGCCGATGACGGCCGCCCATCGGTACGCATGTGTTCACGGTGGTTAACCGCACCGACGGGTGCCTGCGATGGACCGCGGTCACGATCGACAGCGGCGACAACGCCAAGGACGCTCTTGACCGCATCACCATCCCGCAGGATGTGCTCGATCGCATCGCGCCGACCGCATTGCCGCGATCCTCGCACCATCTCGGACGAGCCGCTCAACCGCGAGACCAACCATCGAACGGAGTTTGTCGTGGTGCTGAACAACCAACCGCAGGGTGGCCTCGCGATGCGCCCGCGGCCGGACGACCGCGTTGCGCGCCGTAACGCCTGGGACGAGGACGGCTTTCGGCTTCAATCGCTGGGGCGGTTGGGACACTCAATACGGCTACACGCCAGGACGGCGGCGATTATTATTACCCACAGCAATAGGGATCGTGGTGAAGGCCACCGGGGGGAGGGACGGCTTGGAATGGCCTATGAGGCCGGTTGCGGTATAAAGCGCATCTGCAAAATCATTCATCCCACCCCATCATAAGAGGACCAGCAACGCGTTCGATATGTCGGAAGCGGGTCGTCTACGGCCCCCGTCCGTTCGCACCGACAACTGGCCTATGCGCCAGAAACGGCCATCGAGGGTGCGGGCACAACAGAGGCGGCCCCACGGAGCGCGAAAGTCCGCTGCGGGTCCAGGCTGTGCGAAAACACGGACGCCTTCCGCGAGACTAGAAGGATCTCGATGCGATTGCGTCGCCTTGGAGACTGATGATGCTGACAACGTGGTGGCCGACTCCGTTTCGAGGAATTGCATTTTGTACATTTTTTCAATGTGATAGTTTTCACACAGCCTGGGTCAGTTGCGGCCGACACGCTCGACGTTGGCGGCCCATTCGACGACAGGAATGCTTTGGAAGCGGACTGGCGGACCGCCCCCGCCCCCGCCGCCATAGCCGCTCTGTGCCAAGAGCCGACAAGCACTGGTTCGGCATCAGATGCCGACGTTCGGATCGATCTTCTTTGCGCTCGCAATGTCAGTATCACCGCCGAGCGTGTCGCCTTTGGCTCGTCTGGCCATTCCGCGGTTGTAGTAGGCCGCGGCCATTCTCGGGTTGAGCTTGATCGGTTGGTCGTAGTCCGCAATGGCGCGGTCGAGGTCGCCCTTGGTCTTCCAGGCGAAGCCGCGGTTGTTGTAGGGGTCTACATATTTCGGATCGAGCCGGATTGCCTCGGTGTAGTCCGCGATGGCGCGGTCGAAGTCGCCCTTGGCCTGCCAGACGGAGCCGCGGCTGTAGTAGGTGCGCGCATATTTCGGATCGAGCCGGATCGCCTCGGTGTAGTCCGCGATGGCGTGGTCGAGGTCGCCCTGGGCGTGCCGGACGGTGCCCTTGGCCTGCCAGTTGACGCCGCGGTTGTAGTAGAGGGTCGAAAGATTGCTGCCGCTGTACCTAACCCGACGCGATTGCGCTGGCGCACGCCGCGATGCCAACGTCGCCATATTGCTCCTTGCAGATATCGAAGTCGTCCGCGGCCGCAACTGTGGGCAATCCGCCGAGTACGGCAAGCACAGCGCCGACGCTCAACCGGTATGACGAGACCCGCATTTTCATCCCCGAATGAATACGTGCGGGCTCAGCTTAAAGCTCAAACGCCAGGCGCTGTCATCCTCATCTGCCACCGGGCCGCCCGCCTTGCCGGTATAAACCTTCAGCAGCGCCTCCTGCTGCTCGTCGGATGCTTTGTCGTCTATATAAACCGCGATACGCCAATTGCCTTTTCAGGATGTTGCCGGGCAGATGCGCCACAATCGCAATCGTTCTGCCCTTAACATCGATGCCGTCAATCGTCCCTTTGTCAAAATGGTAAGCAACGATGGTGTCGCGCGTGCCGTTGTCAGGATCCTCCCCGATCCAACATGGGCACAACACGCGGCAGTCGCACACTTCAAGAAGCCGTCCTTCCAAGTGATAAGCCATGTATTGCCTCCGACTACAGTTTTCGTCGCAGCCGATGCCTGCGCGCAACTATCACAGAGACAGTAATCGTAGCACCAAGCGCTAATTTGGGCCAGACGGCAAAACGTAGTCTCGGTCGGCGGCTGCGCTGTAAAGGCTCGGGCGTCATTCCCGCGTTAGGCGGGTTCGCTGGGTGCGGGCGCAGCCGTCGACGCCCTCATAGGTCGAGTTGCTCTACCTCGGCTTCGGCCGAAATTGTTGCACCGCCGCAAACAGCCGCTTCGGGTCAAAGGCGGCTGATGACCGTCGGCGTGGGTCGCCGCTCCAGGACAGGATTGGTCCGAAAGCCGACACGATCCCAATTCCCGGAGCATCAACCCGCTCCAATACACTGCGCAAAAGGGGCAGCG
>JBKQHQ010000203.1:0-6296 GCA_052148715.1 Xanthobacteraceae bacterium | reverse complement strand
GAGCTCATGCCCTGGGCCTGGGCGCCCGGGCGTTCCACCGAAACGCTCGCGGCCTGACACGCCGAATTGCGCAGCCCCGCGCAAAAAATCAAGCCCTCAGGACCGTGTGACCAGAAGACCGCTTACGCTGTTCGCCCGGGTGAATTGCAGTGCGTGCCATGGTTGGCTCACGTCGATCGCGTCGAGCACGCGCCGTGCTTCCTCCGGCGACAGCACCGGCGTCTTACCGCGTTTCACGACATGGCTCGGCCCGCGCACGGACGACGCGGGGTTCACCGGCATCACCTGGCCGACGACAAGCCAGTCGAACAGATGGCGGATGGCGGAGTGGTTTTGGCGGAGTCTGAGCGGGACGGGGGGCCAGAGCACTCCACAAATGGTTCAAAGTGCTGGATCGGCTGTGACCTTAAGCTTATCGCGCGAGATTGAAACACAGCCAACTGAGGTATTTGGAGAATCCTGATAGTAGTAACCGCAAATTTCAACCTGGGTTAAACGAGCCTGTTGGGCCCAGGCTGGAACAAATCCAGAGTTTTGCAATGCGATGACTGACAGAGCAACTGCGATCACTGTAAGGACGATTTTACTGTATCGATCCATGGGTGGGTCTCGGGGATGCTAGGAGCAATATGTGATATTATCATACACGAGATTGGCCGAGGGCAGGGGGCTGATAAAGGACATATCGGGGTTTGACCCGCAGCTGTATTGAGGGAGGCAGCCTCATGTCGGGGGCACGTAGTTGTTTGTAATATCACCTGCTGCCCTCGCGAACCAGAACTTATCGACAAGGAAATATACCTTATCCATTTGGCTGCCGCCCCGCTCGACACACAGAGATGTTGCCGGGCTCTTTGGATCGGTATTCAAATCGAACTTGGCAGGGCACTCTATATTAGAGCTAATCTCCCGCAGAGCGGACTCAACGTCCATTATGGTGCCACCCTTGCGTTTAGGTGTAGCATAGAGCTTGAATTGCGTCCCAAGATATGGGTGAATAGGCAACTTAAATACAAGTTGCGAACGCAACTTAAATAAAAATCGCGAACGCTTCGTATCTAGATCAACGTTTATGATACTGAATTGGCGTTGGCCGTCGACCTTATCCTTATCGGATGCCTGGGCGGCAGCCTTAAACATATCGTCGACGCCATAACGTATGATCAAGCAATGAAAATCGGCAATCTTCCCAAGTTTTTCCACGAACTGTGGACTAACCAGCATAGTGATGGTTGGCGTCTTAATCAATAGATGAAGTCTTCCCCAATCATACAGGTCTCCGCCGATTTTCCATGCTACATTGGCCAATCCTGGCACTAATGCCGAACTAATGGCCGCGGCTCCGAAAAGTCGTGGTGCCGACGCCCTTTTGATCCAAGCCCAGAACGACGTGATCCCCTGAAGCATCGCATAGCCCGGGTAACCTGACATAAATATCGCCTTAAAGTCTGCATGCAGGCAATTCACATTTTGGAGGCGGTTGGGCCCTAGCGCGTCGATGTCCTCCTCCCACGCGTTCAATGATCCGGATTCCGTCGAGCATCGATCGCGTGGCGCGATCCCACTCAGCGAGCAGCAGCACATCGCCCTTGCTTAGGAAATCAATCGCCTTCGCGAGCTGCGGACGCGTCTTGAGGTCACGCCTGGAGGCTTTCTCGGGAATATCTTGATTTTTGCACCGGATGGTAGTGTCTCAGTGTGAATTATTCCGGGGTTGACGAGAGTCTAGCGCCGACGACGATGACCGCGTATTATTGATCAGAACCTCGGAGTCCCCCAGAATGGTAACTTACGACCCTATCATTGAAGAGTTGGAGCAAGAGCTAGCCAATCTCATGAAACTTTGGGGGCCCGTCGGCCTACGTCAGGTTCGCGTTACGCGACATCCCGCCGCTGGCGCGCCGGTCGATCTCACAGACCAGTACGCAGACGGGCTTAGAAGGGCCACGGACGCTCTCACAAAGGCGGTAGCGGTCCTCAAGAAGGCTGCCGAGTGAAGAGCACCCGAGGAGCGTGAGTCATGGCGACGCCGCGCGCGCGGCATGCCTTGCCATCTGAAGTCGCATAAGCCCCATTACGTCAAATCGTGTCGGGATCGTCTATGCAGATCAACTCCATCTGGTCTTCCGTCCAAGGTCGCTGTCTATATGCACGAGGTTCAGCCCTTAGGATTCAAGGCTTCCTTCCACTCATTTTTTTGATCCAGTGCACAGCTTTGCTCCCCCAAGACGTTTTTGGCTCGTGAGCCAGCAAGCGCCATGCACCCTTCTCGATATGTATGGCTTTGATTTTACCCTCCTGGTCGTAGTTCGATATTTCGACAATACTCTTGTCTTGCAGCCCTCGGTACAAAGCCGCTTGCCGAACAAACTCAGGTATGCTGCCAGCGCGATACGGCGATAGGTAAAATGTTGCCCGCTCTTCTCAATTTGAGCTTTGAGGCAAGTGGTTTCCTCAGCGTTCAAGGTCCCGATGGAGTGGCGGAGTGCGATCGACAGTTTGACTGTGGTGCACCATGTTCCAATTTTCTCGATCGCACCGTTCGTGACGCTCGCGAGCGCCAGAAACCCGCAAGTGAACATCACGATCGCCGCGAGCTGAATCATCCAAGGCTCGAGGGGAGGTAAAGAGCCCGTTCGATTGGCCCATAAAAAGAAGGCGCACGCGATTGCAACGGCGGCCGTTTGCCAGCCGCTCGCCTTCAGGCTTTCCAGCCAACGCGGATCAGGTGTCATCGGCTCCCTAGTCAGCACGTCGCGCCCGGCCTTGTAGAGCATGCACGCGCTAGCCGTCGAATTTGATCTCATGCAGCCGGCGGCGTCGGCACAAGGTAGGGAAGCACAGGGAGGGATAAACCGGGGATCGGGGCGCAAGGAATGGGACCGTAAAGACTCATTCCGCGGCTGTGTTGGATGGGGCGGTGGAACTCCCTGCAGGGGAAACATAACAGGCGGAATCCGGCTCGGCCGAGAAGAGGAGCGCCGCTTTGTCGGGGACCCTAGGCGAGGCGGACGCCCCTCTGAGACTCGAACCGCGGACTTAAGACATGATCACATATTCTGGGGGTATGCCAAAACGGGTTGCATCCGCCGGCAGGTACCAGCGACAGGGCGCAGCCCGCTATCCGATGTAGTCCTGCCCTCGATCAAACCTCTGCAGGACTGGTGAAATTAACCGTGCTTGACCCTTCTCAGAGAACACGTTGTTACCGCAATACTCAAAGTCCAACGATCTGTTATAGTGGATGCTTGACCGTAAGCTTGGGGGGCTCACGTGGAGGCGTCCGGTTATCTCTATACAATCGCGGCTGTCGGCATGTCCTTCGCCGGCTTGTCGGTCCTGACAATGATCCTGCGGCAAATCCTCGGCGGGCAGATGAGCAAGTTCGACAGCTTCGTTGCGCGCAGCTGGGTTCAACTGGGGTTCATGATCACGTTCGGCTCAATCCTGCCACCGCTGTTAGCTTTGTTTGAAGTCTCGACGCTAGTGGTTTGGCGCATTTCAAGTGGCTTGATAGCGATTATTCTCGGGTGCTGGGCATTGACATTCCCGCGGCGCCGGCTTGCGACGAACTCAACGCGGTTGCCAATACCGGTGATAATTTTCGTGGCGGCCATGGCTCTCGTTGCGCTCGCCCTCGCGGCGAATGTGATTATAGTGCCTGTCGAGCGTTTGCCGGGCGTTTATGCGGCGTCGGTAACTGCGATACTTATGGGCGCCGCGATGTTGTTCCTGTTCGCGTTGATGCATTGGTACGACGCCGTTCTGTAATCCGATCCGGTAGGTCAAGCCCCCCTCTTGAAATTCTGCCAATATGTGCAGCTGGCCTTGGTTTCCGCCCTACCGAATTGAGAAATCTCTACCAATTGTAACCGCGGCCTTGGTCTTCGAACGGCCGATGTTACCCGCCGGACGTACAGGCTGGCGTCTCGGCCGTTCGACTTTCCTGGCCCTTGCCAGCCCCGCCCTGCTCTCGCCGAGGGGCAGGGCGAGGCTTTGGAGGGCGAGCCCTATTCGACGGTGAGTTTAACGTCGATGTTTTTGCGGGTCGCGTTGGAATAGGGGCACACCTGATGGGCCTTGGCGACCAGCGCCTCTACCGCGCCCCGTGGAACGTTCGGCACGGCGATCGACCGCGCGATGGTCGGGCCGAAGCGCCCTTCCTCCCTCGGTCCGATGCCGACCGTGGTGGTCACCGTCGAGAACGTTCACGACATGGGGATTCCTTACCAATCGTGGCGGATGGAAGGGTTACTGGGCCGACGCCTTTGCGGCCCGTTCGATCAAACGGGCTACGTCCTCCGGCTTGGAAACGTACACCGCGTGGCTGCCCGGAACCTCGATCGTTTCGCTGCCCGCACGCTTGGCCATCCTGCGCTCGAGGTCGGGATTGAGGTTGCGGTCGCGAGTGGCGACCAGCGCCCAGCTCTTCTTCTGATGCCAGGCGGCCGTCGTCACAGGCGCGCCGCCAGCGGCCTTGGCCAGCATCGCCTGGGAATGGGCCATGAAGTTCGCCTCGGCGGGCGGAAGGTCGGCGGCGAAATCGGCGGGGAAGGCCGCCGGGTCAAGGTACAGGAAATCGTCCTTGGTGGCCCGGATATCATTGTTGGCGGCGGGGGCCGTCGAGAGCAGGCTCAATGCACTCTCGCCGTTGTCGGGGATGAAAGCGGCGATGTAGACGAGGCCGACGACATTTGGTGCATTACCCGCTTCGGTGACGACCACCCCGCCATAGCTGTGGCCAACGAGAAGGGTTGGGCCCTGTTGCAGATCCAGCACGCGTTTGGTCGCTGCGACGTCGTCGGCAAGCGATGTCAGCGGCTCCTGCACCACGCTGACCGTATAGCCGTCCTTGCCAAGAATGTTGGCGACGCGCCGCCATCCGGAACCATCGGCGAAGGCCCCGTGGACGAGGACGACGTTCTTGACCGGCTCGGCTCGCGCCGGGGCGACGGCAGCCGACAGAAGCGCGACCGCCGCGGCTGCAGCGGCAACAGGTTTATTTAGCATCGAGCTCTCCTCATTATCAAGCCGGTTCAACCGACAGGTTGAATAAAGCGCCGGCTTGACAAATTGTCAACCTTTTCGTTGAATATTCTTGGAATCGAGAATCGAGCGGGCAGATCGCCATGAGTGAGATCGACAGATCGGCATGATTGAGATCGAAGCCCGGAAGGAAGCCGCTTCGCGCGCCGCGCGCCTCGACGCGGTATTCGCCGCGTTAGCCGATCCGACGCGGCGGGCGATTATCGAACGGCTCTCGCGCAGCGAGGCGCGCGTGACCGAGGTCGCCGAACCCTTCCCTATGTCTTTGAACGCGGTGTCGAAACACATCCGCGTGCTGGAAGCGAGCGGCGTGGTCGAGCGGCGCAGGAAAGGGCGCGACCACATTCTCTCCATCAATACCCGTTCGCTGGACGAGGTCGATGGCTGGATCGAGCGGACGCGCCGCTATTGGGAGGAGCGGCTGGACGCCATGGAGCGCCTGCTGCGCGAGCTCAAGAAGGACCACAAGTTGGGGCCAAAGGATCGTAAACATGGTTCGCGGTGACACGACGGGTCCGATCGTGCAGATACGCCGGCGCGTGCGGGCCGGGGCGGAGCAGATCTTCGACCTGTGGACCAAACCCGATTTGATGGTTCGGTGGATGAGCCCCTTTCCGGGCGCGGTCGATTGCAAGGCGAGCTGTGACCTCCGCCCCGGCGGAACCTTCAGCCTTGTCATGTCATCGGGGGAATCAAGCCGCGAAGTATCCGGCACTTATGTGCAAATCGACCGGCCGCGCAAGCTTGTGTTCACGTGGATGGGCCCGCTGACGAACAATGTGAATACGTTGGTAACCGTCGAGCTCAATCCGCGCGGCGATGAAACCGACCTCGTGCTAACCCACGAGCGTCTACCGACGCCGGCAATTTGTGAAGGTCATACGAAGGGCTGGGGAAATATCTTGGACCACCTGGCGGAGGCGGTTGCAAAAGACTTTTAGGTCGAAAGTTCACATTCGAAGCGCTGGATAACTTCTTGGGTGGGATTAAGCACCGATTTTCGCGCCAGTCGAAAGTGCCGCAACACAGCGCTTTTTAGAAGTGGTTCGAATATCTTGAACTTTGCGCCGCTCGAATTTTGCGCGTTCGCGCCTGCCGCAAAAACCTTCATTTCAATTAAAGGGGGTCTTCGCGGAATCGAGTGGGCGATTTTTGAGTTAGAAGGCCCGAGAAACGCGGCCATTACGTAGGGATTTTGCATTACGGCTGGAGTTAGAATTTGGCATTATTGGGGGATGGCAAGAGCATCG
>JBKQHQ010000202.1:0-64144 GCA_052148715.1 Xanthobacteraceae bacterium | reverse complement strand
AGGAAATGCGACCAAATATAGAGAATTAGAGCGCTTCCCGATTCAACATAATCGGGAAGCGCTCTAGTGGCAGGTGCCGGTGGCGTTCCAGCTCTCGACCGTCCAGTCGGCGAGCACCGTCGGCCGCGCGTGCGCCCGCGCCGGCGCGGCGGTGACCGCGATGACGCATCGGGACGGGGAGGCTTGCGGGGCGGCGTCCATCAAGGTCAGGCCGAAGGGGTGCTCCACGCCGGCGGTCTGATAGGTTCCGTAGTGCTCCCAGCGGAACGCCACCTTGCCGCCGCCCGCGTCGGCGTGGCTTGCCGCCGGCCCCAAGACGATCGCCACCTCGGACAGCGGATGTCCGACCAGCCGGTCCATGGTCGTCGTCAGCTCGTCGCCGCGCGATAGCGCGCAGCCCGTCAGGGCCGAAAGCGCGGCGATCAAGCCCGGCAGCCTGCGTAGCATGGGCGCCCCCCAGGGCGGCGGCGAAGCATGAAAATACCGCCCGTCCCGACGGCGCGCCAGGCTTATCGGGCGGTCATCAACAGGCGCGCTTTTTGAGTACAGGCCGCGGCCGGCGGCCGAAAAATCCAATCCGTCGACAGATCGTCACCGCAGAGGCGCCGGCGGCGCCTTTTTCAGTTTTCACGAAAGGAATCCAGCATGGCCGATCAGGGCGAAGACGCCAGAAACCTCGCCGGCGACCCGCAGATGGGGGAGGTCTACGATTCGACCGTCGCCTATCCGGCGCTGCCGAAGAACACGACGCAGCTGCAGAAGGTCGATCCCACCGGGGCCGCGATCAGCAACGGGGAAGGGCGCATCCCGACCTATTCGGCGGCGACCGTCGCCTATGCGCCCTATGCGTCGGCGACCGATATTTTTTCGATCTCCGGCTCGGCCAGCAAGGTGGTGCGCCTCAAGCGCATCGCCGTCTCCGGCCGCTCGACGGCGGCGAGCAACATCGACGTGGCGCTGGTCAAGCGCACCACCGCCGACAGCGGCGGGTCGCCGACCGCGCTCACCGCCGTGCTGCACGACACCACCGTGAACCCGGCCGCCTCCGCCGTGATCTCAACCTACGCGGCCGCGCCGACGACCACCGGCGGCGTCACCCTGCGCGCCCAGCAATCGAATCTGTCCGCCGCGGGCTCCGGCGGCGCCGCGACGCCCGTCGAGTGGCATTTCGGCGACGTCAACGATCAGGCGGTGGTCTTGCGCGGCACCGCCGAGCAGATCGCCGTCAACCTCGGCGGCGGCTCGGTCCCCGCCGGCGCGACCCTGAATCTGTTCGTCGAATGGTCGGAAGAGTGACCGCCCGCATCGACGCAACAGAATCAGATCGACCGCCTCCGTAGGGTGGGCAAAGGCGGCCCCCGACTTTCACGTGATGCACGGCTCCGCTTCCGCCGTGCACACGCGGGCGCGTGAATTCGGCGCCCCGCCGCGTGGGCACGGCGGAATGCGCACCGTGCCGCACGGCGACGCCTCGGCCGCCTTTGCCCACCCTACGCCGCTTGCGTGGCTTCCTACCAAACCATCAAACCTCGGAGAGCAAACAGATGAAACCACTGGTGATCGACATCTATCACGGCGACGTCGTCAACGATTTTGCCCGAGCCAAGGCCTACGGTATCGTCGGCGTGATCCACAAGGCAAGCCAGGGCCAAAGCCTCGGCGGCGTCGACCGCGCCTATGCGACGCGGCGCAAGCTCGCCGCCGCGGCCGGGCTCCTCTGGGGCGCCTATCACTTCATGGATCTGTCGGACCCGGAAGGGCAGGCGCAGCATTTTCTCTCGGTCGCCGATCCCGACGACCGGACGCTGATCGCCCTCGACTGGGAGAATGTCGGTGGCTCGAGCCCGACGGCGGAGCAGGCGCGCGTCTTCCTCGAGCGCGTCGCCGAGGCGACCGGCCGCCGCCCGGTGATCTACTCCGGCAATGTCGCCAAGGAGCGCATCGCCGGCAAAGACGAGTTCTTCGGCGCGCACCGGCTCTGGCTCGCCCAATACGGCGGGAGCTGGAAGGTGCAGGAGAGCTGGGAGCGCCCCTGGCTCTGGCAGAACAACGGCGACAATTCCGGCCCCGGTCCGCACCGCATCCCCGGCGTCGAAGGCCTTTGCGACAACAACACCATCGTCGACGGCGCCGCGCCCGACGATCTCGTCGCGCTTTGGGCCGCGTGAGCGATCAACCCGCAGGAGCGACCATGGAGACTATCAGAAAGAGCGCGTCCGCCGTCGACGGCGCCAAGACCTATATCGGCGCCGGCATCGGCATCCTCGTCATCGTCCTCAATCACTTCTGGGGGCTGAGCATCCCCGGCGTGCGGATCGACGACGCCAACTGGCTCGCCCATGTCTGGGCGCTCGGCATGGTGATGTTCGGCCGCCACGCCCTGCAGAAAGCCGGCGCCCCGTAGCCGCGGGTTCCTATCAGATAGAGGCATGCCGTCATGCGCGGGCTGCCGCTGGCGGGATGAACCGCGCGGGAACGGCTGCGGGGAAAAGTTCGTCGATCGGCCGCCGCGGCGGCCGCCGGACATGCCGGCGGGGAAGAGGCTGCGGGTGATCAGTGGGGGGAGGGGATGAAGAGAGGCCGCACGCGCGAGTAAGCAATGGAACTTCCGTCGGCGGCCCAACTCTGACCGAACGTGATCAAGACTAGGGTCACAAGCAATGCACGCATGATTGGCCAATGCCCTCGATTTGGTCCGGCACTGATGGTGGCCGTCGAAACTGGTTGGGCAAAGCGCTAATGCCCGCTTGCGCGGCGGAGTTTTCCGCCTCCCGCGGGTTGCCGAGCGGCAGGTTTCCTCGGCGAAGCAGTAAAACTAGAGCAGCGCGACTTACACCAGTTCCAAATAGTTCTGCAATTTTCCTTGGTTTTGTCCGTCTGACACGATTACATCCCACTTCCCCGCTTGACGAGTGTTATCAATTTTGACTTTGCCTGCGGCCTCGGAGCCGCCCGACGTGACCTGGGTTATGTTAATCGTCTCTCCATCTTTAACAAGTCTTATGTCATTTACTTGGGACAAGTTTTCTCCCAATACTCTAAGATCCTGAACAGAGCCATCGCGCTTCAGCGAACCAGGGTCGGTTCCCATTAATTTTATTGGTGACGGTGCCTGCACCTTCGACGCGTTGCCGACGACGCCCGCCACCGAATTAGCACCAAAAAAGAAGCTCGCAACAGCAGTTACGAGGGTACCCAATAGGACGAGAAGCTGTTTTGCAAAGTCTTCAGCAGCATGGCTGCTATTCTGATAGTAGATTGTGAACTTAGTCGAACCGTCTTGAGAGACCGGTTGGACTAATACAATGTTGGCGCTTGGAATCTTACTTACGAATTCCTTCTGTTGCTGATCGGTTAAGTCGTGTATAGTCTGAATTGTGCCGGAATTAGATAAGCTATTGTAGAGAAATATCGAAACGATCGTAAAAAGCATCACCAAGCTAAGTGCGATGACTGCTCGAATCGATCCTTCCGGTAATGCAAGGGCTTGGCTCTTGTCTGCTAAACCCAGCAACGCAAAAGCGACGGCTACGAGAGCGAGCGTTACCAGAAGAACGAATACGCCGCCGATTACTGCGATCGGCAGCGCCAGTACGGGGTCAGTTGGCCACCAACGACCGACAAAGGCTACTATCCCTACCAAGGCCAAAACCGCGACGACGATAAGAAAAATGAGCGATCCCCGAGACATGAGCTGGTCCTTCCCATCCAAAACTACGCAAAGATTGAAAATAGCATCGCTGCTTGAGATTGCACGTGTTTTTCATCTTCGCCGCCATGCGACAGCGTTTAACCCGCTGGAGGAGTGGTATCTCAGTTTAATTGCGGCGTGGAACTGATACACCGCCCCATTCGGGTCCGCCGGCTCGTCGACTTTCCCCATGTGGTGGTGCACCTAGACGGCGCTCCGACCCGTGCAGAGGGGTGCCTTCTGTTCAGTGACGGCCCTGCTTCTTCCAAGGAGCTCAAAGAGCGCGACTTCGCGGCGGTCGATGAAGGCCGAATGATCGAAGGCGGCCGTCTTGCTCTCTAAAAAAATGCCTGCCAGGCCCGAGCTTTTTCGGCAGGCACCTTGGCGCCCGCGCGAACAACGAACTGGAGAAATGTTACACATGGACAAGCACACGTCGAGAGAGATGGTGCGGGCGGCCATTCCGCCCCACATTCGCGAGTTGTTTGGCACCCCGCCGGTGTTGAACTGTGAAAATCGCGATGCCTACGACCGGTTGCTGTCGGAGCTCGTCATTGAAAATGATCCTTCGGGAATCAGGGAATGGCTATGGGTGCGAGATTTGGCCGACCTGAATTGGGATATTCTGCGTATCCGGCGCGCCATCGTATCTTTGCTCGATATTTCGTTCAAGCCGGCGCTGGCTCAGACCTTGAAAACGGTGCTTCCAACACCGGAACGGTATCGCAACTCGGAACCCCTTGCTGATCAATGGTTTGCCGATACGGACGACGAAATGGTCACCGGACGGTCGCGGGTTTTGGACACCTTGGCCAAGTACGGCCTCGCGCCGGAGTCGGTGGTCGGGCAAGCCTTTGCGCTTCATTCGGACAAGCTGGAAAAGATGGAGCGCATGCTGACCTCCGCCGAGCGCCGACGCAACGCCATCGCGCGCGAGCTGCAGGCGCACCGCCAGAGCTCGGCGTCAAGGCGAGAGTGCGACCAGACGATCGACGCCGAGCCTGCCCCGCTCGCGATCGAGAGCTTGACGCCTTTTCGCGTCACATGACCACCGAGCGAAAGATCCGCGCCAATCGGCGCAACGCGGCGCGCAGCACGGGGCCGCGTTCTCCCGAAGGCCGCGCGCGGTCGAGCCGCAATAGCCTCCGGCACGGTTTGTCGGCCGCCTATTCGATCGACCATGCACTGGCGCCGCAGGCCGAGCGTCTTGCCGTCCTGCTCGCCGATGACGCTACCGATCCGCAGCGGCTGGCGCAGGCGCGGATTGCCGCGCTCGCGCAATTGACGGTGCTGCGCGTGCGCGCGGCGCGCGTCACGTTGTTGAACCAGGCACGCGCTGATCAAACCGATACCGCGCCGGATTGGATGGCTCTCCAAAGACTTTTGGCTGTCATTCAGCCGGGGCAGGGGAGCTCGTTGCCCGACCGCGCCGGTCCGGAGCCGATCGGCCTTGCCTATGCACGGCTCTTGCCGAAGCTCATCAGGCTTGATCGATACGAGCGCACCGCCCTCGCGCGCCGCAACCGCGCGCTCTGCGCATTGGACCGGGCCTCGTCACGCGCGACAACCGATGCTTATGTTTTCGAGGATTGATAGCGCAGGGTGCAGAAGACAAAACGAAAGTGCGCCGGCGAAGCTGGCATGATCAGCCGGTGCAGGTCCGGCCCGGGTAAGGCCTAGCGAGCCGCCTGGAAGCGAGTGTTGCGTGAGACCGGCGGCGACGCCGGCCAGGGCCCGGAGGTGAAAGTCCTCCGGGCCACTCGTCAAAACCTCCGGGCCGAGATTGGGGCGCCATGGCCCCGGCGATGAATGGCATGCGGTCGGTCGATCGCGCACGTTCCAATGAAATCCGTAAACGGTCATAAACCTCCAGCAGGAATTGTCGGTCGCCAGCGGCGAGCGCAGGCAATGCCGGTTGGATTTGCAGCTGGCGCCTTTCTGCATCGGGACGACGACTCCGCCGCCGTCGGTACCGCCCGCGGCCAGGCTGGCAACCAGCGGACCGGCGGCTTGATGGTCGACACCGGCTTCGAATACGAGTTCGCCCCGAGCTTCGGCTTCGGCCCCTCAGGCGGTCTCGTCGCCAACAAAGGCGCGACGGTGCTCGGGCTCGCGGTATTCAGGTATTGACTGTGCGAGAGGTGCGGGCGCGCAACGTCCGGATCGTGGAGGCAGCCCACCTGCCGGGTTCCAGGTGGCGGTGAAATGATGCCGTACGGCCATGGGTGTTAAATGTGGGGATTGCAAGGATAACGATAAATAAGGCGCCGACTTTTGGTTGTTGTTGATAAGTTGTTTTAGTTTTGTCCCCGTCGGGAGCAACAGAGAATGCGTGTTTTGGCAATTATTCTCTTCTCTTCACTTGTTGTAGGGGGGTGCGCATCGGTTCCGCCTGGGCCGAATCCAAATGTTATTGAACGAGAAATTGTCAAATCGTCTCTGTCCGAATTATGCGCCGCGGTACTGAATATAAAAGGGATGAATAAAGACCCCAAGGAGGCTGACAAGTACTTCAGCAGTAACGATGGTTGGATAGCGTCGATTGAAACGAGCCTCAGAACGGACGCTGAGGCGAGCGTCAGTCCATCCGTAACGCTCGTTGGGCCGGTAATCCCTGGATTGCTCATACCGAAAGGCGGAACCGCAGGGAGCTATAACGTTGCTGCCGGTGGGACGATTGATTCTACGGCCACGTCGCTTCGCGACGCCAAGCATTATCTCGTGCTCGAGAGCCTTCTAACGGACCCGGAGCTTTGCCCGGAGAGCCGGCGCCAAGCATACTTAAACGAGGGGGCCGAGTATCAAAGTGACGGCAAGTATCTTTCGGGAAAGCTAGGAATTCGAGACTGGCTTTATAACACAACAGTCGCTCATAATTTTGGCTCGCTGATCGACCCAACGACACAAGTTGTGGAGAGCCCGGTACCAAATATCGCTAGTAGGGTGGCAGCAAAATATTTCCTTGCCAAGCCGCAGAGAAACAGAATTGCTCCTGTCGATTATAGTAAGTGTCAGGTGTTAACCAAAGTTGACCCCGCGAACCCGATGCGTTGGCCGCTAGGAGGGTCGTTTTGCTTTCGTCTAGACCCCAGACTATTCAATAAGATCCCTCAAAACGGAAATACGAAATACAGCAAAACTATCAATTGGGATCCTCCTCCTCCCCCTCCCCCTCCTCCTGCTACACCGCCAGCGCACACTGACCCTAAATGGCTCACCTTTGATAACAAAGGTGCGGCATTCGTGGCGTGTTCCATTCCAACTTCTGCGCCCGGTTTCAGCAGCATTACTGTAACTGCAACGAACTCTGGAGACAGCCAAGAGGTAAGAATTCCGATAAGTTTTGTGGCTGCACCGAAGACTACGACGTGGGGCCCCGTCTATTACGCAACGTTCACCTTCATAATAAAGGCAACCGGTAGTGTCGGCCCTTCGTTCACGCTAGATCGCGCCAAGGCCGGGGGTCCGACGCTATTTTCATCGACTCGCACCGAGACAAACTTTGTGACCATTTCTTTGACGTCGACCGGTGTTCCATTGACCGAATTTTCCGCTTGTGGCCAAGCGGCACCCTCGGATGGACTGACGCAAGACGCGATAACGAACGCCATTTATCGTCTCGACGACGCAGGTTTAAGATCGGCGCTATCTCATGTGATCCCTCCATCCCCTTAGTCTGGAAGCGTCGATGTAACATGCCGGCTTAATTTCATCAGAGATGAATCGGAGTTGAAGCAGCTATGCGTGCACAATGCGTTCGAACAGGCGATCGGAACGATGCGAAGATCTTGCACGCGAGTAGCGGTGCCAAGCTGTGGACCGGGGCCTGCGCGGGCGCGATCACGTGCATATCGATATTCATCGGTGCCCAGGCTGCGGCCGCGGACCTAAATATAAACGGGCCGCCGGTCCTGTACGATTGGACGGGTCTCTATCTTGGCGGCACGGTCGGCGGCCGAGAGGTCCGCGGGGTGGCCACACTATCGGTTGCCGGCGCTCCAAGCACGATCGGAGGATCGGATATAGCCGGCACTATCGTCGCTGGATATAGTTGGGCAGTTCCGAGTTGGTGGCCAAACGGCGTGGCGGTCATTGGCCTCGAAATCGATGCCAGCGCTGCGGGCCCGAATATCACGAGAAATCTCACATTTGGCGCGGAGACATTCAACCAAACGCTCGCGAATCCGTGGCTAAGCACGATGAGTGTGCGATTCGGAGTTCCAGTCGATAGCCGGGGCTCGTTGCTGGTTTACGGCACGGCAGGCGTCGCGTTCGGCAATTTCGTTTCAACAGCGGCCGTAAGCGGACCGATCAACGGTTTCCTGAGCGGGACGTCGTCTCGTGCGACATGGACGGCAGGGGTAGGGGTTGAGTACGGTATCAATAGGTATTGGAGCTGGAAAGCCGAATATCTCTTTGTGGACACGGGAGATATAACGTTTACGACCCCCAGTCTCCCGACCGGAATATTCCTCACCGCCGGTCGAATAACGGAGAACATTTTTCGCACGGGCATCAATTTTCATTTCTGACGCGCATAGTTCGTCCAAGGTCAGACGACGCGAGGGTGCCCGACTGCGCCGGCCCGGCGCCGATCGGCCTTGCCTATTCACGGCTTTTGCCGAAGCTCATCAGACTTGACCGATACGAACGCACCGCCCTCGCACGCCGCAACCGCGCGCTTGGTGCATTGGACCGAGCCTCGTCACCTGAAGCAACCGATACTTATGTTTTCGAGGATTGATAGCGCAGGTAGCAGAAGACAAAACGAAGCCACGAGGGCAAATTCTGTCTCTGGGCTTCCCGCTGTTATTTCGCTGTTCTTTCAGCGGCGACCCGGCGCGCGCTTATTCGCAAGCCACCACGGTAAACGCTCCACAAAAGCCCGTGCATGTCGTGTGGTCGCCCAGGGCGTAGGCTGGGGCCGCGACCTCCCATTTAAAATCCGTCGCACGGGTCAGTCCTTTACTTTGACACAACGCCGTGGCGGCACCTTGGCCGCATCCCTCAAGTCCAGTCAAACACCAGTTGACCCTGACGCTGTTCAGCGTCGGGTTATGAAATACCTTGTTTCCAGAAGCCCTTTCGGCTTTCGCGCCCTCGTCCGGCGAGGTTCCGCCTTTGCTGACGGGACGGCGTTTGACCGTAGAGGGCTCTTGAGCTTCAGAAGGCGGAGATGACTCCTCGCCTCCGGAGATCGACTTGTTTGTCTTGCCGATCGTCCCGCCCGTGCTGCCGGGCTGCAGTTGCGCCAAGGCGACAGTCGATATCAGCCAAGGCGCAAGCAAAAACTGCCACAAGGCGCATGGTGAGCTCCTCGACCCTGAGGACTCCTGAGCGCACTCCTGTTACCACACGGGCGAAACGATCGGAAGCACGCGCAGCGACCAGCAGAGCGCGCCGCCTGCCGCCCCGGTGCGCTTGAAGGCCGGCGACCGGCATGGCATGGCTATCGGCCGAAGGACGCACGAGGCTGCTTGCAGATGGCGTTTCAAGCACAGAATCCCGATTTCAAGCTCTTCATCGAGCAGGTGTTCAGCGCCCAGCCGTTCATGGTGGCGCTCGGCGCACGGCTCGACCGCATCGAGCCGGGCCAGGTCGAGCTCGTTCTTCGGATTCGCCCCGACCATTTGCAGCACGGCGGTGCCGTGCACGGCGGCGTCATCGGCGCCATGGCGGACAACGCCGCGGGCGCCGCCGCCGCGACCCTGTTGCCGCCAGGCCAAGCCACGGTGACCGCGGAATACAGGATCTCGTTCCTGGCGCCGGCCGCCGGCGACACGCTGATCGCGCGCGGCGAGGTGCTCAAGCCCGGCCGCAGCTTGATCCACACCAAGTGCGACGTGATGGTGCGCGCCGGTGATCGGGAGACCTTGGTCGCGACCGCCCTCTCCTCGATGGTGCCCTTCGCGATGCGCAGTGCCTGACGGCCGGAACGGCATTGATGTAAGCTTTTCTTCGTCAAGTATGGCCGTAACGAGCAAGGCTACGGCGGGCGGCTGCACGTAATGGCGCATCGGGTCCCCCCAAGAAGTCGAGGATCGGAACTCTGCCACAACCACCGGGAAGCCGGAAGCGGCAGCCACCAAGAGCTTCGGAGGCATGCGGAGGGGAGGCGAAGTCCGGTCCCCTTTCGACGCAGGCCAGCGCTTCGGAAATTCTCGCAAACGGATATGTCTTGTCGACGACGACCTTCAGTTTTCCCTGCTCGATGAGAGAGCGAGGTCGCTGCCGCTTGGATGCATGAAAAGATATCGATAGCCGATTCCTGCGCGTCGCGCCCGCGATCTGATATCGTAACTGATAATCCAGGAAATGGCGGAAAGGGCCAGGCCGCCGGAGAGGTCCTTGATCGCGGTTTACGGCTCCGGAAGAGCCGCGACCGAAACGATCTTGGTTGCGCCAGAACGGCCACCATGCCGCCGCTTCCTTCGGCCCTGCGGCCGTCGACTCCAGTTCCATCGATCGCGAATTTTCGGCTCGGTGGCGGCGCCTGCGCCCTCGCAGACCACGACAAACAGCACCCGGAAGGCTGGCGCAAATTCCCGTTGGATACTTGGAGATGTAGCGGGAACTACTGATTCCGCGGGCCGGCCCAGTCGCTACGCAGCGCGCTGCAAGCCTGTGGTGATTCGTCTCATTTCGGCAGCCGTCTCGGCTTTCGGGCCATCGACCCTATGAGGGAAGCATGATGAAGAGGCTCCTGATCGGTCTTGCGATATCTTTCGCCGGCGCTGCCGTCGCAGCCGCCGCCGACCTGCCCGTGTATTACAAGGCACCTCCTCCTCCGATGTGGACCTGGAGCGGCTTCTACATCGGCGGTAACATCGGTGGAAAATGGGCCGATTCGTCGGGCCATGCCGATATGGCGGGCGCCACGGGGTTTGGCATCACCACCCCTGCAGGCTCGTTGCCGTTTTCGTCCACGACCTCAAGCACGGCCATCGGCGGCGGGCAGGCGGGCTACAACTGGCAGACCGGTCCCTATGTGCTCGGCCTCGAAGGCGACATCGATGCGCACAACTGGCACGTAACCCGGACGGCGGTGGGGCCCCCGCCGCTCCCGGGGGTGTTCATCCCGGGTGATTTCTTCACCGCGTCGAGCCACTGGCAGGCGTCGCTGCGGGGCCGCATTGGTTACGCATGGGATCGCACGCTGATCTACGCAACCGGCGGCGCCGCGTGGACTAACGTCTCGGTCGGGACCAACTTCATTGCGACCAATACGTTTCCGGGCACGGGCGCATCCGACTCTGCCACGCTCGGCGGCGCGACCGTCGGCGGCGGCATCGAATACGCCTTCTGGCATAACGTGAGCCTCGGCGTCGAGGGCCGATACACTTGGTACGGCAGCCATACCTATAATGGCGGCACGGTGGCAGCGATCAGCAGTGGAGGCGCGACTCCCACGTTCGTCTTTGCCCCGGCGACGCAGACACTCAGCCTGAACACGGCAGAGGTGATGGGGAAGATTAACTGGAGGTTCTGATCTCCCTCCGACGTTTGGTAGGGCACTCCCCGAAACCGCCTGCCACTGCCAGCGCCCTATTTTTGCAATGGAATTCGTTTGGTGCTCTGCGGCGCGGCTGAGAAGGTCGAGTTGGGCCATATTGGAGACATTTGACTATTGAGGTTGGCCAGCTGCGCGCTTCATCAATGTGGCAGCCGCGAAGCATTATGGTGATCTGTTACAGTGACCATGCAAGTGCCCCCATTCTTGATGTTTGAAGGCAAAGCCGAGGAGGCGTTGACCTTCTACGTCTCGGTATTCCGAATAGCCACGTCGTCGAAATTCAGCGCTACGGGGCAGACGGGCCGGGCGCGGCGGGTTCTGTGAGGAAGGCAACGTTTTCGATCGGCGGCCTCACGGTGATGTGCACGGATAGCGCGGTCCATCACTCGTTCACATTCACGCCTGCATCGTCCCTGTTCGTCTCCTGCAGCACCGAAGAAGAACTGGAAAAAATGGTAGCCGCGCTTGCGGCCGGCGGGGAACTGCTGATGCCGCCCGGCAACTACGGCTTTAGTCGCAAGTTCGCATGGTTGAATGATCGCTTTGGCGTCTCGTGGCAGCTCAATTTCCAGTAGGCTGACCTCTGTTCCGGGGCGCTTCCGGACTCTCCCGCCGCAAAGCGACATCGCGTTCGCGAACAATCCGGCCGGCTGCTCACGTGCCTCGACTTCACCGCATCACGCCGGATAGGCAGCACTCGCTGCGCGCGGGCGGCGGCACGTCACGAGCGGCAACCGATGCTTATGTTTACGAGGATTTGATGGCGTAGGTAGCAGAAAACGAAACGAACCCACGAGGGCAAAATTCTGTCTCTGGGCTGTTCTTTCAGCCGACCGTCGCCGAGCCGGCAACGCCGCAACGATCGCATCACCGGCGGCGCGAACAGCCTTCGACAGGTCGGTTGACGGCGGCGATCAGTGGCTAAGCTTGTAGTTCAAGCCGACGCGGAAGATGTTGTCCGTGATCCTCGTGCTCCACGTATAAGGCAGGGGGCCGAAGTCCGCGAACGGCTCTAAGCCGGTTCCACTGACCTTTCCGAGGTCGAGGTAGAGGTATTCAAGTTTCCAGGTCCAGTTGGGCGCACTTGCAACAACGCCTTCAACCCCACCGCCCAAGCTCCAACCGACATGGGTCGCCGAACTACTGAATCCCCAGCTGAGAGGGGCACAATGGGTGCCGCCAGGGCCACCACCAATACCACAGGCGTCGGTAATGGTTCCCGAAGAGCTTACCCCGCCGTAGGCAAGGCCACCGGTTCCAAATATCAACAGAGTCGGAGTGGCGAGCACACCGATCCGGCCGCGCACCGTACCGAACCAGTCAATGGCCGATGTTATGGACCCGCTGACGGTGGAACAATATATGTCACACTGCGTCCCCACAGAGTAGGGATCGCTGAAGCCGCCGCTGCCTCGTTCGCCCGAACCCTGGATATCCGCCTCTATACCCAAGACCCAGACGCTATTAACCTGCCAATTGTAGCCGATTTGCCCGCCGCCAATGACGCCATCCAGCTTTTCCGATACCGAATTTGCGCTAGGGGCGCCAAGCCCCGAAATGCCAAAGTTGGGGTCATAGTAAGTGCTTTTGCCGGTCCCCCAACTGTACCCAATGTTGCCGCCGCCATAGAATCCGGTCCAGCTCCATACTGGCGGCGGAGCCTTGACGTACAGCTCGGGAGCTTTGACGGGCAGATCGGCGGCGGAAGCGCCAGCCACCACGGCCAGCGACATCGCGGTGCCAAGCAGTAGTTTCTTCATCGTGGCCTCTCGTTTGCCAACGCCCGTTGGTGACACAATGACTGTTGTTGCTCTTATACCTCGATTCCGTGCTTCATTTCGTCTCAAAAATGCAACAACCAGGTTAATTCTACTTCGGGTAGTGGTACGGAGGTAGGGCCGCGAAGGTCCGCAGTGGGTCCACTTCGGAACTTTCGCGCTGCGAGGTGATATCGCGCTCTCCTCAATTCCGCCGCTTGATCAGTGGCTTGCGGCGGCCTCAGCGCATCACGCCGGATGCGCAGCAACTCGCTGCGCGTGGGCGGCGGCACGTTCGCCTTGAGCCAGCAGTGCGGAGCGGGCCCCTGGATCCCTTTATGCACGGGGGTCCACGCCCGGCATTGGCTGTCGGCGCCGGCATGCCGCCTGACGGTCGCGCGGACCGCCGCGGGACGGGGGCACGTTCGCGAGCGGTTTCGCCGCCGGCGAGCTATATCGCTGCTCGGGACACGAACGTGAGGGCAGAGAGCATGCATCCGCAGAATGACAGGCCTCGCAAGAAAGCACTCTGGTTCCCATGCGGCAGATATTTTGCCCGGACTATCAAACGGGAGGACGCCTCTGACCGCTGGGCGAGCTGGCTCTCGGATCCCTGGACTGCTCACGTTTTGAACACGCCGATACTAAAATTGCAAAAATCCGATATCATCCAATATATAAAAAAATTCGACCAGAGATCTCGTCTTCTGATCGGAATTTTCGAGCGGCGGACTGGCGTTCACGTCGGTATCGTCAGGCTTGACATCGATTATGCCGCAAACGAAGCACTTGTGAACGCCATCATCGGCGAAGCCGAGCATCGAAACAAAGGCGCGACGGTAAATATATTCGTTCCGATACTTGATTATTTGTTCGACACGGTCCGGGTCGACAAAGTCAAGGCATCGATCCTGATGCGGAACCAAGTGACGATGCGCTTCTTACTTAAGCTCGGCTGGCAGATCGATCAGACGAAGAGCCAAGTTAAGTCAAAGTTGGATGGCACGATGCTCGACTTGTGTTCGATCAGCTATACCCGCGAGGCCTATCGTGCCTACAAGCAGACCCAAGTCGGAAAGCGGATTCTGCAGCGACTCGGCGGCCCGCACGGCGCAACAACGCGCCAAACGACATGACTGCGGTCGTGAGAGATGGCCTACGACGGGGCCAGATTGGCTATCACTTGGGATAGCCGTCCGCGCGTCGAGCACCGTGTTGTGGCGGCCTTAGTGACCGAAGCGGAAATTGAGACCCACCGTAGCGGTTTCAATCGTCGTTTTTACGTTGGCCTGAAGCGTCCCGCCGCCGTTGCTGCCGACAAGATTAAGAGCGGCAGTACCCAAGTCATAATGGTTGTATTCGATCTTGGCAGACCAACCCGCGGCCAACGCCCATTCAACACCGCCTCCCGCGGTCCAGCCAGTCCGCATGCTCGAGCCGTTAAAGTCGCTGGCCAGAAGTGTTGAATTCACATCGTAAACGGAATTGGCCCAGGCGACGCCGCCCTTGCCATAAATCAGGAGGCGATCCGCCGCAAAGCCGAGGCGCCCGGTTAAGCTCCCCAATTGATCGGTCTTGGCATGTTCATTCTTGCTGCCAAAGAAGACATCCGTGGACGTGCCATTGATGCTCGCCCAAGCATCGGCAGCCTCGAGCCCGGCCACCCATCCTCCCATGAACTGATAGTTGCAGCCGGCCTGACCGCCGACGAGTCCGCCTTGGGTGTTGACGGTCGCACCGAACAAGGGAGGGTTGTCAATTGGATCGCTAAAAGCGGAGCGACCCGACGCATAGCCGGCTTGAGCACCCAGATAGCACCCGGTCCAACTAAACGGCGGCGGGCCCTTAACGTAAGGCACCGGCGGCGGCGGCGGAGGCGCAGGCGGCAGATCGGCCGCGAAAGCGCCGCCGGCCACGGCGAGAGACAAAGCAGTTCCAAGCAGTACTTGCTTCTTCACGTCGCCCTCCATTGGGTTATACGCCGTGCGCGGCGCAAAGATTACCCAGCGTCAGGTAACTTTTTACCGCGATTCTTTTGGGCTGACTGTGCCCGGGGTGCAACATCCACAGGTAATTCTCACAGAAATTGAGTACGTTAATCGCGCAACACTGCGCGCAATAGTGTTGCTCTACGCTGCAATTCAACCGCCGTAATTGCTGACGGATTCGCCTTTCGTTGTTGGGGACACCTTCACCGCATCACGCCGGATACGCAGCAGTCGCTGCTCGTGGGCGGCGGCACGTTTGCCTTGAGCCAGCAGTGCGGCGCGGGTCCCTGGATCCCTTCATGCACGTAGGTCCACGCCCGGCACTGGCTGTCGGCGCCGCACGCCGCCTGACAATCGCGCGGACCGCCGCGCGGGATGAAGGAGCGGTAGTCGGCGCCGAAACGGTTGACGCCGGGCTCGAACGGCTGCGCCGAGACGGTGCGCGGCGTTATGTCCAGCGCCACCGCCCGCGTCAGCAGCATCACGATCTGGTCGCCGCGCCGGACGGCTTCCAGGCCCTGGGCGCTCGGGCTGACCTTGATGGTGCGCGGCGTCCCATTCGGGCGCCGGAACGTGACGGTGCGGTTGCCGTAGTCGACGTCGGCGAGCGTGGTCATCACCTCGAGCGTATTCGGATCGCCGCTCTCCCGGCGCGGCGCGGCGTCGGCCTTGCGCAGCGCCGTCACCACCGCGTCGGCGAAGCGCAGCGTCACCGACGCGCCGATCGTGGCGCGGCCGAGCAGGTCCGGAGCGGCCTTGAGCGTGGTGGCGTTGCCGAGCGGGCCGGTGACGGTGAGGAGCCCGTTTTCCCGATCGATGGCGGTGATCGTGGCATTCAGCACGACCGCGGCGGCAGGGCCCTCCACCGGGCTGCCCGGGGCCGGCGTGACCGGGCCCTCGACCTCGATCGGCGCCACGTCCGACACGACCGAGCCCGGGTGCACCGGCGCCGAGCGCGTCGTCAGCTGCAGCGTCGATTGCATGACGACGACATAGTAGGGATTCCACGTCGACAGCAGCCAATAGATCGTCGTGCGGAAGACGCAGGTCATCACCGTGCCGGTCGGCCCGACCATGGGCTCGCACGGCGGGGCCAATCTCGAGGTGGCGTCCTGCGTGAAACGGCTCATGACGAAGGGCGCATAAAGTCCGTACTGATATTTGCCGTCCTTGAGCGGCTGCATATTGGCAAGGGCGGGAGGCCCCGGGCAGCCGTTCGGGCTCATGATCAGCGTGCAGACGATGCCGGGATCGTGCGTGGGGCTGAGGAGAACGATCGGGTCCGACCAGGGGCCCCAGGGCGCCGGCGCGTAGCGCGCCTCGATCTGGCGCTCGCCGCCCGTGTTGCAGTTATAAAGGAGCAGCCAGCTGTTGAGCGGCGCGTTCCAGGTGAGCGAGTGCTCGCCGACGCACGCCTCGTCCGTCGTGGGGCTGTAGAGCTCGGCGGCGGAGGAGGGGGGCACCCAGCGTCCCGCCGCGTTGTGATTGCTCTCCCACGCCGTATAGGAGATCCAATTGGGCGTGTTGAACGACAGGCCGTTGAAGTACATCCATTTCGACGGGTCGGCGACATCGGCGGCGGTCGAGTAGGCGAGATAGGGAACGCTGGCGCGGTAGCGCGGAACGCCGGTGATGAACACGTGGCGTTGGCCGCCCGGCGCCAGATTCGGCCAATGCCCGGCATCCACGGCATTCACGTAGACGAAGCCGCTCGGCATCGTCACCGGCGTGCCGCCGGTCGTCGCCTGGTCGAAGACCGTGTCGCTCCCGCCCGACCATTGGCCCAGCACGCTGCTGCCGATGCTGTTGAGCGTGGGGGCCTCGAGACAGCTCGCGCCTGTCGGCGCGGTGGGCAGCAGGAGCGGGTCGGTCGGCGAGGCGGGAACCGGGTTCGGGACGGGGCAATGATTGGTCCAGAAGAATTCGTACAGCGATCCGCCAGCATAGACGCCGCCCGACGGCACGTTGAAAGACCCCTGATCGATGCTGGGCGTCACGGTCGGCCTGGCCAATGTCGGCAGCGAGCTCGAGCTGGTCGCGAGTTGCAGCCCGAGACAAGTCGTGCTGGTCGGCGGAGTGGTCAGCGTGGACGTGCCCACGGAATCGTCCGGCGGGACCGGGTCGAGCGGTGCATGGCCGGTCGGCCAGGTATCGCCGAACAGGAAATAGAGCGTCGATCCGCCGTTATCGACCGGCGTCCCGAGGTCGGCCGCTTGCATTCCGAAGTTCGACTGCGTCTGCGCCGCCGTCGGCGTACCCGGTGAACCTGATGCCCAGATGGTCTCGCCGTTGAGCTGGCAGATATTCCCGCTCGCGCCGACCAGCGTCAATTGGGCTGCTGCGCGCCCGGCCGTCAGGGCGACAGCGGCGGCGATGGCGATGGCAAAAATCCGAAGCCTGATCATGGCTGGCCTCAAGTTGTGACCAGAACACCCCCTGACCCGCCTTGACCATAACACAGCGCGCCCCCGCGCACCCCCGCCACCCCTCCAATCGATTTGCCGGCCGAACTCTTGCGCCGGCGACCCGGGGATACCAGGTCCCGACGCCGAAGTGACGAGCCGACGCTTTGGCAATCAGTATTTCGCGACGACCGGTCGGCGCCGCTTCCTAGTCCTGAATATCCGCCTTCACCAGGCGATCAGTATCTCGATTCGATCGGTCCGCCGAACCGGAAGTTCACGCCGAAGAGAACCGTCTGCAAGGTCTGCTTTTCATTATATGTGTACATGAAGCCACTGCCGTAGTTCAGCGCGGCGTTAAACTTGCCGAGATCGTAGTAAGCATATTCGACAAAAAGCGACCACCTGGACAGGAATGCATATTCAAGGCCGCCGCCAATCGTCCAGCCCAATTGCGTCGTGTCGGCATCCCCAAAGGACAGAAAAGCTGGGTCCGAATCCGTAAAGTGATCATGCACAAAAGCTACGCCGCCTTTGAGATACAGCAAGGCTGACGGCACGACCGCGTAGCCGATGCGTCCCGTCACCGTGCCAAACCAGGACGTGTTGGTTCCCAGTGTTTCGGTTCCGGCGCCGCCATACAGATGACTGCCGGCGATCCCTGCCCCATCAAACATGCCCTGGACACCGAAGACAAAGCTGCCGGCCTGAAAGTCGCATCCGACCTGGCTGCCGCCGACGCCGCCCGATTCCGCGTCCGTCCCCGTATTGAGTGGCGTGGGAATGCCGTTCGGGTTCGGGTCGACGACATTATTGCTTCCCCAGCCGAAGCCGGCGTTGAGGCCGAGATAGCAGCCGGTCCAGTTGAACACCGGCGGCGGGACCCTGACGGCGACCGGAATCGGCGCCGGGTAGGCCGCCGGGACGTCGGCGGCCGAAGCACCGGCCATCATGGCCAGCGACATCGCAGCTCCAAGCAGTAACTTCCTCATGGCTTCCCCCTCCGGGCATCGCCAGCGGCTGACGGAATCTAACCCATGTGCGTTCAATGTCCAGAGTACGTCGATACGCGATTCGCGGCCGGAATCAGAATGAAACAAATTTAATGCGGTAATCGAGTGCGGCCCGGTACGCGTGGTTTGGCATGGCGACGGCGCTCCCTGGCACACATGGCCCTGCCACGATGTTGCATCAGCTTCGCGGCGTGGGCGCAACCAACCAACCGTTCCATGCTACCGCAAATCTGTGGATAACGTCTGTTTTTTCTTGATGCGTGTTGAAAATCACACGAGTCGATTCTAGCGTCAATCATCTGGTTCCCGGTGAGTCCAGGTCGTGTGTTTCCTCGGTCCGTGGAATTGGGCGGGGGCTCGGAAGCGGAGTTGAGTACCCCCAAGACCTCCGCTTCCGAGCCGTATTTCTGGTGGAGGGACTTATGGCTGAGCTGACGGTCCTCATCATTGCAGTCGTGTTGCTCGCCTACTGCGCCACGCTGTACTCATTTCGGTTGTTGGATGGCCTGGTCATGATCGGCAAGGCCGGCAGCGAGTGGCTAAAACCGGCGCACCGATAACCGCTTCGCAGGCGACCTGATCGAGCCGCGGGGGGCGTTTCGGTTCCCGGCACGACGGTCGCGCCCGGATCGCGGCGGCAGGCGACGCGCTTCGTCCACCGCAGCAAACAGCTAGCCCCTTACGTTCTTACCCAGACTCTGTTACGGTCGGCCCAGGCTGGGGAGCTTCCGGTGGGTCGATATTCGATCATTTGCGGCATCTGCGTGATCCTTGCGGGCTGCGCGTCGACCGGCGGCGGCCAGCAGATCAATCTTGCGGACGCAAAGCAGATACGCCCCGGCGTGACCGACAAGACCGGCGTTGAAAGAGTGCTCGGCATCCCGACGAGCCGTTCGACGGCGCCCAACAGCGAGGAAGTCTGGATCTATTCGCGCGGCGGCGGCGGGGTCGCGCTGGTTTCCTTCGGGTCGCAGGAAGGCTCGGGCCAAGAAGTCCAGGTTTATTTCAGGAAGAACATCGTCTCGCGATGCTGGATACGCGCTTCCTCAGCAACCGCGGCCAGCGACGCGCCTGCCGAGTCGGCGACGCCGGCCTCCACCCTGACCGATTGCCGGGAACCGCCCAAGCACCGCGCGACCCCCGCGCCTCCGTCCGCCGCGGCCGGCCTGGCTCCTGCGGCCGCTCCGCCTCCGCAGTGATCGACGTGCGCTGCCGCCGGCGGCCAAATCTGCGCACCTATTTCAACAGCCGTTATCGACGCGATTCCTACGAGAAACGCCGCTAATGATAATATAGTCGCCCACTCGATAACACTTGATCGGCTTCGTAGTATTCCACGTATCCACTCGAATTGGGCGCTGAAGGATTCATAATGATTGCTCTTCCCCCGACGCACGAAGAACAATACGAGGCATAGGGCGCTGGAGATTGCCAAACCTATGATCGCGAAAGATATCATGGCAGGCACGTCAATGCGCCATGATGTTGCACCAAGTAACTTATTCCTTTCGAAGTTAAACGCAGCGATGAGGATCGAATTAAAAGGAAGGATGCCTCTCGTCTTGTTGATTTGCCTGTCAATGATCCGCTCTACATAGGCAATTAGACGGTCTCCATTGGCAATCTCGTCTTTTTGATCAAGATTTGTCTTAGGAAAGTAACCTACTAAATATCGACTCCAGAGAATCTTTTTTATTTTATCTGATTCATCGGCGTCAGATAACTTGTTGACCCTTAAAATAGCCAAGAATATGACCAACAGGGTGATTACCGCCATGGCCATGATCGTGCACATGGGTAGGCCTCCCGGATGCCGCTCTGGCGAGCTCCTGCAATTCTATCAGACGAAGAAAAGCTAGTCGAGCATTCGCGCCCGGTAGAGCGCGCGCCGCACGAATCGCTAACCGAAGGGCGCCCATGTTGGCGCCCTTTTTGTTTGGCGATCGAGGCGAGCCAGCGCACGGCGAGGCCTGCCGAAAGCGCCTGCCGGCGGCCAATCCAGCTCTCCTGCCTGATCAGCGAGCTCTGACTTTCCGTCCCCGGTCCGCCCGACCACCAACTACCAACCGCCAACCACCAGCCCCTGGAGTCCCCATGCCTGCGTTAGACACGGTCCTGCGCGTCCTCGAAATATTCAGCATCCTCGTCGGCGGCGGCGGGGTCGCCTTCGGCATCTTTCGCTTCATCCTCAAGATGGAGGCGGCGATCCAGGCGCTCAATGCGATCTCGCAGCGCCAGTCGACCGACATCGGCGACCTGAAAACCGAGATCAAGAAGCTCAATGACGTGCTCACGAGCCTCGCCGTGCAGGCCGAGCGTCTCAACGGCATGCAGCACCAGATCGACGAGATCCGCCACGGGCGCGGCCTGGTGCTCGAGGACTGGCCGTGGCCGGGGCGCGTCAAGCCGCGGGCCAAAGCCGAATAGCCCGCGCCATGACCACGATCGCCTATCGCGACGGGATCATGGCCGGCGACACGCTGGTCGCCGACGAAGAGGTGCGCTTCGCGTGTCACGAGCGCAAGGTGCACCGGCTGCGCGACGGCAGCTTGATCGGGCTGTGCGGCGACCTCGCGCAGACCCAGGCCTTCATGGGCTGGCTGCGCAAGGGCATGCCGGGCGAATGCCCGCCGTTCGACAAATCCGACGCCATGATCGTGCGGCCCGACCGCGTGCTCATCTTCTGCGAAGGCGGCCGTTTCTCCACCCTCTCGGGCGTGCCCTATGTCGCGCTCGGCAGCGGCCGGCTGCTCGCGATCGGCTGCCTCTGGCACGGCGGCACCGCGGTCGAAGCGGTGCGCGCCGGCATCGCCCACGACATCGCCTCCGGCGGCAAGGTGCACACCGTCAGGCTGCGCCGCTGAGCCGAACCCGCTGCGTCGGCTTACGCTGCCCCCGCCCCTCCGCAAGGAGAGGCGGGGGGCTTTTTTTGTTGTTCGAAGGGCCTGTTTTCTCATGACTGGCCGCGTCGTGGCGGTCGTCTGCCGTCACGAAATGCAAGTTGATCACCCGCGGTGTTTTATCCGGCTACCGCGCAGTCAGGAAAATTGCTATCTTTCACGCTGACCAGGGAGCCGCTTGCAAAATTTCGGATCGGCGGATTCCGGTGGCCAAGGCGCTCTGGCGCGACACCGCCGTCAAGAAAAGCATTCGCGAAGTCATTCACGGCGGGCTCGTCGATGAGCGGAATGGAGGAAGAAATGAAGATCAAATCCGCATTTCGGAATACTTTCCGCGTCATCGCCTTCATGCTGCTCGGGCACTTGTTGACGGCAAGCGTCCAGGCGCAGGCGCTTAAGCCCAACGTTCTTACTAACCCACAGGTCAACCTGCCCAAGGTTCAGCTCGGAGTCGCCGGAATCGACGACATCGACAAGGAAGTGCTTGCCATCATGCAAGCCAACGGAATAAGCGGTGCCTCGCTGGCGATCATCTGGAACACGCGCTTGCTCTATGCTCAGGGATACACGTGGGCAATTCAAGGAACGCCTCCCGTTCAGCCCACCACCTACTTTCGGCAAGCGAGCGTGGGCAAGCTCATCACGGCCATGGCCACCATGCAGCTTATCGCCGAAGGCAAGCTCGCACTCGGCACCACGATGCAAAGCGTCCTTAACTTGCAGACTCCTCCCGCGGACCCACGGTTCAATGATATTACCGTTCAAGACCTATTGGAGATGACCTCGGGATTGGATCCCAATTTAGACATCAGCGATGCAACGATCGCCCAAGCGCTGCACAAGTCGCTGCCGATTGCGCCAAACGATATCGCCACGTACGCCGCCGGCGAAAAGCTCCCCGGCCCTCCCGGCAACAAGGTCGCGCACAGCTATAATAACAGCGATTATGTGTTCCTGGGGTATGTTGTGGCCAAGCTGCGCGGCGCCAAATCGTTTGCCGATGCGATCGGTGCTCCTTTGCTGGCGCCGTTGAATATCACCAGGATTCGCGCCTCGCGTTCTCTCCTTAGTCAACAACCGCCAGACGAAGCAAGCTACGACAGCGCCGGGCAGACAGGAAAGAGTGTGATGAGCCCAAATCAGCCGGTCGTCCCGGCCGGCTACGGAGATTACAATTTGGACAACATGCAGGGCGCCGGCGGATTGAGCGCGGCCGCAACAGACATGGCACGCATATTGGCGACCATGAACGTCAATGATAACAACCCGATTTTCAAACACGGATTCTATAACAATCTGGTAGGGAACATGCTCAGCTATGCATATAGCGCGTTCCACGATCCGGAATTTCCCAAAGGTTCCTGGGGCATGTACGGCTTGGACGCTTTCGGTGGGGCACCGCATTATTATGGTCTTAAGGGCGGTCAATTGCCGACGAGTCAGAATGCCATTTATTTCGAGAAATCCGGCTTCGGCTACGTCATCAACTGGAATGGAGCTCTGCCCAATAAGGGGTGGTATCCCCAATTCACGAACGTCCTGACCGCAGCCAAAAAGCACGAATGGGGCAATGTCGACCTGTTTCCGACGTATGGGATGCCTGCATTACCAGGTAGCCAAATGCTGATTTCCGAAATCATCGAGACGCCAAAGCCTCCGTCCGCGGTGCTTGCGTTGACGCCGCCGTCGGTGATCAAGTCACTCGCTTCGCCGTAGAGCGGCAGCCCGAAGGCCGTTCCGAGCTTAGGGCCACCCCATGCGTTACGCCACTGGATTGCTGCTGGCCCTTGTTGTTTGCCTCGCGCCCGCGAGCGCGCCGTGGGCGCAGGAGGCCAAGCCGAAACTCGGCCCGGATGCGGTCTCCGTCGAGCAGTCGCATGCCTATCTGCGGCGCCATGCGGCGCCGGATTTCTGGCGGCTTGGTCCCTATTACGTGCCGCAGGCGACTGGCAGCGCCTGCTCGGTCGCGGCGATCACCATGCTGCTCAACGCGCTGCGCGGGCTGCCGGCGCTCAACGACGATCCGCTGGCAACGCAAGAGGCGGTGCTGCAGGCGGTCGCGAGCGAGGCGTGGAAGCGGCAGACGGCGGAGAACGGCAGCGGCGTGACCTTCGCGGAGTTTGTCGGTTACCTGCGTCAGAGCCTCGACGTCTTCCACCTCGACGCCACCGTCGAGGTGCTCAAGCCCGCCGACAATTCTCCGGCGACACTCGCGGAGCTGCGCCGCGTTCTCTCCGCCAATGAGCGGACGGACCGCGACATCGCGCTCGTCTATTTCAACCAGGGGGTCCTCACCGGCTCCTGGGACGGGCCGCACATCTCGCCGATCGGCGCCTATGATGCGGCGCGGCGCCGCGTACTGATCATGGACGTCGACCGCCAATGGTACATCCCGTATTGGGCGTCGGACGAAAAGCTGCTCGCGGCGATGCTGCGGCCGGCGCCGAGCCGCGGCGCGCTTGCCGGCGAGACCGGCGGGCTCGTGCGCGCGATCCTGAAATCCGCCGAGCGCCGGTGACCTTGGCCCGCAGACAACCTCACAGGAAGCGCGTCGGCCACATCATAGTGCGCCACATATGGGCGGAGGGGCTATTGTCGAAGCCGAGCCCTTCCTTCGGCTGCCGGAAATTCCTGCCGATGATATCGACGAAGTCGTTGAGATCGACCTTGGCGTTGGGATCAAAAGCGTAGATGTCGTTGATCGCGATCAGCCGCGCGGTCATGTACCATTTGTGGTCCCGCGCGCGCTTGTACTCGGCTTCGAGATAGGGTTCGGGGCGGTAGTCGGGCCCGAACAGCTTCACATACATGTCCGGGTATTTGTAGCCGACGGCTTCGTCGGGAAAGAAGCGCAACGCTTGGTGCATACGCACGGCCCAGCTCACCTCCTCGTCCACATAGGGCTCGATCAGCTGCGCGCCCCAATAGCCGTGGTCGCAGCGAATGAAGCCGGCGACGCCGATGTCGTGCAGGAGACAGGCCAAGACCACCTTCTCGCCGTGGCCCGACTTGAGCGCGAGCGCGGCGCTCTGCAACAGATGCGCCGTCGTCGCGAAGCGGCAGCGGAAATAGTCGAGCAGGGTCGGCTTGTCCGGCATCGGCGGCAGCCGGGTGTCCGCACCCATCAACATGTACTTGCCGGGGTTCTTCGCCAGCAGTGAAGGACCGCTCTCCATCTCCACCTTGCCGTCGCCGAGATTGAACAGCACCGACTTGGTGACGATGCCGTTGAGCTCATGCATCATCTGCTCTTCGAGCGCGTCCGCGCGATCGGACATCGACGGCACGCCGGCATGCTGATTCATCGCGACCTCCAGCCTTCTGAACCGTCAGTCTGTCACCGCGGGCAACGCCACGCAATCCCGGCCGCCCGCCTACTGCCTGCGGTCGATGAAGCGCGGCGCCTTCAGGCTGCGTTCGAACTCGCTGGCAAGCGTGCCGAGCGCAAGGATCTCCACCGAGGGGGTGACCTCGAACGTGTTCTTGACGGTGGTTGCGACCTGCGCGCAGACCGCGCCGCCGTCGCAGTCGCGCTTCACCTCGATCAGCAATCTCAGAATTTCGCGCCCGGTCTCATCGTCGGCCTGCAGCACCGCCTGGAAGTCGGTGACGAGGTCGTGGCGGAACATCATATCCTCGAATTCCGCGTGATTGATGTTGACGCCCCGGATCTTGAAGAAGCCGGTGGTTCGGTTCGCATGCCGGATCATCGGAAAGAGCTCGGCGTAGGGCCCGTCGCCCCGCGACTGCGGGACGAAACTGACGAGATCGCCCGAATTCCAGCGCAGGAACGGGGTTGCATGGTTGGTCCACAGCGGCGTTACGCACAGGGTGCCGACCTCCCCGTTGGGGATCGCCCTGCCGGTGTCGGGATCGACGACCTCGATGAAGAAGAGGTCGGTCCAGACGTGAATTCCGTCGTGCGCGGCGTTCTCCGCGCCCATGAGCCCCGCCTCGCTCATGCCGAAGACATCGAAGACCTCGGCGCCCCACATGCGGCCAATCTTTTCCCGCTTGGCGTCGGACAGAATTTCAGCCGAGCACACGACCTTGCGCACCGAGGAATTGGCAAGATCGATGTTCTTGGCCTGCGCGAGGTTCGCCAGATGCAGCGCGAAGCTGCTCATGCCGATAAAGACGGTCGGCTGTAAGTTCTGAATCAGCTCGAGTTGCAGATGCGAGGGATACGCATTGCCGGCGCCCGCCCACACCATTCCGACGCCAAAAAGCTCGGCGCTACGCGCCCACACCTGGCCGGCGGGATGGACCCCGATCGGAAACGAGATATGGCAGAGGTCGCCGCGCTCGATGCCGATGCAAGGAAACGACCGCCCCCACGACAAGAGCCCGTAACGGAGGTCGTCGTGCGTGCGGGGATAGAAGACGGGCTGCCCGGTCGAGCCGCCGGAGCGCCAATATTCAGCGATCTCGGTGTGCGGAACGGCGCAGAATTGGGCCATGAACTCCGCATGGGAGAGCTGGCGCAGCGTCTCCTTGTCGAGGATCGGAATTCGCTCCCATTCGCTCTGCTCGCCGAGCCGCGAGGGATCGATGGCATCGAGCTTCCCGCGGTACCACGGGATCGTCCTGGCCCGCTCGAGCGCGAGCCGCTTGCGCGTCTCTTGAATCCGCAAGATCTCTTCGCGCGATTGCGGCAGCCGCAAGGGTAACTGGCGATCCATCTTGGCTTGCTCTTTCAGGAGCCGGAGGTTGAGCGCGCGCCCGCGGTCGAGGATTCAAGGAAACGCCGCACCAGCTCCGATTTCATGATTTTTCGCGTCGGCGTCATCGGCATCTCGGCGACGATTTCCAGTTGCTCCGGCCAAGTGAACTTGGCGAAACGCTGCTCGGCCAGAAAGCTCGTCAGCATGTTGAGATCGAGCGTGGCATTGCGGTGCAAAACGACGAAGCACGCGGCGCGCTCGCCCAGAATCTTGTCGGGCACCGGCGCGATCGCGACTTGCGCCACGGCGGGATGCAGGGCAATCGCGGCTTCGAGCTCGACCGGATTGAATTTCACGCCGCCGCGGTTGATCAATTCCTTGGTGCGGCCGTTGAGCCGGACATTGCCCATGGCGTCCATGGAGGCGAGATCGCCGGTGCGAAACCAGCCGTCCTTGGTGAAGCAAGCCGCGTTCTCTGCGTGGTTGCCGACATAACCGGAGAACAACGAGCAGCCACGAACCTGCAACTCGCCCGCCTCGTCGGGCGGCAAGACCCGACCTTGTATGTCGGCGACGCGCAGCTGCGTCCCCGGCGTCGCGTGACCGATGGTGCCGAAGCGGATATCGGCGCTGTCGCTCATGCGGCTGCACGCGCCGAACTGCAGCTCGGTCATGCCCCAGGCCTGCAGCACCTTGCCGTTCGGCAGCATGGCTTCGAACGCCTGTGAGAGCCAGATCGGCACCGTTGTCCCGGACAGAACCGCGAAGCGGATCGAGCCGAGGTCCACGCCGTCGAACAGATTTTGCTGGATACAGGCAGCGATATGCGCGGGCCCGGCAATCAGCACGGTGGGTCGCGTCCGCTTGAGCGCCTCGATGAAATCCGGCGGCGTGAACATCGGCAGCAGACATGCCGCTGCCCCGACGGCGAAACCAAGCTCAAGAGCATAGAGTCCGTAAAGGTGGGTGTAGGGTGCGAGGCAGAGCAGCCGGTCCTGCGAGCCGATGCCGAGCTCCTGCGCGCAGAGGCGCGCGTTGCTCAGGAAATGGTTGAACGTGACGGACACCGCTTTCGGCGCTGAGGTCGTACCGGAGGTGTAGAGCCGCAGGAACGGATCCGTGGCACGCCCGTCATGCGGCGGCGCCGGATGTGCCGCGCCGCGTGCGACGAGGTCGCCGTAGTTCTGCGTCTTCGCGACCTTGCCACCCACGGCGATGACTTGCTGTCCCGTCAGCGCGAGGGCCGCGATCTCGGCGGCCGGCGAGCGGCCTTTCATCTCGCTCAGCGCCAGGACCGCGCGGGCGCCGCTGTGCCGCAGCAGGTGCTCGACCTCGCGCATGCCATAGGGCAGGTGGATGGTCTGCATGACGGCGCCGCGCGCGTTGATGGCGAACCACGCGACCGGGAACTCCAAGATATTCGGCAGGTGGACTGCGACGACATCCCCCGCGGCGATCCCGATGCCGTGGAGGCCCGACGCGAGGGCGGCCACGCGCTCGGCAAGCCGCGCGTAGCTCAATGATTTTTGCGCGGTGATGATCGCGTCGCTTTCGCCGCATGTGCTCGCGCAATGCATGAGCCAGACGCCGAGCGTCTCGTCGCGCCACCATCCCCGCGTCCGGAAATAATCCGGGATGAATGCGTCCGACGCCAGATCGACCATGGAAGCGAGATTCCTTCCCCCGGCCCTTCCAAGCGAATTAAAGGGTATAATACAATGTGGTTCCGCTCCAAGGCTAAATTATCCGCAGTCAGAACCGCCCGGTCAGGACGCGGGACACGTGGTCGTAGAGGCCCGTCAGCAGCGACATCGCCGCGGTCGCGGCGCGCAATTGAGCCTCGACATCCTTGAGATTATGGCTCGGCGTGATGAGCAACTCCCTCCGGCGGTCGACCATCGCCTCGGTGATGGCCTGTCCGGCGGCAGTCGGACGGTAGCGGGTATCGCGGTTGGTCGTCCCCGGCACCTTCTCGATCAGCCCGGCGGACGCGAGCTTGCGCAAGCTGTACTGGATGTTGGAAATGTCGTCGCGGTTGGTGAAGCGGCTCAGATCACTCACGCTGCGTGCCTTCGGCAGGAACATGAGCTGCTGCAGAATGACGTTCTCCTGGCCGGTGAGCTTGTGCAGCTTGCCTTCGGGGCCGAGGATAATTCCGGCGAAGCGATAGAACGCCTCGGCGGCGCAGATCAGCGCCTGCTCGAACTCAAGAAAAACCCGCTCGCGCTCGCTCCGCCCAAGCGGAGGATCGGCGTATTTCGTCCGGCGGCTGGTTTTGGCTACGCGCTTCCTCGGTGCCATGGCTTGCCTTTCTGGATCGATCGGATGGCGATCTGCGGCTTGACTACCGTAAAATACCCTGCAAAATGCCGTGTACTTTTGCAAGTGGCGGACTAGATGAATAGCGGACTTGGGAGTGGATCTTGGCCCGGTCGTTCTGACCTACTCCCGACGGATCGCTCAATGCCTCGGGCGCAACGAGTTCGAGAGTGCCGGCCGAATCAAGGAGGCCAACCTATGAAGATCGTCATCATCGGAGGCGGGCCGGGCGGTCTCTACTTTGCGCTCCTGATGAAGAAGCGCCATGCCGACTTCGACATCACCGTTTATGAGCGCAACCGCCGCGATGATACCTTTGGCTTCGGCGTCGTTTTTTCCGATGAGACGCTCGACAATCTGATGGATTACGACCCTCCATCCTACGCGGCGATCACCAAGCAATTTTCGTACTGGGACGAGATCGACTTTCATTTTCACGACAGCGTCGTGCGTTCCACCGGTCACGGCTTCTGCGGCACCGAGCGGCGCACGTTGCTCATGATCCTGCAGGATCGCTGCAAGGAGCTCGGGGTAAAGCTGCAGTTCTCCAGCGAAATCCACGACCTCACCGGTTTTGCGGACGCCGATCTGATCGTGGCCGCCGACGGCATCAACAGCGCGATCCGCGAGCGTTACAAGGAGCATTTCCAGCCGCAGGTCGAGCTGCGCCGCAACCATTTCATCTGGCTGGGCAGCACCGCGCCGACGCCGGCGTTCTCGTTCTTTTTCACGACCAACGAATTCGGCATTTGGGACCTCTGCACTTACCAATACAAGCAGAACCTGAGCACCTGGGTGATCGAGGCGCCGGAGGATACCTGGAGCAAGGCGGAATCGTTTCTGAGCGCGCTCAACGAGACGGAGACGGTCGCCTATCTCGAGAAGATGTGGGCGCACATCCTCAAAGGTCACCCGCTGATCGCCAACCGCTCGTACTGGCGGCGCTTTCCCGTCATCCGCAACACCAACTGGTACTACCGCAACATTGTCCTCCTCGGCGACGCGCTCCACACCGCGCATTTCTCCATCGGCGCGGGCACCAAGCTTGCCATGGAAGGCGCCATTCAGCTGTTCAAGGCGTTCGAAGCGACCCAATCGGTCGCGGATGCGCTTGCTCACTATCAGAGCACGCGGCGCGAAGATGTCGAGAAGACGCAATACGCCGCCAATGTCAGCGCCATCTGGACCGAGAACCCGGCGCGCTACTGGCGCATGGAGCCGATCCAGGCGTGCTTTAGCATGCTGTCGCGCGCCAAGGCGATCACCTACGAGAATCTGCGCCTGCGCGACCCGGATTTCGTCGGCAAGGTCCAGCACTGGTTCGCCGGCAAGGTGCGCGAGCAGGGGTTCGACATTCCGACGGAAAATCCGCCCCCGCCGATGTTCACCCCGTTCCGCCTTGGGCAGATGGTCGTCGCGAACCGGGTCGTGGTATCGCCGATGAACATGTACTCGGCGAAGCCCGGCGCCATTCCGGGAGATTTTCACCTCGTGCATCTCGGCCGCTTCGCAATGGGCGGGGCCGGCCTTGTCTTCGCCGAGATGACTGCAGTCTCCGAGGCTGGGCGCATCACGCCCGGATGTCCCGGCATCTACACGCCCGAGCAGGTCGCCGCGTGGAAGCGCATTAGCGATTTCGTGCACGAGGAAAGCAAGGCGAAGTTCTGTCTCCAGCTTGGCCATTCCGGCCGCAAGGGCTCGACCCGTCGCGGTTGGGAGGGGATGGATCACCCGCTTCCCGAGGGAAACTGGGATCTCGTGGCGGCTTCCCCGCTTGCGTTCTACGAGTTCATGCATGTGCCGCGCGAGATCACGCGCAGCGAGATGGAGCGCGTGCGGGACGACTATGCGCAAGCCGCCCGCAACGCCGACCGGGCCTGCTTCGATATGATCGAGGTGCATGCGGGACACGGTTATCTGTTGTCGGGATTCATCTCGCCGCTCAGCAACGTGCGCACCGACGACTATGGCGGAAGCCTCGAGAACCGCATGCGGTTTCCGCTCGAGATCTTTGACACCGTGCGCGCCAACTGGCCGAGCTACAAGCCGATATCGGTGCGCATCTCGGCGACCGATTGGGTTGAGCACGGCATCACCCCGGAAGATGGGCTTCGCGTCGCCGCCATGTTCCGCGATCACGGCGCCGACATCATCGACGTCTCGGCCGGGCAGACCTCACGTTGGGCGAACCCGGTCTACGGCCGCATGTTCCAGACACCTTTCTCGGAAATGATCCGCAACGAGCTGCGCGTGCCGACGATCGCGGTAGGAAACATCACTACCGCCGACCAGGTCAACACCATCCTCGCCGCCGGCCGCGCCGATCTGTGCGCGCTGGCGCGCCCGCATTTGGTCAACCCGCATTTCACGCTCGTTGCCTCCGCCGAATACGGCTATGAGGACCAATTCTGGCCGCTCCCTTATCTGGCCGGCAAGGAGCAGGCCTTCCGCCAGTATCAACGGGCGCAAGTCGAGATGCAGGCGTTGCGCCAGGCGGCCAAGCCGCGCAGCCATGAGCAACGGCGGGAGGTTGCGCAAGCGGCGGAGTAAAATCGTCGGGCCGCGCCTGAGCGGGCGCCAAAGCACGGAGATGATGATGTTGATTCGCATGATGGTCGGCGTGGCGCTGGCGTTGCTGCCATGTGTTGCGGAGGCGCAATCGCTAAAGATCGGCTATATCGCGACAATGACGGGCCCGGCGGCGCAGCTCGGCATCGACAGTGTCGACGGGTTCAAGCTCGGCCTTCAGAAGCTCAGCGGCAAGCTTGGCGATGCCGCCGTTGAGCTCGTCATCGCCGACGATCAACTCAAGCCGGAAATTGCCGTCGAGCAGGCCAAGCGCATCATGGAGAAGGACGGCGCCGGCATTATCGTCGGCACGACCTTCTCCAATGTCCTGATGGCGATCGTCCAACCGGTGACGCGCGCGGAGGTATTTCTGCTGAGCCCAAACGCAGGTCCCTCGATATTGAGCGGAAAGCAATGCAACCCCTACTTCTTCGCCGTGGCGTTTCAAAACGACCAGATCTACGAGCCGATGGGTGCGTACTTGCAGAAGAAGGGGATCAAGCGGGTCGTCGCCTTGGCGCCGAACTATCAAGCCGGAAAGGACGCCATCGCCGGGTTCAAGACGACCTTCAAAGGCGAGATTCTTGACGAAATCTACACGCCGCTGGCGCAGCTCGACTTCCTCCCCGAGCTCGCCCGCATCGCCAACCTAAAGCCGGATGCAACCTTTGCCTTCTATCCGGGCGGCCTTGCGGTTTCCTTCGTCAAGCAATACGACCAAGCCGGCCTCGACCGGACCGCGCTCTACGGCGGTTTTCCGCTTGTGGACGAGACCGTGCGCGGCGCGCAAGGGAAGTCCGCCGTCGGCATCGTGACATCGGGGAACTGGGCGCTCGATCTGCCGTTTCCCGCGAACAAGGCTTTCGCCGAAGACTTCAAGAGGGCGTACGGGCGCGATCCGAGCGAGTTCGCCGCTTATGGCTATGACACGGCGATGCTGCTCGATAGCGCGATCCGCACCGTCAAGGGCGACCTTACCAATAAGGATGCCTTTCGCGCCAGTCTGCGGCAGGCCAAGTTCGCCTCGGTGCGCGGCAGTTTCCGTTTCAACAACAATCAGTTCCCGATTCAGGATTGGTACATTCGAACGGTCGTCGCGGAGGGCTCGGCAACCAGGATCGTGACCGGAGAGAAGATTTTCGACCAGGTTGAGGACCGCTTTGCCAAGGACTGCGCTATGAAATTCTGATGTTTGATTTGAGGACAGTACGTCGGCTCCTGTAAGAACGCCCGTTCGGGCGGCCGCGGTGTTGTGCTAGTCGGATGGCCGGCAGCGGCCTGCCGCGGGGAGGATCGCGCATGACCGAGCTGCGCAAGATCGAGATCGGGCCGGGCCTCGTCTTTGATGCATGGGTCGCGGGTGCCGCCGATGCGCCGCTCGTGTTGCTGCTGCACGGCTTTGCCGAGTCGTTGCACATGTGGCGACCGCAGGTGAAGGCCTTGGCGGCGGCGGGATATCGGGCGGTCGCGCCGAGCCAGCGCGGCTACTCGCCGGGCGCGCGGCCGGAAACGGCGGATGCCGGCAACTACCGCTTCGAACTGCTCATGGCCGACGCCATGAACATCGCGGCCGCCAGCGGTCTCGGCGACCGCCGCTTTCACCTCGTCGGCCACGACTGGGGCGGCAGTGTCGCCTGGGGCATCGCGGACCGTTATCCGGAGCGTCTCGCCTCGCTCATGGTGTTGTCGCGCCCGCACCCCAATGCCTTCAACCGCGCGCTGGCCATGCCGGACGGCGATCAGGCGCATCGCTCGCGCCATCACCGGGCTTTTTTGGCGCCGGATGCGGGGCCGTTACTGCTGGCCGACGGAGCGCGGCGTCTGCGCGAGCGATGGCTGAAGTCCGGCGTTCCGGCGGCCGCGGTCGAGGCGCACCTCGCGGTGCTCGGCAACGAACCAGCGATGGAGGCGGCGCTGAGCTGGTACCGCGCGCGTGGCGCGATCCGTACCCCGCTCGGGATGATCCGCGTTCCCGTGCTCTATGTGTGGGGAGACGCCGACGACACCGTCGGGCGGGCCACCGCAGACGGCACGGGCGCGTTCGTGTCCGGTCCCTATCAGTTCGAAATTCTGCCTGGCATCGGCCACTTCGCCGCCGACCAGGCGCCCGACCGGATCAACGCGCTGCTGCTCGCGCACCTCGCCAAGCATCCGATTTAGGCGCCTCGCCGCGACGCTTCGCGGTGCAGCCGGAAAATGCCCTACAAGCTATGCGCGGCGGTTGCCGTCAGCATGTCCCACAGCGGCTTCAGCTCGGGCTTGGTGCCGACGATGTCATCCCCAATCGGACGCATCTTCTGCATCAGCTCGGCTTGATCCGCAGCCGACAGCCTGATCAGCTCGCCACCCTTATCGACCCACGTCTTTCGCTGCTGATCGATGAAAGCGCGGACCCAAGGGACGGACTCCGCGTCTATTTGCTTGCTGGTGGTCATCACGGCATCTTGGAGGTCAGGCGGCAAGCCTTCGAGCCATTTCTTGCTTACCATGGTGACGCTGAAGACATAGGCATGGCCGGTTTCCGTCATGTATTTGGCGCTGTCGTAATATTGAAGCGCAGCCATGACCTGTAGTGCGCTCATGGCGCCGTCGAGCGTTCCCTGTTGAATCGCCGGCAGCACATCGCCGAGCGTCATCGGCACGCCGGTCGCGCCGAGCCGCTTCATCTGGTCCGTCTGAAACTGCGAAGCGAAGACCCGAATCTTCTTGCCCCTGACGTCTTCGAGTGTGCGGAAAGGCGCGCGCATGGCGAACGCCGCAGGGCCGCCAGAGAAAAAGAGGCTCGCCCCGACCAGACCTTTATTGCCGCCGAGCGCCAAAAAGGCCTTGGCGAATTCACTATCAGCGACGGTCTTGATGGCTTGCTCTTCCGTCTGGAACAGTCCCGGGGCGCCCAAGATCTCGAAGCGCTGGTCCACCCCGACCAGGAATTCGGGCGGGCCGACCCAGGCCTGGATCGAGCCGAGCTGCGTGCCTTCGATCTGCCGCGGGATGGCGCCGAGTTGACTCGCCGGATAGAGCTCCGCTTTGATGCGTCCGTTCGAATTCTTCTCTATGGCAACCGCAAAACGCCTCATCCACTCGTGCTGGGTGTCGTTCAGCGTCGCGGTGCTCAGCTTCATCACGATCGCTTTGTTGTCCTGCGCAACGGCGCCGCCGACAAAAAACGCGCCCGGAGTCTGCGCGAGGGCGAGCGCCACGACGGCGATGACAGCGAAAGACCGGGCGGGGCGTCTGGACTGCATGGGAGCCTCCCTCTCAATCCTACGTGCGATAGGACCTCAGATCGACCGCGTGGTTGAGTTCTGTGCAGGCGGCCCTACGCTAAAGCATATCGCCGAAGTCCCAACCTGACCAGCAGCGTGGTTGTTGACGCAATTGCCCTGCTGGAACATGATCTCAGCCAACTTCAACTGTCGCGAGCTCGCTCAGAGCGTGTTCTTGTCGACCAATGCGGCCAAACGCATACGCGATATGGGCCTCGTGCCGCCTCTGTGAGTATGAAACACACGATCCTCGTCAAGAAATTTCAACCCGGATCGACCGGGTGAATATCTGACAAGCTGTGCGATTGGTCGGACCTGACGCAACTCTTTCATATCGGAGCGAAGAGGCATGACACGCGGCTATCACGACATCGGTGGTGACCCCGCAGGCCCTGTCCCGATGCAGGAGCTGCCATGGCTCCATTGGGAGAAGCAGGTGGAGGCGGTGCGCAACCTGCTCGGTGACGGCACCCGTCGGGTGGTCTCGCTGGACGAGCTGCGTCGGGGATTCGAGTCGTTCGGCGCGGAAAAATACAAGGCCCTGTCTTTTTACCGCCGACGTCTCGAGGCGATGATCGACATCCTGGTCGAGAAGCAGGTGATCACCAGATCGGAGCTGGAACGGGAGGTCGAGAAGGTCCGCGCGCGCTGGCACGATCGGTGAGAAGCCCTTTGTCATGGAAGCGCGCTTCCGAGCAGGCGACACGGTTCTGGTCCTCGACCTCGTCAAGACCGGCCATCTGCGAACGCCGTTCTATATTCGCGGCAAGGTCGGCACGATCGTCGAATTGTGCGGCTGCTATCTCAATCCCGAGGACCTTGCGGTCGGCAATACGGCAGGACCGGTGGTGGCGCTCTATCGGGTCGGCTTCCCGCAGACGAGGCTTTGGGCGCAATATTCCGGCTCGTCGTTGGACACCCTCTACATCGAAATCTACGACCATTGGCTCGCGGGCGCGCCGGCCGAGGCGGGCGTCGACGATCATGCCGACCCTCGGGCTGAGGCGGGGAGCATCTCATGAGCAATTCTCAGATCCATGATCACGCTGGCGACCACGCGCACGAGCCGCACGAGTCGTTGGTCGTCGAAGACGAAGCCGGCAATATCGATGGACAAATCATCATCGACGCGCTGCAGAATCTGCTGGTCCAGAAGAATCTGTTGGCGCCCGAAGAGGTGACGCGAGAAATCCAGCAGATCGAGGCACCGGGACTGCACCTCGGCGCCAAGATCGTTGCCCGCGCCTGGACGGATGCCGCGTTCAAGGCCCGCCTACTTGCCAACGGCAAGTCGGCCGCCGCCGAGCTCGGCATCAAGGTCGGCGAGGTGCAACTCATTGTCGTCGAAAATACGCCAAGCCTGCACAACCTGATCTGCTGCACGCTTTGCTCATGCTATCCGCGCTCGATCCTGGGGCAACCTCCCTCCTGGTACATCAGCAAGGCCTACCGCGCCCGCGCGGTCCGCGAGCCGCGCGCCGTGCTCGCCGAGTTCGGCCTGACGCTCCCGAATGGCGTCGAGTTGCGGGTCCACGACAGCAACGCCGATATGCGCTACCTGGTCCTGCCCGAACGACCTCCCAGCACCCGGGGGATGAGTGAAGAAGAGCTCGCCGCGTTGATTACGCGCGACAGCATGATTGGAGTGGCAAGAGCCTCGACCGTTCCGATGCCGCCGGCTGCCGTGCGGTAAGAAAGCTGCTGATGGGCACGAGCCGTCCGCGCGCAAAGCTCACAAACGAATGGTGTTTGCTTGTCATTCCGCCTCACCGAAATCGGTGTGATCGTGCGCGGTTCGCCCACGAACGGCTGGCCGTTGCGAGCTGCTGGAAGAGCTTAATGGCGCGCACGTTCATGCGGTGCAACTCATATCGGAGACGCGTCTGGTAGCTTGGCCGCGTTCGCGGGCCGGTGGTGGCGCGGTTCTCACTCAGTCGCACCGCCCGCGTGGCGTTCGGCGCGTGGGATGACGGCCGGGTCTCGGGCATGAATAGCCAAACGTCGACAGCCGCCGCCACGGCCGCCGTCAAAATCTCTAGAAATCCGGCCATGGGGCCGAAGCGTTGGGCGATCACGCCAGCGACCGCGGTGCTGGCTACCGCGCCGAAACCGGAGACGACGCCGACGAAACCCTGCGCCAGGTTGAAGCGGCCGGTGCCCATGGTCACATCGGCGATGACCAACGGCGTGAGGACCCCAAGCACGGTCGCGCTGATGCCGTCGAGCAATTGGACCGCCGTCAGCAGAACCGGGTTGCTGATGAGGACGAACAAGAGGGCGCGAACGGGCAAGACTGCGAAACCGGCAAGCAGCAGCGGGCGACGGCCAAAACGTTGCGCGCTGCGCCCGACCCAGGGGGCGAATAGGACGACGAGCAGCTGCGGCACGACCAAGAAGCCGGACATGAACAGCACGGACCCGCCGCCGGCGATCTTTCCAAACGTGGCGCCGGTGAGTGGCAGGATCGCGGCGTCGGCGAGTTGAAACAGAAACAGGCAGCCGGCAAAGATCATGAGGTGACGACGCTGGGAGAGCGCGCGCAGAGGGATGCGCGGCGGCTTGGTCGGTGCGTGGTGATCGGGCGCGCCCACCGAGCGGCCGAAATGGATGCCGCTTGCATCGATACATTTGAGAGCCAGCAAGGTCGGAAGCGCGAGCGCGGCACTCGTGAAGAATATCGCGCGATCCGACAGAAAATCGCCGACGAGGCCCATCAGGGCCGCGGCCAACAAGCTTCCCGCCGACTTGAAGCTTTGATTGCGTCCTAGCCGTTCCGCCAACAGGGCATGGCCGACCAGACCAAGGCTCATGGCCGCGATCGCTGGGCCGATCAGTCCGCCAGCTATGCCTTGCACCATGAGAGCTACCAGCACCATCGGCAGATCGGGACGCAAAGCAATAATCACGGCTGTTGCCGCAACCATGACGCTGCCTACCGCCACTAACAGCCGCTTCGAGCGGATGACGTCAATGAGCTCGCCGCCCGGTAATTGCGCCACCAGCGCCGCCATGGCTCCCGCGCTCAGGACGAAGCCGATATCCGTCGGCCGCCAGCCGCGATTCGCCAAGAACACCGCGACGAACGGCCCGAACCCGGCGAGCGCGCCGGCAATGAAGAAATTCACCGCATCGAGGGCATAGAGGCTCGCAGGCGGGGGCGGGCCTGACGCCGCTGCCGATGACGCTTCGCTTACTGCTGGTGTAATGGCAATACCCGGTTAGGGCTCCTCTCGCCCGCTTTCTGCGAGCAGCCGGTCAACGTGACACTTCGCTCTGAGGTTCCGGAATGGAGGCCATCATGACGCGGGCGCGGGGTCCGGGTCGCACCCGGCCATGCCGCTGAAGACTCACTGCCTGGCGGGCGCGGCGTCGAGCTTGATGCAGCGGGCGAAGTGGCCTTCGGCTACGCGGATCTCCGGCGGCAGCGCTGCGGAGCAAAAATTGTCGGCGCGTCTGCAGCGGGGCGCGAAGGCGCAGCCGGCAGGCGGGTCGCGCAGGTCGGGCGGAGCGCCAGGGATCGCCTCCAGCCGTCCGCCCTTGGCGAAGACGTGGGTCGCCCGCGCGGCGAGCAAGCCTTGCGTGTAGGGATGCGCGGGGGCGCGGATGACCGGCCCGCTCGGCCCCGCTTCGATGATGCGGCCCGCATACATCACCGCGATTCGGTCGGCGACCTCAACGGCAACGCCGATGTCGTGGGTCACGAAAATCACCGCAAGGCCAAGCTCGCGCTGCAGCTCGCGCAGCAGGAGGAGAATTTGAATCTGCACGGTCGCATCGAGCGCGGTGGTCGGCTCGTCGGCGAGCAGTACCCTGGGGCGGCATGCGAGCGCGAGCGCGATCATTGCGCGCTGGCGCATGCCGCCCGACATCTCGTGCGGAAAGTTATCAAGCCGGCGCGCCGGGGAGGGGATGCGCACGCGCTCGAACAGCTCAAGCGCCCGGCGGCGTCCCTGGCCATGCGAGACGCCTTCATGGCGCACGATCGCCTCGGCGATCTGATCGCCGAGGCGATACACCGGGTCGAGTGCGAGGCCCGGCTCCTGAAACACCATCGACACGGTACGGCCGCGATAGGCGGCAAGCTCGGCCGACGTGAGCGCGGTGACGTCGCGGCCGTCGACGCGGATTGTCCCGCCGATCGCCGTCCGGCGCGGCAACAGCCGCATGAGCGCGCGCAGCGTCACGGTCTTGCCGGAGCCGGACTCGCCGAGCAGCGCCAATACCTCGCCCCTGTCGAGCGCGAGATCAACCCCGGCGACGGCCCGCAGCGGTTCGCGGTTGTTGAAGAAATCGACGGTGAGCGCCTTCACCTCGACGATCGGGCCGCCTCCGTCCACGTCCGTGGTCGCAAGGGCGCTCATGCGGCGAGTGCTCGCCAGTGCCCGCAGCCGGCGGCGACCATGTGACAAGCAACGGGATGGCTGCTTTGCGCGGCGGTGAGGACCGGCTCGACCTGCGAGCATATGCGGGCGGCGAACTTGCAGCGCGTATGGAAGCGGCAGCCTGACGGCGGATCGATCGGGTTCGGCGGATCACCCGAGAGCGGCGCTTCCTGCGTGCGATGGTCCGGGTCCATGCTGGGCATCGAGGCGAGCAGCGCGGTCGTGTAGGGATGGCGCGGATCGTGCAAAATTACCTCGGCCGGCCCGACTTCGACGACCCTACCAAGATACATGACCAGCACCCGGTCGGACATGAAGCGCACGACGTTGAGATCGTGCGAGATGAACATATAGGTAAGGCCAAACTCGGCCTTGAGGTCGAGCAGGAGATTGAGCACCTGCGCCTCGATCGATTTATCGAGCGCGGAGACCGCCTCGTCGAGGATAAGGAGGCGCGGGTGCAGAGCCAGCGCGCGCGCGATGTTCACGCGCTGGCGCTGTCCGCCGGAAAGCTCGTGCGGATAACAGCCGGCAAAGCGGCCGGGTTCGAGCCCGACCCGGTGCAGGAGGCCGTGCGCCCGCTCCAGCGCTTGCTTGCGCGAAAGGTACGTTTGCGGACCGAAAGCGACAGTATCCTGGACGGTCAAGCGCGGATTGAGCGACGCGTAGCTGTCTTGAAACACCATCTGAACTTCGCGGCGGTAACGCGTAAGGTCGAGCGCGGACGAACCGACCGCCTCGCCGTCGAATAGGATCTCGCCCTGGTCCGGGGTGATGATGTGCATCACGAGGCGCGCGGTCGTCGATTTGCCGCAGCCGGATTCGCCGACGATGCCGAGCGTCTCGCCCTTGGCGATGTCGAAGTCGAGCCCATCGACCGCGCGCACCACGCCGCGCTTGCGTCCGAGCCATCCGCCCCTGCCGCCGAAATGCTTGACGAGACCGCGCGCCGACAGAAGCGGTTGCGCCGGGCCGCCGCGATCGCGCTGATGCAGACCTGGCGCGTCGATCACGTCCGTCACGTCTTCACCTCCATGGCCGACTGCAAGCCGTCCGAGAGGAGGTTGAAGGAGATGGACGTGATGAAGATCATGGCGCCCGGCAAGGCGGCAACGATCGGCTGCACATAGATCGCCGTGCGCAGCGTGTTGAGCATGAGGCCCCATTCGGGCTCCGGCGGCTTGGAGCCGAGGCCGAGAAACGAGAGCCCGGAAGCGAGGATCATCGACACGCTGATCAGGCTCGTAGCGTAGACGAAGATCGGTCCCAGAACGTTGCCGAGAACATGCACTCGCACGATACGTCCAAGGCCGGCGCCGCTCATCCGCGCGGCAACGACGTAATCGCGGTCGCGGATCTGCGTCGTCACGCTTTCGGCAACGCGTGCGATCGGCGGAATGAACACGATCGTCAGCGAAACGATGGCGTTGGTGATGCCGGCGCCGAGCGCTCCGGAGAGCGCGATGGCGAGCAGCACCGAGGGGAAGGCGTAGAACACGTCGATGACGCGCATGATGACGGTGTTGAGCGGGCCGCCCACAAAGCCCGCCAGGATGCCGATGCTCGAGCCGACGAAGAAGGCACAGAAGACCGGCAGCACGCCCATGAACAGGGACAGCCGTCCGCCGTAGATCAGGCGGCTTAGCATATCACGGCCGAGTTCGTCGGAGCCGAGGAGATAGAGCGCGTCACCAACCGGCTTGAGCCGGCGCAGCATCGCGGCCTTGTACGGATCGGCCGGCGCGACCCAGGGGGCGAAGATCGCCGCGAGCACAATGGCGAGGATGACGCAGCCGGCTGCAACCGCGACCGGGTCGTGCGCGAGGCGCCGTGCGACGCTCGCCCAATAGCCGCGGCCGACCCGGCGCAGCGGCATCACCAAGGTATAGGCGACGACCGCCATGCTTCACTCCCGAACGATGCGCGGATCTAGCGCGGTCTGCGTCACGTCGACGAGGAGGTTGAGAAAGACGAAGAACATCGCGAGCACCAGAATAGTGCCTTGAAGCAATGGTAGGTCGCGCTGGAAAATCGCGGCGTTGAGCAGGAAGCCGGTGCCGGGCCAGGAGAACACCGTCTCGATCAGGATCGAGCCGCCGAGCAGATAACCGAGCTGCAATCCCATGACTGCGAGCGCAGTCGGTGCCGCATTCATGACCACATGGCGGAAAACGCCGTATTCGCCGAGGCCCTTTGCACGCAACGCTTGGACAAACTCCTGATTCAAGATGTCGCCGACGAGCGCGCGCACCGTACGGGCGATAACACCCATCGGAATTACCGACATGGTCAATGCCGGCAGGATGATGTAGCGCAGATGCTCGGGATCGGGCCGCCAAGCCTCCGAGCCGTTCGGACCCGCACCCGTCGGCGGCAGCCAACCGAGCTGCGCCGAGAAGATGATGACCATCACCATTCCGAGCCAGTAATGCGGCACGCTGACGCCCAGGACCGCGACTGCGGAGGCCAGTTTGTCCAGCCACGAGTCGCGGAAATAGCCGGCAACAAACCCGAAGAAGGTGCCGAAGGCGAAGCCGATCAGGGTCGCGGTGGTCGATAGGATCAACGTATTGGTGACCGCGCGTGCGACTTCGCTGGCAACCGGACGGCCGGTGGCAATCGAGGTACCGAGGTCACCTTGCAGCGCCTTGAGAAGCCACAGGCCGTATTGCACCGGCAGCGGCTTGTCGAAACCATAGGCAGCCCGCATCTGCTCCTGCAACTCGAGGGTCGCGTCGGAGGGCAGAATCGCGGTCAACGGATCACCCGGCGTGAGGTGGACGAGCATGAAACAGACGATGCTCACTCCGAACGCAACGGGGGTGACGTAGACGAGGCGCTTGAGGAGGTAGATCAGCATGCCGCGCCCATGCTGTCATTGCGAGGGAAGCGAAGCAATCTTGGGCCGCAGGTGCGCGCCCGACCAGGATCGCTTCGCTCGCAATGCCGGGCTTGTCATTTCGTCATCATGATCGGCGAAAAATCCTGAAACCAGTTCTGCGCTTGGACAAAGCCCTTGACCTTGGGGCTGAGTGCTCGTGCGTTGACGTCATGGGTGATCATCAGGAACAGCGCCTCGTCGACGAACCTCTCGTGGATCGACTGCAAGATCTTGGTCTGTGCCTCCTTATCGAAGGTGTTGCGCACCTCCTCGAACAGCTTGTCCATCGCTGGGTCGCAAAAGTAGCCCCAATTCGTGCCGGCCGGCGCAGTTAGATCGCATTGCAGGTGGCGGATGAAACCGGTGAACGGGTCCTGGATGAAATAGCTGAAGTTCAGCCCGGTGGCGCCGCGCGCGCTGTCGTGCTTGGCGCCTGCGCGCCAAATATTGATCAGCGTATTCCATTCTACCACCTCGAACTCGACCTTGATGCCGACCTCGGCGAGGTTCTGCTGGACGAATTCGTTCATGGGCAACGGCTGCATCTGGCCTGAGCCCGAGGCGGAGATCAGAATCTTCGTCTCGACCGGCTTCCCTGGGCCGTAGCCGGCCTCCGCCAGAAGCTTCTTCGCCTGCTCCACGTCATGGGTGAGCCTGAAACTCGGATGGCCGAACCACTGATGGCCCGGCGGCAGAAAGCCCGTGGCCGGAATCATCAGGCCGGCGAGCAACTCCTTCAAGCCTTCGCGGTCGACGGCGAGGTTCGCCGCCTTGCGCACCCGGATGTCATTCCAAGGCGAGCCTTCGAGGCGCGAGAAGTGCCAGGTCCAATTGTGCGGATAGGCGTTGGTGACAATCGCAAAGCCTGCCTGCTTAAGCGAGGCGACCGCGTCCGGTGCCGGCGCCTCGATCCAATCGACTTGGCCCGAGCGTAAGGCGGCAACCCGCGCATTCGCCTCCGGTAGCGGGATCAACACGAGCGCATCAAGCTTCGGCACGCGGGTTTTGTTCCAATAGTCGGCGTTCGGCACCATCTCGGCGCGCTCGCGCGGCACGAACAACCTGAGCTTCCAAGGGCCCGTTCCGGACGGCGCCTTGGCGAAAGCGTCCCAGCTCTTGCCGAGCTTCTCCCACTGCGCGGGCGAGGACATCATGATCCACGTAATCTGATAAGGCAGCGTGGCGTCGGGCACCTTGGTCGTGATCTCGACGGTTGTGGGATCGACCGCCTTGTAGCCGGCGACGGAAGGAATGCGTGTGCGGCCCTGCGCCGATTGACGCGGATCGAATTGCGGCGCCTTGTCATTGAGCAGCTTGTCGAGATTCCAAACGACCGCGGCGGCATCGAACGCGCTGCCGTCGTGGAACTTGACGCCGTCGCGCAGCTTGAAGACCCATTTCTTCTTGTCGCCCGCATCGGCCGTCCAGGAGGTAGCGAGGCCGGGCGCGAGGTCGGACGGCTTATCGGCCGAGCTCAGATCCCAAGTGATGAGGCCGTCATAGACGGTGTACCCGAGGAACCGCATGCCCTCGGCCCCCTGGTCGGTCTGGCCGGTCGTCAACGGAATGTCGGACGCGGTCATGCCGATGCGCAGGACGCCCTGCGCCGAGGCGGGCTCCCACAGAGAGGCGGCAAGTACGAGCGCGGCAAAAGCTGCGCGGGTGATCGAGTTCATGATCGAGAACCTGCGCTCGGACGGCGCAGGATGGTCCCCCGGCTCGAGCAGAAGATCTTGGTGCGCGCCAATGGCAGCAAAGTTCTACTCCACGCCGATCGTTGTGAGGTCCTGGAACCAGTGCTGCGCCTGCACGAACGACTTGATCTTCGGCGAGAGCGCGTGCGGGTTGGTATCGTGCACCACCCAAACCAGCGCGGCATCGTCGACGACGAGTTCGTGCGCCTTCGCCATCAATTCGTCCTGCTTGGCCGGATCGAAGGTGCGTTTGGCTTCGTCGATGATGGCGTCGACCTTGGGGTTTGCATACCACCCCCAGTTCACGCCGACCGGCGCCACTTGGCTGGAATGGAAGAAGCGGATGATGGCGTAAAGCGGATCGGAGGTGACGTAGGCGATGTTGTTGGCGGTGATCCCCGCGCTCGCTTCGTCCTTGGCGCCTTTGCGCCAATACGTATAGAGCGCCTCAAGCTCGACAACCTTGAACTCGACGTCGATGCCGACCTCCTTGAAGCCCGCCTGCAAGAACTCGTTCATTGGCAGCGACAGCATTTGTCCAGTGCCGCCCGTGGCGATCACGAAGGTAGTCTTAAGCGGTTTTTCGGGCGAGTACCCCGCCTCCTTCACTAGCCGCTTGGCCTCGGCGGGATCGTATTTGATCTGGAACGTCGGCTTGCCGAACCACGGGCTTGACGGATCGACCTGGCCAATGGCGGGCTTGGCAAGGCCGTTGAGGAGCGCGACAATGCCGTCGCGATCGACCGCGAGATTGAGCGCCTTGCGCAGCCGTATATCAGTCCACGGCGAGCCCGGCAGCATGCTCAGGTGATAGTTCCATATGTGCGGCGTCACGTTGGTGACGATCCTCATGCCGGCCTGCTTGAGCTTCGGCAGCACGTCGGGTGCCGGTGTCTCGATCAGGTCCACCTGGCCGGCGAGCAGAGCGTTGCTGCGCGTGAGCGCCTCCGGGATTGGGATGAGGATCAGCCGGTCGACCTTGGGAACGCGGTGCTTGTCCCAATAGTCGGGGTTCTTGACGAGCTCGACGCGCTCGCGCGGAACGAGCTTGTCGAGCTTGAATGGGCCCGTCCCGGACGGCGAGCTCGCGAACTTGTCCCAATCCTTGCCGACCTTCTCGTATTGCGCCGGGCTTGAGATCAGGAACCAAAGCATCTGATAGGGGAAGAAGGAATCGATATCCTTGGTCGTGATCTCGACCGTCATATCGTCGATCTTGCGGTAGCTCGCGACCGAAGGCAGGCGCGGCTTCACCTGAGCACTTTGGCGCTTGTCGAAGTGCGGAGCTTTGTCGTCCAAAACCTTTTCGAGGTTCCAGATCACCGCGTCGGCATTGAACGGGCTGCCGTCATGAAATTTCACGTTGGGTCGGAGCGAAAAACGCCATTTCTTGGCGTCGGCCGGATCGACCTTCCATTCGGTGGCTAGTCCCGGCACGAGCTTGCCCGGGCGGTCGGCGACGTCCATCTCCCAGGCGACGAGGGGATCGTAAATGGTGTAGCCGGTAAATTGATAGGCGCCGGCACCGCGATCTGGCTGCCCGCTCGTCAGCGGAATGTCGGCCATGGATATGCCGTAACGCACCACCGTCTCCGCCGCGCCGGGGCCGAGCCCTAACGCGCCCAGCATAAAGACGGCACACATTGTGAGGGCTAGTCGACGCATCGTGGGCTCCCGGATTGACGAACGGCGGGGAGCGGTTTGCAAGGTTGATGCCAGGCGGTACCGACGGCTTCCTGCGATCGGCTGGGACCGCAGACGAGAAACTAGGCAGATGAGGGGTTCAGTGCCTGATTTTCTCGCAAAGTTCAGTTGTTGTTACGATTTGTCGTATCCTCTGGTCGAGCCGATGAGGTTGTTGCGGGGGTTACCCGCCGGCGGCATCATCTGTTGCGGGAAAAATTGCGGGTGCCATGGCGGTCGCGGATCTTTCACTCTTACAAGCGCAAGCAGCTGCCCGGCCGGAGGCGACCGGGACACCGGTCGCCCCCGTCACGGGGCAGCCGACACGGCTGTTTTTCTCGGTGCTGGCAGGGCTTGGGCTTGCGGCATTCATCCTGAACGTCGATAACCGGTTCACTGTCGGCGGGCTGTTCTTCTACCCGCCGGCCGTCGATTTGATTCCGCCGCTGACGAGCGCGCGCTGGGACCAAGCATTCTTGCTGCACCAATCGGATCCGGTCTTCGCCGCCTGCGGCGGCACCGAGTCCTTGGGGCAATTTCAGACGCTCTATGTGTGGGAATGGCTGCGCCAAGCAAGCATGCTCATCCTTGTCCTGATCGCGGCGGCGGGGACCGCGGCCGCGGTAGCGAGGCCGCAATGGCGCTGCGCGCTGCCGCGCGCGGCCGGCGTGGGGCTCATCGCGGTGATTTACTTCATCGCCACCCTGCTGCTCGGCTTTGCCGTTGCGCACATCGCGGATTTGTCGCGGTTCAACGTCGGCCAATACCGCCATGCCGTGGAGGTCAGCTTTGCGAGCGCCGGCGTTGCCGCATTGGTCGTTTCCGCCATCGGGCCCCCGGTCGTTTCATCGCCGCCGCGCTCGACGGCGGGCCAATGGCTTTGGATCGGCGCAATCCTGCTCGATATCGCCTTCGGTGCCGTTTTCGCGGCCCGCGATGCAACGGCGGTTTGGACCTCGCTCGGCTATGATGGCGCCGCGCTGCCCCCGCTTGACCGTTTGCTTTCGTATTCTCCACTCTGGCTCAACCCGTTCGTAAACCAATACGCGATCCAATTGATCCATCGCGCGCTGTCGATCGGTCTTTATCTATCCGCGCTGGTCGCGTTGCTGTGGGCGATCCGCCGCAAGGCCGCTGTGGGGCCTGCCGCCGCGCTGTTCCTGTTGATGAACTTGCAAATGGCCACCGGGATCGGCGCGCTCACCCTTGGCACGCCCCCTGTGCTTTCGATCGTCCATCAAGTCGGTGCGATTTTCCTCCTCGCAGCCGGCTGGATTTTCGGAGCAAGGACCCGCATTGTAGAGTGGGGGGTGAAGGGTTTGGGAGCCAAGGACGCGCTCGTAGCCTGATAGGTTTACGACCTCGACCTGTCTTTCGGAGGGCGTGCCAACGCGCCGGGCGGGCTGGATTCCCGCGCCGGCGCGGAGACGCCCGGGGTGCGGATTGACAGTCCAGCCCGCCATCCGTATCACACCACGCGAGATCGACCATTCAGGCGCCGCCGGCCTGGCGCTGCAGGAAAAGACCAATGAAAGTCCGCAATTCCTTGAAATCCTTGCGCGGAAGGCATCGCGACAACCGCCTCGTGCGCCGCAAGGGCCGCGTCTATATCATCAATAAGACGCAAAAGCGCTTCAAGGCCCGCCAGGGTTAATGCTCACGGGGCTTTGAGTTTTCGTCACCTTTGCGCGGCGCAGGCTTCGGGCTACACTGCCCAGCTATGGAACGATTCCGCGTATTCTTGCTGGCCGCCACGGTGCTCGCGGTTGGCGTCGGCGGGGCTTCAGCCCAGCATTCGGACTGGGTCAAGCCGCCGAGCAATCTGCCCAAGTCGCAACGGGGCACGCAAAACCTCGATTTGCTGTTCGAGGCGCTGAAGGTTGCGCCTGATGAGTCGAGCGCGAAAGCGATCGAGGAGCGCATTTGGGCGATCTGGGTCGCCTCCGGCAGCGACACGGCAAACCTGCTGATGACGCGGGTGAAGACCGCGATCGACGCCGAGGATCTCGACCTCGCCATAAAGCTGCTCGACGCCATCATCGAGATCAAGCCCGACTATATCGAGGGATGGAACCGGCGGGCGACCGTGTACTATCTGAAAAAAGACTACGGTCGTGCGATGTCCGACATCAGCCACACGCTGGCGCTTGAGCCGCGCCATTTCGCGGCCTTCGCGGGTCTTGGCATGATCATGCAGGACATCGGCGACGATAAGCACGCGCTCGACGCCTTCCGCCGCGCCCTCGCCATCAACCCGCGTCTGCAGCGTATCCCCGACCTGGTGAAGACCCTGACCGAGAAGGTCGACGGGCGGGATATCTGAAGCCGGCCTCGCGATGAGAGGCTAATCGATCTCGCCCGACAAATTGCTGCCGACAAAGGTGATGCGCAGCATGTTGGTCGCGCCGGGGGTGCCCAGCGGGACGCCGGCGACGATGATCACCCGTTGGCCGGATCTGGCAAAACCATCGCGGAAGGCGATGCGGCAGGCCCGCTCGACCATGTCGTCTTGATCACGCGCGTCCTGCGCGACCACGCAATGGACGCCCCAGACCAGCGACAGCTTGCGGCCGGTCGAGAGGTTTGGCGAGATGGCGACGATCGGCGGTTTCGGCCGCTCGCGTGCAACCCGCAGGCCGGTCGCCCCAGAGCTCGTCCAGCACACGACGGTGGCGAGATCGAGCGTGTCGGCGATCTGGCGCGCGGCGTCGGCAATGGCGTCGGCGCCGGTTGCTTCGGGCTCGGCGCGCTGCGACTGGATGATGGACCGGAAGTTGACGTCCTTCTCCACCTCCTCGGCAATACGATTCATGGTGGTGATTGCCTCGACCGGGTACTGACCTGCGGCCGACTCCGCCGACAGCATTACTGCGTCGGCGCCTTCGAAAATCGCGGTCGCGACATCGGATACCTCGGCACGCGTCGGCACCGGGCTGGTGATCATGGACTCCAGCATTTGGGTTGCAACCACCACCGGCTTGCCGGCGCGCCGCGCCAGCCGGGTCATGTGCTTCTGGATGCCGGGGACCTTTTCGAGTGGCATCTCGACGCCGAGATCGCCGCGCGCGACCATCAGGGCGTCGACGACGTCCAAGATCTCATCGAGCCGATGCACGGCTTGCGGCTTCTCGATCTTGGCCATCACCGCGGCGCGCCCGCGCGTAATCTTCTTGGCTTCCGCAATATCCTCCGGCCGCTGCACGAAGGAGAGCGCCACCCAGTCGGTGCCGGCGTCAAGGGCGGCCTCAAGGTCGGAGAGGTCCTTCGGCGTCAAAGCGGTGATCGGCACGGTCGTGTCGGGCAAGCTCACGCCTTTGCGGTCGGACAATTTTCCCCCGACAACCGCGCGGGTGAGGACGCCCGACCGGCCGTGCTCGACAGCGACCAAACGAACTTTGCCATCGTCAATAAGGAGTGTGTGACCGGGCTCGACGGCGGCAAGGACCTCCGGATGCGGAAATTGCACGCGCGTTGCGTCGCCGGGAGCGGGGTCGTTGTCGAGCGTAAAGTTCGCATCTTTTTCGACCAGGGCGCTTCCGCCCGCGAAGGTACCGAGCCGCAGCTTCGGTCCCTGCAAATCGGTGAGGATGCCGATGGGCCGGCCAAACTCAGTCTCGACCGATCGAATGGAGGCTATGAGCTCACGCATGCGGTCGTGCGATGTGTGGCTCATATTGATGCGAAACACATCGGCGCCGGCCTCGAACAGACGCGCGATCATGCCGCGCTCGGAGGAGGCAGGGCCAAGCGTCGCGACGATCTTCGCGCGGCGCAGGCGTCTCATCGGCTCGGCGTTCCAACTGTAGGCGGGGCCGCGGCGGGCCCCGACCGGCCGGCGGGTGGCGGCGCCGAGATCGGCGGCGAACCCGATTGCAACGGCTGCGCAGCTGTCTGATCGCCGGAATCGGTGAGGTGCACCTGCCAATCGCGCTGCTCGCCGGTATCGACCTCGAAGAAGCCGGTGCGGTCGAAGCCGTGCGCCAGGCAATCGTCGGTGCCGCGGATGGTGAACTGCTTGGCTTGCGTGCACATGAAGGCTTGGCCCGACCATTCGCCGCCGCGGTCGTAGTCGAAGGCGTAGATGTAGTAGAAGCGTGACACCAGGGGCCCTCTGATCACGATTTCGCAGTCCTTGGGGGCGAGGTTCCACCAGCCCTCCGTCGTCCACCGATCGCCGTCCTTGTAGCCGATCGCGATGCCGACGCGCCCACCAGCATAGTTGCACAAGCGGAAGTCGGCCGCCGCGGGGGTCGCGGCCGAAAAGAGCGTCAGCACCAACGGCAGCGCAGTGACCGCAACGGCGAAGGGCAAGCTGCGCATCGTGCCTTCGAAAACGCCCAAGGGCCCTCCGCTTGATCGTGCAAGAGCAGGACGTGTCGCGCGAAGCATCATGGGCTGTCAACGAGGATGGCGCGGAAATCCATAACGTTGGTGCGCGTGGGACCCGTGATGAGAAGGTCGCCGAGGGCCTCGAAGAACCCGGTGGAATCGTTGTTGGCGAGAAAGGCGGCGGGATCGAGGCCGCGCGCCCGCGCCCGGGTCAGTGTCGTTTGGTCGACAAACGCGCCGGCCGGATCCTCCGGATTGCCGCTCCCGCCATCGGTCCCATCGGTGTCGGCGGCGAGCGCCGCGATCCCCAAAGCCCCTTCGAGCGCCACTGCCAGCGCGAGCGCGTACTCCTGATTAGGGCCGCCACGGCCATTGCCGCGCAGCGTGACGGTGAGTTCTCCGCCCGATAAAATTGCGGTCCGGCGGCCTTGCAATTGGACCTCGCGCGCCAACTGCGCATGTGACGCGGCGACCTCGCGCGCTTCTCCTTCGAGACGATCGCCGAGCACCACGCAGGCATAGCCCGCAGCCTCGACCGCGGCTGCCGCCGCCTGAAACGCATCGGCCGGTCGCGCAACCAGAGCAAAGGTGGTGCGCTCGAAAATGGCGTCGCCGGGCTTCGGCGTTTCGTTGCGCGACTCCGCAAGTTGTGCGCGCACGGATGGCGGCAGATCCAGACGATAGCGTTCGACGACAGCCTGGGCTTCCGCCAGCGTCGTCGGATCGGGTACCGTTGGTCCCGAGCCGATCACGGCGGGGTCGTCTCCAGGCACGTCGGAAATGGCGAGCGTCACGATCGGCGCCGGATGGCATCGCGCGGCGAGCCGTCCGCCTTTGATGCGGGAAAGATGTTTGCGCACGGCGTTGACTTCGCTGATCGACGCGCCGGAGCGAAGGAGCGCCCGGGTCACGGATTGCTTCTCGCCGAAACTGATGCCCAGCGGCGCAACCCAATTGGCCGAGGCGCCCCCCGACAGCAGCACCAGGACGCGATCGTCGGCCCGAGCCGTATCGGCGATCGCCAGGGTCCGCTCGGTGGCCGCAAGACCGGCCGCATCCGGAAGCGGATGGCCGGCTTCGACGACCGGAACGACGCGGGTCTGCGCGCCGTAGCCGTGCCGCGTCACGGCCAAGCCGGTCAGCGCCTTCACCGGTAGCGCATCATTGTCGAGGTAATGCCGCTCCGCCACCTCAGTCATGGAGCCCGCCGCCTTCCCGGCGGCGAGGATGATGAGGCGGCCGGCCGCGGGCGGCTGCGGGAGTTTTCCGGGAAGGCAGGTGCGCGGGTGTGCCGCCGCCACCGCGGTGCGAAAAAGCCGCTCGAGAAGGTCGCGCGCCGATTGGGTCATGCGAGACGGTGTCACTGCGAGCGGATCGAAGCAATCCCGAACCCGGCGGCGTCGCAATGACGCCGTCGCATGCCTATTTAGTAGCTATTAACCTCCTTCACCTATCGGAGGCATTCATGCCGCTGGACGATCGCACCCGCATCGAGCTCGAAGCCGCCGTCTTCCGACGCCTGGTCGAGCACTTGCGTTCACGTACCGACGTACAGAACATCGACTTGATGAATCTCGCCGGCTTCTGCCGCAACTGTCTGTCCAATTGGATGAAGGAGGCTGCCGACGCCAACGGCGTGGCCCTGACCAAGGACCAAACCCGCGAGGCCGTCTACGGCATGCCGTACGACGAGTGGAAAGCAAAATATCAGCAAGAAGCCTCGTCGGAGCAACAAAATACCTTTGCCAAAGGTACACATCATCATTGAATCGTCCATGCCTGTGGTTGGCTGTGGATGAGGGGCTTGCCGCCTTGACGGCGCCCGCTCCGAGCGTGGTCTATATCGGCGATCTGTTGTGTAACCCGCAAGGAGTGCTCCATGCCGACTGCCGCGCTGCGCAAGGACGAACCGGTCGAACAGGCAGCCACCAATTTCGCCAAGGATCAGCTCAAGGCTTTCGTCGAGCGGATAGAGCGGCTTGAGGAGGAGAAGAAAACGATCGCCGACGACATCAAGGACGTGTTCGCCGAGGCTAAGGGCAACGGATTCGACGTCAAGGCGTTGCGCACGATCATCCGCTTGCGCAAGCAGGATGCCGACGAGCGTCGCGAGCAGGAGTCAATCCTGGAAACCTACATGCACGCCCTTGGCATGTTACAGGGTTGATCATGCGTAATCCAGACGTGGCCGCATAAGCCCTGGGTTTGCGGCTCGTCTGGTTCGGTTATTATCAAGTACCGTCCGAAGCCTGCTGCTGGAGGCCGTCCCTCCGAACGCGCCGGGAGAGGTGGCGTTGTGCGGCTTCCTCGCAGCGGCAGATTTACTGGACCGACGCGGTGTGGCTGAATGACATCGTCGCGGCGAAGACGATGGCACTTCCGCTGAAGTTGTCGGCGCTGACGCCAAGGCGCGGATCGGCACCAAACGTCGTTACCACGACCGACTTCGGCTTCTGCATCAGCGGCATAAGGTTGCTGAAATTCGGCGGTCCGAGACGTGTCGCGGTCAGAAAGGCCTGGGCGTCGGGCGCGACCATCATCGAGTGCAGCCACGGCTCGGCTGGTTGATCATTATTATCGGCGGCCTCGCGGGCCACCGCTGCGGTCTTCGTTGCACCGCTGTTAGCGCGCGGCGCCTTTTTTGTCACTATCGTCGTAGCCGCCGCCGTCTTGGAACTCGCGGGCTCGGGCTGGGCCGCATAGGCGAGCGCGAGCTCAGCCGGCACGCGATCGTCGCGCGACAGCGGAATGCTCGCCGTCGCATCAAGCTCCGGGGGCGCGCCGTCGGCATAAGCCCGCCGCACGCTGATGGCGCGCTGTACGGCGGCAGCGGCGGCAGACGCAGCGTTGGCGATCCGCTTGGTCAAACGCTGCTTGGCGGTGGCCGGCTGCGGGGTAAGCGCATCCACGTCATCCGCCAGGCCCTGCCAATAGCCCCGCTGCTCGATGATCTGGTTCGGCGTCAGAGAAGCGGCGACCAGCGTCGTCGCCCCTGCGGCGGGGACCACGGCCGCCTCGCCCCCTTGTGGCGGGGTTTGCGGCGTCAGCGCCACCGCGGCAGAAACTGGCTCCGGCGCAACAAACGGCATAGGGGTAGAAGCCTCGGCCGACGCGACCTGATAGGAAGCGGATGGCTTGGTCCGCGCGAGCACCGCGACCGGCGTCTCGGTCTTCGTCTCGGTCTTGCCGCGTTCGGTTGCGGCAGCCGGTGCTGCAGGCTTGAACACGCTGCTACGGCCGGGGACTGGGTCACTGGTTTCTTCACCGTCATCGTCGTTGCTGTTTTGGTTCAGGCCAAACAGCTTGGCTAACACGGTGCCACTGGATTTCTCGGTGTCGCGGCGGCGGATTTCGGCAAGCGCGAGCTCGTAGTTGCGCAACGGACGGCCATCGCTCGGGATGTATACGGTCTTGCCGTCAGGGAAGATTCGCGCGAGCTCATCGTGCGACATGCGCGGCCAATAGCGGATGCCGCCGACATCGAGATGGACGAAAGGCGAGCCCGACGTTGGATAGAAACCGACACCGCCGCGCGCGAACCGAAGCCCAGCGGCGCGCAGGTCCGCGAGCGCCACCCCGGGGATGTAGAAGTCCATAGCCTTGCCCAGCGTGTGCTGGCTGAATTGAGCGACGCCGCTGCTGCGCGATCGCAGCATGGCATTGGTTTGCGGCGAGCGATATCCGCAGACGATCTGGATCGGTTTGGTGGCACCGAGATCGCGATGCACTTCCCAAACCAAGTCGATCAGTCGCGGATCCATCTTGATCGATTCACTGCGCCGCCAGTCCCGCAGCTCCCAGTTGAGCTTTTCCAGCGCGGCATCGTCGTAGCGGCCGTTGCGCTTGTAGGTGATGGTGAGGTCTTCACCGGTATGCATGTGATGCAGCGAAATCGTGCGCGTGTCGCCCTCGGCCACGGCGTTCTGCAGGCTTTCGCTGCCCAGCATTACCAGGAATGTAGCCAGGCCAAGACAGAACCCGGCACGCGAGGATGGAAGAGTGAAAGCAACTTTGGGCACAAAGCAACTCAGCACGGGCGATCTCGTGAATCTCGCTCGGTACATTGATCCCCGCGGCGGCGAGCCACGAAGCCTGCTAACACAATCTTAATAGGGAATGGGTTAACGAAAACTAACGTCCCCCACGTCCCCCGACTCATTTTTCCTACAGGATGAGTGTGGCGAAAAATGGCCAAGGAAATCCAGCCATTTCTGAGAACAACGGCTGGATTCGTTCGCAGTAAGGGACGTTGAGTGGATTACCGGAACAATCGGTCGAAGAAACCAATGCCGGTATTCTGACGCGGCATCGGAGTCTGCCGCGCCTCGCGGCGCCCGCCGCCGGTTGGCGCGGCCGCCGCGGAGTGCTCGCGTTTCGCTTCCGCGCTGCCCTGGCCTACATCGGCCACGCGGTATTCGGACGTCTTGATCGCCGCGAGCACGCGCGAATCGAGGCCATAGACATCGTCGCGCACGACGAGCTTGCCGGCGTCATCGACATAGGCGGTCTGATAGGTGATGTGCACGGGAATAAACGTCTTTAAGCTCAACGTTTGTTCGCCCGAACCGAACATTCCCGCCAGCCGCTCTGCAGTGTAATGGCCTTCCGGCAGCCCGACCGAAAGTAGAACTTCGCCGAAGGCGGCCGGATTCATCACACGCATACAACCATGGCTGAATGCCCGCTTGTCGAGGGCGAACAGGCGCTTGTCCGGCGTGTCGTGCAGATAGACATTGAAGCGGTTGGGGAAATTGAACTTCATGCGGCCGAGCGCGTTGGCCTCGCTCGGCGGCTGCTCGATAACGACCCTGTTGCCCTCATGTTTTACAACGAGGCCCATGCGCTCGAGTACGGTTGGGTCCTGCTCCAGCGCCGGCAAGTATTCCTTGTAGACGATCGACTCCGGCACATGCCAAGTCGGATTCATCACGACGTTCTCGATTTCGTCGCTGAAGATCGGGGTCGCCATTGCCGGCTTGCCGATGACGATGCGTGTATGGAAGATCGTCTTTCCATCACGCACGACTTTCAGTGTGAAATCAGGAAGGTTGATCATCACGTAGGCTTTGCCGAGGTCGCGGGCGAGCCAGCGCCAACGCTCCATCGTCGCGATGATGTTCTCGACCCGGCGATGGGCCGGCGGGCCGTTGAGCGCCTCGATGGTCTTGGCGTCAAGGATGCCGGTCTCGCGCAGCTCGTTACGCTGCTGGAAGCCCTTCACCGCCTGGGCGAGCTTGGCATCGTAGGTGGTGTTGGTGGAATCGCCGGCGCCGCCCAGCCGCTCGCGCACGAGCGGCACGCGCGCATCCTGCATGCCGGTCTTCAGCGCCGGTCCGTCCGCAATACGTTTGCTGTCGTCGCCACCTCCGCGCCCAAGCGTTTCGACGAGCTTGGCTTTGAGCTGCTGGAAGCCGGCATGCGGCGGATCGAAGCCGTCCATGGTCTTGGCTAGGTCTTTGGCGTCGGCGAGCTTTGCCAGAACGTCGGCCGGATCGAGCGCCGGCTGCGGCACTTCGACTTCGCGGTAGACGCGGCTGGCATTGAAGCGCCCGCCAGAGGCGTGCCGCGCAAAGGTCAAGAGCACATTGGTGAGCTTGAGCTCGGCCTGGGCGAGCGCATCGGGTTGGTCGGACGCGGTTGCAAAGTCGGGCGCCGCGTAATCATGCGGGTCCAGCCCGTCGGTGTCGGCATTTTTCAAGCGTGCCATGGCGGCCGCGGCGCGCTCCGAGGCCTTGCCGTTCTCGACCCACAGTGGCGCAAAGCCGCGTTTGGTGTAAAAGGCCTCGACGGCGGCGCGTTCGCGCTTGCGGTCGACTAGCCGGTCAAATTTGCTGGTAATCAGATCGCGCAGCTTTTCAGCGACCAGCACATCAGCGTCCGAGAGATTGGTCGCCAGTGCCGGCAATTCCTTGCCAGCCGGGGCCGGCGCGGCGAGGGCCGGTTGCTCCGGCTCCTTCGCTGGGGTAACGGCCGCTGGTTGGGTCGGCGGCGCCAAATCCTTGACCGAAGGCGGCGGCAACTCGGCTGCATCCGGAACCGGAACCTGCGAATCGAGGCGCGGGGAGCCGCTCGCCGGCCCCTTTGCGGGGGCGCTGGCAGGGGTAGCCGGCACAGTACCAGTCGTCGGGCCGCCGAGGTCGGCGGTGCTCGGCGGCGGAAGATCGGCCGGCTCCGGCAAGGGGATGCGGCTTGAGAGATCCGGCGTGGCTGCGGCGGTATTCTTGGAGGCAGCCGCCGGCTGCGCGCCCTCAGGGGCCGGAAGCGCGGCGGTCTCGCTCGGCGCTGTGGCGGCCAAGGCGCTTTGGCGGGAACCGGATGCGGCATAAACGATAAAGGGAGCCGCCAACACCACGGCCAGAGCCGTGCCTGCCAGCGTCCGATTGCGACGAGCGTCGAGCATGAAAGTTCCCCGCGGCGACCATAACGGTTAGATAAACCGAAGCACTACTTTTCGCGCGGTCAAGGAACCGGCGCCAGCCATCAATTTATAGGGAGAGTTTGAGGGCATCTGGTGACCGGAGGCAACGGCCGAGCTGGTTTTTTTGTGGATTTCGCTGCGCTGTTACTCGACGGCCACGGAGTCGGCGGATGAGCCACGCATGGATTCGGCGAATCCGAGCTGGTCGAGCTTCCGATAGAGGGTTGACCGACCGATGCGCAACCGGCGGGCGACCTCAGACATCTGTCCATCATAGTGGGCAATGGCGAGACGGATGACCTCGCCCTCGATCTCGTCCAGAGGGCGGATGTCGCCGGCGGAATCCAGCAGCCTCAGCGATTCCGTTGCGGAGGGCAGCGCGTGCGGGACGATGGGCTCGGAGCGCGCGACCGTGGCGTCGTGTGGAAGATCCCGCGTCACCACGGTTTCAACCGCCTCAAGCGCAGCCGCAGGGGCCAAATCCTCCCGATCCGGGGATACAACGGCCGCAATCTGCGGAAATTCGGTCACGCCGATCGTATCGCCTTCGGCCAAGACTACCGCCCGGAATACGGCGTTCTCCAGTTGCCGAACATTGCCGGGCCACGAATAGCCGCCCAACAATCCGAGAGCCGCGCCATTGATCAGGCGAATCCTTTTGCCCTCCTCCGCAGCAAAGCGGACCAGGAAATGGCGCACCAACTCAGGAATATCTTCGGGACGTTCGCGCAGCGGCGGGACCGTGATCGGAAAGACGTGCAGCCTGTAGAAAAGATCCTCGCGGAACCGTCCAGCTGTGACATCGGCCGAGAGATTGCGGTTTGTCGCTGATATGAGCCTAACGTCTACCCTGACCGGACGGCGCGCTCCGACCGGCTCGACCTCGTTCTCCTGCAACGCGCGCAAAAGCTTGACCTGCGCGGCAGGCGGGAGTTCCCCGACTTCGTCAAGAAATAAGGTCCCCCCCGAGGCTTCGACAAACTTGCCGACATGACGATCGGTCGCGCCCGTGAACGCACCTTTCTCGTGGCCGAAGAGGATCGATTCGACGAGATTGTCCGGAATAGCCCCGCAATTCACGGCGACGAACGGCTTGGCGCGCCGCTCGCCGCTGCCGTGAATGGCGCGCGCGATCAGCTCCTTGCCAACGCCGGATTCGCCTTCGATCAGCACAGGGATCGCTGAAGTGGCCGCCTTGCCGGCCGTGCGCAGCACGTCCTGCATCCGTGCGCTGCGGGTGATGATGTCGCGGAACGTCAAGGTTCCGGCGCGGCTGCGCTTGATCCGCTGCAGCTCGCCTTCGAGCGCGTGCGTCGCGAGCGCGTTGCGCAGCGACACCTGCAGCCGCTCGGCCCCCACCGGCTTGACGACGAAATCGATGGCGCCCGCGCGCATCGCCGAGACGACGTTGTCGATCCCGGCATGGGCGGTCTGCACGATTACCGGGATCGATATACCGGCGTCGCGCATGCGTGCGAGCACGCCGAGCCCGTCGAGATCGGGCATGACGAGGTCGAGAATGACGCAATCGATCCGCGCGCCATCGGGGCTCGCGAGCAGTGCGGCCGCGGCCTCGCCACCTTCTGCAAGCACAGCCTCGAAGCCCGAGCGCTGCAGCATGTTCTCGATGAGCCGGCGCTGCACCGGATCGTCATCGACAATGAGAATTCGCTCGGCCATGACTGCCCTGACGGCACGCGATGTGTCGAATTGGGGCACATTGCGGCCGTGAGCCTTAACGGCCCGTTAAATGCCGACCATGCCTGTCATTGCAATGGCGCGGAGCCAGAAAGGCAGTCCCGCGCAACCAGCTCGCGAGCGATTCGTGGAGCCTGCGCGGTCCACGTTCGACGGTTCCGACTTGGGCCGTCCTCATTTCCGGGTGGGGCACCCGACTTTGCGCGCTCGACCGGGGACCCGGATGCTCGCACCGACTGTCACCGACTGCGGGCGGTGCGGTTGATCCCAGCCATCGTCGCCCATATCTGCCTCTAACCTTGCGCCGGCCGCCGGCTGAAGCGCACCCCCGAGCATGCGCCACGTTTCGCCTAGCCTTAGGACCTCACATGCCCGCTCGTCCGCCCCGCACCGCCGTAAAGCGATCCACAGCCCCCCAAGCCTACGCGGCGCTCGGGCCGTTGCCGGAATGGAATCTCGCCGACCTCTATCCGGCGATCGAGGCTCCTGAGGTGAAGCGTGATCTCGACACCGCGGAGGCCGAATGCCTCGCGTTCGAGAAGAGCTACAAGGGGACATTGGCCACCCTTACCGGCGGGCAAGATGCGGGCGCGGCGCTTGCAGCCGCGGTCAAGCGTTACGAGGCGATCGAGGACTTGCTGGGCCGGCTCATTTCCTTCGCCCACCTTGTTTACGCCGGCGATACCAGTGACGCGGTGTGCACCAAATTTTATGGCGACGTGCAGGAGCGCATCACAACCGCCTCGACGCATCTGTTGTTCTTCACCCTCGAGCTCAACCGCATCGATGACGCGATGCTCGACAAGGCGATGCAAGATCCGGCGCTCGGGCACTATCGTCCCTGGCTTGAGGACCTGCGTAGGGAGAAACCCTATCAGCTCGAGGATCGCATCGAGCAACTGTTTCACGAGAAGTCGGTGACCGGCTATTCGGCCTGGAATCGCCTTTTTGACGAGACGATTTCCGGCCTGCGTTTCGAGGTCGAGGACAAGCGGCTCACGATCGAGCCGACGCTTAATCTGCTGCTGGATCCGTCAGAGAAACGGCGCAGGGGGGCCGCCGAGGCGCTGGCGGCGACGCTTGGCGAGAACGTGCGGCTCTTCGCGCTGACGCTCAACACGCTCGCCAAGGATAAAGAAATTTCCGATCGCTGGCGCGGGTTCACCGATGTTGCCGGCCAACGCCATCTCGCCAATCGGGTGGAGCCCGAAGTCGTCGAGGCGCTGGTCGCGGCTGTGCATGCGGCCTATCCGCGGCTCTCGCACCGTTACTACGCGCTCAAGGCGCGCTGGTTCGGCAAGAAGCGGCTTGCGCACTGGGACCGCAACGCGCCGCTTCCGGACACCGAGACCCGGATCATTCCCTGGCGCGACGCCAAAGACACTGTGCTCTCCGCGTATGGCGAGTTTTCCCCGACGCTTGCCGAGATTGCGGAGCGGTTTTTCGCCAAACGCTGGATCGATGCGCCAGTGCGTCCCGGCAAGGCGCCCGGCGCTTTCTCGCATCCGACCGTGCCGTCCGCGCACCCTTATGTCCTCCTCAACTACCAGGGAAAGTCGCGCGACGTGATGACGCTCGCGCATGAGCTCGGCCACGGCGTGCATCAGGTGCTGGCGGCGCCGAATGGCGCGCTGATGGCGCCGACGCCGCTAACGCTTGCCGAGACCGCGAGCGTGTTTGGGGAGATGCTGACCTTTCAGAAATTGCTGGCGAGCACGACCGACCGGAAAGAGCGCAAAGCCATGCTCGCCGGCAAGGCCGAGGATATGATCAACACGGTCGTGCGCCAGATCGCTTTCTACACTTTCGAGCGCAAGATTCACCTCGAGCGGCGCAACGGTGAGCTCACTGCCGAGCGGATCGGCGAGATCTGGCTCGAGGTTCAGCGGGAAAGCCTCGGCCCCGCCATCGAGCTCAGGCCGGGCTACGAGACCATGTGGACCTACATTCCCCATTTCATTCATTCGCCGTTTTACGTCTACGCCTACGCGTTCGGCGATTGCCTGGTGAATTCACTTTACGCGGTCTACGAGAAGGCCGCCGAGGGTTTTGCCGAGCGCTATCTTGACATGCTGGCAGCCGGCGGGACCAAGCATCACGCCGAGCTGCTCAAGCCTTTCGGTCTCGACGCCCGCAATCCGGCTTTCTGGCAGGGCGGCCTTTCAGTGATCGAACGATTGATCGGAGAATTGGAAGAGATCGATGCAGAAAATGATAAACCCGTCCCGACCAAATCCCGCCGCCGTGTTTAGCCACGAGTTCGGGGGGCCCGTGGCGAACTCATGTCGCGCACTCGAGATTGCTTCACTTCACCGGCAATGAAAGAATACTGTATGATGTTGCTTGCATGGTGAGCCCCACCGATCGCGAAGCCAACCGTTTCTCCGCGCGCGCGCGGCGCTATGCGCGCGTGGGCGCCAATGTCGGGGGCGTAGCGGCGCGCATAGCGGGCGCTCAGCTGTTCGGCCTTGGCAACGATCGGGGCAGGAATGCCGCCGAGCTTGCGGCCGCGCTCGGCGGTCTCAAGGGCCCGATCATGAAGGTGGCGCAGCTGATGGCCACTATTCCGGACGTGCTGCCGCCAGAATACACCGCCGAGCTCGCCAAGCTGCAGAGTGACGCGCCCCCGATGGGCTGGGCCTTCGTGAAGCGGCGGATGATGGCCGAGCTCGGCGCCGATTGGCAGAAGAAGTTCGCCAGCTTCGAGCACCATCCGGCCGCCGCCGCCTCGCTGGGCCAGGTGCACCGGGCGATCGCACTCGACGGCGCCGAGCTTGCCTGCAAGCTGCAATATCCGGACATGCAGTCGGCCGTAGAGGCCGATCTGCACCAGCTGCAATGGCTGTTCGCCATCCATCGGCGCATGGACCCGGTGGTCGACACCACCGAGATTGCCAAGGAGATCGGCGCGCGCGTACGCGAGGAGCTCGACTACTACCGAGAGGCCAAGCACGTCGCGCTGTACCGCACGATCCTTGCCGACATCGATCTCGTTCGAGTGCCCCGTGTTTGGCCCGCGCTGTCGACCGGGAGGCTCCTCACCCTCGACTGGCTCGAAGGCCGCCGCCTGCTCGAGCACAAGAGCGCGGAGCTTGCAATTCGCAACCGCATCGCCACCGCGATGTTCATGGCTTGGTGGTTTCCGTTCAGCCGCTACGGCGTGATCCATGGCGACCCGCACCTCGGCAATTACACCGTGTTCGACCAAGAGACCGGCGGGCCCCAGGCCGGCGAGCCCGGTGGGATCAATCTGCTCGACTACGGCTGCATACGCGTCTTTCCGCCGAGCTTCGTCGGCGGGGTCGTCGATCTTTATCACGGCCTGCAAAATGGCGATGACACGCTCATCGTACATGCCTACGAGACCTGGGGTTTCCGCCGCCTCTCGCGCGAGCTGATCGACATCCTCAATATCTGGGCGCGCTTCATCTACGGCCCACTGCTCGACGACCGGGTCCGCACGATCGCCGATGGAGTCAAGCCCTCCGAATACGGGCGGCGCGAGGCCTTCCGGGTGCACCAGGCCTTGAAGCAGCAAGGCCCGGTCACGGTGCCGCGTGAATTCGTGTTCATGGATCGCGCTGCAATTGGGCTGGGCGGGGTGTTTCTGCACCTGCAGGCGGAGCTGAACTTCTATCGGCTGTTCAACGAGGCGATCGAGAAGTTCGCGGTCAAAGCCGTAGCAGAGCGCCAGCAGGCGGCGCTCGTTGCTGCCGGGCTTGAGGATGCTTCGGGGGGCGCGTAGGAGCATGCCCGGGCATGTTTCTTGGGCCGTATGGGTTGCGCTTGTCACGCCGGCGCCGGGACATCTTTCTTGCCCGAGAGGATGCGTCCGCCAAGTATCTTGTTCAACACAATGACGATCGCCACAGCGACGGCATGGGCGGCGAGGTCAGTCGCAGTCGCGTCGTAAGAATGGACGAAATTAAGGAGCGCCGCGGCGGCGGCGGCACAGGCGACGCCGGCAACGACCGCCGTCAGATTCGGCCGCAACGAGTACCCGCGGCGGAGCATCAAGATCAAGAGAAACGACAGCGGCACGGACAGGCCGAGAATTAACGTCAGGCAGCTCGCGGGCTCCATGGGCGGAATCGGCTGGGTCTCCGGAGCAACCCATTCGCGCAAGCAGCCGAGCCCGCTGGCGCCGATCCACAGCGCGGCGGCCGGCAGCGGTAGTAGCGCCCAGGCGGGCTTGCGATCGGGCACGCTCAACTCGAAGGCTGCGACGGCCGCGAGGATTGCGGTGAGCAAAGACCCGCCGGCGGCAAGCCACAGATCGGGTGTTGCCGCGAGCCGGCGGATCATGCCGTTGACATCCGCGAAGGTTGCAAGCGCGGCGCCGATCAAACCGACCGCGGCGAGCCAGCCCAAGGCGCGCAGAGCAGGCGGCGTAAGGTGCCCGACCGGCGTCAATTCGGCGCCGAGCGCCGCAATCAATCGGTCGGTCGATTCGGTGCCGACCATGGCCTCATCCCTCGCCGCCCAGGTGCGCGCGCAACGTTTTGAGCGCACGATGCAGATTGACCTTGAGCGCTCCCGCCGTACGCCCGGTTGCTGATGCGGCTTCCCTCAATGATAGTCCCTGCACCGCGATATGTTGGACCGCCTCGCGCTGTCTCGGCGGCAACGTCGCTACTGCCCGGCCGACGCGCGCGGCGCCATCCGTTCGCTCGGCCCCTTCGCCGTGGCTGTCCCCCGGATCGGCATAGTTTTCGTAGGCGAGCGGCGCATGGATTTCGCGCATCTCGGTCCGGCCGTGGCGACGCAGCCCATCGATGGCCCGCCGCTGCGCGATGGTTCGCAGCCACGCCGTGAACGAGCGGTCCGGTTCGTAGGTTTGCCGCGCGCGATGAATGGATAGCAGCGTCTCTTGGACGACGTCGTCGATGCGATCGAGCGGCACCCCCTGGCGGCGCGCCACCATCTCGATAAAGGGGATGCAATCGCGCAGTAGGCGCTCGTAGGCAGACCGGTCACCGGCCTGGGCGGCGGCCATCAGCGCCCCCCGTTGTCGATCGACCTCGAGCGTGTCCACCGTCAATGTCGCCGTTCCAATCGCGCCTGCTACTGGGTATCTCGACCTTATTATTGTATCGGTCGCTCCGATATTAGCGCAAAAGCGCTGCGGTAGGTAACCCTGCGCCTCACGTAAATATGAACGGTGCCACATACCTGTTACGTCATCACGGCGCCGGCCCGCCGGCCTCGCGGGCGCCGAGACGGATCGGTGAGTTTGACATCCGCGACGCCAGCGGGCTCGTCGTGCTTGAAGGAGGGTTGCGGGGCAAGTCCGACCGATGCCAACGAAGTCAGGCCGCTCGATCGAACGACCGCCTTCTTGTTTAGAAAAGCCTCGAAGCACGTTTGAACTGCCGCCTCTCTTTTACGGCAACGGACCCGACACCGGCGCTTATGGCCGGCTAGCGGTTCATCGGGAAATGGTGCCGGCGCGCACCGTCAAAGTGGACGCATGCTCAACCGCGGGGCTTCTTCGCTCAGGGAGCTTGCTTGCTCCCTGCCGTGGATTTCGCTGCGGCCTTCTGCGCGGTTACATCGTGCAATTCAGCTGGACGAGCCTTCTCGTTATCGCTGCCTGTAATGCCAACGGGGCCGGTTGCCCTCATGCCACAATTGCGCTAAGTCGCGCCACTGGGGCTTGCCAATCACCGGAGAGTTGCAAATGGCCGACCACGGTCCGGTCGAGTATGCCACCGCCACGGGCAACGATTACGCCGAGCACGAACATACCTATAAGATGTTCACCACGCTCCTGAAATGGGGCATCGGCTTCGTCGCGGTCCTGCTCATTCTGATGGCCATTTTCCTCGTTTGATCGACTTGACCCTGCACCGCCTGTCGACGCAGGCGCGTGGTAAACGGCTCGCTGCGGCCGCCTCAAGGGAGCCGTCATGAAGATCGCCATTCCCGCCGAGATCGATCCCGCCGAGCCGCGGGTCGCTGCCACCCCCGATACCGTGAAGAAAATGATTGCGCTCGGCGCCGATGTAGCCGTCGCGCCCGGAGCCGGCGTGCAGTCGGGCATACTCGATGCGGACTATGCGGCAGCGGGTGCGAGTGTCGATCGCGATGCGCTCGCCAACGCCGACATTATACTGAAGGTTCGCAGGCCCGCGGACGAGGAGCTGAAGAGCTACAAGCGTGGCGCGCTCGTCATCGCCATCATGGACCCCTTCGGGCACGACGCGGCGCTCAAGTCGATGGCCGATGCCGGCGTCGTCGCCTTCGCCATGGAGCTGATGCCGCGCATTACGCGGGCACAGGTTATGGACGTCCTGTCTTCGCAAGCCAATCTAGCCGGCTATCGCGCGGTGATCGATGCGGCGGCGGAGTTCGGCCGCGCCTTCCCGATGATGATGACGGCGGCCGGCACGGTGCCGGCCACGAAAGTTTTCGTCATGGGGGCCGGAGTGGCCGGGCTGCAGGCGATTGCCACCGCGCGACGGTTGGGTGCGATTGTCACAGCCACGGATGTGCGGCCAGCGGCCAAGGAGCAGGTCGAGAGCTTGGGCGCCAAGTTCGTGGCGGTCGAGGACGAGGAATTCAAGCAGGCCGAGACGGCGGCCGGCTACGCCAAGGAAATGTCGAAGGAATACCAAGCGAAGCAGGCGGCGCTGGTGGCCGAGCACATCAAGAAGCAGGACATCGTCATCACCACGGCGCTGATCCCCGGGCGCCCGGCGCCGCGCCTGATCTCGCAGGCGATGGTCTCCTCGATGAAAGCCGGCTCGGTGATCGTCGATCTTGCGGCGGAGCGCGGCGGCAATGTGGAAGGCGTGCAGCCAGGCCGGGTCGCCGAGGTCAACGGCGTCAAGATCATCGGCTACACCAATGTCGCGGGCCGCCTCGCGGCATCGGCCTCCGCGCTCTATGCCAAGAACCTCTACGCTTTCCTGGAAATCCTGATCGACAAAAAGGCCAAGGCGCTGGCCGTGAAGTGGGACGACGACATCGTCAAGG
>JBKQHQ010000201.1:0-4045 GCA_052148715.1 Xanthobacteraceae bacterium | reverse complement strand
CCCTCCGGGCGCTCGATCTTGATCACCCGCGCGCCGGCGTCGGCAAGGCGGCTCGACGCGAACGGCGCCGCGACCGCCTGTTCGAGCGCCACCACGAGAACGCCATCCAGATCCGACATTTCCACTCCCCCTCCGCTGTTGGCCGGACCAAAGCCGAGCCGGAGCGTCAGCCGTAATATGACGATCTTCCCATGGCCGGAAGTTCAAAATCTGACGAGGGGCGCGATGGACATCGCCATCGCGGAAGAGGGCTCGCCGCGCGGCGCCGCTCTGCTGCACGGGCGCCCAGATTCCGAGCATTCGCGTCCGTGACCGTGCACCGAAATTCTTGACGCGCCTCGCGGTCTACGACTCTCCGGCGAGACGGTGCTAGAGTGCCTCGAGCCAATGGCGGCGGGCGTCCAACGCTCGAGACCCGAAGTCCCGAGTCTCACGGGTTCGTTAGTATAACATAGCGCAGACGGAGCGGACGTTATGGACGTCAAAGAGGCTATCGCGGCAGCCAAGGACTATATAACCGAGATTTATGCCGAAGAGCAGATAACAAATCTTGGCTTGGAGGAAATCGAGCACCTTGCGTCGGACAGCAATTGGGTCATAACAGTGGCCTTCTCTCGGCCTTGGAACTCGCCGCGAACACGCACTCAGGAAGTCTTGGAGAACCTCGGCGCTGTGTCAGCCCTGAAAAGATCTTATAAAGTTATCACAATGTCTAACGATGGGACGGTTCTTTCCATGAAAAACCGGGAAAGGATGGAAACAGTTTGATGGCGGACGTTGTGGTCATCGACACCAATCTGCTGGTGCTACTGATGGTCGGGTCTGCATCGAGAGATTACATCCGCAAACATAAGCGGTTAACTGAATTTTCTACCGACGATTTTGAACTGTTGGTTGAATTGATAGGGCAATTCTCCCAGATCGTGCTGTTGCCGCATATTCTTGCAGAGGCGTCGAGCCTCGCGAGGCAAATCGACAACCCGGCGCGATCGAGAATACAAGATGCGTTGGGAACGTTGATCGACACGACGGCGGAGCTTCCGATTCCAAGCATTCATGGAGTGCAACGCAGTGAATTCAATGAACTTGGACTCACGGACGCAATGATTCTTCATCTCTGCAATTTGAGCGGGAGCGGGATTGATCCAACGCTGATAACGGTTGACGAAGCCCTGGCAAACAACGCGCATGCGTTGGGGTACAGTGTCATCGACTACAAACGAGAGTATAAGAGTGGATAGTCCTCTCTTCATATAACATAATCAGTAATCGAGTTGCGAGCGTATCGTCGAACCGAACGGCTCAGCGCGCAGCGCCCGTTCCGGGTCAGCTAAGTCCCTCCACCGCTCCGCCGCCGCATCGTCGGCTTCTTTCGCGTCCAACCAGCCTTCGCCCGTCCCGTCGGTCAGAAGGGCGCGCTTCCAGAACGGGGCGCGGGTCTTGAGGTAGTCCATCAGCATTTCCGCCGCGGCGAAGGCGGCGGCGCGGTGCGACGAGGCGGCGGCGACCATCACGATCTGTTCGCCGGGGCGGATCACGCCGTAGCGGTGGATCGCGACGAGACCGAGGAGCGGCCAGCGGCTCTCGGCCTCGGCGGCGACGCGCGCGATTTCGGCCTCCGCCATGCCGGAATAATGTTCGATCTCCAGCGCCCGGAGTTTTCCCTCTTCGTCGCGGCAGAGGCCGACGAAGGTCGCCACCGCGCCGACATTTACGCGCCCGGAGGTGAGGGCGTGCGTTTCAGCCGCCACGTCGAAATCTTCGCGCTGCACACGCACCACGCGCATGAATCTCAACCCCCCGTCATCGGCGGGAAGAATGCGATCTCGCGCGCCCCGGCCACGGCTGCGTCCGGCTTCACATGCTTGCGGTCGATCGCGGCGCGGATCACGGAAGCACGCTCGAAGGCGTAGGCGTAGTTTTCGCCGCGCCGGGAGAGCCAGGCGATGAGGTCCGCGACCGTCGCCACCTCGGCCGGCGGGTCGATCTCCTCTTCCGTCTTGCCGATCCGCTCGCGCACCCAGGCGAAATAGACCGCCTTCACTTTCACCCTCCGACGTGATCGTAGCTCGCGCGCATATAATCCCATCCGGTGTAGAGCGTCAGCAGCGCCGCGATCCACAACAGCACGACGCCGATGACGACCGTGCCCGGCAGCACCGCGTCCCCCGCCGGACCGGCGATGAGGAAGCCGATGGCGGTCATCTGCACCGTCGTCTTCCATTTCGCCACCGCCGTGACCGGAACCGGCACGCGCAGTTCGGCGAGGTACTCGCGCAATCCGGAGACCAGAATCTCGCGGCACAGGATGATGATCGCCGCCCACAGCGTGACGCCGTGGATCGTATGATCGGCGGTGAGCGCGAACAGCGCGGCGGCGACGAGCAGTTTGTCGGCGATCGGATCGAGCATGCGCCCGAGCGACGATTGCTGCGACCAGGCGCGGGCGAGATAGCCGTCGAAGAAATCGGTCACCGCGGCGACGATGTAGATCGCGAGCGCCGACCAGCGCGCCCAGGGCTCGGCCGGCCAGAACAGGAAGGCGACGACGATCGGCACCGCTACGACCCGGCCGTAGGTGAGCAGGTTGGGCAAGTTGAGAGCGCTGCGCGCGGCGCGCATCTGGCGTTCGGTCATGTGCGGCCCCAACTGACCCTTTCGACCGCCTCGCGTCAATAGAGCGAACCGCGGGCACGGCCATCAATAACTGGGGATGGACCGCCGGCCCGGCGCCTCAGCCGCCGCGAGACGAGCTAGAAGCGAGGAAACGATCCCGAGGACGGAAAAGATGTCGAACGTGCGCGTCGTCTCCCACCCGCTGGTGCAGCACAAGCTCACGCTGATGCGCGACAAGACGGTGTCGATCAAGGGTTTCAGGCAGCTGCTCAACGAGATCGGCATGCTGCTCGCCTACGAGGTGACGCGCGATCTGCCGACCGAGCTGATCGAGGTCGAGACGCCGCTCGCCAAGACCATGCAGCCGACGATCTCCGGCAAGAAGCTGGTGTTCGCGCCGATCCTGCGCGCGGGCGTCGGCTTCCTCGACGGCATGCTCAATCTCGTGCCCAGCGCCCGCGTCGCCCACATCGGGCTCTATCGCGACCCGCAGACTCTCGAAGCGGTGGAATATTATTTCAAGGCGCCGGCCGACGTCGCCGACCGTCTGGTCATCGTGATGGACCCGATGCTGGCGACCGGCAATTCGGCGATCGCCGCGATCGATCGGCTGAAGCGGCGCGGCGTCAAGGAGCTTCGCTTCGTCTGCCTGCTCGCCGCGCCGGAAGGCGTCGAGCGGCTCACCAAGGCGCATCCGGACATCGAGATCTGGTGCGCCGCGATCGACGAGCGGCTCAATGACCACGGCTACATCGTGCCCGGCCTCGGCGACGCCGGCGACCGCATGTTCGGCACGAAGTGAAGTCGCCCGGCCCTCGAGGCCCGATTTTGCCTGCACGAAACCGCGGCCCGGCAGTCGGTGGCCGAAGGCCGGATGAGTAGTATCGCTTCGAACACCTCGATGCATGAAAGGCGCCCCCTTTGTAGCCGCGCGCGGTGAGCGCGGCTGCCGGGGTCGGCGCCCCCGGCGTTTGGCGCCGACCCGCGAGCGTGAGGAGAGCGCCGCGGGCGCGCCGCTACACCTTCACCTGCGCCCCGAGCTCGACGACGCGGTCGACGGGAATCGAGAAGAAGTCCGGCGCCGCGGCGGCCTGGCGGGAGAGCGCGATGTAGAGGTGGTCCTGCCAGCGCGGCATTCCCGAGCGTTCCGCGGGTTTGAGCGTGCGCCGGCCGAGGAAGAACGACGTCGTCATGATGTCGAATTTCATCCCGCCCTAGCGCATCTGCGCCAGCGCGAGCGGGATGCGCGGCTGCTCCATGAAGCCGAAATGCAGGGTGACCACGAAGAAGCCCGACGAAAGCTGTCGAATCTCGTAGCGCTGCGGCGCGGGCACCCGCGGCGTCGTCTCGGTGCGCACGCACATGATCACCACGCGCTCGTGCACCACCTTGTTGTGCTTGAGATTGTGCAGGAACGAGGACGGCGCGA
>JBKQHQ010000200.1:0-8835 GCA_052148715.1 Xanthobacteraceae bacterium | reverse complement strand
GACCACCGTTTTGGCGGTCCGCGCATTTTGGTGTTCGATGTTCTGGCGCTTTACGCCCGGCCGGTGGCGCAGCGTCAGCGTGATCGCGCCGATCATCGCGGTGAGCAGCACCAATCCCGAGGCCTCGAAGAAAATCATATATTTTGTATAGAGCACCTGGCCGAGCGCCGCCGTGTTGGTGACCTGCGCAAGAATGGGCGCGGCGGCGGCCTCCTGCGCCGAGGGCGCCGACTTCCAATTGATCGCGACGAAGCCAAGCTCGAACAACACGACGGCGCCGACGCCGAAGCCGGCGGGGAGAAATTTCAGGAAGCCCTGTTTCAACTCGGCGAAGTCCACGTCGAGCATCATGACGACGAAGAGAAACAACACCGCGACTGCGCCGACATAGACGACGATGAGGATCATCGCCAGGAACTCGGCACCCATCAGGACGAACAGTCCGGCGGCGTTGACGAAGGCGAGGATCAGGAACAGCACCGAATGCACGGGATTTCTGGCGGCGATCACCATGAAGGCGGACGCCACGCAAACGCCAGAGAACAGATAGAAGAACAGTGCCTGAACGATCATGTGGTCAGCTGCTCAGCGATAGGGCGCGTCGAGCGCGATGCTCTTGGCAAGCTCGCGCTCCCAGCGGTCGCCGTTCGCGAGCAGGCGTTCCTTGTCGTAGTAAAGCTCTTCGCGCGTCTCGGTGGCGAATTCAAAGTTAGGGCCCTCGACGATGGCATCCACCGGACAAGCCTCCTGGCAAAGCCCGCAATAGATGCACTTGACCATGTCGATGTCGTAGCGTGTGGTACGCCGGGTGCCGTCGTTTCGACGTGGGCCTGCCTCGATGGTAATCGCCTGCGCCGGACAAATCGCCTCGCACAGCTTGCAGGCGATGCAGCGCTCTTCGCCGTTCGGGTAGCGGCGCAACGCATGCTCGCCGCGAAAGCGCGGTGAGATCGGGTTCTTCTCGAATGGATAATTGATCGTCGCCTTCGGTTTGAAGAAGTAGCGCATCGACAGGAAGAATGCCGAGACGAACTCCCAGAGAAAAACCGACCGCGCCGTCTGGTCGAGCCTCATCGTCTGATCCTCTTGCGCTCGCTTGCGAGCGTCATTTCGCCGCCCATCCGGTGAATTGCAATACGCCCGCGACCACTACCACCATCGCCAGCGAGAGCGGCAAAAACACCTTCCAGCCGATGCGCATCAACTGGTCGTACCGGTATCTTGGAACCATTGCCTTGGTCATGGCGATCATAAAGAAGATGAAAAAGACCTTGAGCGAGAACCAGATGACGCCGGGAATCCAGGTGAAGGGCGGGATGGGCAAGATCGGCAGCCAGCCTCCGAGGAACAGGATCGTGGCCAACGCCGACATCGTGGTGATGGCGACGTATTCACCGAGCATGAACAGCAGGTAGGGCGTTGAGCTGTATTCGACCATGAAGCCGGCCACAAGCTCGGATTCCGCCTCCACCAAGTCGAACGGCGGCCGGTTGGTCTCCGCCATGGCCGAGATGACGAAGACGACGAACATGGGAAAGAGCGGCAGCCAGTACCAACCGAACGGCCCCCACAAAAAACGCCCGTCCTGCGCCTCTACGATCGCCGACAGATTGAGCGAGCCGGCGCAGAGCAGCACTGTTATGATGACGAAGCCGATCGAGACCTCGTACGACACCATCTGCGCGGCCGAGCGCAGCGCCGCGAGGAACGGATACTTCGAGTTCGAGGCCCAGCCGGCCATGATGATGCCGTAGACGCCGAGCGAGGAGATGGCGAACAGGTAGAGCACGCCCACATTGATGTCGGCAATCACCCAGCCGCCGCTCACCGGGACTACGGCCCAGGCGGCGAGCGCCAGCACGCAGGTCACGAGCGGCGCCAGCAGGAAGACGCCCTTGTTGCTGCCGGCCGGAATGATCGGCTCCTTGACCGCAAACTTGATAAGGTCGGCAAAAGATTGCAGCAGCCCCCATGGTCCGACCACATTGGGCCCGCGCCTCATCTGCACCGCCGCCCAGATCTTACGATCGGCCAAGAGCAGGAAGGCGATGGCGATCAGCAGCACGACAAGCAAGAGCACGCTTTGCAAGACCATCACGATCAATGGCCATAGATAGCTCGTCCAAAAATCGGCCATCGTGCCTACTCTGCCGCAGTCAGGGCAGCTTGACCGTCGGCGAGAGCCGAACATTCGGCCATCACCGCGGAAGCGCGCGCGATCGGATTGGTGAGGTAGAAATCCTTGAACGTCGAGCCAAACGGCGCTTTGTCCGGCGTCCCGCCGAGGGCCGCGAGCTTCCTGACATCGGCCGGATCGCCGGGGACGATCTGATCGATCCGCATCAGGTGCGGATGGGCGGTGAACAGAACCCGCCGCAGCTCGGCCAGGGAATCGTACGGCAGCGTCTCGCGCAGCGCGGCCGACAGGGCGCGGATGATCGCCCAATCCTCGCGCGCGTCGCCGGGCGGAAACGCGGCACGACGCGACATTTGTACCCGCCCCTCGGTATTGACGTAGATGCCGGACTTTTCCGGATAGGCCGCGCCCGGCAGAATGACATCGGCGCGGTGCGCGCCGCGGTCGCCGTGGGTGCCGACGTAAACGACGAAGGCCCCCGGCGCGATCTCGATCTCGTCGGCGCCAAGCAGAAATGCGAGCTCGAGCCCCCCTGCCCGCGCCATTTCGGCACCATTGCGGGCGCCGTTGGCCGCCGGCACGAAGCCGATATCGAGACCGCCGACGCGCGCGGCCGCCGTGTGCAGCACCGCGTAGCCATTCCAGCCGTCCTTCAGCGCTCCAAGCTTGGTCGCCGCGGTCGCCGCAGCGGCAGCCACGGCGGCTCCATCGGGCCGCGCCAACGCCCCCTGGCCGACGAGCACCATCGGCCGCTCCGCTTTGCTTACGAGCCCGGAGAACTCGTGGCGGCCCGCCGCCACATCGGCCAGGGTCTCGGGCCCGGCGCCGAGGTAGTGGTACGGATAGGTGAGATCGACCCGCTCGCCGATGACCGCGATCGGCAACGGCCCGGCGCGCCAACGCTTGCGGATCCGCGCGTTCAACACCGCGGCTTCCTTGCGGGGATTGGCGCCGATGATCAGCAGCGCGTCCACCTTGTCGATGCCGCCAATGGCGGGATTGAACAGGTAGGTGGCTCGGCCCCAGGCGGGGTCGAGGGCCGTGCCGTCTTGGCGGCAATCGAGGCTCGTCACCGCCAGCCGCGCCAGCAGATCCTTCAGCGCGAACATCTCCTCGACCGTGGACAGGTCGCCGGCGATGGCCCCGATCCGCTCCGGTCGCGTCGCCCTCGCCTTGGCGACGATGGCCTCGAAGGCGGCGGCCCAGGTCGCGGGCTGCAGGCGGCCCTGCTCGCGGATATACGGCCGATCGAGCCGTTGGGTGCGCAGGCCGTCGACCACGTGCCGGGTCTTGTCGGAAATCCACTCCTCGTTCACGTCCTCGTTCACACGCGGCAGGACCCGCATCACCTCGCGGCCGCGGGTGTCGACGCGAATCGCGCAGCCGAGCGCATCCATCACGTCGATCGATTCGGTCTTGGTCAGCTCCCACGGACGCGCCGTGAACGCATAGGGCTTGGAGACCAGCGCGCCGACCGGACAGAGATCGACCACATTGCCTTGCAGCTCCGAGCGCATCGCATGCTCGAGATAGGTGGTGATCTCCATGTCCTCGCCGCGCCCGATGGCGCCCAGATCCGGCACGCCGGCGACCTCAGTGCTGAAGCGGATGCAGCGCGTGCAATGAATGCAGCGGTTCATCGAGGTCTTGACCAGCGCGCCGATATACTTGTCCTCGACCGCGCGCTTGTTCTCCCAATAGCGGCTGGAATCGACGCCAAACGCCATGGTCTGATCTTGCAGGTCGCACTCGCCGCCCTGGTCGCAGATCGGACAGTCGAGTGGATGATTGATCAGCAGGAACTCCAGCACGCCGTGGCGCGCCTTGCGCACCATCGGCGTCTTGGTGTTGACGACCGGCGGCTCGCCCTTGGGACCAGGCCGGCAATCGCGCACGCCCCAGGCGCAGCTCGCGATCGGCTTCGGGGACCCCTTCAGCTCCACCAGGCACATACGGCAATTGCCGGCGATCGACAGCCGCTCATGGAAGCAGAAACGCGGAATCTCCGCGCCCGCAGCCTCGCACGCCTGCAGTAGCGTAAATTCCGGCGAAACGTCGATCTCCTTGCCGTCGATGATGAGGATGGTCATGTCTGATCTCGATCGGCTGTCTCAATGCCAAGCTAGGCAAACGAGCAAAGCTGCCGCAATGGCGATGCTCGCCGCGATATCCAGGCGCGCCAACGCGGCGAGGACGTCCCAGCATCGTCCGGGTTGGGTCATTGTCGAACTCCTTTTTCTCGCCCGCGGTCATGCCCCATCATGTCACTCGGCCGCGATCCGCACCGGCTCGGGGTGCGGGTTGGCGGCATATTCGTCGATGCGCCGCTCGATCTCGGGGCGGAAGTGGCGCAGCAGCCCCTGCACCGGCCAAGCCGCGCCGTCGCCGAAGGCGCAGATGGTGTGGCCCTCGATCTGCTTCGTTACCTCGAACAGCATGTCGATCTCGCGCTTCTGGGCGCGGCCTTCGGCCATGCGGGTCAGCACGCGCCACATCCAACCCATGCCCTCGCGGCACGGCGTGCACTGGCCACAGCTCTCGTGCTTGTAGAAATAGGAAATCCGCGCCATGGCGCGGATGATGTCGGTCGACTTGTCCATCACGATCACGGCCGCAGTGCCGAGCGCGGATTTCAGGGCGACGAGCGAGTCGAAATCCATCCTCAGGTCGTCGCATAGCGCGGCCGGAAGCAACGGCATCGACGATCCGCCCGGAATGACGGCGAGCAGATTGTTCCAGCCGCCGCGCACGCCGCCGGCATGCTTCTCGACCAACTCGCGTAGCGGAATGCCCATGGCTTCCTCGACATTGCACGGCCTGTTCACGTGGCCGGAAATGCAAAAGAGCTTGGTGCCGGTGTTATTCGGCCGGCCGATGCCTGCGAACCAAGCTGCACCGCGGCGCAAGATATCCGGCGCGACCGCGATGCTCTCGACGTTATTCACCGTCGTCGGACAGCCGTAGAGGCCCACATTGGCTGGAAACGGCGGCTTGAGCCGCGGCATCCCCTTCTTGCCCTCGAGGCTTTCCAGTAGCGCGGTCTCCTCGCCGCAGATATACGCGCCGGCACCGTGATGGACGTAGAGATCGAACGGAAAGCCGTGAATATTGTCCTTGCCGATCAGTTTTGCCGCATAGGCCTGTTCGACCGCAGCCTCCAGTCGCTCGCGCTCGCGGATGAACTCGCCGCGCACATAGATGTAGGCGACGTTTGCACCCATCGAGAATCCCGCGATCAGGCAGCCTTCGACCAAGAGATGCGGGTCGTGGCGCATAATCTCGCGATCTTTGCAGGTGCCCGGTTCGGATTCGTCGGCATTGACGACCAGATAGTGCGGCCGGCCGTCGGACTGCTTCGGCATGAACGACCATTTGAGCCCGGTCGGGAAGCCGGCACCGCCGCGCCCGCGCAGACCGGATGCCTTCATCTCATTGATGATCCAGTCGCGGCCCTTCTCGAGAATGGCCTTCGTCCCATCCCAGGCGCCGCGGGCGCGAGCACCCTCCAAGCCCCAATCGTGGAGCCCGTAGAGATTCTTGAAGATGCGGTCCTTGTCCTCGAGCATTAGGGGTGCCTGCTGTCGGAACGCTTCGGATAAAGCGAGGGGTCGGTGAGCGTCGTCGGCCCGCCGACCGGAGCGGACAATTGGCGGTCGACCTGCGGCCCGGGTTTTGGTGCCTTGCCGGCGCCGAACTCGTCGAGCACGCGAGAAAGGCTCTCGGCCGTCAGATCCTCGTAATAGTCGGAGCCGATCTGCACCACCGGCGCGTTAACGCAGCCGCCGAGACATTCAACCTCGGTCCACGAGAACTTGCCGTCTGCCGTGACATGGTTCTCCTCGCCGATGCGCTCATGGCACACATGCTTGAGGTCCTCGGCACCGCGCAGTACGCAGGGCGTGGTGCCGCAGAGCTGGACGTGACAGCGCCCGACCGGCGCCAGATTAAACATCGTGTAGAAGGTCGCGACCTCGAGCACGCGGATATGCGCGAGCCCGAGAAAATCGGCGACATAACGGATGGCGGCCTCGGGCACCCAGCCGCCCGTCTGCTCCTGCGCCCGCCACAGGACCGGGATCACGGCCGAGGCCTGGCGCCCCTCAGGATATTTGGTGAGCTGCTGCTTAGCCCACGCCAGGTTCTCCGCCGTGAAGGCAAAATCCTTGGGCTGCAGATCGGCCGGGGCGAGACGTCGGACAGACATTATCGGTCGACCTCTCCGAAGACGATGTCGAGGGAGCCCAGGACCGCGGAGACGTCGGCCAACATATGGCCGCGGCAGAGGAAATCCATGGCCGAGAGGTGCGGAAAACCGGGTGCGCGGATCTTGCACTTGTAGGGCTTGTTGCCGCCGTCGGAGACGAGATAAACGCCGAACTCGCCTTTCGGCGCCTCGACCGCCGCATAGACCTCGCCCGCGGGCACATGATAGCCCTCGGTGTAGAGCTTGAAGTGGTGGATCAGCGACTCCATCGAGCGTTTCATTCGGCCCCGCGTCGGCGGGACGATCTTGTTGTCTTTGATCGAGACCGGCCCCTGCCCGTCGGCGCTGCGCAATTTCGCGAGGCACTGCTTCATTATGCGGATCGACTGACGCATTTCCTCCATGCGGATGAGCTGCCGGTCGTAGTTGTCGCCGTTCTTGCCGATCGGAATGTCGAAATCCATCTCTGCATAGCACTCGTAAGGCTGCGCCTTGCGCAAATCCCAGGCGGCGCCGGACCCACGCACCATCACGCCGGAAAATCCCCATCTCCAGGCATCCTCCAAGGAAACGATGCCGATGCTGACATTGCGCTGCTTGAAGATGCGGTTGTACATGACGAGATTGTCGAGATCCTCGCACACCTGCAGGAACGGGTCGCAGAACGCGGCGATGTCATCGAGGAGTTTTGGCGGCAGATCCTGATGCACGCCGCCGACCCGGAAGTAATTTGCGTGCATGCGGCTGCCGGAGGCGCGCTCGTAGAAGCCCATCAGCTTCTCGCGCTCCTCAAAGCCCCACAAGGGCGGGGTGAGCGCGCCCACATCCATGGCCTGGGTGGTCACGTTGAGGAGGTGGGACAGGAGACGCCCGATCTCGCAATAGAGCACGCGGATGAGCTGCGCGCGCCTCGGCACCGCGAGACCCAAAAGCTTCTCCGCCGCCAGGCAGAAGGCGTGCTCCTGATTCATCGGCGCGACGTAATCGAGCCGGTCGAAGTACGGGATTGCCTGCAGGTAGGTCTTGTGCTCGATCAGCTTCTCGGTGCCGCGGTGCAGAAGCCCGATATGCGGATCGACGCGCTCGACCACCTCGCCGTCGAGCTCGAGCACCAGGCGCAGCACGCCGTGCGCGGCCGGATGCTGCGGCCCGAAATTGATGGTGAAATTGCGCACATCGGTTTCCGCCATCGTTCAGCTCGCCATGGCCGACGCGGCCGCTTTCTTCTCCGCCACCCTGGCATTGAAGCGATCCCAGGTGACGATCGCGCGCTCGTGACGGCCTTCGCCGATGAGGTCGACGCCGTCATGGGCGCGCACGTGAAACGTGGCGCGGCGGCCCTGCACGCCGGTGCATTCCGCGTCGACCGTGACCACCAGACCCGGCGGGGTCGCCGCCAAATGGCTGACATCGACGTGAATGCCGACGCTGCCCTCGCCCGCGTCGAGATGCGACTCAAGCAGTTTTACGCAGGTCCATTCCATCAAGCCGACCATGAAGCCGGTCGCGAACACTGCCGGCATGCTCTGCAGCTCAGTGGCCTCCGGATAGAGATTCGGCACCGTCTTCGATTCCGGGACCTTGAAGGTCAGCCGGTAGCGGATGCCGGGCTTGAGCGTCGGTTTCATGAGCCCTTCACCCCGCCGCCGGCGCTTGCTTTTTCGTCACCGGGCAGCACCGGGCCGTCCCCCTCCCACGGCGACATGAAATCAAAGTTCCGGAATTCCTGCGCGAGCCGCACCGGCTCGTAGACGACGCGCTTTTGCTCGTCGTCAAAGCGCACCTCAACGAAGCCCGTGAGCGGGAAATCCTTGCGCAGGGGGTGCCCCTCGAAGCCGTAATCGGTGAGAATTCGGCGCATGTCCGGGTGTCCGGTGAACAGCACGCCATAGAGATCGTAGGTCTCGCGCTCGAACCAGTTAGCGCCCGGAAACACGTCAATGATCGAGGGCACCGGGGTCACCTCGTCGGTCTCCACCTTGACCCTAATCCGCGCGTTCTGCGTCGGCGACAGCAAGTGGTACACCACGTCGAAACGCCGCTCGCGCCCTGGCCAGTCCACCGCCGTTATGTCGATGATGCTGAAAAACTGGCAGCGCGGATCCTCGCGCAGAAAGCGGATGACCGCGACGATGTCGCGGGCGTTGGCCGTCACGGTCAGCTCGCCGCGCCCGACCGTAAAACCTCCAACCGCGCCGGTCAGCGCTTCGGTGATGGTCAGGCCCAGCTTCTCGAGCGCCTCATCGGTGAGCATTCTGGCGTTCCTTACCGCTCGATCGTTCCGATCCGGCGGATTTTTTTCTGGAGCAACATTACGCCATAGAGCAGCGCCTCCGCCGTCGGCGGGCAGCCGGGAACGTAGATGTCGATCGGAACGATTCGGTCGCAGCCGCGCACCACCGAGTAACTATAGTGATAGTAGCCGCCGCCATTGGCACAGGAGCCCATGGAGATGACGTAGCGCGGCTCCGGCATCTGGTCGTAGACCTTGCGC
>JBKQHQ010000199.1:0-8237 GCA_052148715.1 Xanthobacteraceae bacterium | reverse complement strand
ATTGTTAACAGTTTCAGCCCAAAAGAATGCAGGAACTTCTTTCGCCACGCCGGTTATGTTCGAACATGAGCGGAATCCGCTCTAATCTCGCGCAAGATCCGCATTAGTTTTTTAGTTACTTAACAATGTTCCATAAAAAACCTGATCCGAATCAAAGTCTGTAGGCGGATAATCAATAAACCCTTGTCAGGGCCCACTAACCCTCCTGAAACGCCTCATCGCGTTTGCTGCGGATCGCCGGCAGGGCGACGATCACGAGCAGGATGGCGCAGCCGATCAACAGGCCGAGGCTGATCGGACGGTTGAGAAAGATCATCGGGTCGCCGGAGGAAATCCGCATGGCCTTGCGCAGATTCTCCTCCATCAGGGGACCGAGCACGAAGCCGAGGATCAGCGGCGCCGGCTCGCATTCGAGCCGCATGAACACGTAGCCGCATATGCCGAAGAAGGCGGCGAGGATCACCGCCGTCGGGCTGTTGCTCACCGTGTAGACGCCGATGCCGCAGAAAAGCAGGATCGCGAGATAAAGGAACCGGTACGGCACTTTCAGGAGCTGCACCCACATGCCGATCAGCGGCAGGTTGATGACGAGCAGCATCGCATTGCCGATCCACATGCTGGCGACCATGCCCCAGAACATTTCCGGCCGCTCGGTCATGATCTGCGGGCCCGGCTGGATGCCGTGGATCATCAGCGCGCCGATCATCAGCGCCATCACCGGATTGCCGGGAATGCCGAGCGTCAGCATCGGGATGAACGAGGTCTGCGCGCCGGCATTGTTGGCGGATTCAGGGGCCGCGACGCCTTCGACCGCGCCGCGGCCGAATTGCTCGGGGTGCTTTGTGACCTTCTTCTCGAGCGCGTAGGCGGCAAACGAGCTCAGCGTCGCGCCGCCGCCGGGCAGCACGCCGAGCACGGAGCCGAGCGCCGTGCCGCGCAGGACCGCGGGCCACGATCGGCGGAAATCCTCGACGGTCGGCCACAGCCGGCTGATCTTCTGCGAGACGATCGAGCGGGACTCCTCCGGCCGGGCCAGATTGGCGATGACCTCGCCGACGCCGAAAAGCCCGATCGCCAAGGTCGCCACATCGATGCCGTCGGTCAGCTCAGTGATGCCGAAGGTGAAGCGGGTGCCGCCGGTATTGCCGTCGGTGCCGACGAGCCCGATCAGGAGGCCGAGCATGATCATGGCCACGGCCTTGATCACCGAGCCGTGCGCCAGCACCACCGCGGCGATTAGGCCCAAAGCCATCAGCGAGAAATATTCCGGCGCGCCGAACGATTGCCCGACCATGGCGAGCGGCGGGGCGAACGCGGCGATCAGGAAAGTGCTCACGCATCCGGCGAAGAAGGAGCCGAGTGCGGCGACCGCGAGCGCCGCACCGGCGCGGCCCTGCCGCGCCATCTGGTGCCCGTCGATGCAGGTGACGACCGAGGAGGTCTCGCCCGGCAGGTTCACCAGAATGGCCGTGGTCGAGCCCCCGTATTGCGCGCCGTAGAAGATGCCGGCGAGCATGATCAGGCCGGAGGTCGGCTCCAGGTGGAAGGTCAGCGGCAACAGCATGGCGATGGTGGCAATCGGGCCGATGCCGGGCAGGACGCCGATCAACGTGCCGATCAGCGCGCCGGTGAGCGCGAACAGCAGGTTCGCCGGCGTCATGGCGACGCCGAGGCCGACCGCGAGATTGTGCAGGAGCTGCATCGGCGGCTACCACTCCGGCCAGACCGGAATGGCGAGCCCGAGGCCGAGGATGAAGATCGCCCAGGATAGGATGATCAGCACCAAGGCCGCCATGGCCGTCTCGACGACCCGCAAGCCGCGCCCCGCGAACGCGCCGATGCCCAGCAACAAGAGGACGGAGACCACCAGGCCGAGCCGCTCGAGTGCGAGGCCGAAGGCGACGAGGCTTGAAGTCACAAACACCAACGGGCGCCAGAACAAGGTGTCGTGCCGCGCCGTGCCGTGCGCCTGGCGCGCCTCCAAGAAACCTTGCGTGAAAATGATGGCGCCGAGGCCGAGCAGCCCCCAGCACAGCAGCCGCGGCACATAGCCGGTGCCCATCCGCAGCGCCGTCCCGATCGGGTAGTCGCGCGAGAGCCACAGGCCCGTCACCGCGACCGCCATGAACATGAGGCCAGCGAGCGCGTTCGCGCTCGTCAGCACGCCGGGCAGTTGCGCTCGTGTAGGGAGAGGGGGACGCTCGGGAGTCATCTTTGTCGCGGTTTGGCCCACCCGCTACTTACTTCTTTCCGAGGCGGCTCGTCCATTCTCTCCGCCGCTAAAAGCATGTTCCGGTGAAATCGATGCAACGACACCACTTCACCTCTCCCCGCTTGCGCCAGGGGATGCACACATTTCGTCCGTTTCCGTTGTCATCATCCGCGAAGGCGGATGATCCAGTACGCTCGGACCGGGCGAGATGCCTGGGGTGTCGTTTGTGGTTACTGGGTCATCCGCCTTCGCGGATGATGACAACAGAGAGACAATGCCGGGGAAAGCAGCCGATGTGTGCATCCCTGGCCCTCGTTCCCACGAGGAGGAAGGTGAAGATTCCTCTGCGGTCCACATGCGATCGACACGCTCACGATCGAGAGTGAGCCTTGATGAATTCGGCCAGCCATCGATGGGACGCCTTCGGCGTGCGCTTGAGCGTTTTGAAATCGACGTGGACGATGCCGAAGCGGCGGCGGTAGCCTTCCGCCCATTCAAAATTATCGAGCAACGACCAGACGAAATAGCCGCGCAACTTCACCCCCGCGGCGAGCGCCTTTTGCGCCGCGGTGAGATGATCGCGCAAATACGCGATACGGTCGTCGTCATGCACGGTGCCGTCGGCAGCGAGAGTATCGTCGTAGCAGGCGCCGTTCTCGGTCACGTATAGGTCGGGATCGCCATAGTGATCGCGCAGGTGGATCAGCTGCTCGGTGAGGCCGGCGGCATCGATCGGCCAGCCCATGGCCGTGAAGCGGCTGCCCTCCGGCACGGCGCCGTACCAAGCCCCAAACAGGCTTTGCGGGGCGTGCGCGATATACATCGGCCCATAGTAGTTCACGCCGAGGTAATCGACCGGCTGGTGCATCGCAGATAGATCGCCGTCGGCGATCAGCGGCGCGAAGTCGGCGGCGACCGACGCGGGGTAGGAGCCGCGCAGCAGCGGATCGAGGCAGGCGCCGTTCCACATCGCGTCGAATCGTTCGGCTGCGCGACGATCCTCCTCGCGATCGGAGGACGCTCGCGCCGGCTGCAGCGAGATCACCGTACCGAGCTTGAGATCGGGGCGCTCCGCGCGCAGCGCCTGCAAGGCCCGACCCTGCGCCAAATTCTGGTGATGGACGGCGGCGAGCATGTTCGGCAGGCCGGCGAGACCCGGCGCGTGCTCGCCGGTTCCGTGTCCGAACAGCGCGTGCACATTGGGCTCGTTGAACATGGCCCAGTGCTTGACGCGGTCGCCCAGCCGGCTTGCTACAATGCGCCCATAATCGGCGAATTTTTGCACGATATCTCGGTTGAGCCAGCCGCCCTGAGCTTGCAACGCCTGCGGCATATCCCAATGATAAAGGCACAGCCACGGCGTTATGCCGCGCGCCACCAGCTGATCGACCAAACGATCATAAAAGTCTAGCCCGCGCGCCTCGATGGCGCCGCTGCCCGTCGGCAAGATGCGCGGCCACGCCGTGGAGAAGCGATAAGCGCCAAAACCGCCGCGCGAAAGCAATTCGACGTCTTCGCGCCAGCGGTGATAGTGGTCGCAGGCAATGTCGGCGGTGTCGCCATTCTTCACCCGTCCCGGCGTATAGCAGAAGACATCCCAGATGCTCTTGCCGCGTCCGTCCGCATCGACGGCGCCTTCGATTTGATAGCTCGACGTCGAAGCACCCCAAGCAAAATCCGCGGGAAAAGTGAGCTGCTCCGCCATCGCCGTTTGCGCCCGCAAAGGTTTGCCTAACGCGAACGCTCCGACTGCGGCGGCAAGCAAACGCCGGCGCGACGTGCCTCGCATGGCCTCAATCACATCTCATCGCCTTCCCACACCCATTGGCCGAAGTCGGTGAGACCCGACTTCGGCCCGGGGGAATTCAGACGGCTTGATCCGGATTTATGGTGCCACGCCCTCGACGGAGAACGAGTGAAACTTCGCGTATTTTCCCCCGACCTTGCGCAGCTCGATATATTCCGGGTTATCACGCCACGCTTGAATCTTCTCGATGCTGTCCCAAACCAGAACGGCAACCCGCTTTGGCGGGTCGCCGTCAAACGCCGTCACCTTTCCGCCTGCTGCCGCTCCTCCAAGGGCCAAGTAACGACCGCCGGCGGCCTTGATAATGGCTTGCGCCTTCGGAGCGTACTCCTTCGCGTAACCGTCCGGGTCGAATACATCGATTTCCGTGACATAGTAGACGGGCGGCTTGGCCTGAGCGTGGAGACCTTGCACCGCCGCGGCACCAAGCGCCGTGCCTGCGAGCACTGCCAATGCAATCGTGTAGCGCATTTTCATAGGGTCCTCCCCATTGCTTGCCGACAAGCCGACAAGGGGCCCCATGATAATTACGGGCGCGATGCTCGGCAAACCGGTCGTGGTCGGCGCACCGGGAGCGACGTCCACTGGCGTGCAGACGCAAGCCGGGGCGACGGTCAAGCGCGCCGCTCGCCAACTACCGTGCCGTCTACTTCGCGCGCACGGATCGAGGGATCGAATGAACGGTTCGCGCTGCGGGCTTCGATCGAGCAGTGGCACGCCGAATGCATACTCGAGGTCTGCAAGCGGGGCTCTATCGGAGGATCGCATGAGAACGAGATACACCGCCGCGCTCGCGGTGGTCGCCGCCGCCGCGATCATTGACGCAGGCGTCACAGCGCCGCGCGCCCAAAGCACCCCGATTGTGATGAAGGTCGCCACCGCGACGCTCAATGACGGGCAGCACGAGTGGATGAAGCGATTTGCCGCGGCTGTCGAGACGAAATCCGGAGGCCGCATCAAAGCGGAGCTTTATCCGGCAAGCCAGCTCGGCTCGATCCCGCGGATGATCGAGGGCACCCAGCTCGGCTCGATCCAAGTGTTCAACGCTCCGCCCGAGTTCTTCGCGGGGGTCGATGAGCGTTTCGAGCTGCTGAGCGCGCCGGGGTTAGTCACGAGCGAGCAGCAGGCGGTCAAGCTCATATCCGATCCCGAATTCGCCAAGACCTTCCTCGCTCTCGGTGCCAATAAGGGCCTGATCGGCGCGACCCTGTTCATCGGCGCACCGGCGGCATTCGCGTCGCGCATACCGCTCCGCACGCTCGCCGACTTCAAGGGCAAAAAGATCAGGATACTCGCCTCCCAGTTCCAGATCGACCAGATCGCGCGGCTCGGCGCTACCGGCGTGCCGATGTCGCTCGGAGACGTCTTGCCGGCGCTGCAACAGGGAACCATCGACGGTGCGCTCGGCAATCTGGGGATCTTCACCGCGTTCAAATATTACGACACCGCCAAATACATGAACGAAACCGGCCATGCGTTCGTGTTCGTCTTGGCGGTGGTGAGCAAGCGATGGCTCGAAACTTTGCCCGCCGATCTCCAAGCCACGGTGCTGGCGGCCGCGCAGGAATCCGGCACGGAAGCCAATCCATGGGTGGTCGATTTCATGGCGCACCAGCGCAGGACCTGGGTCGAGAAGGGCGGCGAGCTTGATGTGCTCGCACCGGCCGATAAGACCGAGATGATGGCCAAGATCAGCACCGTCGGCGACGAGATCGTCAATTCCAAGCCGCAATTGAAGCCGCTTTGGGACCTGTTGCGAGCCACGGTGCAGCGCACCCAGTAGGCACGCGAAAATCGACGCGCTCAGCGATGCAAAGTGACGCCGTTGCTCGAGCCGGAGACGGCTCTGCCCTGCAAATGAGCCAGCGCCGTATCCCGCGATACTGCGCCAGCGCGCTGCGTCCGCGATTGCTGGGCGCAGATGAAGGATGCCGAAGCGCCATTGACGGGCGCCACCGCGATCAACGCCGACGGAGAGACGGTGCGCAAGCCGACCATACTGGTGATCGAAGACGGCAAGATGATCTCGGCACAATAAGCGCAACGCGTCGGGGAAGTTGATTTGCGTCGACAACTCGCTCACCGATAAGGCGCGCCGGCTCAATGCAGGTCGGGCCGGCATGACATATAGTGGTCCGGGGATTTTCGTTCTTCGCTGCTCCTGCCGTCGCACCGCCCGTTGAGGGATTCGATGCTGCTACAGCAAATCACCAATGGTTTGATGCTTGGCGGCACCTATGCCCTGGTGGCGATCGGCTACTCGCTGATATTCGGCGTGCTTCGGCTCATTCACCTTGCCCACGGCGAAGTGTTCATGGTCGGAGCCTATATCGGCTTGGAAACGATGCTTGTGCTGGATGTGGGGCCGATCGCGGCATTGCTCGCGGCGATCCTGGGCACCGCGGCTCTAGGGATCGTCATGGAGCTGATTGCCTTTCGGCCGATCCGTCGCCAAGGCGGGAGTTTTCTGGCGCCAATGGTCAGCAGCATCGGCGCCGGATTGATCCTGCAAGAGGTTTTCACGAAGATTTTCGGCTCCGAGCAATCCGAATATCCCTCGCAATTCGGCAACAACGATGTCTACAATCTAGGCTACGTGCTGGTCAGCGCCACACAGCTGTTCATCATGGCGACGGCGCTGGTCGCGATGGTGGCGCTCCATCTCCTGGTATCGCGAACGCGTTATGGAATGGCGATGCGCGCAACCGCCGAGAATATCGAGATCGCGAGCATTCTCGGAATCAACACCGATGCGGTGATCATGCTGACCTTTGCGGTCGCGTCCGCCTTGGCCGGCGTGGCCGGCGTGCTGGTCGGCCTCGCCTATACGGCGGTTTCGCCGTTTATGGGCATCAACATGGCGGTCAAGGGGCTGGCGATCATGCTGGTGGGCGGACTTGGCAGCATCTACGGAGCCATGGCGGGGGGCCTGCTGCTGGGCATCGTCGAAGTTCTATGCGTCGCCTATCTTGCCTCCTCCTACCGGGACGCCGTCGCCTTCGGCCTCATGATCGTCATCATGCTCGTGCGGCCGCGCGGTCTTTTTACGACTGGAATAGCGGCGGAGCGGTAACTCATGTTCGAGGGCTACTGGGCTTCGGTCGCGATTTTCCTCGGTATCAACGTGCTGATGGCGTTCAGCCTCTATGTTCCCATGACGGCAGGATTGATTTCGCTTGGGCAGGGCGGCTTCATGGCCATCGGCGCTTACGCGAGCGCGATGCTGACCAAAGCGGGCATCCCGTTTTCGATGGCGCTTGCGGCTGCCGCGGCGCTCTCGGCATTGAGCGGAATATTGGTCGGCATTCCGGCTATCCGAATTCGCGGAGTTTACCTGATCATTCTCACGCTCGGCTTCGGCGAGATCGTCCGCGTTTTTTTCCTGAATTTCAGCTATACGGGTGGCGCCGGCGGCATTGGCGGCATGCTGCCCTACACCAATCTGGCATGGGTCGGATCGGCTTGCGTGGCGGCCGGACTGGTTGCTTGGCGGCTTCGCTATGTTCGCATGGGCCGGGCGATGATCACCGTCCACGCCGATGAAGTTGCGGCGGAGGCGATGGGCATCAATCTTGTGCGCGTCAAATTGACGGCATTCTCGCTTGGCGCTTTCATTGCCGGTATCGCCGGCGCGTTCTATGCGCATTATGCCCTGTTCATTGATTCGGCGCAGTTCGGGTTCTTGCGTTCGGCCGATACGTTTCTCTTCGTCGTGCTCGGCGGGATCGGCAATCCGCTCGGGCCAATTGCCGGCGCCGCCGTCGCCACCCTCGTTCCCGAGATATTTCGCTTCCTGCAGGATTGGCGCATGACCTTTTTCGGTGCGCTGTTGATTGCCTCGGCCCTGTGGCGCCCCGACGGCCTTATCGCCGCCATGAGGTTGGCTCGATGACGACGATTCCGCTGGACGGCCGGCAAGGGTCAATAATCTTTGTCTTTACCAACCCCCGGTATCGATCAAGGTAGGATTTGAAAAAGTTGGTCAAATGCAAAAGCTTGTTAGATTGTTGATGCCGATCGTGATCGCTGTCGTGCTGGGCCCGCTCGTCGCCGGACTGATCTTCTGCCTCCTCGCATTATCAATCTATTTCGGGTCTTCGCGGAATCGAGTGGGCGATTTTTGAGTTAGAAGGCCCGAGAAACGCGGCCATTACGTAGGGATTTTGCATTACGGCTGGAGTTAGAATTTGGCATTATTGGGGGATGGCAAGAGCATCG
>JBKQHQ010000198.1:0-5286 GCA_052148715.1 Xanthobacteraceae bacterium | reverse complement strand
GCTGGCGCTCAAAGCCTGGTTCGAGCAGCAGCTCGCGCGCGTCTCCGTCAAGGCGACGATCGCCGAAGACATCCGCTATGCCTTGAACCATTGGGACGGGCTCACCCGCTTCCTCGACGACGGCCGCGTCGAGCTCGACACCAACATCGTCGAAAGAAGCATGCGCCCCATCGTTCTTAATCGGAAGTCCGTGATCGCGGAAGACAATCCGCAACCTCCAACGCCGGACGAGGCACGGCGTGAGGTCGACGAAGCCGGGCAAGATAGTCCTCGCACGCCGCATCGTCCGCGAAAAAATCGCGAAATTCCAGCAATCATCCGCTGGTAACAGCGGCAATAACAGCGACGGGAAAACACCAGACAATCTGGTCAAGTGGACGCCCGGTCAGTCTGGCAATCCCAAAGACACACAATCTTGGATTGAGTTGCCGCCTTTCTCGGTACTCAGTGCAGCTGATCCTGCGCGGCCTGCTCACTGGGCGCTGATGGAGCTCCGCTCGATTGCCGTTACGATTGCTGTCGGCCGCTTCGCGGTAGCTTCCGCCTCGCTATGTGTGAGCGCGTTGACGCCAACGATGACGTCGCCGCGTTGTTATCATCAAAACCGGAGAGTTAATCGCCATTGATATGCGGATCGTCATGCAAAACGACGTTCAAGAGGGAGCTGTGAACCTCCAGATGGCCGTTGTAATCGATGAGGCCCAATCTGCGGAATTTATTCATGAAGAAGCTCACCCGCGATCGCGTCGTGCCGATCATTTCCGCGAGCATCTCCTGGTTGATCTTGGCAATGACCGGCTCCGGCTTACCCTCCTTGCCAAAATTCGCCAGAATAAGAAGCATGCGAGCTAGGCGCTTTTCGCTCGAATTGAACAGTTGATCGACCAAATCGGCCTCGACTCGAATGTTGCGCGTCAAAAGGTGCGACATGAATTTCCCGGAAAATTCCGGCGCGTCGTGCAACTCGCGGATCATGGCGGCTTTATCGAGGCGAGTAATCGAACATTCCGTCATCGCCACCGCGGTCGCCATGCGCCGAGGTTGCCCGGCCAAGCATCCCTCGCCAAGGAAATCGCCCGGCCCGAGGATCGCAACAACGGCTTCCTTTCCTTGCTCGGAAAGAACAGTCAGCCTGACCTTGCCTTTACGGATGTAAAAGATTGAATCCGCTGCTTCGCCCTGCGAAAAAATAACCTTGTCTTCTTCATAGGGGGATTCTGTAGTTCCCTCGCCGGCCTTGGATAAAAAGGCCTCAAGACGAAACGGCAGCTCGGATGTCCCACTCATGCCAGCCTCTCAATGTCAACTCCCTGACGCCGCCGACGGGTACGCTCTTTGCTATAAGTAGACGGTAGCGCAAAGACCTCACCGGGCTCATACCCATCGCGATCCGGCCATAGAGGCCACGTCAGCCTGCCGACAGTCCGGATTATGTGCGAATTTAGGGTATCTTGTCGGTAATGTACATTACCGAACGGGTGCGGGGTTGAGTTGGTTACGTGTAGGTCTTGGGAAGGTGAAAAGCGATGCGCGTCCGGACCAACTGATAACATTCGCAAGACGCCTTCGTGAGGCCCTGCCGATCGAGTATCGTGACTTGCCGTCGGCCGCGCGCAATCAAACCGCCATCTTCCAGCTCCCGGGCGGCATTCGTGACGGTTGGCCTCTGCACCCCCAGCATGTCGGCGAGCAGGTCCTGGGTGATCGGCAGTTCATCGTCGTCGCCGCGGTCACGCATCATGAGCAGCCAACGCGCTAGCCGCTCCTTGAGGCTATGCGCACCGTTGCACGCTACCGACACCAGCACCTGCTCGAGAAACGCGTGGACGTAAGCGTACATGATCCTGCGGAAGGACGGCATCGACTCCATGGCCCGTGTGAACGCCGCGCGCGACATCTTGGCTGCGCTTCCCGGGATTTGGACGAGAAGCCGGACGGAGGAGCTTTTGGCGCCGAAGACGGCTTGCACACCAGTGCAACCCTCCCGACCGATCGTTGCCATCTCAATGACACTGCCGTCCGAGTAAACCGCCACCACCGAGACGACGCCGCTGTCGGGGAAGAATACATGGTCGAGCGGGCTGTCGGCGTCCATTAGGACCTCCCCGCGCTGGCAGCGAATATGCTCGAGCTCCGGCATGACTCGCTTGAGATCGCGGGATGGCAGGTGGAGCAGAAGCCGATTACCATTTGATAAATCGTTCATACCTTTGTCCGATTCGCCGTCACTCACCATCCATCTCTCACGCGACTCGGGTCTTGGTCGCAAACGTGGCGCGGGTCACCGACACGCTCGTTCCGTTTAGGCTTGCCAACGTTTCCACCCGGGCATCGAGCTGATGTGCGAGTGCCTTGACGATACTCGTGCCGAGCCCAGTTTTCTCCTGAGCAAAGACGCCATCCGGTCTGCCGAGCCCGTTGTCCGTGACCGAGAGCTTCCAATTCGTCCCTTCGGCATCGTACTGGACGATTATCTGACCATCGCTCTTGTCGCTGGGGAATGCATGCTTCAGAGCATTTATGACAAGTTCCGTGACGATTAACCCGAAGCACTCCGCCCGACGGGAATTTGCACTTCCTCCGTTGCCGCATACCTTGAGCGAGATTGGTCGAGAATCGCCAATCATCGAGGATGCGAGGGTCTCACACAGCTTTGAGAGATAGGGTGTTATTTCGACCGGTCCGACGGGTCCTGAGGCATGAAGAAGCTGCTGAAGAGTCGCCATCGAGATGACCCGCGAATGAGCATCTTGCAGATGAAGTCGCGTCTCTTCCGATTGCACGGTCCGAGCTTTCATCAGAATTATGCTGGCGATGATTTGCAGACTATTGGCGATACGATGCTGCATTTCCTCGAGCAGTATGTCTTTTTGCCGTAGTAGCTCCTCCCTTTCGCGCTCCAAGGCTACCTGCTGCGTCACGTCCTCTATGCCAAGCAGAATGGTCGTATCGGCACCTTTGTCGTAGAACACCTGCCGTGCGTTCAAGCGCATCGTGCGTTGTCCGACACTGGGAAACTCATGCTCGACCTCGTAATCTTGCATGACACCATGCTCGGGGACGATCTTTTCCAAGAGCACTCGAAGCTTTGGAATGTCCCATTGACCATCGCCCAACTCATAAAGAAGCCTGCCTTGCGTTTCCTTGGGGCTTACCTTGAAGACGATTTAAGGACCCACGACCGCGCCCGGGCGCGGCTTCAGGTTCTGTGTACAGGTCCTGGTGTGATGTCGCAGCCCTTGCGCGACTGGCGCACCAGTGTCTCATTTTATACAGACTTCGTCCATCAACGAATGCATTCTTGTTTCGAACCGGTCACCGGTCGAAGGCGTTAAGGTATCGTACGCGTGATTTCGAGAACCTTGGCTAGCCAGCTTGAGGTTGAGTGAAACGACTATTCGCCGATTCCATACACAAACGGAGAAACACCATGAACATCTTGCGAAATGCTGCGATCGTCCTGACGCTTCTGGGTAGCGTCGCCTTGGCGCATGCGCAAACTGCCGCGCCGGCTCCCGCGCCATCCAACCCCAACGAACAGACGACCAACAAAGCGGTCGATCTTACGGCCGAACAGGACGCCGCGATCCACCGCGAAGTGACCATGACTAGGGCCGAGCGCGAAGAGGCGGCAATCCGGATAGGCGATCTGGTGCCCTCCGCCGTCAGGCTCGAATCGCTGCCGGATTCGCTTCAGATCGATAAGGTCAAGGGGTACAAATACATCGTGCTCCATACCTTTTCAGACGGCAAGCGGCAGAGCACCGTGATCCTGATCGACCCTGCTACGCATAGGGTCGCAAGGATTATTCAGTAGTGGCCTACGTTATGTTACTGTGAGCAAAGGCCCTCCGGTTCGTTCCGAAACCGATAAGGGGAAGGAACGGATTGCAGGGCCGCTGCTTAGAACGTGATGGGGTCGTTGTGGAATTGCATGGCCGGCGATTCTCGGCTCGCTCAGCGATCACCATGGAAGGAGAATGTCGATCTGTTTTTTATGGACATCAATTTGAATCTGGAGCGAATCGGGAACAGCGCTGAGCTTAACCCTCCTTTCGCTCCTGCCGTCGATTTGAATCTGGAGCGAGTCGGGAAGGGTGCTGAGCTTAACCCTCGACGGCGCCTCATCCCCCAATCTGACCTCTGGCCGACTCCTTTCGCCCCTGGCGTCAATCACGGCCCTGTAGATGGCGCCCTCCTGCTCCGGCGTCAGATCGACTGTCGCGTCCGTTGTTCCCTCATTTGGGTTCGACGACTGCGCATCCGCAAGAGCGGTGCAGCCAAGAACGAGAATGGTGATTGCTGCCGTTTGCAGGTATTTGTTCATAACAATCTCCGCCCCCTGATTAGTCTTAAAGCCGCAAATGCGCCTGCGGCGACGGTAGATTATCCTGACCGCATCGCTGATGCAATCGAACAGCGAGGGCCGCCACGGCACGGAATCCAGGTTAACAAACCGCGTGGGGCAAAAGAAAAAGGCATCTTCTTGGTTGCGTCAATTCCCGACGAGACTCGGATGCCGAGCATTTTTCGATTCAGGGAGCGTCTACAACGGCATGGCGCTACCGTAAACGCAACAACAGGTCATATTTGACGGCGCGGCGTTAACCTGAGTTCCGAGCCGTGCGAGGACCGCCCGGCGGGCGGTCCTTTGGCAGCGACGTGTTGCAGGCCAGTATCTCTCCGTCGCTGACGACGCCATCGTGGTGCAGCCCACAATGCGGGCACTGCAGGCGCAGCGAACTGACCGGCGCAGGCGGCAACATCGCTGCGGATCGCATCGCCGCACGGCACATCTCCTGATCGTCGTGATGCGCGCCGGCGATCGGGCACAGCATGCCGTCATGGAGGCGCTGCGCGGCATCCGCGACCGGCATCCGGGCTGGCCGATGATCGTCGCGCAAGTTGCCACCGGTATTCACCGGATTATGGAATGCCAAGCGCCCGCGCGATCCGGATGGCGCGGTCGGGCCTCTTTTCCGGCGAGATGCGGCCGAGAAACGCGAGATAGCCGCCGCGCGGGTTAAAAATGGGCGGCTCGTTCAATGCCATATCGGCGTCGGAAGCGTCATTGCGACGATGGCAAGACGCCGGCAGCGATCGTTGGGCTGGTCAATATTGCACAGACTCCTCTCGGCAAGCGGTCCAATTTAAGTTTTGGGTCTTCGCGGAATCGAGTGGGCGATTTTTGAGTTAGAAGGCCCGAGAAACCCGGCCATTACGTAGGGATTTTGCATTACGGCTGGAGTTAGAATTTGGCATTATTGGGGGATGGCAAGAGCATCG
>JBKQHQ010000197.1:0-9311 GCA_052148715.1 Xanthobacteraceae bacterium | reverse complement strand
GGTCCAAAGACGATGCGGGCCGGTTGGACCAAACTCACCGCCATGGCCCATGGTTATCTCCTTGCAACCGCTACACAAAATGTGTGAATCCCGTAGCCTCGTGGGGGAGGTCGGCGCGCGAAGCGCGGCGGGAGAGGGGGCTGCTTCGTATAAACTTCACTTGCTCAGTTTTCAGCTCTGAGCGCGATCAGGTTATTGATGCGGACAAAAGCGATTCATGCGAAGCGACCCCCTCTCCCGATCGCAGCGCAACTGCGCTGCGATCGACCTCCCCCGCGAGGGGGGAGGTGAAGAGTTCCTTCGCGATCCGTAGGCAATTGGCTCGCCAAGAGAGGGAGGTGACGAAAGCGGCGCGGTCGGTCCCCAGCACCAAACAAAAAAGGGGCGCCGAGCGGGCGCCCCGGCGAAGTTTGGTCACGCCTGTTCAGTTGACCTTATAGATCGAGAAAATGATGCTGGGCACCACCGCCTCGCCTGGAGGCTTCTTGACGATGATGCCGAGGCCGGGCGCTGAGGCCGAGAACACCGCCTGCACCGTGTCGCCCTTCTTGAACTCGCCGATGCCCTGCGACACAAGAACCGTGGTGAAGCCCGGGTCGAGGACCGACTGCTCGCAGTTCGAGTTGTCGACGTCCTTGCCATTTTGGTAGAGCCAGAGCCGGACCGTCCCCTTGACGCCCGACTTGGTGCCGATCTGGCCGGCCGCGACGACGAAATAAACGCCGTCCTCGGGTATCGTGACGACGCCGTCCTTATTGGCGAGGCCCCCGCCTTTCGCATCTTCCGAGTCCATGGTGATCTTCTTCGGCTTGGTGTCGGTCGCGAACTGGTCCGCGCCGCTCGAAGCTTGAAGATAGACCGGCGCCGCGAAGGCACCGCTTGCCGAGAAGAGAAGCATGGCCGACACGCAGGCCGCCGTGATAGTCGCTTTCATTTCTGCCATCCCTGTAGATTTGGTTGGATCAAGCGCACCAACGGCCACCGGCTTGCGGGCGCGCCACGCGCTCGAACGCACGGTTGGGTGCCGGCCGTCAACGCGCACCGGAGTCGAGGTATCCGCCTGGCAGCCATCAGCCCGGCTCAGCTAAAGGCCGACGCACCGCGATTTCAGGGAAGGGAGCACGCACAAATGCTTTTTGGTCTCCGAATCCGCAGTCCAGGATCGCAATACCACGTTGAGATATCTACATGACGTTAAGCGCAAAGCAATAGAGCGGCTGCTCATTCTCTATGCGCGGGCTGCTGCTAAATTCGCCTGCATTTGTTCATGTTGGTGGGCGGATTTGGCGCAAGATTGTGCGGCCGCTGGAGCTTGTAGGTTGGGTTAGCGCGGCCCCGGCGTTTGGGACAGTTTCGAGGAGGCGAAGCCGCGCGTAACCCAACGGCCCTTGACCCAACGGTCTCGGCGGGCAATGTCGGGTTACGCGCGGAAGAAGCGCCCTGCCAAAAGCGCCGACGCACGGGCCGCGCTAACCCAACCTACGACACGCGCGTTGCCTGGCGCACAAACGCAAAAAGGGCCGACTTGCGTCGGCCCTTTAGCGTCCCCCAACTTACCCCGTAGAGAAGAAGCTTCAGTATTTTGTGTAGACCGGCCCGCCAGGGGCGCTGAGGTGGAAATTGACCCCGAACAGCACCTCATGCACCGTCTCGCTGGCCTTGATGCCGGGGGCGAACCCGAACGGCGTCAGGGCCGTCGTGGTCGTCGTCGCCGTGCCGAACTGTAGATAGTTGTATTCGGCGAAGGCGGTCACCGGACCCCAAAACTTGTGCTCGATGCCCCCGCCGACGGTCCAGCCGGTGCGGCTATCTTTGAAGCTACCGAGCAGCGCCAAGTTCGGGCCGACGTTGGAAAATTCGTTGAGCTCATCGCGGGTGAAGGCCGCGCCGCCGCGCACGTACAGCAGCGTGATCGGCTCGATCGCATAGCCGAGGCGGCCCGTCACGGTCGAGGTCCATGGGATCTTGGTGTTGCTGAAGATCTGTTGGCTCGGATCGAGTGCATTGCCCTCGAACTTGGTGGCGTCGAACTCGCCCTCGATCCCGATGACCCAGGACTTCGAGAGCTGGTAGTCGCAACCAACTTGGCCGCCGCCAGCCGCGCCCGCGCCGTTCGCGATATCCAGGGAGTCCCCGCGACCATCAGCCATGCCGATTTTGCTCCAGCCGAGGCCGATGTTAAGGCCGGCGTAGCAGCCGGTCCAACTCCAGAAGGGCGGCGGCGCTTTGACCGCCAAGTCGGCCGCCATGGCAGACCCCGTAAGCGAGATGGCAGTCGCTATTCCGAAAAGATAACGCATAATCAAGTCCCCCATTGCCGGCGAATTGCATTACCCCGAAACGATCGTTTCCTCAGGCAGGTCCGATCGTCACCTCAGTGAATCGACTCAGTACGCCGCGTGGACCGGTCCACCGCCGTAGAGGCGGAAGTTGAGGCCGATCATGAACTGTTGAACTTGGCTGGCGAAGCCGTACGAGCCCACGGCCGCCCCGCCCGCCGCGGGCGAGAAGGTCACGCTTTGCTTGCCAAGCTCGATATAGGAGTAGTCGATGAAGCCGGTGACATTGGGCCACCACTTGTGCTCAAGACCGACGCCGACGGTATAGCCGACCCGGTTGTCCGTCGCCGTGAAGATCGCCGGGCCGAAGTTCGTTATCGTCAGCTCGTCTTTGCTGAACCCCGCGCCGCCGTTGACATAGATCATCGTCCTGTCGTCGGTCGCATAGCCGAGGCGAACCACCCCCGTGCCAACGTATGGCATGTTGGTGCCGCCGAAGTTGGAGAGGAACGGCGCGTTCCAGGTGTTGTTGCCGGTAATGGCGCCCGCGTCCAACTTACCTTCGACGCCGATGACCCACCGCCCCGAGAACTGGTAGTCGCAGCCAAGCTGCCCGCCATAATTAAGGCCGCCGCCATCTATTTGGATATTGCCGAGAGGCCCACCAGCCGCAAGCGGCCCAGTCGTGACAAAGTCGTTTGTTCCGTTGCGGCTCCAGCCGCCGGCGACGTTGCCGCCGATATAACAGCTGGTCCAGTTGCCGACGCCCACGCCCGGCGCCTTGACCGCCAGATCCGCCGCCATGGCGGAGCCGCTAAGCGCAACGGCAGCGGTTATTCCGATTAGATGACGCATATGAATTCCCCCAGTCCACCGGCAAATTAGATGTCCTTATTAGTACCATTCTCCTGATTCGGGCTAGTGCGGAGCAGCAACAATCCCCAGCCGATCCAATATCTTGCTGCCTAAAGAAAAGAACGACATGCCTAAAGAACGGGCGAGCTTGGGTGCTCAGATGCCGAAAATGGCCGAATCCGATAGGTGTCGCGCAGACTCGGCAACCAAAAGTAATAATTTGTGCGAGAAAAACTTACGAAAAAATTATAAATCGCGCCACACTTTTTATATATAACCAACAAAACTCCGCATGCATGTCCGAATTCAGGCCCTTTGGGGGCGATTCGTGGCGTTGCAGTGCACTCGGATCATGCCGGCCGTGCCCGGCCCTCGGCAGGACGCCCATAGTGTCCGCACTATAACGAAAACTGGAAGCCAAGGGAAAGTCCGGCGTGGCCTCAGGCGACCGCTGCAGCGAGAACGCGCCCGTCGAATATTTGACCAAAACGTGGGCGCCGCCTGGCCCGAAGTGCTACTAGCTTACTCAGACATTAGAGACATAACCTAAAAACTTATATTTTTGTTATGTGCAAGTGCGAACATGCATATGGAGATTTTACGGAAAACTGGCCCATCAATATACCTGCCATATCATCGGCTTGGGGAAATTGGGGGCAGAATCATGCGAGCGGTGCTACTGGGCGGCGTGGCGGCTATTGCGCTGGCCGCGGTCAGTCCGGTCAAGGCGGCAGACGCCAAGGCGGTGAGCTGCGATCCATACAGGAATTACAGCTGTCTTGATGCCTATCTCGGCGACGACATCTGGAGCCGGCTTGTCAATTACTATAGGCTCGAATGGGGTAGGGACGGACCGCCCAACGATCCGAAAGCACCTCCGGGACGACGCCGCCATTGGCCGGCGACGCCGGAGACCGTGCCGCCGCAACCGTTCACCGAATGGCCTTATGGCGGCGCGACCACCCTCGGCGTGACGAGGCCCAACTCCGCCGACAGCCCCCTGATGGTGGCGCTGGCCAAGACCGAGGTCGGCGAATTCATGGCTGATCACAACGTCCAGGTCTATGGCTGGGTGAACGGCGGCTTCAACATCAGCACCAACAAGAATCAGGGCGGCAACAATCCGGCCGCCTACATAGCTAACCCGAACACGTTAGAGCTCGACCAGTTCGTGGTGTATTTCGAGCGCCTGCCCGACACGGTGCAGAACGACCACATCGACTGGGGCTTCCGGCTTTCGGGGATCTACGGCGAGAACTACCGCTACACCAATTCCTACGGCCTGTGGAGCGACCAGTTCAACGGCCATAACCAGACCAACGGGTTCGACGCGCCGATGATGTACGGGGAGCTCTTCTTCCCGCAAGTCGCGGAAGGTTTGTTGGTGCGAATCGGCCGCTACATCTCGCTGCCGGACATCGAGGCGCAACTCGCCCCGAACAATTACATGTATTCGCACTCGCTGACCTACACCTTCGATAACTACACCAACACGGGCATCCAGGGCACCTTGGGGCTCACCAAGAACTGGTTCCTGCAATTGGGCGTGTCCGTGGGCACCGAAGCGACGCCCTGGCACTGGGGCGAGACGAGCCCGAACCTCTTCCCAAACCCGCTGTTCCCTGGCGGCAGCTACCTCACGGATCCAGGCGCCAAGCCCTCCGTTACCGCCTGCGTGCGCTGGCAAAACGACAGCGGCCACGACAACGTCTATGCTTGCGGCGACGCCCTCAACGACGGCGTCCAGGGCTACAACAACCTGCAATGGACGGGGATTACCTACTACCATAAATTCAATGACCAGTGGCACATCTCGATGGAAAGCTACCTGCTTTCGCAAAAGAATGTGCTGAACGCGGGCGACCTCCTCCAGGCGGGCAACCCCCAGGCGATCGCTATCTTGAACAATGGCGGCTCGCCGTTCTCCCCGCAGAACATTGCGTTCAATTCGCCGGGCACCGCGCTGTGCGCCAACCCGGCGGCGCTCACCTGCACGGCACGGGCCTACTCCGCCCTGGCCTACCTGAACTACAGCCCCAATCCGCTCGACAACTGGTCGGCCCGTGCGGAGTTTTATGATGACGAGGAGGGCCAGCGCACCGGCGTGGCGACGCGCTACATCGAGTTTGGCCTCGGCTTGCAGCATTGGCTCTCGCCGCAGATCGAGTTGCGCCCGGAAGTGACGTGGTACCGGTCGCTCAACGCGCCGGCTTTCGACGCCAATCTCAACCCGTTCACGCCGTCGCCGCCGACCAAGTACTACGCCGTGGTCGGCGCCTCGGACATCATCTGGCACTTCTGATCGGACGATGCGGCGCAGGGCGCCGGTAAGGCGATCTATCGGGCTTGGCGCCGTGGCGGGGCACGCGCGCCTTACTTGAGACAATAGCCCGCAGGCCACTGACAAGCACGGCGGTGCCGCGGAGCGGTGTCGACAAGATCACGTGAGCCCGAACGCGGCGTTTATGCTGCAATTAAGTGCTGAACCAATATACTTATTCAAAAATACTCGTTTCAATACGCATAATTTATTCGATGGGTGCTCGGTGATTTTTGCCTGGCATTTGTCCCGACACAGGCGGCCAGCTTCGATGACAGAGCCCGAACTGGCACCTTTGCGCGAGGAGCAAGGCGCTGCAGAATCACGACGAATCACCTGTCGCAAAAGGACCCGAGCGATTCGGGGGTGAGCCATATCCGGTCACCACAATTTGACTAAACGATAGGCGAAGCGCCGCCTGGGATGCTGATTGTTTATTCAGCAATTAGGTTGTTCTGCGAAAAACTTATATTGTTTTTATGTGCAGATGCGAACTTCGATATAGAGATTTTACGGAAATCGGCCTCACAATTATGTCTATCGTACGGCGAATTTGGGTTGGGGGACCTCATGAAAACGGTATTGCTGAGCGGAGTAGCGGTCGTTGCGCTGGCCGCAGTCGGCGTCAGTCCGGTCAAAGCGGCGGACGCCGCGGCGGCGGCTTGCGATCCTTACAAGAACTACAGCTGTCTCGACGCCTATCTCGGCCAGGACATTTGGAGCCGCCTCGTCAATTATTACAAGCTCGAATGGGGCCAGGCTGGACCGCCGGCTGATCCGAAAGCGCCTCCGGGCCGGCGCTCCTATTGGCCGGGGACCCCGCAGACGACGCCGCCGATGCCGTTCACCGAATGGCCGCACGGCGCCACGGAGCCGATCGGCGTGACCAGGCCCAGCTCGGCCGACAGCCCGTTGATGGTGTCGCTCGCCAAGACCGACGTCGGCGCGTTTCTGAATGACCACAATCTGCAGGTCTATGGCTGGATCAACGGCGGCTTCAACATCAGCACCAACACGCCTGGGAGATTCGGCGGCAACGCCCCGGCCGCCTATATGTTCACCCCGGACACGTTGACGCTCGATCAGGCCGTGTTGTATTTCGAGCGCGTGCCCGACACGGTGCAGAAGGACCACATCGACTGGGGCTTCAGAGTATCGGGGATCTACGGCACGAACTACCGCTACACCGAGGCCTATGGGCTGTGGAGCTATCAGTTCGAAGGGCATGGCCTGACCAACGGGTTCGACTCGCCGATGATGTATGGCGAGCTCTTCTTCCCGGGACCCTTCGAAGGTCTCTTGGTCCGAATCGGGCGTTACATCTCGATACCTGATATCGAGGCGCAGCTCGCCCCGAACAACTACATGTACTCGCACTCGTTGACCTATGACTGGGACAACTACACCAACACGGGTATCCAGACATCCCTGGCGGTCACCAAGAACTGGTTGGTGCAGTTGGGCGTGAACATCGGCACCGAAGCGATGCCTTGGCACTGGGGGCAGACGACGCCAAACTTGATGCCGAACAACCCGCTGTACCAAGGCGCGAGCTACCTGGTTGATCCGGGCTCCATGCCGTCCTTCACCGGCTGCCTGCGCTACACCACCGACAAAGGTTGGGACACCGCCTATTTCTGTGTCGACGGCATCAACACCGGCGTCCAGGGCTTCAACAACCTGCAATGGATCGGCGGTACCTATTACCATAAATTCAACGACCAGTGGCATGACTCGTTTGAGGCTTACACGCTTTCCGAAAACGACGTTCTGAACATCAACAACCCGTTGATCTGGACGCTGCCCGGTAACGCCTTTGCCGGTGGTTTAACTCCGGGATTCGCCGGCGTCTCTCCGCTCTTGGCGCCAAACGTCAACGTCAACGGGCCGTTCTTCGCGATATGCGCCAACCCCACCGTGCTCACCTGCACGGCAAGAACCTATACGGCTGTCAACTACCTGAACTACAGCCCGAACCCGCTGGACAACTGGTCGCTCCGCACCACGTTTTATTATGACATGCAGGGCGAGCGCACCGGCGTAGCGACGCGCTATGTCGAGCTCGGCCTCGGCTTGCAGCATTGGCTCTCGCCGCAAATCGAGTTGCGTCCGGAAATTTCCTACATGCGCTCGCTCAACGCGCCAGCCTTCAATGCCGATACCAACCCGATCAACGGCGCCATGGCTCCCACCAGGAGTTACCAAGTGGTCGGTGCGTCGGATATCATCTGGCACTTCTGATCGGGGAAGCGAAACGCGGCGAGCGCCGTTCGACCTAACGAACAAATCTGACGCCGCGAGGGTATCCCTCGCGGCGTTGTGCGTAGGGGGCTGACGACACTCCGAATGGCTTGCTGAATCGGCGCTCGTCGCGACCTTCGCCGGCACGGCATGGGCCGATTTTTTCTTCCATCCGCCTATCTACAGCTTCGACATGGATGATCTGCAGGGCACCGTCGAGCCGCCTTTCCGCCGTCGCGCCGCGCCGCCCCGAAGCCGGAGGCCGGCAGCATGAATAGAATCGCCCGCCGCGCACCGATTGCCCCGAAGTTTGGTTAACGGACCGCGCCGAGCGTGCGGTCCGGGATTTGCAAGGAGTCCAATTTTGGGAGGAATCCCTTTTGCAAGGAGTCCATTTGCGAAGAATCCGAGCGTCTCATGCCTCGCGGCGGGGCACCGCCGAACAGGATTGCGCCAGCGCGCGGCGGCCTCTCGGCCGTCATTTTCGATCCGCCACCGCCGGCGGATGGGATCGATGAATAGAGCCAAGAATTAAATCCATGAGCGGTCCTAGCCCCACCGTGCTCGTCATTGACGACGAGGTTCAGATCCGGCGATTTCTGCAGACCGGGTTTGGTCTCGTTGGGTTCAATGTTCGCGAGGCAAAGACCGGAGCGGAAGGCATCCGCTCGGCGACCCTGAGCGCGCCCGATCTGATCATCCTCGACCTCGCCTTGCCCGACATGGACGGCGCCGAGGTTCTGCAGCGGGTTCGCGCCTGGTCCAACGTGCCGCTCATCATCCTGTCGGCGCGATCTAACGAGGACGAGAAGGTTCGTCTGCTGGAGCTCGGCGCCGACGACTATGTCGTCAAGCCGTTCGGGATGGCCGAGCTGTTGGCGCGCGGGCGCGCCGCCATGCGCCGCCAGCAGCGGACGATCACCGGCGAATCGGTGCTCAGGATCGGTCGTGTCACGTTCGACTTCGCGGCCCGTTCGGTCGCCGTCGAGGGCCGCCGAATCACCTTGACGCGCAAGGAGTACCGCGTGCTGCAGGTCCTCGCCCAACACGCCGGCAACGTCTTGACGCACCAGCATTTGCTGAAGGAGGTGTGGGGCACGAGCCACCTCAGCGACACGCATTATCTGCGCATCATGATCAGAAACCTGCGCAAGAAGATCGAGATCGAGCCGACCAAGCCGCGCATCATCCTGACCGAGCTCGGCGTCGGCTATCGCCTGAGCACCGGGGACGAACCCGAAGCCGGCGACCCGCTCCCGGCGCTCGAGTGATTCGCTGCGCGGATCGCGCGGCGTCGTCCCGCGCAGCACACTCGGCCTCATCCCGGGCCTCGTGCCCGGGACCCATCGCGCCGCTCGCGGCGAGCTTGAAATTTGATGCCGGGCGCGCAGCGCCCCATCGTTGGTGTCGGAATTTGCTGGCCCACGGGTCCCGGGCACGAGGCCCGGGATGAGTGCGTCCGTGAGTCTGCACCGTCTGCGTGGTGAAAGCTGGTCGTGGGTGGAAGCTTCGGTCTGGACAGAGCGCATGGTGTCGGCGCTGGACAACGGCGTCAAAGGAGGTCGCTGGTACAGTTTGATGGACAAGGTGTACGCGCCGGCCACGCTCATGGCGAC
>JBKQHQ010000196.1:0-33471 GCA_052148715.1 Xanthobacteraceae bacterium | reverse complement strand
TCAACAACGAGGCGCTCTACCGCGTCTCTGATTTCCTTGAGCCGCAGCACTTTTTCTAGCCTATCCACCAGAAAATCTATGAGTTGTCGCGTACCCTCATCCGCAGCGGCAAGGTCGCGACCCCGGTAACCTTGAAGACTTTTTTGCCGGCCGATGTCGACATCGCCGGCTTGACGCTTGGCCAATACCTCGCGCGCGTGGCGGCAGAGGCGACGACCGTCATCAACGCCGAGGATTATGGACGCACCGTCTACGACCTGTCGATCCGGCGCGACTTGATTCGAATCGGCGAGGACATGGTCAATGTCGCCTACGACGCGCCGGTCGATTTCGCTCCCCGCGAGCAGATCGAGGACGCCGAGCGCAGGCTGTATGAGCTGGCCGAAACCGGCCGCTACGACGGCGGCTTCAAACTCTTCTCCCAGGCATTGACGACGGCCGTCGACATGGCCGCGCGCGCTTATCAGCGCGATGGAAAGCTCTCAGGCCTAGCCACGGGTCTCGACGACCTCGACCGCATGATGGGCGGGCTGCAACACTCGGATCTGGTCATCCTCGCTGGACGGCCGGGCATGGGCAAGACAGCGCTTGCCACCAACATTGCCTACAACGTCGCCAAGGCATGGCGTGGCGAGGTCAGACCGGACGGTCATACGGAAACGGTCAACGGCGGGATCGTGGGCTTCTTCTCGCTGGAAATGTCCGCCGAGCAACTGGCTACCCGAATCATTGCCGAGCAGACGGAAATCCCGTCCACCAAGATCCGGCGCGGCGGCATTAGCGAAGCCGACTTCGAGCGTATCAAGGATGTTTCCATCGAGCTGCAGAATCTGCATTTTTACGTGGACGAGACCGGAGGCCTGACGGTCGCGCAGCTCGCAGCCCGGGCGCGCCGCCTCAAGCGGCAGCGCGGGCTCGACCTACTCGTCATCGATTACCTGCAATTGCTGCAGGGCTCGTCGCGACGCTCTTCGGAAAACCGAGTGCAAGAGATCACCGAAATCACGACTAATCTGAAAGCGCTTGCGAAAGAGCTCAATGTCCCGGTGCTGGCGCTCTCGCAATTGTCGCGTCAAGTCGAGAGCCGAGACGACAAACGACCGCAACTTTCAGATCTGCGTGAGTCTGGCTCGATCGAGCAAGACGCCGACGTCGTCATGTTCGTGTTCCGCGAGGAGTACTATCATCAGATGCGCAAGCCTTCGGAATCGAATCGAGAGAAGTTCGCCGAATGGCTGGCGGAAGCCGATAAGCACCACGGCAAGGCCGAGGTGATCATCGGCAAGCAGCGTCATGGGCCAACCGGCACGGTCGAGCTGCAATTCGATGCGATGGTGACCCGGTTCTCCAATCTGGCGCGCGAAGATCAACTGCCCCAGCAGGGCTAAGTCCGCATTCTCGTCTCGACGCCTTTTTTCGGACGCAAGCCGCATTCCACCTCGGCGCGATGCTATGGTCTTCGGGTTGACGCTCGAGAATCGGGGCGTAATGTCGGCGATGCTGGGGCATCCGCCGGGACGAGACGCAGAGATGAACCGCGTTCTAGACCCAGAGACGACGCGAACCTACGGCCCGCCTGAGGCCGAGGCCGGCGGCAGCCTCGTTATCGACTTGGCGGCGATCGTCGAGAACTGGCGCATGCTGGCGCGGCGCACCACGCCGGCGCAGTGCGCGGCGGTGGTGAAGGCCAACGCCTACGGCTGCGGGCTCGAGCCGGTCACCAAAACGCTGGCGAAGGCCGGTTGTCAAACCTTCTTCGTCGCACAACTCGACGAAGGGCGCCGCGTGCGTGCCGCGGCGCCCGAGGCAACGATCTACGTGCTCAACGGATTTGTGCCCGGAACTACATCGGCGCTGGCTGAGGCCAATCTGCGGCCCGTGATCGGCAGCTTGGTGGAGCTTGCCGAATGGGATGCGTTTATTGCCGCGAGCAACTGGAGCGGTGGCGCAGCGCTGCAGGTGGATACCGGCATGAATCGGCTCGGCATCGATCCGGTCGAAGCGGTGGCGATCGCTGGGCGGCTGCACAAGGAGCGCCATGGGCTGGCGTTGGTGATGAGTCATTTCGCCTGCGCCGACACGCCCAAGCATCCGATGAACGAGCGTCAGCTCAGCCTGTTTCGCGAGGTTCGCCTGGCCTTTCGCGGCCTTCCTGCTTCGCTCGCCAATTCGTCCGGCATTTTTCTCGGAACGGCGGCCCATTACGACCTGGTGCGCCCAGGTGTCGCGCTCTACGGCGCTAACCCGACGCCCGGCCAGGAGAACTTGATGCTCCCGGTCATCGAGCTGAAGGGTCGCATCGCCCAGGTTCGCAAGATCGCAAAAGGCGAGGCGGTCGGTTACGGTGCGGCGTGGAGGGCTAAGCGCGCTACACGTCTCGCGGTGGTCACGGTCGGCTATGGCGACGGCTATCCACGCTCGGCCGGCGCCACCGATGACACGCGCGGATTCGAGATCGTTGTTGCCGAGAAGAGGTGTCCGGTCGTCGGCCGTGTCTCCATGGACCTCTTGACTGCCGACATCACCGACCTTCCCGAGAACACGGTGCGCCGCGGCGACTTGGTGACATTGATCGGGGAGAAACTCAGCGTCGACCAGCTCGCAACCGGCTTGGGCGTGAGCAGCTACGAATTGCTCATCGGTCTCGGCCGGCGCTATCACCGCCTCTACCGCGTCGGTTAAATGGCCCGTCGTATCGCGAGCTTCGTCTGTCAGAACTGCGGGGCAGCTTTCAACCGTTGGCAAGGCAAGTGCGAGGCTTGCGGCGAGTGGAACACCCTGGTCGAGGAATCGGCCGCGAGCGGCCCGCCGGCGCCAGGCCGCGCCAAGCGCAAGGGCCGATTGTTTGCGCTTGAGCCGCTGGTCGGCGCGGCCCATCACGCGCCACGCCTCGCATCAGGGCTCGCCGAGCTTGACCGGGTCACCGGCGGAGGTTTTGTGCGCGGCTCCGTCTTGCTGGTCGGAGGCGATCCGGGCATCGGCAAGTCGACGCTGCTGGTGCAGGCCGCCGCCGCGCTTGCCCGGTCGCGGCATCGCGCGGTCTACATTTCGGGCGAAGAGGCGGTGGCGCAAGTCCGGCTGCGGGCGGAGCGGCTTGGCCTTACGGATGCCCCGGTCGAGCTTGCGTCCGAGACATCCGTCGAAGACATCATCGCAACGCTGTCGGAGGGCGAGACGCCGCGGCTGGTCATCATCGACTCGATCCAGACCATGTGGACCGACGGTATCGATTCGGCGCCCGGCACGGTCACGCAGGTGCGCGGCTCCGCGCAGTCCCTGATTCGATTCGCCAAGCATTCCGGGGCGACGATCATCCTGGTCGGCCACGTCACCAAGGATGGGCAGATCGCCGGCCCGCGCGTGGTCGAGCACATGGTCGATGCGGTGCTGTCGTTCGAGGGCGAGGGCTCGCACCAGTTTCGCATCCTGCGCGCTGTGAAGAACCGGTTTGGCCCCACCGACGAGATCGGCGTCTTCGAGATGACCGGGCTCGGCTTGCGCGAGGTCGCCAATCCATCCGAGCTGTTCTTGTCCGAGCGCGATCTCGGCAGCCCGGGAACGGCGGTATTCGCCGGCATCGAGGGGACGCGACCTGTCCTGGTCGAAATCCAGGCGCTGGCCGCCGCAACCTCGCTCGGAACGCCGCGGCGCGCCGTGGTCGGCTGGGACCCCAACCGGCTGTCGATGGTGCTTGCCGTGCTCGAGGCCCATTGCGGCGTGCGCTTGTCCAACCACGATGTCTACCTCAACGTTGCGGGTGGCCTGCGTATCCAGGAACCGGCGGCGGACTTGGCGGCGGCGGCGGCCCTGGTATCCTCCCTGGTGAACGCGCCGCTTGCGGCCGATGCCGTGTTTTTTGGCGAAATCTCGCTCTCGGGCGCCGTTCGGCCGGTCGCGCAGACTGCGGCACGGCTGCGCGAAGCCGCCAAGCTCGGCTTCAACCGTGCCGTCCTGCCGGAAGCGGGGCGGGCCGATACCGGTGACCCAGGGCTCACACTCGAGTCCGTCGCGAGCCTCACGACCCTGGTAGCGGACATCGCCGCACGCGGCAGTGCCCGTACGCAAAAACGGCAGGCCGGTTGACCAAAGGAAAGCCAAAGGAGAGATGACGTAGGGCGCCGCCAAGGCTATACACAAGCGTCGCAATTCTCCGGCGGGATCGGCGTGCGATGTCGGAAGTAAATTAACCACTTGTGACGATCCTCGCCCGGCGGTTGCCGGGAAGTTGCCTACGGATGTCACGGGTTGGCCGGGCGGTGCCCTGGTGCGGCGCTCAGCCCGACCGGAATATGAGAGGGCCGAGGAGCACATGCCGATCACAATCCTGGACCTCATCCTTCTCGTCGTCATGCTGATTTCCGGGCTGTTGGCGATGGTTCGCGGTTTCATGCGCGAGGTTCTATCGATCGTCTCATGGGGCGTTGCCGCCCTCGCCGCCGTCTTTGCTTTGCCTCGCATTGGTCCATGGGCGAAGCAGTTTTTCGGCACCTTGGGCGACTCGGCGGTCTCGGTCATCGTCGGCGGCAGCATTTTTCTGCTGACCCTGCTCGTCATCTCGATCGTCACCGTGCGGATTTCCGACATGGTGCTCGACAGCAGGATCGGGGCACTGGATCGGACGCTTGGCTTTGTGTTCGGGCTGGGGCGCGGGCTTATCATCGTGGTGGTGGCGTTCCTCTTTTTCGCCTGGCTCGTACCTGATCGCAGTCAGCCGGATTGGGTGCGGAGCGCAAAATCGAAAGTGCTCCTGCAGGGCACCGGACAATGGCTGATGTCGATGTTGCCGGATGACCCCGAAAACATCATCTTAAAGCGGTTGAAGCGGCACAAAGGCGACGAGCAGGAACCGCAGGACGCCCCGCCTGATCAGCGTTCGCAAGCACCGACCGCGCCGTCGGATAGCCGAAGCGCTGGGGACGGCTATGATCGATCCGATCGCGTCGGCATGCGGAAACTGGTCGAGAGCCAAAATGCCCTCACGCGCTAGTGTTGTGTAATCGCCGCTTGTCTGTCGGGCTGTGCTGAAGGGTTTGCGTGTTCTGGTACGATCATCCCGCAAATCAGACCAATCAGTCTTGCGGCCTTGCGGACCGAGCTTTCGGAAGAGAACATGAGCGGAGGTGCAATGGACGAGCCCGAAGATTCGTCGAAGGATTTGTCGAGTGCCGGGTCCGATTTCGACGGTGATCGGCTGCGCGAAGAATGCGGCGTTTTTGGCATCTTCGGCCATCCAGACGCCGCCGCCATCACGGCACTCGGCTTGCACGCGCTGCAGCACCGCGGCCAGGAGGCCGCCGGCATCGTCACCTACGACGCCAAGCGGTTCCATTCCGAGCGGCGGATGGGGCTCGTCGGCGATACATTTTCGCGGCGCGAGGTGATCGAGCGCCTGCCCGGCAACGTCGCCATCGGCCACGTACGCTATTCGACCACGGGCGAAACGATCCTGCGCAATGTGCAGCCGCTGTTCTCGGAAGTGAACGAAGGCGGCCTTGCGATCGGCCATAATGGCAATCTGACCAACGGCCTGACATTGCGGCGCAACCTCATCCGCGAGGGCGCCATCATGCAGTCGACGACCGACACCGAGGTCATTCTGCATCTCGTCGCCCGCTCGCGCCGCAACCGCTTCATCGATCGCTTCGTCGAGGCCTTGCGCGGCATCGAGGGCGCCTATTCGCTGGTCGCGCTGACCACCAAGAAGCTGATCGGGGCGCGCGATCCACTCGGCATCCGGCCGCTGGTCCTCGGGCGGCTCGACGGCTGCCCGATTCTGGCATCGGAAACGTGCGCGCTCGACATCATCGGTGCGCAATACGTGCGCGATGTCGAGAACGGCGAGATCGTGGTTTTCGACGACGAGGGTGCCCAGTCGCTCAAGCCGTTCCCGCCGATGACGCCGCGGCCCTGCATCTTCGAGTATATTTACTTCGCGCGCCCGGACTCGATCGTCGGCGGTCGCTCCGTCTACGAGGTGCGCAAGGCCATGGGCATCGAGCTCGCGCGTGAGGCGCCGGCCGATGCCGACGTAATCGTGCCGGTGCCGGATTCCGGTGTGCCTGCCGCCATCGGCTATGCGCAGGCTTCGCAAATTCCGTATGAGCTCGGCATTATCCGCAACCATTATGTCGGCCGCACCTTCATCCAGCCGACCCAATCGATCCGCGAGATCGGTGTGCGCATGAAGCACTCGGCGAACCGTGCGGTGGTGAAGGGCAAGCGCATCGTGCTGCTCGACGATTCGCTCGTGCGCGGCACGACCTCGATGAAGATCGTGCAGATGATGCGCGATGCCGGCGCCAAGGAGGTGCATTTCCGCATCGCCTCGCCGCCGATCACCCATCCCGACTATTACGGGATCGACACGCCCGAGCGTGAAAATCTGCTCGCCGCCAATCATGACATCGAGGGTATGCGCCAAGCGATCGGCGCGGACTCGCTTGCCTTCCTCTCGGTCGAAGGCATCTATCGCGCCATGGGCGAAGAGGCGCGCAACCCGTTGCGGCCGCAGTTCACCGACCACTGCTTCACCGGCGACTACCCGACCCCGCTCACCGATCGCAGCGCGCACGACTCTTCGCCTCGCCAGCTGTCGCTGCTCGCCGAGGCGAGCTGAGCCGGTAGCTCGTAGGATGGGCAGAGCGAAGCGAAACCCATCAAAGCCAAGCGCCGCATCTTGATGGGTTTCGCAAGGGCTCAACCACTAGTCGCAGGCTGGCGGCGCACGAGGTCGCCGTGAGCAAACCCCTCGCCGATCGCATCGCCCTCGTCACCGGCGCCTCACGCGGCATAGGGGCCGCGACTGCCCTCGCCTTGGCCAAGGCCGGTGCGCATATCATCGCCGTGGCGCGCACCGTTGGCGGGCTCGAGGAACTCGACGACGAGATCCAAGCCGCCGGAGGGTCCGCGACGCTCGTGCCGATCGACCTGCGCGATCATGACGGGATCGCGCGGCTCGCCCAAGCGTTGCACGAACGCTACCACCGGCTCGACGTACTGGTCGGCAATGCCGGCGTCGGCGGCCCCTCCTCGCCGCTCGATCATGTCGAGGCGAAGGCCTGGGATGAGGTGATCGCTGTCAACCTCACCGCCAACTGGCATATCATCCGCCATATCAGCCCGCTGCTGCGTCTCTCGGACGCCGGCCGCGTGGTGTTCCTCAGCTCGGGCGCGGCGTCGAATGCCAGGGCCTATCGCGGCCCCTACGCGGCCTCGAAGGCGGCGCTCGAAGTTTTGGCCCGCACCTACGCCAACGAGACCCTCTCGACCTCGGTTCGCGTCAACGTGTTCACGCCGGGCCCCACGCGCACGCGCATGCGCGCGGCGCTGATGCCGGGCGAGGATCCGATGACCTTGCCGACGCCCGAGCAGGTGGCTGAGACCATCGTCCCGCTGTGCCTGCCGGACTTCCAGGAGACCGGCAAGGTCTACGATTACCCGCAACGCAAGCTGCTGTCGTTTCGCGCGCCGGCGTGAGGCGCAACGGTTGCCTGTTGACCCAGCCGCGTGCCGGACGGACATGGTCTAGAACCAGTATTTGGCGGTGTAGATGGCCGTCATGACGATGCCGACCGCGATGACGATGCGTCGCACGATGTGCGCCGGTAGCACCCGCACGAGGCGCCCGCCGAGAAATCCGCCCGTGATCGCGCCAAGCAGCATGACCAGCGTTTCGCTCCAACTCACCACGTGGCGTGCCGTGAAGATGGCGATGGTCGCGAAGCTGACCACCGTTGCCAGGATATTTTTCGTCGCGTTGGCCGCGCGAACGTCATTCATTCCCGTCACCGCCAAGACGGCCATGAGCATGACGCCGAGGCCCGCCCCGAAATAACCGCCATAGATCGCCGCGAGGCCGAGCAAAAGCGTAAGCTCTAATGAGCCCGACCCGTTTGCGCCACGCCCGCGGCAACGCGCCATGGCGGCCTGAACGGTGCTCGACCAGGCGAAGATGACCGTCGCCACGGCGATGAGCGGCGGCACGAGCAACGTGAACAATCCGCTCGGCGTCGCCAGCAGCAGCAGCGCACCCACGATACTGCCCGCAAGCGCTGTCGTCACGAGCAGCCAGAAGCGCAGGCTCAGTGGCGGAATTCTTTCACGGTCGGCGATGGCCGCAATGAAATGGCCTGGCGCCACCGCGACCGCATTTGAGGCATTGGCGATGATGGGCGGCAGGCCTGTGGCGAGCATGGCCGGGAACGTGATAAGCGTCGCTCCGCCGGCGAGGGCATTGGCGATGCCGCCCAGCAATCCGGCTCCCAGGAGCAAGCTGATAACATACAAGCTCATTGTTTCCCGTCGCTCATCCAAGCAATCTCGATGTTCTTTTCTTTCCGCTCGGCAACCCATAGCATCAAAAGCGAAAACAGGCGCTGAGGGGCCCGTCATGTCGCTGTTCTAGGCATCAACCGAACGATGTTCGCTCTCAAGGCAGCGACTGCGGCCCTGGCGTGGCTCGGGCGTCAAGGGACGCGGGCGGTCGCCGCGCTCGTGCTCATCGGCATCGCAGTGCCGCCGATCGACGCTCTGCTAAAACCGTTTGTCACGGAGGCAATCTTCGTCCTGCTATCCATCGCTTTTCTGCGTGTCGATGCCGCCGCCGTGCGCCGCTATCTGCGGCGGCCGGGCGTCGTGCTCGCTGCCACGGTCTGGACGACGCTGGTGGTCCCCGCGCTTTTCGGCGCAAGCTGCCTCGCGGTTGGACTTAGCGCACGCTCTCCCGATCTTGTTCTTGGCCTCATGCTGCAAGCGGTTGCGTCGCCCATGATGGCGGCGCCGGCCTTCGCGGCGCTGATGGGGCTCGACGCCACGCTCGTGCTCGTCACGCTGATCGCGAGCACCGCGCTGACCCCGCTGACGGCGCCGTTGTTCGTCTACGCGTTTGTCGGTCCCGCGCTCACGCTGTCCCCGCTCGCGCTCGGATTCAAGCTGTTCGTCATCCTTGCCGGCTCGGCCCTCGTCGGCGCCGTCATCCGCCGCATCGCTGGTCTCGCCGCCATCGATCGATGCAAGGATCAGATCAATGGCTGCAATATTCTTGTCCTCTTCGTGTTCGTGGCCGCTGTGATGGAAAACGTTGCGGCACGCCTTCTCGCCTTTCCGCTCCTCATGATCGCGCTCGCTGCACTGGCTTTCGTCGTGTTCCTTGCCTTGTTCGGACTGACCGCGATCATCTTCGCCTGGGCCGGCCGCGAGCGTGCCCTGGCGCTCGCCTTCATGGCCGCGCAACGCAATACCGGGCTGATGGTGGCGGCGACCAGCGGAGCCCTGCCGGACCTCACTTGGCTCTATTTCGCCCTTTGCCAATTCCCGATCTACCTGTCGCCGCAACTGCTCAAGTCCGTGGTGCGGCGGCTGCTGGACCGACCAAGCGTCACGCCGCCTATTCCTTTTCTGCGTGACGACGGAGCGTCGCCGGGACGGAAGCCCCACCTTGGCGCGCAGCTCGGAAGTGAATAGGATCAAAAATCGGGCTTGCCTCTCCCGCCTTGGGCCCGGGCTAAGTTTCCTCCAGCGTGGTGCATTCGTGAGCAAGCGCATCGGAACCTGCGCGGCGATCGTTCTCGCTTTATCGTGTCTGACGGCCACGGCGGCCGAGCTGAAGGACATGATCGGGCGGTGGCGTTGGCAGGAATTCACCATCGAGGTCAGCGCCTGTCCGAGCGACAGCATTTGCGCCAAGGTCGTTGCCGGCCCACAAAATGTCGGAATGGCGCTGTTCGCCTCAAAGCTCGTGGCCAAGGACGGCAATCTGTTTGGACAGGTCACCCATCCGGAAACCAAGGAAGTCTACAATACTCGATTTCAGCAAAAAGACCAGGACAAGTGGCTGCTCGACGGCTGCACCGCGGCGCGCGTGTGCCTGAGCGGCGAGTTTTTGCGGGTCAAGTAAGGCCGCGGCCCTCAGGGCTACGCCACGCACCGCAGATTAAACGCAAGGGCTCAACTCAGCCGTCGCACAGCCCATAGGCATGCCGCTCCGACGACTGCGGTCGCGAGCCCGATCTGCCAGAACGGCACCAGGATGAATTCGAACTTTGCCGGATCGCCGAAATTGTAGCTGGCGCCGAGCCCCATATAGCCCATCACCACATTCGCCGCGACCAGCGCGATGCCGATCACGCAAAGCAAGCCCCCGAGCCAAAGCAGCGCCTTTCGCATGGATGTTCGTGTTCCGCGCCTAATTGTTTTCGGGTGTCCGCCGGATCAGACCTTGACCTTCTCTTCATCCACAGCGCGCCGCACAGCGGGACGCTTGAGCATCCGATCCTTGAACGTCGTGTAATTCTTGAGCTCCCCCATCGGGAACTCGCGCCGGATGCCCCAGCTGTAGAAGACAAGACCATAAGGATCGAGGACGGAGTATTTTTCGGAAAACCATTCCCGCCTCGCCAGCATCCCGTCGATTTGCTTCAGATAGCCGTGGAAGACCTTGAGGCCCGTTTCCTTCAGCGTGCCGAAGGCGGAGGGGTCAGCCGCGTATCGCTCGGGCCGGCTGATATGCGCATGCGCCGGATGCACGCTCGCGGCAAAGAAACCGATCACGGACAGGGCTTTCGCCTCGGTCACCGGATCGCTGGGCCACAGGCCGAACCGCTTGCCGAGATACGGCAGTATGGCGGTGTTCTCGGCGAGCGGTTCACCGTTGTCGAGACGCAGCGCCGGCACGCGCCCCAACGGGTTGATCTTGAGATAAGCCTCAGAGCGCTGCTCGCCGTTGGCAAGGTCGACGCGTTGCGGCGTGTACTTTTCTCCGCTCTCCTCCAGAACGATATGCGCGGCCATGGAGCAAGCTCCGGGAGCGTAGTACAGCGTCAACATGGCGAACCCCTCCTCGAAAACCGTCCGCTTGATCTTGCGGCGTTTTTCATCGTCTGGCATCACTGTAGGGAGATTATCGGGGCGAGCCAAGGGCAAGGGTATTGCACAGCGGCAGCGCGGATTCGCTGTTGCCGCGCCGAGGCGGGTTGTCCCCCGGCGGCTTCCCGCCTAAGCTTTGCCGCAAAACAACATCCGTGCCGCGTCGCTCGAGGGCGTCGGCACCGTGCCTTGGGGGCGGGTTCGCCGGTGATCGATAAGGCTTTCGACCGCGCCGCGCGCGTCATCGAAGTGACGCTGGCATACGCCTTCATCCTCGCGGTGCTGCTCAACTTCAGCAATGTGGTCGGCCGTTATCTGTTCGGCCTCTCGTTTCTCGGCTCCGACGAGGTGCAGATCTTCATCATGGTCGGCATGACCTTCCTCGGCGCCGCGGTCGTCACGCGGCGCAACCAGCATCTGCGGATGGATGTTTTGGTCCGGTTCCTGCCGCCACCCCCTCGCCTCTTGCTGCGGGTGCTCGAGCAGGTACTGCTGGTGACCCTCGCGGGCTTCGTGCTGACCCAGTCCTTGTTCTACGCCGGACAAATGCTCCGCATTGGCCGCGTCAGCGACATGACCGGAGTTCCCATGTGGATTCCGCACGGGACGGTCGCACTCGGATTTGGGCTTATGCTCGTCGTTGCCGTCTCGCGGCTCGTCCGCATCGCACGACCGTTGCATGATCCGTCCGTCGGCGGCGAGGCAAGACCATGACCTTCGCGCTCGCCGTCACGCCGGTTGCGCTGCTGCTGCTCGGTTTTCCGATCTTCATGGTGCTGTTAACCGCGGTGAGTGTTGCGCTCGTATTCTACATGCACGTGCCGCTCGCCGCTCTGCATCAGAACTTGTTTGCCTCGATCAATGCCTCGGCGCTGCTCGCCGTTCCGTTCTTCATCTACGCCGGCGAGCTGATGGGCCGCGGCAGCGTTGCACAGCGGCTGGTCGATTTCGTGCAAGGAGGCGTCGGCTCGATCCGTGGCAGCCTCGGCGTCACCGCCGTCGGCACCTCGGCGATCTTCGGCGCGATCTCCGGCGCCAGCGCCGCGACGGTCGCGACCATCGGCAAGGTGATGGTGCCGGCGATGCGGCGTGCCGGCTATCCAGAGACCTTCATCGCCGGCCTCATCACCGCGGTGGGCGCGATCGACGTCATCATCCCGCCGAGCATCCCGATGATCGTGTACGGCGCGGCCGCCGAGGAGTCGGTGACTAGGCTCTATGCCGCCGGCGTGGTGCCCGGGCTGCTCATTGCCGCCATGCTCGCGGTCTACGTCGTCTGGCGCGCGCGGCGCGAGAATTTCGGCGCCGCCGAGCCGTTTCATCGCGAGGTATTCCTGCGCGCGGCGGGCCGCAGCCTGTGGGCGCTCGGAGCGCCGGCGATCATCCTCGGCGGCATCTACGGCGGCGTGTTCTCGCCGACCGAAGCCGCCGCCGTCGCCTGCGTCTACGCCGCGCTCGTCACCACGTTCGTTTTTCGCGAGCTCAATTGGCACGATATCGTCGAAGCCGCCGCCGCCACCGTGCTGTTCAGCGGGCAAGTTTTGATCATCGTCGCCTGCGCCGGCGTGTTCGCCTGGCTCCTCACCGTGAACCAAGTCCCGGCCGCGATGACCGCCTGGCTGCAATCGTTCAACGTATCGGCTTGGATGCTGCTCCTCGGGATCAATATCCTGCTGCTGCTGGTCGGCTGCTTCCTCGATCCGCTGTCGGCGATCCTGCTTTTGAGCCCGCTGCTCGTGCCGCTGGTCAAGGCCGCCGGGATCGATACCGTCCATTTCGGGATCGTGGTGACCGTCAATCTCGCGATCGGCTTGTTTCACCCGCCGTTCGGCATCAACATCTTCGTGGCGCAGTCGGTGCTCGGCCTCAAGCTCGAGACGATCTATCGCGGGATCATCCCCTTCGTGATACTCTATCTCATCGCCTTGGCGCTGATCACCTACATACCGGACATCTCGCTGATCGGCGTCCGCTACCTGCTCGCCAGGTGATAGAACTAAGAGAGACCCAAGGGAGGGGCACTCTATGCACGCAATGATCGGCCGTCTGGCCGCCGCGCTCATCGGCTTTGTGCTGCTCGGCGTTGTTGCACCGACAATGGCGCGCGCGCAGCAATTCACAATGAAGCTGTCGCTGCCTACGATCAACGACGTCGTCCATGAGTATTTCAAGGCGCTCAAGGCCGGCGTCGAAGCGCGCTCGAATGGGCGCATCAAGGTGGAGATCTACCCGGCGAACCAGCTCGGGCAGCTGCCGGCCGTGGTCGAGGGCGTGGCGCTGGGCACGATCGAGGCCGCAAGCTCGGCGAACGGCTTTTGGGTGAGCCTCGAGCCACGTTTCCAGGTGCTCGATGCGCCGGGCCTGTTCGATGATGTGGTGCACGGCAACAAGGTCGTGGATGATCCGGCGATCCGCAGCCGGCTCGCCACCTTCGGCGCCGACAAGGGCATCGAGATCCTGGCGCCCGGCATCTACGGCCCGATGATGCTGCTCTCACACAAGGGGGTGCGCTCGGTCGCCGATTTCCAGGGCCTAAAAATCCGCACCCAAGGCGGAGCACCGATCCAGGTCGAGCCGTTCAAGAAGCTCGGCGTCCTGCCGGTCTCGCTTCCGCTCGGCGAAGCGCTGCCGGCGATGCAGAACCGCACCATTGACGGCATGATCGCCGGCATCGCGCCATTCACCGCCTTCAAGTACTACGACATCGCCAAGCCGTTGACCTTCCTGCCGGCGACGACGCTGGTGTCGCCGGTTGCCGTCAACCGGCAATTCATGAAGTCGTTGGGGCCGGAGCTCGAAGCCATCGTGCGCGAGGAATCGCGCAAAGCCGAGGTGCTGTTCTCGACCTGGAACCTCGACGACATCAAGCGCGCGGAGGAGGTTTGGCGCAAGAACGGCGGCGAGCTCATCAGGCTCTCGCCCGACGAAGCCAAGCGGTACCTCGACATCGTGCAGCCGGTTGCGACGCAAGTCCTCTCGGCCAATCCCACGATCAAGGCCGACTACGAGGCGATGCTCGCGGCGGCTGCGAAGTATCGGCAGTAGCGCGGCCAAAATCACCGCACGCGCGTCGCGCGCCAGCTCACCGCCGCGGCGGCGAACAGCATCAGCGCCGCCAACACGAACGGCGCGCCGGGAAAATCGAGCTGCTGCGACGTTTTGATCGCGTAGTAGAAGCTGTAGGTGAACACTCCCGGCCCGACGAGGTTCGCGATCCCCTGGGTGCTGCTGTTGGCGCCCTGCAGGCGTCCTTGCTCCGTTGCCGTCACGCGCTGGCTCATCAGCGCCTGCGCGGCCGGCGAGGCAAGCCCCCACAGCGACATCACCGGAATGCCGATGCAGAAGATAAGGCCGGTCGGCGCCACGCCGTAGATCGCAAATCCGATGGCGCCGAACACGAGGCCCAGCAGCAGCGCACCACGATCGCCGACGGCCGCGACGATCGGCTTGATCAGAAACACCTGCACGACGACGGCGCACACCCCTGCCGCGCCGAGCACGAAACCTACCCTGCTCTCGTCCCAGCCGTAGCGGTACCCCGCATAGAGGACGAAGATGTTGGGGAGCGCCGAATGCGCCAGATAGGCGAAAAAATTCGCGACGCCGAGGCCGAGAAGCTCGGGATGCGAGCGCAGCAGCTTCAGCGAGCCGAGCGGGTTCGCGCGACGCCAGCCGAGCGACTGCGAGCGTCGCTCCCGCGTCAACGACTCGGGCAGCACGAAGAGTCCATACAGGCCGTTGAGCAGGCTCAAACCCGCCGCGACCCAGAACGGGAGCCTCGGGTCGACGGCGCCGAGGAGGCCGCCGACGGCCGGCCCGACCACGAAGCCGGCGCCGAAGGCTGCCCCCAACATGCCGAAGCTCGCCGAGCGTTTTTCCGGCACCGTCACATCGGTGATGTAGGCATAGGCGGTCGAGATGCTGGCCGCGCTGATTCCCGAAATGAGACGCCCGACGAACAGCCACGCGAGCGACGGTGAGACCGCCATGAGGATGTAGTCGAGCCCGAGACCGAAATTGGAGAGCAGGATCACCGGACGGCGTCCGAACCGGTCCGACAGAGCGCCCTGCACCGGAGCAAAGAAGAATTGCATCACCGCCCAAGCGGTGCTGAAGACGCCGAAGATCAGCGACGCGGTTGCCGTATCACCGGCGACGAAGGATTCGATGAGCTTCGGCAGCACCGGGATGACCATCCCGAGCGCCAGCATGTCGAGCAGCACGGTGAAGAAGACGAACAGAAACGCGGCGCGTCGAGGGGCAAGCTTTGGTTGCGGCTGATGCATAAATTAGGTCTCTGACACAAACTCTACGGTTCGTCTCAATCCCGTCCGGCGTAGGGATTGGCCTTTTCGCGCAGCATCAAGCGGATCGGCGTGCCCGGCAGCGCGAAGGCCTCGCGCAGGCCGTTCACGAGATAACGCCGATAGGCGGCCGGAACCGCGTCGGCGCGGGTGCAGAACACCACGAAGGTAGGCGGCCGGCTCTTCGGCTGGGTGATGTAGTTGAGCTTGATCCGCCGTCCGGCCACCGCCGGCGGCGGGTGCTCGCTGAGCGCCTGCTGCAGCCAGCGATTGAGGCCGCTGGTCGGCAGGCGCCGGTTCCAGATCTCGTAGATGTCGAGCACCGCTTGCCCGAGTCGGTCGAGGCCTGCGCCGGACAGGCCGGATACCGCGACGATGGGTACCCCCTTGAGCTGCGGCAGCCAATGGTCCACCTCGTCCCGCAGCTTGGTGATCGCTCCGGGTGGGCGCTCCACCAGGTCCCATTTGTTCATGCCGATGACCAGCGCGCGGCCTTCGCGCTCGATCAGATCGGCGAGGCGCAGATCCTGTTCCTCGAATGGATGCTCCGCGTCCATGAGCAGGATCACCACCTGCGCAAAACGGATGGCATTGAGGGCATCCGCGACCGACAGTTTTTCAAGCTTCTCGGCGATGCGCGCAGGCCGGCGCATTCCGGCGGTGTCGTACAGGCGGAACGGTCGCCCCTGCCAGGCAAGGTCGACCGCAATGGCATCACGGGTTATTCCGGCCTCGGGACCGGTGAGCAGACGCTCCTCCCCCAAGAGCCGATTGATCAGGGTCGACTTGCCGGCATTGGGCCGGCCGACGACGGCAACGTGAATCGGCGCGCTCAAGCTCGCGTCTTGCAACTCGCCTTCCTCCGGGCCCCCTTCCGCCCGGCCCTGCGTCGGCTGATCGGTTTGCTCGGGCAAGGCCGCGCGCAAGGCTTCGTAGAGCTCGGCGAGCCCCTCCCCGTGCTCGGCCGAGATGGCTACCGGCTCGCCGAGGCCCAAGGCGTATGCCTCGAGCGCACCCGCTTCTCCGGCACGGCCCTCGCTTTTGTTGGCAATCAGAATCGCGGGCCTGCCGGCCTTGCGGATCAAGTCGGCAAACGTGCGATCGACCGGGGTCAATCCGGCACGCGCGTCGATCACGAAGAAGATGGCATCCGCTTGCCCCAGCGCCGCCTGCGTTTGTGCCTGCATGCGTCCGGACAGGCTACCCGGCGACGATTCCTCGAGCCCGGCCGTGTCGATGATGGTGAAGGCGAGATCGCCGAGCCGGGCCTCGCCCTCGCGGCGGTCGCGTGTAACGCCTGGCCGGTCATCAACCAGCGCGAGGCGCCGCCCAACCAGCCGGTTGAACAGAGTCGACTTGCCGACATTCGGCCGGCCGACAATGGCGATGGTGAAGCTCATGACTCATTCGCCCCACCCGCGAGGCTGTTGGCAACGATCAGTGCGAAGCCCCACCGGGCGACGCCGGCCATTCCGTCTGGCGCTGCTGCGCGGCGGGCCACGGGGCGCTGGCGGGCGGGCTCTGACTTTGATTTTGCTGTTGCTGCTGCGAAGGCCAGGGCGCCGATGCGGTCGACTGCCCCTGCGGCGGCGGGGCGCTCGCGACCTTCGGCTTCGGCTTCGGTTTCGGCTTCGCGGCAGGCACCTTGGCCTCCGTCCCCGGTGCCGGGGGTGGGGCCGCTGGTGCCTCGGCCTCGGCCGCATGGCCTTTCATCAACTCCGCCGGCACACCCTGGGGCACGCCGGGAACGCCCTGCGGAAACAACGGCTTGCGGTCCCCCTTCAACGGCTCCTTTTTGTCGAACATCTCCGAGAGCTTATCGATATCGAAGTTTTCGCATCCGCCAAGCGCGGATCCCAGGCAGAGCATGCAAGCGGTAAAAACCGCACGACGCAAGCGGCTCATCTTAGCCCCCTCACCCCTTCGCCGCGGCCGGAACGAGACCCATGAGCACCTCGACGCGATTGCGGATGCCTGCCGGCGTTTCCCCGTCGGTAGCAATCAGCTCGCCCCAGCGGCGCGCCTCGGCCATGTCGCCCGAGCGCCATGCGGAAAAGGCCAAGAGTTCCCGCGCCGTGTGGCGGAAGGTTCGGTCCGCGCTTGCGAGCGGTTCGAGCCGCAGGCGCAGCTCCGAATATGGACTCGTGTCCTCGAGCAGGATGCCCGCGCGCACGCCCGCCAAATCCTGCCATACCGGACCGAGGCTGCGATCGACCACCAAGGCATCATAGGCCTTTACGCCGGCGGCGGGGTCGGTCTGGGCGAGCTCCGCCGCCTCGCGCAGCTCCGCCATGATTCGATAGCTCGAGGTGCCATCGGTCGCTATCTTGGCGAAGGCCGTCTCCGCGTCGGCGTGCTTGCCTTGCTCGCTCTGGACGATGGCGCTTTCGAAGGCGGAGCCTGCTTGGGCTGCTTTGCGCACCTGCCACCAGTCGTAACCACGCCAAGCCGCAATGCCGAGGACGACCGCAACGGCCGCCGCCACGGCATAGGCGCCGTACCGCTCCCACAGCTTTTGCAGCCGTTCGCGTCGGACTTCCTCATCGACTTCCTGGAAAATATCGACCACGCACAATCCCCAAAGACATTCTGCGGCAAATTGAGTACCGATCTTGCCGTATAGAACGACCACCGGAAACCATCGCCGGCAGCGAAGAGGCTTAATCCTGGTCGCGGCCGACTTCCCGATCCCGGCCGCCCGTAACCTAACGATATGGCGGCGGCAAGGCAAAGACCAGCCACGTAATTTCGTAGTGGCCGGGAGGCCTTACGATTTCGGCTTCATCGGGTAGATGTGCTCCGGTCCAGGGAAGGTGCGGGCCCGCACCTCCTGCGCATAGGCACGCACGGCGGCCTCGATCGAAGGTCCGAGCTCGCTATAGCGCTTGACGAATTTCGGCACTCGCGGCGACAGCCCGAGCATATCTTCCAGCACCAGAACCTGTCCGTCGCAGGCGGGACTAGCCCCGATACCGATGGTTGGGATCGCCACCGCCTCGGTGATGCGGCGCCCCAGCGGCTCGGCCACCGCCTCGAGCACCACGGAGAACGCGCCCGCCGATGCAACGGCGAGCGCATCCGCCTCGATCGGACCCCAATCGGCCTGGTCGCGCCCGCGCGCGCGGAAGGAGCCGAGGACGTTGATCGATTGCGGGGTGAGGCCGACATGGCCCATCACTGGTACCCCCCGTTCCACCAGAAACGCAATCGTCTCCGCCATGCGCCGGCCGCCTTCGACCTTGATGGCGCCGCAGCCCGTCTCCTTCAGGACCCGCGAAGCGGAGGCGAATGCCTGCTCCCTGGAGCCTTCGTAGGAGCCGAACGGCATGTCGACCACGACCAGCGCCCTCCGCGACCCCCGCATCACTGCGAGCCCCTGCATGATCATCATGTCAAGAGTCACCGGGACGGTCGTCTCGAGGCCATGCATGACCATGCCGAGCGAGTCGCCGACAAGAATGACATCGCAATACTGGTCGATGATGCGCGCCGTGTGGGCGTGATAGGACGTGAGGCAGACGATCGGCTCGCCGCCCTTGCGCGCGCCGATATCAGGCGCGGTTAATCGCCTGCTTTCCTGTTGCGCCGACACCTTTTATCTCCCAAACACCGGAACCCCGATGACAACCGGATGGAACGCGAAGCCGAGCGCCAAGTAAAGGAACGATCCAAGCGCGACGGCGATGATGTCGTTGGTCCAGCCGCGATCCACGAACATGACGGCAGCCGGCTCGCCAGCCGCCTCGCGCCGTTTCACGGCGATACGGTCGTAAACCGCCCAGCCCAGGAACGACCCAAACAAAACAATGCCGCCCAAATCTCCATTGGAGAGGAGATGCGCGAAAGCCCAGAGCTTCACCCCCGCAAGCATCGGATGCTTGACGGTGCGCTTGATATGGCCGGGCAGATAGGCGGCGGTCACCAGAACCGCGGCCGGCCAAACTAACGCTATGGTGATGTGGCGCATGAAATCAGGCGGATGCCAGACGCCAATCCAACCGGTTTTCCGATACCAGGCAAAGCCCCAGAAGATCAGAGCGAGGCCAACGGCCGACGCAAGCGAAAACAGCATCAGATACGTTGGACGGCCAAGCCGCTCCACGGCCGCCACCCGAGCCGGCCGAAGCGTCACGAAGGTATGCGCGCCCAGAAATACGACCAACCCGAGTATAAGAACAGAAAGGCCCATGACTGCGACGGCACCGGCGGGGGATTTGCCGCAGTAGAGGCGAAGCCCCGCCGCAAGGCAAGCCTTGGCCTGTGCATGCGTCGCAGTGCGTATCGGTCAGCATCCGGCGATGCCGCTCTACCGCGATGCGGACCTGACGCGCGTCCGCACAACAAAGACGGTACGCAATTGCGGGCGGCTACGTGGCGCTTCGTCTCCAGCGATGATGCGCTGGCCAGCCACTCTTTCGGTGTCCCCTAAGCGACACCTTTGCGTTGAGGTTAGGTTGGAGGACGGTCGATGGGCCGCACCGCATGCGCTCGTCGGTCCGGGAATTGCATTGACTCGCAACTGACGGCCTCGATAGCGTTGAGAACGTCAAGCGTTTCCGGGCGGATGCGGGAGTCACCTCGTGCGTCGCGCGCCGTCACGTCCAGCAGGATCGTTGCCCTCCTAAATAGGGGACCAGAAGATGTCGAAGGGTCGATTTGCGCGGCGTGCGGCCGCGACTATTTTGGGCGCCGTCTTGCTTGCGCTGGCGGCGGGCGACCGAAGCGCGAGCGCCCAAGACGTTCTCAAGATCGGCGTGGCAATCAGCCAAAGCGGCACCTTCGTGCGCGAGGGCGAATTCCTCCGCGACGGCTATCAGCTGTGGGCCGACAAGGCGAATGCCGCGGGCGGCGTCAAGGTGGGCGGCAAATCCTACAAGGTCGAGCTCGTGATCTACGACGATGAGAGCCAGGCGCAGACGAGCGCCAAGCTGACCGAGCGCCTGATCAGCGAGGACAAGGCGCAATTCCTGTTCGGGCCCTATTCTTCCGGGATCGCCAATGCGACCGCTGCCATCAGCGAACGCTACAAGATCCTCACCATCGACCCGATGGCGACCGCCAACAACCTGTACACGCGCGGCTACAAGTATTTCTTTTGCCCCTCGGCGTTAGGCAATACCGGGCTGTGGCCCGTGGTTTTGCTGATGGGGGACGTGACGCCGAAGCCCACGACCATGGCGATCGTCGGCCCGGACGATCTCTTCCCGAATAACAATGCGGCCGGCGCCAAGGTCAAAGCCGAAGAGCTCGGCTTCAAGGTCGTCTACACCGCCAAATATCCCAAGGGCGCGCCGGACCTGTCCGCCGTAGCGACCGCGATCAAAGCCGCCAATCCCGACGTCGTGCTGGCCAGCGGCTACAGCCAGGATTCGATCCTGTTGTTGAAGGCCCTGCGCGAGCTGCAGGTGGGGCCCAAGGCCATCGGGCTCGCCACCGCGGTTGCGGTGACCGACTTCCGCACCGCCCTCGGGCCCGCGGCGGAGGGCGTAATGGGCGTCGACTATTGGTCGCCCGCCCTCCCCTATGGGGATCGTTTCTTCAAGAATTCCCAGCAATTCGCCGATGACTTCACCAAGCGCTTCGGCCATCCGCCGCAATATCACGCCGCCGCGGGAGCTGCTTCCGGCGTCATCTTGCAGACCGCCATCGAGAAGGCGCAAAGCCTCGACAGCACCGCGGTGCGCGATGCCATGTTGGAGATTTCCGGCGAGACGTTCTTCACCCGCTACAAATTCATGCCCGACGGCACCAACAGCCTGGCAACGCTGTTCGTCGCGCAGATTCTCGACGGCACGCCGAAAGTCGTCTTTCCGACGGACGCCGCTCAGGCGAAATACCGCTATCCCGCCACGGCGGGGAATTGACGGCGGTCGGTTCCGCTGGATGAGGTAATTGCGCTCGACCTCTCTCCCGATGCGAGAGACGACGCGCATTGACGCGAGGTTCGATGCTTGGTCAGACCATCGTCAACGGCTTGCTGCTGGGCGGTCTCTACGCCATCGCGGCTCTCGGGTTCTCGATGGTGTGGGGTGTCATGGGCATCATCAACATGGCGCACGGCTCCTTCATCATGGTGGGGGCCTATATCAGCTATGTCGCCTTCACAGCCTTGGGGATGGATCCCTTTCTCTCGCTGCCGCTCTCGATGGCCACGCTGTTCGTGCTCGGCTATGGCGTGCAGCGCCTTCTGCTGAATCGATTGATCCGCACGAGCCTGCTGCTGTCGTTGGTGCTCACCTTCGGGCTCGATCTGATTCTGGTGAACATCTGCATGCTGATCTTCAGCGCCGACCTGCATTCGGTGAACACATCCTACACCTCGCGCTCATTCGCGGTCGGTCCGCTGCTCATTCCTTACGTGCGGCTGGCGGTCTTCCTGCTCGCGCTCACGCTGGCCGGCGCCTTCTACGTGTTCCTCAACCGCACCAAGGCCGGCCAGGCCATCCTCGCGACCGCGCTTGATAAGGAAACTGCGCGACTCATGGGCATCGATCCGTTGCAGGTCTATGCGCTCACCGCCGGTGCCGGTGCAGCGCTCGCCGGCGCCGCCGGCACCTTCGCCAGCATGCTTTTTCCGATCTCCCCCAGCATGGGCCTGACCTTCATCGGTTCGGTCTTCGTCATCACCGTGCTCGGCGGCATCGGCAGCCTCGAAGGCGCGGTGCTTGCGGGCCTCCTCTACGGCCTCATTCAGGCGTTCGCCGCGACCCTCCTCGGCGTCAATTATCAGGAGATCGTCGCCTTCGTCATGTTCCTTCTGATCCTCGTGCTGCGCCCGCAGGGCCTCCTCGGCAAGCGCTTCTACGGCGAAGCCACATGACAGCGGGCGAAGCGGCAGCGCCACCCGGTCAGGGCGGCTGGTTCCCCGGAATTGAGCGCTGGCGCGCCGGCGCCGTGCTGGCGATCCTTGCCGCGCTCGTCCTCATGCTGGTCGCGCCGATGTTCATCGGCGGGTATTGGCTGCGCATTCTCACCAGCATCTACATGTATGCCGTGATCGCCCAAGGATTGAACGTTATCGTCGGCTTTGCCGGCTATCACGCCTTCGGTAACTCGGTCTTCTTCGGCATGGGCGCCTACGTGGTCGGCGTCGCCGTGACGCTCGGCGCGCCGGTACCGGCCGCGTTCATGCTGGCAATCGCCATCCCGGTGCTGGCGGCCTCAATCCTCGGCTGGCCGCTGCTGCGCCTCAAGGGCCATTACTTCGCTATCGCCACTGTCGCGCTCAACATGGCCATGGGCGATCTCATCATCAACGTCGGCGGCGTCACCGGCGGTGCGCAGGGGCTGCCGATGCCGCTCGGGTCGCTGTCGCCCGCCGAGCTCAACCGTTTGATCTACTATCTGATGCTTGGGGCGATGGTCCTCTCCGTCCTGATCGTGATGTGGCTCGGCCGCGCGCCGCTCGGCTATGCGCTCCGGGCGTTGCGCGACAGCGAGATCGGCGCCGAGGTGATGGGCATCGACACGACATTGGCAAAAATTCTCGCCTGGGCGATCAGCGCCGGCATGACCGGCTGCGTGGGCGGGATTTGGGGCTACTGGATCAATTTCATCGAGACGGGTAGCGCCTTCGACATCGGCGTATCGGTCAACGGCTACATCATGATGCTTCTGGGCGGCATGGGATCGGCGCTCGGCCCGGTCATCGGCGCCTTCTTCTTGGAAATCTTTTCCACCATCATTTGGGGCCAATTCATCAAGATCCACCTGCTGATCCTCGGCCTGCTCATCATCCTGGTGGTCATGCTGATGCCTGAGGGCATTCTGTTCTACGCGCAAAAATTCCTGCACGCGCGGGCGCGGGCACGCTGATGGCGCTCCTGGCGGCCAGCGGCATCGGCGTGCAGTTCGGCGGCGTGGCCGCGCTTTCGGATGTGTCCTTTGACGTCGGCGAGGGCGAGGTGCTCGGCCTCATCGGCCCGAACGGTGCCGGCAAGACCACGATGCTCAACGTCATCTCCGGCGTCATCAACCCTGTGCGGGGCGAGGTCACCTTCGCGGGCGGCGCGATCACCGGAATGCGGCCGCATCGCATCGCCAAGCTCGGCATCGCCCGCACCTTTCAGATCGTGCAGCCGTTCGTCCGCCTGACGGTGCGCGAGAACGCTGCCATTGGCACCATGTTCTCCAGCCACCGCATCCCGCATCGCGACGAGGCGCTCGCACGGGCGCAGGCGGCCCTCGAGCAGGTCGGCCTGGCCGCCAAGGCCGACCAATCGCCCGGCCATCTCACCCTGGCCGAGCGCAAGCGCCTGGAGCTCGCCCGCGCGCTCGCCATGGCCCCAAAACTCCTGCTGCTCGACGAGGTCATGGCCGGCCTCAATCATGTCGAGGTCGGCCGCATCGTCGAGCTCGTCCGCGCGATCAACGCCGCCGGCCTCACCATCATCATGGTCGAGCACGTCATGAAGGCCATCATGGCGGCATGCCACCGCATCGTCGTCCTGCAGTTCGGCCGCAAGATCGCCGACGACACGCCCCAGCATGTGGTCGGCAATGCCGATGTGATCGCGGCCTATCTCGGCGACCGCTTCGCCCGGCGGCACCGGGCCGGCCGCGCCGCGGGAGAGCTCGCGTGACGCTGCTTCGCGTTGAGCGCCTCGATGTGCGTTACGGCGACAGCCAGGTGCTGTGGGAGGCGAGCGTCACGGTCGAGGCAGGCGAGATCGTCGCCCTGGTCGGCGCCAACGGCGCCGGCAAGACGACCTTGCTGCGGACCCTTGCGGGCCTCAACGCCCCCGCCGCCGGCCGTATCGTGCTTGCCGGGCAGGATATCACGGCCGTTGGCGCCGAGGAGCGCGTACGGCTTGGCATTGCACTCGTGCCCGAGGGCCGGCGCCTGTTTGCCGGCCTGACGGCCATCGAGAACCTGCGGATCGGCGCCTATCTGCGCCACGACCCGCCGGCCGTGAGCCGCGCGCTCGACCGCATCCTCGCGCATTTCCCCGAGCTCGTGCGGCTGCAGCATCGGCTCGCCGGAACGTTGTCCGGCGGCGAGCAGCAGATGTGCGCGATCGGGCGGGCCCTGATGTCGGCGCCGCGGCTCCTTCTGGTCGACGAAATGTCGCTCGGGCTTGCTCCCGTCATCGTCGAGCGCCTCGCCAAGGTTCTCGCTGAAATCAACCGCGACGAAGGCATCACCATGTTGCTGGTCGAGCAGGACGTCGAGCTCGCGCTGGAGATTGCTGGGCGCGGCTACATTCTCGACTCCGGCGTGATCATAGCGGAAGGCACAAGCCCTGATTTGCTCGCCCGCGTCGATGTCCGCGAAGCGTATCTGGGACTGTGACGCCGAATTACCGAGTTGATATGACGCGAACGCCTGCAAGCAAACGGACCGCGCGCGAGGCGCGGGTCGGCATCGACATCGGCGGCACTTTCACCGACATTGTCGTGCACCTCTCGGACGGCACGCTCCATATCAGCAAGGTGTCGTCCTCCGAGCATGATCCGGGAAGCGCGGTGACCGAAGGTCTCGCGGCGCTGTTGCGGAAGATCAATGTCCCGCCCAGGCAAGTGAAGGAGATCGTGCACGGCACCACGGTGGGCTCCAACACCATCCTGCAGCGCACCGGCGCCCGCACCGGGCTCATCACCACCAAGGGCTTTCGCGACGTGCTGGAGATCGGCCGCATCCGCACGCCGGAAATGTTCAACCTCGCCTGGGTCAAGCCGACGCCGCTCATTCCGCGCCGCCATCGCCTGGAAGCTGACGAGCGCATCGCCACCGACGGGACGGTGGTACGTCCGCTTGATCCCGCCGAGATCGTCGCGCTCGGGCGCCGGCTGATCGCCGAGGACATTGAGACGGTGGCGGTCTGCTTCATCAACAGCTTCGCCAACGCGGCGCACGAGCTGGAAGCGCGCCGCGTGCTCGAGGAGCATTTTCCGCAGCTCGCCGTCACCACCTCGTTCGAGGTGCTGCCCGAGGTCAAGGAATACGAACGCACCAGCACCACGGTGGTCAACGCCTATCTGCTCACATCGATGCGCCGGTATTTGAGCGGGCTGACCGAAAGCCTGCAACGCATCGGCGTCACGGCGCCGTTGCTGGTCGTGGCCTCGAACGGCGGCATGATGGGGGTGGCCTCGGCGAGCGAGAAGCCCGTCTATGCGGTCGCGTCCGGTCCCGCCGGCGGCGTCGCCGGCGCCGCGCGCCTCGGCCGCGCGAGCGGCGAGGAGGACGTGATCGTCTTCGACATGGGCGGCACCACCGCCAAGGCCTCGATCATCGAGGGCGGCAACCCGATGCTCACCGCCGAGTACGAGTTTCGCGACGGCATCAGCTCGCCGAGCCGCTTCATCAAGGGCGGGGGCTACATGCTCAAGGTGCCCTCGATCGACATTGCCGAGGTCGGCGCCGGCGGCGGGTCGATCGCCCGCATCGACGCCGGTGGAATCCTCAACGTTGGCCCGGACTCCGCCGGCGCCGAGCCCGGGCCCGCCTGCTACGGCCAAGGCAACGATCGTCCGACCGTTACCGACGCCAACGTCGTGCTCGGCTACTTCAACCCCGAAAGTCTTGCCGGCGGCACCAAGCCGATCGACCACGCGCGCGCCGTCGCGGCGATCAAGGCGCATGTCGCAGCCCCGCTCAAGCTGTCGCTTGCGGCCGCGGCGCATGGGGTGCGCGAGGTCGCCAACGTCAACATGGCACGCGCCATCCGCTCGGTGACGGTGGAGCGCGGCCGCGACGCGCGCCGCATGACCTTGATGGCATTCGGCGGCAGCGGGCCGGCGCATGCCGTCGAGGTCGCGCGGCTCCTCGGCATCCGCCGCATCGTCGTGCCGATGCTGTCGGGCGTGTTCAGCTCGGTCGGCATGCTCGCCTCCGACATCGAGCACCATTTCGTCCGCACGGTCCTGCGCCGGCTCGCCGTCACCCAGGCGGCCGATATCGAACGCATCATCGCCGAGCTGAAGTCCGAGGGAAGAAAGATGCTCGCCCGCGAAGGTTACACGGGACGATCGGCTCAGCTCGTTCTGCGCGCCGACCTGCGCTATGTCGGCCAATCGTCCGAGCTGACGGTCGCGTTTCCCGACGGCCGCTACACGCAAAAAATTCGGGAGAAACTCTACGCCGCCTTCCAGCAGGCCTATCTCACGACCTTCAGCTATCGCAACGACGAGCCGCTGGAGCTCGTCAACATCCGCCTCACGGCGCGCGGCATCCGCCGCAACCGGCTCGGCTTCAAGAACCTCGCGGCCATCGAAAGCGGCGCGGCGAACGCTGCCGGGCGGCGCAAGGTATCGTTCACCCGCAACGGCGCGTTGCGCGACACGCTGGTCCTGCCGCGCGCGGCCATCACGGCAAAGCGCCGGCGCGGTCCCGTGATCATCGAAACCTACGACACCACAATCGTCATTCCGCCCGACGCCACCTGCCACTGCGACGAGCGCGGCAGCATCATCATCGAGCTGCGGTAAAACGAGGCAGCCCCCCATGAAAATCGACCCGATCACGCTGGCCGTCATCAAGAATGCGCTCGATGCCGTTGTCGACGAGATGGCCTACACGGTAGTGCGCACGGCGCGCTCCGAGATCGTCAAGGACGTGATGGATTATTCGGCGGCGCTCTGCGACCGGCACGGCAACATGATCGCCCAGGCGAAAACGATTGCGTTGCATCTCGGCGCCGTGCCCGAAGCCATGGCGGCGATGCTCGACCAATACGGCCATGACCTGCACCCGGGCGACGCGATCATCGTCAACGATCCCTATCACGGCGGCATGCACCTGCCCGACATCTTCATGTTCTTGCCGGTGTTCCATGCGAAGAAGCTGCAGGGTTTCTGCGTGGTCATCTGCCACCACACCGATGTCGGCGGCCGCGTCGCCGGATCGAACGCCAGCGATTCCACCGAGATCTATCAGGAAGGCATCCGCATCCCGGTCATCAAGCTCTACAGCCGCGGCAGGATCGACGAGACGCTGGAGCGCCTCATCGCCATCAATGTCCGGGTGCCCGAGCGCGTGCTCGGCGATCTCAAGGCCCAATACGCCGCCTGCCAGATCGGCGCGCGCGAGCTCGTCAAGCTGGTCGAGCGTTACGGCGCCAAGACTGTGCAGGCCTACATGGCCGAGTTGCTCGATTACGCCGAGCGTTTGACCCGGGCTGAGATCCGCACCTGGCCCAAGGGCACGTTTCGCTTCCTCGATCACATCGACGATGACGGCTTTTCCGACCGGCCGATCCCGATCGCGGTTGCCGTGACGGTGCACAAGGATCACGTCACCGTCGATTACGCCGGCTCCTCGCCGCAGGTTGCGGCCGCGCTCAACTCCACCAAGTCCTACACCAATTCGTGCACCTATCTGAGCGTGCGCTGCGTGCTCAAGGGCGACATTCCCAACAATGCCGGCGTCTTCCGCTGCATCGACGTGAAGGCACCCGAGGGCTCGGTGCTCAACCCGCTGCTGCCGGCCGCCTGCGCGGCGCGCGCGCTCACCGGCTACCGCGTCATGGATGCGATGTTCGGCGCGCTCGCCCAGGTCGTGCCGGACCGCGTTCCGGCGGCAGGCGAAGGCGGCAACACCGTGGTCTCGCTCGCCGGCTATCGTGCCGACCGCACGCCCTTCATCATCGTCGACATGATCTGCGGCTGCTGGGGCGGCCGGCCGAACCGGGACGGCATCGAGGCCATTACCAACCCGTCGCAAAACCTCTCCAACACGCCGGTCGAGGTGATGGAGGCGCAGCATCCGGTGCGGATCGAGGAATACGCGCTGATCCCCGACTCGTGCGGCGCCGGCAAGTGGCGCGGGGGCCTCGGCATCGCGCGCTCCTATCGCCTCCTCGCCGAGCGCGCGAGCCTGCAGCTGCGCTCCGACCGCGTGCGCTTCCAGCCTTACGGCCTCGAGGGCGGCGCGCCCGGCCGCGCCACCCACAACACGCTTGTCCACGGCGGAGGCCAACGAGACCTCGCCAGCAAGGTGACCATGCGGCTCGCCGAGGGAGAGCTTCTGCGCCACGAGCAAGCCGGCGGCGGCGGTTTCGGCGACCCGCTCGAGCGCCCCCCTGCCCTCGTCGCCGCCGACGTCTGGAACGAGAAGATTTCCGCCGACTACGCCCGGCGCTGGCATGGCGTCGTCGTCGACCCGGAGACCGGCAAGCTCGACGAGGCTGTTACAAGACGCCTGCGCGCTTCGTCAAGGACGACCCCCGAGGCATGACGAATAGGCCGGTCAAGTCCGCGCATGGCAAAGCAAGTGCGGGCTTGAGCGCCTGCTCCTGATATGCGCATGCTTGCTCCCCACCCGCTTCTGCATGAGATCGCCGCATGAAGCCTGCCAGTTTCGAGTACCACGCCCCTGCCTCGGTCGATGAGGCGCTCGCGCTGCTGCGGCGCTACGACAGCAACGCGCGGGTGCTGGCGGGCGGGCAGAGCCTCATCCCGATGATGAACTTTCGCCTGGCGGCGCCGCCGGCGATCGTCGACCTCAACCGCATCCCGAGCCTCGCCTATATCGAGGCGGAGGGCGATGTGGTCCGCATCGGCGCCATGACCCGCCAGCGCACCATCGAGTTCTCGGCCCTCGTTGCCGAGAAGCTGCCGCTGCTGCGCGAGGCCATCCGCCACGTCGGACATCTGCCGACCCGTTCGCGCGGGACCATCGGCGGCTCGATCGCCCATGCCGATCCGGCCGCCGAGATCCCCATGGTGCTGCAGGCGATGGAAGGCGAGGTCGTCGTGCGCGGGCCGCACGGCGAGCGCCGCATCCGCGCGGCGGATCTGTTTCGCGATGCCTTGACCACGAGCCTCACGCCCGACGAGATCATCACCGAGGTGCGCCTTCCTGCCATGCCCCCGGGCGCCGGCCACGCGGTCGAGGAATTTTCCCGCCGGCACGGCGACTTCGCCATCGCCGCCGTCGCCGTCATGCTGGTGCGCGACGGCCCGCGCTGCACCAGGGCACGCATCGCCACGGCCGGGATCGCATCGCATTCGATGCGCCTGCCCGCAGCCGAACAAATTCTCGAAGACCAGGGTTTGAGCGAAGCTGCTTTCGAGCAGGCCGCCGCCAAGGCCGCCGAGCTTGTGCAACCGCTCGCCGATCAGAACGCCTCCCCCGAATATCGCCGCCACCTGACCCGCGTGCTCATCCACCGCGCGCTCCGCCGCGCCGCCGGCGTCTGACAGCTGATTTTCACGAAAGGCCCCATCATGCCCCAGCCGGTGGACGTCCACCTCACCGTCAACGGTGTCGCCCGCAGTGGCCGCTGCGAGCCGCGCAAGCTTCTGGTCGATTTTTTGCGCGAAGATTTGGGGCTCACCGGAACGCATGCCGGCTGCGAGCACGGCATCTGCGGCGCCTGCACGATCCTCTTCGACGGCGAGGCCGTGCGCTCGTGCATCACGCTGGCCGTGCAGGCCGACGGCGCCGAGCTTGTCACTGTGGAAGGCCTTGCCAAGGACGGCAAGCTGCATCCGCTGCAGCAAGCGTTTCACGAGCAGCACGGCTTGCAATGCGGCTTCTGTACCCCCGGCATGCTGATCGCCGCGCTCGATTTCCTGCGCGTCAATCCGTCGCCCAGCGAGGAAGAGGTGCGCGAGGGCATCTCCTCGGTGCTCTGCCGCTGTACCGGCTATCGCAACATCGTCCGCGCCGTCATGGACGGCGCCGCGAAGATGCGCGCGGGAGGGCTGTGACATGACGTATGGACCTGAAGACTCCGCGGCGCAGCCGCAATGGATTTTGAAACAACAAACTCTCCGCGTCATGGACGGACTTGTTCCGGCCATCCACGTCTTACTTCGCGGACAGAAAGACGTGGATGCCCGCGACAAGCGCGGGCATGACGACCGTTGGGGTGTTTCATGACCGCTGCGCCAAAAAAATCTCCGTTCGTAGGCCGGTCCATTCCGCGTCGCGAGGATGCGCGCCTACTCACCGGCCGCGGGCAATTCGTCGCCGATCTAAAGCTTCCCAACATGCTGCACGCGGTCTTCGTCCGCAGCCAGGTCGCGCACGCGCGCATCCGCACCATCGATCTCTCCCGCGCCGCGGCTGCGCCCGGCGTCGCCTATGTGCTGAGCGGCCTCGATCTGCTGCGCCTCCTGCCGCCGGTGCCCGACACGCAACTTTCGCTGCCGCGCAAATGGACGACGAAGGTGCAGCACACGTTCCTCAATCCGCAGCAGCCGCTCCTCGCCCACGACAAGGTGCGCCATGTCGGCGAGGCGATCGCGGTGATTTTGGCGGAGAGCCGCTACGCCGCCGAGGATGCGGCCGAACTGGTCGAGGTCGACCTCGAGCCGCTGCCGGCGCTGGTCGATGCCGAGGCCGCGCTCGCGCCCGGCGCGCCGATCGTGCACGACAAATACAACACCAATCTCATCGGCGAGTTCAGCATCGGCAAGGGCAATGTCGACCACGCCCTTGCGCGCGCGCCGCACACCCTCAAGCGCCGCTTCTACACGCACCGCTATGCCGCCACCCCGATGGAGTGCCGCGGCGTCGTGAGCGAGCACGATGCACGCACCGACTCCATCACGATATGGTCCTCGACTCAGGTCGTGCACTGGGTGCGCCGCGAGGCCGCGACCATCCTGCGGCTACCGGAGGCGCGCGTGCGCTGCCTGGCGCTCGATGTAGGCGGCGGTTTCGGCGTCAAGGGCCACGTCTATCCGGAAGATTTGTTGGTCCCGTTCCTCGCCCGCACCGTCGGCCGGCCGGTGCGCTGGATCGAGGATCGGCACGAGCATCTGATGTGCTCGTGCCACTCGCGCGATCAGAGCCATGAGGTCGAGGCCGGCTTCGACGACGAAGGCCATATCCTCGCCTTCCGCGACAGCTTCATCTTCGATTGCGGTGCCTGGAATCCGATCGGCGCCGGCGTCGTCTACAACACCGCCGTACATCTGCCCGGTCCCTACAAGATCGAAAACTTTGCCGCGCGCGCCCGCATCGCCGCGACCAACAAGGTGCCGAACGCACCCTACCGCGGCGCCGGGCGTCCGGAGGCCACGTTCGCCATGGAGCGCATCATGGACCTCGTGGCGAGCGAGCTCGGCCTCGAACCGGCCGAGGTGCGTCGCCGCAACATGATCCGCGGCGACGAGATGCCCTATCACGCCGGCATCCCCTATCGCGACGGCGAGCCGATCATCTACGACAGCGGCGATTACCTCGGCGCGCTGCGCAACGCGCTCGAGGCTCTCGGCGGCGTCGAGGCGTTTCGCGACCGCCAGCGCAACGCGCGCGCGGAAGGCCGGCATCTCGGCATCGGCATCGGCTGCTATGTCGAGGGCACCGGCGTCGGCCCGTTCGAGGGCGCGACGGTGCGCATCGATCCCTCCGGCAAGGTCTACGTCTCCTCCGGCGCCTGCCCGCAAGGCCAGGGCATGGAGACGATCTTTGCGCAGATCGTCGCCGACGCCTGGTCGGTCACGCCGGACGACGTGGTGCTGGCGCTTGCCGACACCTCGGCGATCCCGATCGGCTTCGGCACCATCGCCAGCCGCAGCACGGTGACCTTGTCCGCCGCCATTCACTACGCGAGCGAGCGCGTGCGCGAAAAAGTGTTTGCCATCAGCTCGAACCTCTTGGAATGCGCGGCCGAGGATCTCGAGCTGCGCGACGGCGGCGTCGGCATCGTCGGCGTACCGGGCGCGATGGTATCGCTCGCCAAGGTGGCTGCGGCTTCGCGTCCCGGCTGGGATCACGCCAGGCCCGACGGGGTCGACGCGGGTCTCGAGCACACCTTCTATTTCGAGCCGCCGACCGTCACCTGGTCCTACGCGGTGCATGCGGCGATCGTCGAGGTCGACATTGGCACCGGCCGCATCAGAATAGAGAAATACGCCATCGCCCATGATTGCGGGGTCGTGGTCAACCCGATGCTGGTCGAAGGCCAGATCATCGGCGGCGCCGCGCAGGGCCTCGGCGGCGCGCTGCTGGAGGAGCTCAATTACGATGCCGAGGGCCAGCTCCTCACCGGCTCGTTCATGGACTATCTGCTGCCGACCGCGAGCGACATTCCCGACATGACGCTGATCCACCAGCACTCGCCGTCGCTGCTCAATCCCCTCGGCGTCAAAGGCGTCGGCGAAGGCGGCGCCATCGCGCCCCCGGTCGTCATCGCCAACGCGGTATCCGATGCGCTGAAACCCTATCGCGCCGAGTTCAACACGACGCCGGTGAAACCGGAACAAATCGTGCGGGCGACGTGGGGAAAGACCCGGTGGCCAGCATCCTGATTGCGCCGGTCGCCCCTTCCTCTGCGGCTCCGGCGGAAGCAGAAATGTCTCACCCGCGAGCGCCCCGGTGGGCGCACCCTTTGTCGACCCCCATTTGATTTTGCTTGCGAATATTGGCTTCGTTTCGTTTTGTCACGACTACAGGATGACTCGAATTGACGCTCAACGAAACCGCGCACGCGCGCAAGCCAACGGCGACCGCATCAGAGCTGACACCTCGGCCCGCGCCGCCGCTGTAAAAACAGCGAAAGAACAGCCACGGTTCCACCACGCTCCTGAAACCTTGAAACCCGGCCGCGCCCGCGACCGTCGCATCGCCTGAAAATACTGGTGAATAACAGGTCTCCGCCGTTGGAGTGCACCCCTAAAATGAGACACGGAAACTAGAGACAGTGGTGGTGTCTTTTCCTCGACGATTGGAGGGAGGCCTGATGCCATCCCCCGGATTCAGCGTCCGGATCGCCTCGACGCACGCGGCCAGGATCTCGCGAGCTCGGCATGCTCGGCCGAACAAGCGCCGCAGCGAGGCGCGCCGCAGCCGCGCATCCAGGAGAAGCCGGCATAACAAAGCGGCCGCCACCACGCAGCGGCTTGACGTTTCCATCCATGGGCCGCTTCCGTTGATTCGGCCGTACTTTACGCATCTACATCGTTTCTGTCAATACAAATCGTGTTGATTGGCCGCGATTGCGGCAACCGCTGCAATGCGCATGCCCTATGCTAACGGTGCCTGAACTGTGGATCGGAGTACGGGTCGGCGCCCGGATCGCCGCCGGCCATGACGATCTTGAGCCGGCCCAAATAATGCGACCAGCCGAGCTCGTGCTTATCCCTGATCACGTCGGGCACGTGGAAGTGCGTCAACCTGAGCAGCGTACCGCCATTTTGTGGGCTGAGATCGATTTCGACGCGGGTTGACCCGGCGGGCACCGGGTGCCCCGGCTCTTTCCAGCCCCATGTGAATACAATTCGGGGTCTTCGCGGAATCGAGTGGGCGATTTTTGAGTTAGAAGGCCCGAGAAACCCGGCCATTACGTAGGGATTTTGCATTACGGCTGGAGTTAGAATTTGGCATTATTGGGGGATGGCAAGAGCATCG
>JBKQHQ010000195.1:0-10447 GCA_052148715.1 Xanthobacteraceae bacterium | reverse complement strand
GATGCCGCGTGAGCGCATAGGAGACCGCAAGCGCAACGAGCACGGCGGCCATGAACACGCCGGTTCCGGCATAGATGCCCCAGCGCGCATTGGCGGCGAAGAACAAGACCAGCGGTCCGAGCTCGAGCACGAGTTTCAGGAACGGGTTGAGCTGTCGCTTCTCGTTCATCGGCGTTCGTTTCTCATCTCGGCAGCCCCGCAATGGCGCGGGCGAAATCACGCGCGGCGAACGGCTCCAAATCGTCGACCCCTTCGCCGACGCCGACGAAATGCACCGGCAGGCCGAACCGCGCCGCGATGGCAACCAGAATGCCGCCGCGCGCGGTGCCGTCGAGCTTGGTCATTGCAAGTCCGGTGACGCCCGCCGTGTTCCTGAACACCTCGACCTGGGACAGCGCGTTCTGCCCAATCGTCGCATCGAGCACCAGCAAGACCGCATGCGGCGCCGCCGGCTCGACCTTCTTCACCACCCGGACGATTTTTTCAAGCTCGCCCATCAGCGCCGCCTTGTTCTGCAAGCGCCCGGCGGTGTCGATCAGGAGCACGTCGATGCCCTGCGCCCGCGCAGTGCTCAACGCCTCGTAGGCGAGCCCGGCCGCGTCCGACCCCGGCGCGCGCGCAACGACCGCGGCGCCGGTGCGCTCGCCCCAGATCTTGAGCTGGTCGATGGCGGCGGCGCGAAACGTGTCGCCGGCCGCGAGCATCACCTTGCGCCGCTCGGCACGCAATATGGCGGCAAGCTTGCCGATGGTCGTGGTCTTGCCCGATCCGTTGACGCCGATGACCAGAACGACGAACGGCTTCACTGCCGCGTCGATCGTGAGGGGCCGGGCCAGCGGCGCTAAGACCTTCTCGACCTCGGCAGCCAACACCTCCTTCACTTCTTCGGCAGAGATCGCCTTGTCATAGCGTCCCTCGCCTACCGCCGCGGCGATCTTGCCCGCGGTCTCGACCCCGAGGTCGGCGCGGATCAACACCTCCTCGATCTCCTCGAGCATCGCCTTATCGAGCTTGCGCTTCGACACCAGATCGGAAATGGCGGTGCCGATCGAGGCCGAGGTGCGCTTGAGGCCGGTGCTCAGCCGCTGCCACCAGCTTTGCTTCGTCGGCTTCTCAGGCGCGCTGTCGTTCATGGGGGGCCCGTGATAGCGGTTTCGACATGACACCGGAAGAGATGGTGGCGCGCCTCCTCTACCGCGATGGGCTGATGCTGGTGATCGACAAGCCGGCCGGCATGGCTGTTCACCGCGGACCGAAGGGCGGCGCGAGCCTCGAGGATTATTTCGACGCGCTGCGCTTCGGCTTGCCGCGCGCGCCGGCCTTGGCGCATCGGCTCGACCGCGACACGTCCGGCTGCCTGGTGCTCGGGCGCCATCGCAAGGCCTTGGCCCAGCTCGGCCGGCTGTTCAAGAGCGGCTTGGTCGGCAAGACCTATTGGGCCCTGGTCGAAGGCGGACCGCAGGCCGACGAAGGCCGCATCGACCTGCCGCTCGGCCGGCTCGACGCCGCCCGCGGCTGGTGGATGAAGCACGATCCGCACGGCCAAGCGGCAATCACCACGTGGAAGGTGTTGGGACGCGCGGGAGGCGAGCGCGCCACGACGCCGAGATCTTGGCTCGCGCTCGAGCCAGTCACCGGCCGCACCCACCAGCTGCGGGTGCACTGCGCCGAGATGGGGTGGCCGATCGTCGGCGACAGCGTCTACGGCACGGCGCCGCGCAGCGGCGGACCGGTCCTGCACCTGCATGCGCGCGAGATCGTGGTGCCGCTCTACAAGAACCGCGAGCCGATCCGCGTCACCGCGCCGGTGCCCGAGCACATGCGCGAAGCGCTGGCGGCTTTCGGCTGGACTGACGAGAGGGCTCAGGCCGCCAACAGCTGACGGCCGTCATGGCCGGCGATCGCGACGGTGAGAATCTCGCCGGGTTGCCGCGGATCGGCGAGGCGTACCGGCGTGAAATGCTCGGTGCGGCCGAGCTGTTCAGATTCAGCGAGCACCTGGCGCGTCTTGCCGACTTCGGCTTCGAGATGGCGCCGCAATGCCAGCGCGCCTTTCTCGCGCAGTCGCCGCGCGCGGTCCTTGACGATGTAGCGGCCGACCTGTGGTATCTTGGCCGCCGGCGTGCCTGGCCGCGGCGAGAACGGAAAGACGTGGACGTGGGTGAGCCCGCATTCGTCGACGAGATCGAGCGAACGCGCGAACATCGCGTCGGTCTCGGTCGGGAAGCCGGCGATGAGGTCGCCGCCGAGCACGACGTCCGGCCGCAGCCGCCGCACCTCTTCGCAAAACGCGATGGCGTCGGCGCGCAGATGGCGGCGCTTCATGCGCTTGAGGATCAGATCGTCGCCCGCCTGCAGCGACAGATGCAGGTGCGGCATCAGCCGCTCGTTGCTTCCGAACGCATCGAGCAGATCATGATCGGCTTCCACCGAGTCGATCGACGAGAGCCGCAGCCGCTCGAGCTCCGGCACGTGCTTCAAGATCTGCTTCACGAGGACGCCGAGCTTCGGCGCGCCGGGCAGACGGGTCCCGTAGCTCGTGATATCGACGCCGGTCAGCACCACCTCGCGGTAACCGTTCTCGGTGAGCCGGCGCACCTGCGCCACCACCTCGCCCATCGGCACCGAGCGCGAGTTGCCGCGGCCGTAGGGGATAATGCAGAACGTACAGCGGTGGTCGCAGCCGTTCTGGATTTGCACAAAAGCCCGCGCGCGCCCCTCGATGCCGTCGATCAGGTGCAGCGCCGTCTCGCGCACCGCCATGATATCGTTGACGACGATCTTCTCCTCGGCCTCAAGGCCGAAGCTCGGTACGCCAAAAAACTCCGCCCGCGTGCGCGCCCAGGCCTCGGGCCGCAGCTTCTCGTCATTGCCGAGCACGCGATCGACCTCGGGCATCGCCGCGAAGGTTTTCGGCTCGGTCTGCGCCGCGCAGCCGGTGACGACGATGCGGGCCCGCGGCCGTTCTCGCCTGAGCCGCCGGATCGATTGGCGCGCCTGGCGCACCGCCTCGCTGGTGACGGCGCAAGTATTGACCACGATCGTATCGTCGAGCCCGGCGGCATCCGCCGCGCGGCGAAGCACCTCCGACTCGTAGGTGTTGAGCCGGCAGCCGAAGGTGACGAGGTCGACGCTCATCGGCTTCAGGCTACGTCGGTTGCGGCAAACAGCGCCGGGTCGAAACGGCCTTCATACTCGTATTCGACCGGACCGGTCATACGCACGTGATCATCGCCTTCGCGCCATTCGATCCGCAGGTCGCCGCCCGGTGTCGTCACCGTCACGATGCGGTCGGTGCGCCGCAAGCGCGCGGCGGCGACCGCGGCCGCGCAGGCCGCCGTGCCGCAGGCCTTGGTCAGGCCGGCGCCGCGCTCCCAGGTGCGGATCACGATGTGCTCGCGCGATTTGATCGCCGCCAGCGTGATGTTGGCGCGCTCGGGAAAGATCGGGTGATTCTCCAAGAGCGGGCCGCAGCGGGCGAGATCATAGGCGTTCACGTCATCGACCCAGAAGATCGCGTGCGGATTGCCCATGCTGACGACGGAGGGCGAATGCAGGATCGGCCGGTCGATCGGGCCGATCTGCAGCTCGATCGCGCGCGTGTCGCGAAACTCCTCGGCAAGCGGGATCTCGTTCCAGGCGAAGCGGGGCACGCCCATGTCGACCGTGCAAAGGCCCGGCGTCGCGCCCTTCCAGCAATTGATCAGGCCGGCCTTGGTCTCGAACGTGAGCGCGTCCTTGCCGCTCTCCTTGAAAACCAGGTCGGCGAGGCAGCGCATGCCGTTGCCGCAGGCGCCGACTTCCGATCCGTCGTTGTTGTAGATGCGCACATAGCCGTCGGTGCCGGCCAAGCGCGGCGCATAGAGCGCCATCAGCTGATCATACGGCGCCCCCTGAGGCCGCGCGACGGCGCGGGCCTCGGCGGCGCTGACGGCGGCCGTTGTCTGGCGCATGTCGACCACCACGATCTCGTTGCCGAGACCGTTCATCTTGCGGAAGGCATGGTTGGCGAGCACGCTCATGGGCGTGATTTATCGGCTCGCGCGAACCTTGGCTAGTTGCGCGATTCCGGGCCATCGCGCATAGCCGCAAGTGTGGTAGAAACCCTTCTGCCGGAATGACGCTGCGGCCGCGGGAACGCCGCATCCGACGCAAGGAGGCCTCGCATGTCGCGCTCGCGGTTCGTGTCCGTTGCCGTCACGGCCATGGCACTTGCCACTGTTTCTTCGCTCGTCTCGGCGCAAACGCCGCCGGCGGCAGCGCCCGCGCCGGCTGCCCCGAGCGCGCCGGCCCCGAGCCAACCGGCGGCACCGGCGCAGAGCACCGACCCGTTCGGCGAGGAGACCACGCTCGAGGGGAAGACCTTCATCTTCAAGAAGGGCACCGCCACGTGGGACTCCGCCTACGAGACGGTGGTGGCGGCGTTGAAATCCGTCTACGCCTTTCTCGACAAGCAGGGCCTCAAGGCGTCAGGCCCGGCCCTCACGGTCTATTTGACGCGGGACGACATTGGCTTTCAATATCAGGCCGGCGTGCCGATCGCGCAGGCCCCGAAGAACCCGCCGACCGGCGATATTGCGGTCGGTACGTCGCCGTCGGGCCGGGCCTACAAATTCGTCTATCGCGGCTCCTACGACGGGATGGACACGACCTACGAGGCGATCGGCAACTTTTTCGACGAGAAGCAGCTCGACGCCGAAGTGCCGGTCGAGGAATATCTGACCGATCCCGTGAAAACGCCCGACGACAAGCTGGTGGTGAACATCTTTGTGACGGTCAAGCCGCATTAGCTTGTGCGACTTGCCAGCTTCCCCCTTTCGTCCGAAAAGTGCCCCAGAGCCGCGTTAGAACGAGCCAATAAAGGGAGGGCCGGATCCCATGGATATTCGCCGTCTTGCCGCGGTGGCCTTGCTCGTCAGTTTTGCCCCGCCGTCCGCGGGCGCGCAGAATCGGCCGGTTCCGGTCGTCAGCGTCTTTGGCGAGGCGAGCGTCGACGTGACCCCCGACGTCGCCATCGTCAGTGCCGGCGTGACGAGCCAGGGGAAGACCGCACGCGAGGCGAACGACGCCAACGGCCGTCTCATGGAGCCCGTGATCGCGGCCCTGCGGGTGGGTGGCACGCGCGAGGACGATATCCAGACGGCGCGGATCTCCATCCAGCCCTTGCATGACCCCAACCGCAGCACGACCGGCCGCATCGTCGCGTTCCAGGCGAGCAACCAGGTGACGGTCAAGGTGCGCGATGTCACCAAGGTGCCGGATGTCATCGACCGGCTCCTCGGCGCCGGTGCGAACACTTTGTCGGGGGTCGAATTCTTGATCGGCGATTCGTCGACGGCGATGGACCAGGCGCGGGCGCAGGCGATCGCCGACGCCAAGCGCAAGGCGGAGATCTACGCAAAGGCGATCGGCGCCCAATTGGGACGGCCGGTCTCGATCAGCGAGGAAGCCCAGTCGCCCCGCTTCCTGCGTTCCGCAGCACCTGCGATGGCGGCCGCCACGACGCCGGTCGCGCTGGGCGAGGAGACGTTGCGGGTTTCGGTGACGGTGACCTACGAGCTGCAGTACTGAAGCCGGCGAATAGGGCCTTCAGGCCGGCAGCTCCCAGGTCTGCCCCGGCTTGAGCGCCCGGAAGCGGTCGGGGGCGATTTCCGCCGCCTCGAGCGCCAAGGCGAGCGCGGCGGGCGGCGCGTCGATGGCCTCGTCGGTCAGCTTAAAGGTCCCGAAATGGTGGGCGAGGCCGAGCTCGGCGCCGCAATCGAGAAAGGCGCGCACGGCCTCCTCGGGGTTCATGTGCTGATCGCGCATGAACCAGCGCGGCTCGTAGGCGCCGATCGGCAGGATGGCGAGACGCACCGGACCGTGCCTTTGCGCGACCGAGCGGAAGTGCCAGCCATCGCCATAGCCCGAATCCCCGACGAAAAAGATGCGCCCGGCCGGCGTCTCGATCAGCAACGCCGCCCACAGGGCCTTGTTGCGGTCGAGCACGCCGCGCGCCGACCAATGCCGCGCCGGCGCAAGCGTCACGGCGACGCCTGAGCCGAGCTCTACGCGCTCGCCCCAGTCGAACTCCTCGGCCGCGATGGCGGGATCGTGACCGCGCATGATGGTGGCGTTGCCGAGGGGCGTGATCACGCGCGGCCGATGCGCGGCGGCGAGCCGCGACAGGGTTTTCGTGTCGAGATGGTCGTAATGATTGTGCGAGACCAGGACGGCGTCGATCGGCGGCAGCGTCTCGAAGGCGATGCCGGGATCGTTGACCCGCTTGGGGCCGGCGAAGCTGAAGGGTGACACCCGCTCGGACCACACCGGATCGGTGAGGATGTTGAGGCCCGCGGTCTGGATCAGCCAGGTGGCGTGGCCGACGAAGGCGATGCGCCAACCGGGCCCCTCGACGCGCGCGGGCGGCCGGTCCGCATAGGGCGACGGCGCCCATTGCGGCCACGGCGCGCCGCCTCGCTCGCGCATCCAGCGCAGCAGGTCGCGCATGCCCTTCGGCGGCATCCCGTTCGGATCGAAAAAGCGCACGCCGTCGAAATGGTCCGACACCGGACCCTCGTAATAGCGCGCCGCCGCGGCGCGCGCGGTCGTCCCCGCGACGGCGGCAGCCGACAGAGCGGTGATCCCGGAGACGATGCGGCGGCGAGACAGCTTCATGGGCGCGGTCGGGCGGTGAATTGGGGTCGGGCGAAAACGGGAACGCGGCTGCATAGGCGAGCGGCCAGCGCAACGCAATGCGACCTCGGTCGGATGCCGACTGCGGCGTGCCGGCCGATTTGGGCTGGTCCCACCCGCGAATCGGCAGCCCGTCCCTTGCCGAGCGCGCCGCATAAATGTCACAAACGTTATTATGATGTCATTTGTGACGAAAAATGGCATTGACCCGGAGAACGACCAGGTGCAGCCTCAACCCTGGATCACTCGAGGCTTGAGCCGTGGCTGAACGCTTGGACTCGCGCATAAGGAGAAAAACTGTGCCGAGCAACCGTGACCGTTTAACCCTGCGGATTTTGAGGCTGTTTGAGGGAAGCGCGGAGGGCCCATGGGCGATCGTCGCGCTACTGGTCGCATTTCTCTGCTTCCTTGCGGCTCGCGCGCTGGGTTGGTTCTGAGATCTTGCTCTCTGCACGGGTTGCAATGGAGAACTTCGCCATGCCCGCTTCGATCCTCGACGAAATCACCGCCTACTTGGCTGCGAAGGATACACGACTGACCAAGCGGTCGCGCGTGCTCTTGGAGGGGTTTTTGGCGTTGGCGGGGGCAGAGAAGGCCTCCCGAATCACCGCCGATGCGCTTCGGGCCGAGCTTGGCGCCCGCGAGGGCAAGACGCCTGAGGCGGCAAGCCTGCGTCAGCGGCTGAAGCGTCTCAATGACACCTTGGCGGCGGCGAAGGCGTCCTTCGAGCTCAAGAGCAGCGGCGGCGATGTCAGTGCGGAACCAACCGGTGCGTTCGATGCAGGACGTCAGATGGACCGCGTCGGCCAAGCCCTGCGAGGCCTGTCGAACGAAGCCACGCGCTTGGATTCAGGCGGGCTGGTCGAACCCAAGGCCTCACTGGATAACCCGGTCCTTTGGGTGTTTTTCTCCTACGCCTCGCTCCCCGATGCCGAGCAAAGGATTCAAGACGCGTTCTTCGACCTTCTCAGCCAGAGACTCAACTATCCACCGGCTGAATTTGCACAGCTCCCTCGGATCAAGATGTGGCGTGATGAGCGACACATCGAAGCTGCGCAGACGTCCAATGCTCAAATGGACGCCGGATGCTCGCAAGCGTTCCTCGGTCTGTTGATGCTGTCCAACAAATATCCTTACAGTGCTTATTGCCAACGAGAGGCAAACTTCTTTCTAGCGCAAGACGGGAAATACAAACCCGGCAAAACCTGCGTCCTCATCGAGGTGAATCTTTCTCGCCACCAGATTCCTGAGAGATTCACCTACGATGCGCGGCCTGTGTTGGCGGGGGCGAGGGGCAAGAATCTCATCAAGCTATGGTCGACAGGCAAGCTCCACGACCGGGTCGAGTTCGCCGATCGAGTCGCGAGAGAGATCTTCATTGCGGCTCGGAACTTCCACAAGTCCCGGACCAACGGCGGCGCAATTCCTCCCGCCAAGCAATCACAGACCGCCGACGAAATGACCGCACCGACATCGCGGGAACCCGTCGCGCAGTTCATGTACGGCCGGAAATTTTCGACCGATCCGCATGAAATTGTCGAGGCGCGCGCGCGACGAGGGCTCGTTTCACCGGAAGTCGAGGCCCCAAGACCAAACCGAGAGTCGCGCGACGAGGGCGTGCCAATCGTCGAGCATCTGATCAATTGGGCGGCCGGCGACGGTGGTGGAGCTCCGCGTCTGGTCGCAGTGCTCGGCGAATTTGGCATGGGCAAGACGGTCGCTTGCCAGATGTTCGCACAGCGGTTGCTCGATCTCGGCAAGACGAAGCCCAAGGCGCCGGTGCCCATCTATCTCGATCTGCGCGATGTCGAGGTAGCCGAGAGCGATAAGTCCGTCCCCCTGGAGTCATTAGTCGATCAGATGCTGCGCAAGGTCGGTGAGCGTCCGCCGAGCGCGCGCGACGTGATCAAGTTCGCCCGTGAGCGCAACGCGATTGTCGTCTTCGACGGACTCGACGAAATCACGAACAAGCTTTCGCCGGAAGCCGCGGTCCGGCTCTACCGCGAGTTGCTCGGGATCGTCCCGGCCGAGTGTTGGGCCGCCGACTATCAGCGCCGGCGGCAGGCGCGCACCGGCGGCACGACGGCAGATGACCCAATGCAAGGCCCACGCGTCGTCGTGTCGTGCCGCACCCATTATTTCCGCGACGTTGCCGCGCAACGGGGCTTCCTGACTGGGACGGAGCGGGCGCGCCTTGAAGCCGATCAGGACATCGCGGCCTATTTCATGCTGCCGTTCACGGCCGAGCAGATTGAAGCTTATCTCCAGTTGCACCCGGGCAAGGAGGAAGCCGAGCGGGCGCTGGCGCTGATCAACGAGACCTACAATCTGCGGGAGTTGGCGGAGCGGCCAATCCTGCTGCGCTTCATCCGCGAGACGATCGGGCGCATCGAAGACGAGAAGCTCGCCGGGCGGCCGATCAATCTGGCCCGGCTCTATGACATCCTGGTCGATCAGTCGCTCGAGCGCGACAATCCCAAGCACACAATCCCGATCCGCGAGAAGCGCGCGATCCTGCAGGCGCTCGCGCTTCACCTGCACGCGCGCGGGACGGACGAGATCGGTAACAACAGGCTGGACGAGTGGTTCCAGGATTACGTGCCAACGGTGCCGCGCCTGGCGACTGCACTGCAGGGCGCCGGCGGTCTCACGCTGTCGGAGATCTTTGCGCAGGACTTGCGCAACGCGAGCCTCTTGGTGCGGCCCGGCGAGAAGGCATTCCGCTTCGCACACACATCCATTCGCGAGTACTTCCTAGCGGCCGCGCTCTATGCGGCGGGGCGCACGGGCAAGGGAAATTCCGTATGGGATGTGCCGTTGCCGACCCCGGAGACACTGACATTTCTGCTGCAGCGTCATGCCGTCGAGGAGGCGCCGGAACGGCAGGCGTTCGAGCGGGAATTCGTCCAGCTGATTGAGGCTGGACAGAGGTTGAGGGTGCGCCGGCTCGCCTTCGCGCTCTGGCGAAGCGCCAGCGCATCAGGAACGCCGTTGCTGCGGCCCAAAACCATGGACTTGTCCGACCTCGATCTGCGCCGCGCGACGTTCGCCGGCACGCCGGACCGCCTCATGCCGATGCAGCAAACGACCTGGCACGGCACCCAGCTGCATCAAGCCGAGTTTCAGCACGCCGATCTTTCCGGCGCGGATTTCTCGGAAGCCGAAGCGCCGATGAGCCGCTGGCTTTCATGCGCGCTCCAGGAGACCATCTTCGGCAACGCGAACCTCACCGGCTCGCTCTGGCGCAATCTCGACATCCCGAGAGGTGCGCTTGACCTCGCCGAGCTAGGCGCCGTCCGCGCCATCGGCTGCCGTCGCGCGGGTCAAGCCTGGCATCCACATCTACCGTACAGAAATACCGCAACCAGGTGGAGGGCGCGCCCGCTGTCGTTCGGCGCGCCGCTTGCCGTCGCCGTCGCCGAGATCGCCGGAAAGCACGTCGTCGTCTCCGGCAGAGATGACAAAGCCATCCGCGTCTTCGACCTCGCCTCGGGCCAACAAATCGCCCTCCTCGAAGGCCATCAGGGTTACGTCCTGAGCGTCGCCGTCGCCGAGATCGCCGGAAAGCACGTCGTTGTCTCCGGCAGCTATGACAAAACCATCCGCGTCTTCGACCTCGCTTCGGGCCAACAAATCGCCCTCCTCGAAGACCATCAGGATTGCGTCAACAGCATCGCCGTCGCCGAGATCGCCGGAAAACACGTCGTAGTCTCCGGCAGCTCTGACAAAACCATCCGCGTCTTCGACTTCGCCTCGGGCCAACAGATCGCCC
>JBKQHQ010000194.1:0-61705 GCA_052148715.1 Xanthobacteraceae bacterium | reverse complement strand
TGGTCAACGACCCGCGTCGCCCGGTTTCCGCAACAGGAGAGACCCGTGAATCCATTGAAAACGATAGCCGTCGCCGGCTTCCTGGCCGCGACGGTGCTTCCCGCGGCTGCCGTCGATATCTCCGGCGCCGGCGCGACTTTTCCGTATCCGATCTATGCGAAATGGGCGGATACGTACAAAAACGAGACCGGTGTCGGCCTCAACTACCAATCGATCGGCTCCGGCGGCGGCATCAAGCAGATCGAAGCCAAGACCGTGACATTTGGTGCCACGGATGTGGCGCTCTCGGCCGACGAGCTGAGCAAGAACGGCCTCATTCAGTTTCCGACCGTCTTGGGCGGCGTGGTGCCGCTGGTCAATGTCCAGGGGATAAGGTCTGGCGAGCTTGTTCTCGACGGGCCGACGCTCGCAAGAATCTTTCTTGGCGAGGTGAAGACCTGGGACGATCCGGCCATCAGGCGGCTCAACCCCAATGCCCGGCTGCCTTCGGATGCCATTTCCGTTGTTCACCGGTCCGACGGCTCCGGCACGACTTTCACATTCACCGGCTATTTGTCAAAGGTCAGCTCCGATTGGAAGTCAAAGGTGGGGGCAAGTTTGCAGGTAGAGTGGCCATGGGGAATCGGCGCCAAGGGCAACGAAGGCGTTGCCAGCAGCGTCCTCCAAACCAGGAGCTCGATCGGTTACATCGAATACGCTTATGCCAAGCAGCAGAATCTCGCTGTCGCAAAAATGGTGAACCCAGATGGCAAGGCCGTTGCGGCGACGCCCGAGGCTTTTCAGGCGGCGGCGGTAGCCATCGACTGGGCCGGCGCAGGCGGATCCCTGACCGATGCGGCAGGCCCGGGCGCGTGGCCGATGTCCAGCGCCACCTTCATCCTCATTCACAAGCAGCCGCAAGATCCGGCGGCGGCGGCGACGGCCTTGAAATTCTTTGCCTGGGCTTTTGCGCAGGGCGACCGGATGGCGAGCGAGATCGATTATGTTCCGCTGCCCGCCAACGTGAAGACGCTGGTGCAAAAGACCTGGGTCGACCAAATCAGGACAGCGGACGGCAAGGCCCTCTTCAGGATGTAGCGTCGCGGCGAGGCCGCAATCTGCGGCGCTCGCGATGGGCTTAGGTTTTTCCCCATTCCAGTTATGAAGGGACATGATGTTCGAAGGCTTTACGCGCACCGAGATCAAGACCAGCGGCGCGCGCATCGTCACCGTGCACGGCGGCAAAGGGCCGCCGGTGCTGCTGATGCACGGCAATCCCTTCACCCACCTCTCCTGGCACAAGATCGCGCCACGCCTCGCGCAGGAATTTTCGGTCGTCTGCACCGATCTGCGCGGCTACGGCGATTCCGAAAAGCCGCCAGGCGGAGACGATCATGCCGGCTATTCATTTCGGGCCATGGCGCAGGATCAGGTCGAGGTGATGGCGGCGTTGGGTTTTCGGCGCTTCCAGGCCGCCGGCCACGACCGCGGGGCGCGCGTCCTGCACCGCATGTGCCTTGATCATCCGCAGACGGTGGAGCGTGTCGCGATCCTCGATATCATCCCGCAGCATTATCTGCTCAACCACGTGACGCGCGCCTGGGGCACGTTCTCGTGGCATTGGTTCTTCATGGCTCAGCCGTACGACCTCCCCGAACGCCTGATGGGGGCTGATCCCGAATTCTTCATCCGCAAGAAGCTGGCCAAGACCAAGCACGGGCTGAGCTTCTTCGACGAGACCGCGCTCGCCGAATATATCCGCTGCTTCAAGAATCCCGCCACAATCCACGCCATGTGCGAGGATTACCGCGCTACGTTCGGCGTCGACCTCGATATGGACACCGCGGATTTTGCGGCGGGCCGCAAGATCACATGTCCGGTGCTGCTGCTGTGGGGCGCGACCGGCGGCGTCGGCCGCAATCACAGGCCGCTGGAGATCTGGGCGTCGTACGCGTCCGATATTCGCGGCGGCAAGGCGCTCCCCTGCGGACACTATCTGTCGGAGGAAGCGCCGCAAGAGACGTCTGCGGAGCTGCGTGCATTCTTTAGTGCGCCGCGCACTTAAGCTGAAAATCCCCTCGTTGATCTGCCACCGCTTGATGCGGTGCACCAAGCCGCAAGGCTCACGTCGCCGCCGGGGCTGGCATGGTCAAAAACTCGTGCATGACGTGCCACAGGAGGTGGCGGTTGTTGCCGAGGATCGGGCTATGGGCGGTGTTCGGCAGGATCACGAACTGGCGGTCGCCGTTCGGCAGCTGCTGATAAAAGTCGACGAGATCCTCGACCGAGGCGATGCCGTCGTGGTCGCCGCGGATGAGCATCACCGGAGCCAACACTTTTTTCGGATCGACCAAGGGCAGGTTTGCCGTCATGTCGAGATAGGTGCCGGTGGGGATCTGATCACCGAATTTCAGCTCCTCGTCGGCGAGCGCGTCGGCCACCGCCGGATCGTAGGCGCTGGCAAGACTGTCGCGGGTGAAGATCGAGCGGATCATGGCGCGGTCGCGCAGTCGCCGATTATGGGTGCGGTAGTAGTCGACCTGCTCGGCCCGCTGCTTAAGCGTCGGCGACCCGGTGCCCTTGTAGGTGAAGGCGATCAGCACGAGACGGTCCACCCGCTCGGGCCTCGCCATCGCGAAGGCGCCGGCGCGGATGGCGCCCGAGGACATGCCGCATAGATGCATCCTCGGCACGCCGGTCTCGCGCAACACCAGCTCGCTGCCTGCCTCAAGGTCTTCGACGGAGCTCGCAATATCCGAGTTGCCGCCGCTGCTTCCCGAGCGGCCGTAGCCGTCGTGATCCATCGCCCACACATCGAAGCCGCGGCGCGCAAAAACGTTCATGATCGAGTACTCGCCCTTCCCCGGAACGACGAGATCGAAGGCCGAGCGCGAGGAATCCGAGGAGCCGTGCACGAACAAGAGAACCGGCAGCTTTGGCTCCCCCGCCTGCGGCGGGGTTGCGCGCTTGCGATAGAGGTAAAGCGGAAGGTCGCCTTTCTTTGCCCAGTATTCGCCGCTCCACATGTCGGTGCCGGAAGCCGGTAGCGTGCAGGCGCCGGTCACTTGCGCAGGCGCCGAGCCGGCAAAGCCCGACAACAGTCCGGCGCCGATGGATAGGCCGGCGGTCCCGAGGACGGTGCGGCGTGCGATCGGATGGTTGGCGTCGGCCATGCGGCTTTCCTCCGATTCAGCTCCGCCCGCCCGCCACATCGGCGAGTGAAAAGCCGGCGATGCGCTTAAAATGCTCCGACAGCGCCCGCAACTCGTCCTGCATGATGTAGCGGTCGAGGAGGTCGAACGGCCGGTCGCCGACCAATTCCTCGACCTTGATGTTGATGAAATCCGGCGGGTGCTCGCGGTTGGTCCGCACGACGCGCGCCGCCGCCTGGGTTGAAAGATTTTGCTGCGACAAATACATCACGGTAGCACATTAGGATTCTTCGCCATGCCCATCAAGCCCCGCCGCGTTCCCGCGCCTCCAGAAGCTCCGAGACGATTTTATGCGTTTGTGGATTCCGTTGTAGAAGCTTTGCCGGACCGTCCTCATTCGAGGATGTCCATTCACTTGGACGTCATCGACGCCAACATGTTCGAGAGCGATCCTGCCGCCCTCGAGAACGACGACGCGCTATTTCTCACACGAATTTCAACCACACCTGGTCGACTTGCACAGCTATTCGGATTGGAGCCCAAAAGCGTAATGGAGACCGATTGGCTCCAAATTCAATTACAAAGAGAGCGGAATATGCCGCGCGCATGGTTGCTGCCCTTTGTAAGTGGTTATGAGCCGCAGCCTCCTGTTAACGCTATAGTTGTAAACCGCCTTGATGTCGACACAGAAATTGTGAGCCACTTGGAGAATTCCTGCGTAGCTCCTCAAGCCGAGCGCATCGAAGGAGGCCACGTATTGGCCACGTTGGTGTCAGCCATTGATCGTGGCGATTTAAGAATTACCGCTCTTGACGTCGGACAAGCCGCGTGCGTCGCCTTCTCCCATGGAAGTCGCGCCTTCGGCTACTTCGACGTCGGGGCGCCGCTGTTTCTTAACAAACGCTCTTTCCCACGTCGTTTTAGTCACGCGATTGCCGACAGAGGGTTCGTGATTCTATCCCATTGGGATTTTGATCACTTCGCGTTGGCCTATCAATATCCAGAACTAAAAAGGCTCAAGTGGTTTGCTCCGGAGCAGCCCGTCGGTCCGAATACTGCCCGGTTTCAGCGGTCCCTCGGATCACGCTTGAAATTTGTTTCTGGAGATATCGACCTCGGAAAGCTGCTGCTCAAACGATGCTCTGGCACATCACCACGCGATAGGAACTCGACAGGATATGCCGCACGGATTGAACTAGGCGACGCAGGAATCTTGCTGCCAGGTGATGCGGATTACCAGTCGATACCGTCCACCATTAAGATTGGGGCCAATCGGTTGATGATGCCCCACCATGGCGGCACCGGAACCGCCCCTCCTACCCCCGGAGGCAGCGCCAAGGCGATTGCGGTGGCGTCTTATGGAGTGCCTAATACGTACCGCCATCCTGATGAAAACCAGGTGGATGCGCACAGGCGAGCCGGCTGGAGAATCAGACGAACGGCAGCCCACGGAAATCCTACTCGCCCCCGGGGGGATTGTGTCCTTTATCCGACTTGATATTCGGCACCACAGCGGCCGATCTAAGTATCGTCGGATTGGATTCATTTGGAGCAAAAACGCAACTATTCGCCCAAGTTCCGTCGTGGGAACTAGCCGCGAGTGTCCCAGCCACGAACGCTTGCGATCTGGCGCTCTCGTTGATCTGCAGATGCTCGAAGCTATCGCGCCGAGACATTGGGCGTAGGGGGCAGATGGCCGCGACGCTTCAGCTCCGCTCGCCCGCCACATCGGCGAGGGAGAAGCCGGCGATGCGCTTATAATTCTCCGACAGCGCCCGCAACTCGTCCTGCGTGATGTAACGGTCGAGGCGGTCGAACGGCCGGTCGCCGACCAATTCCTCGACCTTGATGTTGATGAAATCCGGCGGGTGCTCGCGGTTGGTCCGCACGACGCGCGCAGCTGCCTGGCAGCGCGCGGCCTCGTAGGCCCGCAAGGCCTGCACCGGGTCGGCGGCCGCGATGAGACAATCCGCGAGCGTGCGGGCGTCGATGGCGGCCTGCGCCGCTCCGTTCGACCCGCGCGGATACATGGGGTGCGCGGCGTCGCCGGCGAACGTCACTCGACCGAATGTCCATTGGTCGATCGGATCCTTGTCGACCATGGGATATTCGAGGATCTGATCGGCGCTTCCGATCAGATCGGCAACGTCGAGCCAGTCGAACCGCCAATTTGCGTAAATCTTGAAAAAGTCCGCAAGATTGCCCGGCTTGTTCCAGTCGTTCTGCTCGAACGTGTCCTGCTTGATCTCGGCCATCCAATTGATGAGCTGGTTGCCGGCACCGTCCACGTTATCGATGATCGGGTAGACGACCAACTTGCCGGTGAGGATCGAGCCCACGCGCATATAGGTGCGGCCGGTCAGGATCGGCTTGCGTCGGGTGATCCCGCGCCAGGTATTGATGCCGGCAAAGGCGATGCGGTCATCGGGATAGAACTGCTTACGGATGACCGAATTGATGCCGTCGCAGGCCACCACGATCGGCGCGCGTATCGGCTTGAGCGCGCGTCCCGAGGACGCCTGCTTGAACGAGAGCGTTGCGCCGGCTTCGTCTTGCTCGACGCGCACGCATTCATGGTCGGTCTTGATCCGGTCGGCGCCAAGGCGGGCGCGAGCGGCGTTGTAGAGGATCAGATGCAACCGGCCACGATGAATCCCGACCTCGGGATAAGCATATCCGGCGAACTTTCCGCGGGCCTCCTTGTAGATCAGCTGTCCGAACCGATTGAAGAAGCAGCTTTCCAGATTCTCGATGCCGGCCCCCAGCAATTCGTCCGCAACGCCAAGCGCGGCGAATTCGCGCATGGCATGAGGCAGCAGCGTGATGCCGACCCCGAGCTCCTTGATCTCGGCAGCGCGTTCGTATACCCGGCACTCCAGTCCTCGTCGCTGCAGGTTGAGCGCCAGCGACAGCCCGCAGATTCCGCCGCCGACGATTGCTATATCCATAATGATCGGTAAGCTCCTTAGATCCCGGGCGCCAAGCTACCGCAGGCGTCCGTGCGCGGTCAAAACGCGGGAGCCTGCCTAAGCTCGCGTCCCGCCTTGTTTTTGAGCGGATCGTGCGCCTTTTCGCCGCCATTCGAACGTAGGTATCTCGCCCATGTCCCTGGGTTCTGCTAGTGGAGCGAAAGTGACCGGACGGGAACAGCCTTATGAAGCTTCGGCCGATTCGGAGTGGGGGATGCTGACCACGCTGCGGGCGGCGGCGCGATTCCTCGACGAAAAGATCGGCTTGAGCTGGATTGGTCTCGCGTTGAGCTTGACCGTTATCGCCATTGCGGCGGTGGTCTTGTTTCACATTCTGCGCGATATCGATGTCGACGACGTCCTTGATGCGATCGAAGCCGTTCCTAATCGCAACATTGTCCTTGCCGGATTGTTCGTCGCCGCGGGCTATTGCACGCTGACGTTCTATGATTTCTTTGCGTTGCGCACGATCGGCCGGAGCGACGTTTCGTATCGGGTGGCGGCGCTTGCTGGATTCACCAGCTATTCGGTTGGCCACAATATCGGCGCCAGCATGCTCACCGCCGGCGCCGTCCGCTACCGCATCTATTCGGCCTATGGTCTCGACGCGGTCGATGTCGCCAAGATTTGTTTCCTGGCGGGACTGACGTTCTGGCTCGGCAACGCGACCATGCTCGGGGTCGGCATCCTCTATGTCCCCGACGCCGCGACGGCCATCGATCAGCTGCCGCCCAATGCGAATCGTGCGCTTGCCGGTCTCGTTCTGATCGTTCTTGCCGCCTATATCGCTTGGGTCTGGCGACGGCCGCGCAGCATCGGCCGCAGCCAATGGCGGGTAAGGCTGCCCAGCGGCCCCTCGACCTTGGTGCAAATCGGCATCGGCATGGTTGATCTCGGCTGCTGCGCGCTGGCGATGTATATGCTGGTGCCGACCGAGCCGAATATCGGCTTCGTCACGGTGTCGGTGATCTTCGTCTCGGCCACCCTGCTTGGCTTCGCCAGTCATTCGCCCGGCGGATTGGGCGTCTTTGACGCGGCCATGCTCGTCGCGCTGTGGCAGTTCGACAAGGAGGATCTGCTCGCTGGGCTGCTGCTGTTTCGACTGCTCTATTATATCGTTCCCTTTACGTTGACGCTTGCGATCCTCGGCACTCGCGAGGCGTGGATCAACTTTGTCAGCGTACGTCTGCCGCGCCCTGGCGCCGTCCCTCCGTTGGAGCAGGGCGACAAACGCGAGGTCGTCGCCAACAAGACCGAAACGCGTTAACGTCGAGAGACCCCATCGACGGGCAGGGCCATCGCGCATCGCATAAACGTCACCTGCTCGGTTTTCAGCATTGAGCGCTGTCGGGTTATGGCCGCAGACAAAAGAGATTCTCTCGAAGCAGCCCTCTCTCCCGATCGTCGCACAACTACGCCGCGACCGACCTCCCCCGCAAGGGAGGAGGTGAAGACACCGTCGACCAGCGGCTCGGTCGGCGAAGTTTTTCGCGCTTATCTGAAACTCGGGGTCACCTCGTTCGGGGGGCCGATCGCGCATCTTGGATATTTCCGCAACGAGCTCGTGCTGCGCCGGGGTTGGATCGACGAGGCCGGTTATGCCGACCTGATTGCGCTTTGCCAGTTCCTGCCGGGCCCCGCATCGAGCCAAGTGGGCTTCTCGCTCGGGGTTCTTCGCGGCGGGGGTATGCTTGGCGGCCTTGCGGCATGGACGGCGTTCACGCTCCCTTCCGCGCTGCTGCTGCTCGCGTTCGCCTATGGCGCTGCGGTGTTCACCGGCCCGATCGGTTCGGGCGTGATCCATGGGTTGAAGGTCGTCGCGGTTGCGGTTGTCGCGCAGGCCGTCTGGGGAATGGCGCGCACCCTTGCGCCCGATCGCCAGCGGGCCTCGATTGCGGTTGGAGCGGCCGTGCTGATCATCTTCTCGGTGGGAGCCTCGCTCGGTCAGCTGTCCGCCATTGCGCTCGGGGCCGCCGCCGGGCTGGCGTTTTGTCGTGACGGTTCACCCCGACCGAGCGAGACAGCCCTGCATTTTCCGATTTCACGTCGCGCAGCGATCGGCGCCTTGGTGGCCTTCTTTATGCTGCTCATTCTCCTGCCGATCGGCGCGCGACTATCAGGCTCCCAGGGTTTGGCCTTGTTCGATGCGTTCTACCGCTCCGGAGCGCTTGTGTTCGGCGGCGGGCACGTGGTGCTGCCGTTGCTGCGAAGCGAGGTCGTCGATCCGGGCTGGGTGAGTTCCGATGCATTTCTTGCCGGCTATGGAGCCGCCCAGGCGGTGCCGGGCCCGCTGTTCACGTTTGCGGCGTATTTGGGCGCGGTCATGAAGACCGAGCCGAGCGGAATCTTGGGCGCCGTCATCAGCCTGATCGCGATCTTCCTACCGGGGATGCTGCTGGTCTACGGCACCCTCCCGTTCTGGACCACGCTGCGCAACCGTCCGCTCGCGCAGGCGGCGATGCGCGGCACCAACGCCGCCGTGGTCGGCATCCTCGCCGCGGCGCTCTATGACCCGGTCTGGAGCAGCGCCATCTTGAACCCGCGCGACTTCGCCCTCGGTCTCGTCGCCTTCGTCCTGCTCACGGTTTGGAGCACGCCGCCCTGGATCGTGGTCGTGCTTACCGCCGCGGGCGGGGTGGCGCTCGCCGCCTTTCAGTGAAGCCTCGGCATGGTCCGTCACACTGCCGCCTTCTCGCGACGATGCAATGGGCCGGGTCGCGCGGCGACGCAAATCAAGGAGGACAAGGTATGAGTCGAATCGCATTGGCCGCGCTGATCGGCGCAGGTGTCCTGTTCGCCAGGATCGCGGGCGCGCAACCAGCCATCGATTTCTCCAAAATCGAGGTCAAGACCACCGACCTCGGCAACGGCACCTACATGCTGGAAGGCGCCGGCGGGAACGTCACCATCGCGGTGGGCGCCGATGGCATCATCATGGTGGATGGTCAGTACGCGGCGATGCACGACAAGCTCAAGGCCGCCATCGCCGCGCTGTCGAACCTGCCCATCAAGTATCTGATCAATACCCATTTCCACGGCGATCACACCGGTGGAAACGGACCTTTCCAGGCTGACGGCGTCATCGTCGTGGCGCAGGATAATGTGCGATTGCGCCTCGCTGCCGGCACCACGAACGGAATCACCGGCGTCAAGACACCGCCCGTGGCGGCGGGCGCGGTGCCGAAGGAAACCTACATTGGCGGCACCAGGACGGTTCAGATCGGCGGCCGGACGGCACAGCTCACCCATGTCACCAACGCGCATACCGACGGCGACACCTGGGTCTATTTCGCGGACGCCAACGTGCTTTGCACCGGTGACACCTTCAACAACGCCAAGCGCTATCAAACCGTCGATTATGCCAATGGCGGGGACATCAGAGGGATGATCCGCGCGAACGACGCTTATCTCAAAGTGGCGAACGACGACACCAAGATCGTGCCCGGCCATGGCGGGCTCGCAAAAAAGTCGGACGTCATCGAGTTCCGCGCCATGTTGGCGACCGCGCGCGAGCGCATCGAGAAATTGTTCAAGGAGGGCAAGACGGAGGAGGAAGTGGTGGCCGCGAAGCCGCTGGCGGATCTCGACGCCAAATGGGCGGCGAACGAGGAAGTCGCCAGAAACTTCACCAAGATGGTCTACAATTCGTTCAGACGCTCGTGAGCACGGCGCATGGTCGACTTGTTGGCGACATCGAGTTGAGCGCGCGGTTATAGGCCGCCGCGGACGAGCGGATCACAAGGGTACTTGCAGAGGGTGAATGGGACATCGGCGTTTCTAAACCGCCGAGGCGAGCGATCATGCCAACAACAACGCGTCGATACTTCGCCGGTCTCTCGCGCAACACGTTTCTTCTGGCCTTCGCCAGCCTGTTCTCGGACATCTCCACCGAGATGCTCTATCCCCTCCTGCCGATTTTCCTCACGCAGACCTTGCAGGCCGGCGGAAGCGTGCTCGGTCTTGTGGAAGGCGTCGCCGAGGCGACACAAAACATCGTCCAGGGCTTTTCCGGCTCGCTGTCGGACAAGCTGCAACGGAGAAAGCCCATTGCCCTGGCGGGCTACCTGCTGGCCGCGCTCGCCAAGCCGCTGATGGGAGCCGCCGCGGTCTGGCAAGGCGTGCTGGGCGGACGGTTTTTGGACCGGCTCGGCGCCGGCGCCCGTTCGGCCCCGCGCGATGCGCTCATCGCCTCCTCGGTGGACGCGGCGAACCGAGGCAGGGCCTTTGGGCTCGAAGGAGTCGGCGATAACGCAGGGGCGTTCCTCGGTCCCTTGCTCGCCGTTCTGCTGCTCATCGTGCTGCACCTCGACATTCGCCTCGTCTTCTATCTTGCGATCATTCCCGGTCTCCTCGCCTTCTTGATGGTTCTTCTGGTCGAGGAACGACCCGTAGAGGCGACGGCGAAAGCGAAGATCGATATCAGCCTGAGGCGATTTCCCAAGCCCTACTGGAAATATCTGCTGGCGACGGCCCTGTTCGGGATCGGCAATTCCAGCAACGCGTTTCTGATCCTGCAGACCGAGGATATCGGCGCCTCGTTGACAACCACGATCCTGATCTATGCGGGCTTCAACCTCGTGGCCGCGCTTATTTCCTACCCGGCGGGATTTTTGTCGGACAGGCTTGGCAGGAGGAACATCCTGCTCGTGGCGTCCGCCATCTTCCTCGTGAGCTACCTCGGCTTTGCCTTGACCCGGAACGTCGCGCTCATCGGCATGCTCTTCGTCTTGTACGGGCTCTATCAGGGGATATTCCGTTCCGTCGGCAAAGCCTTGGCGAGCGATTATGTGCCGGAGCAACTGCGCGCCAGCGGCGTCGGCTGGTACAACGCGACGGTGGGGTTGTGCGGCTTGGTAGCGAGCCTAGTTGCCGGGTGGCTTTGGGACCAGATCGGACACACCGCCGTGTTTCTCTTCGGCGCAGCCTTCGCGGTGGTCGGGAGTATCGCATTGCTGGCGTTGGTTCCGTCGAATCTGAGGCGTAACGCGGCAGTCGGGTAACGAGTGTTTGGCAGCCCGAGCAGCCAAGTGCGCGAGAAGATGGTGTTGGCGCTAAGATTGAAGGAAATCCAGGAGACGAGCCATGACCGCCTCGAACCGTTTGCCGCATCCGCAACCATCGTTGCTGCAGCCAAGCCGCCGGCAAGTTCTGCTCGACACGGTGGGCCTGGCGGCGAGTCTAACCGTCGCGGGATGGCCGATCGGCGTGGCGGCGCAATCCGTTCCGGTCAAGGTTGAGCCCGATTACACGCTGCGTCTCACGCCGGTGTCGCTCGAGCTTGCGCCCAACAAAGTGATCAAGACGTTTGGTTTCAACGGAATGGCGCCCGGGCCGGTGCTGCGGCTGCGCGAGGGGCGGTCCGTGAGCATTGCCGTCGTCAATGAGACCGACGTCGACGATATCGTGCATTGGCACGGACTGTTCATTCCCTCCGAGGTCGACGGCGCCATGGAGGAGGGGTCGCCGATGGTGCCGAAGGGCGGCAGCAAAATCTATTCGTTCACGCCGAGGCCCTCGGGCACGCGCTGGTACCACAGCCACAATATGGCCGGTCAGGATCTGTCGCGCAGCACCTATTCGGGCTTGTTCGGCTTCATGTTGATCGAGCCCACGAACGATCCCGGCAATTACGATCGCGAAGTGCTGCTCGCGGCGCATCACTGGGAGGGATCGTGGGTCAGCATGCAGGACCTCCGCAAAGGTCCGCCGCCGGATAACGGCCTTGAAGTCCTATACGCGTCGGCCTCGTTCAACGACAAGATGCTCGGTCACGGCGAGCCGGTGCGGGTGCGCCAAGGCGAGCGCGTCCTGTTTCGTCTCCTCAATGCCAGCGCCAGCCGCAACATCACGGTCGCGCTGCCCGGTCATCAATTCACCGTCGTGGCGCTCGACGGCAATCCGGTGCTGGCGCCGCGCACGCTTCCGGTCATCGCCCTGGCGCCGGGAGAGCGCGCCGACGCGGTGGTTGAGATGAACCGGCCGGGCATCTGGGTCCTCGGCGCGGTCAACGACGAGGATCGCGGCAAAGGCCTCGGCGCGGTGGTCGAATATGCAAGCGAGCGCGGCGAGCCGCAATGGTCGGCGCCGGCACAGGCCGAGTGGGACTACAGCGCCTTCGGAGCGTCGTCTGAGCGCGCCGAGCCGGACCAGCGGATCGAGCTCAGGTTCGATAAAATTCCCGGCGGCCGGGGCGGCTACAACCGCTGGACCATCAACGGCAAATCGTGGCCCGATACGAACCCGATGCTGGTCGTGCAAAAGGGCAAGCGCTACCGGCTGGCCATGACCAACAACAGCGGCGACAATCATCCGGTGCATCTGCATCGCCACACCTTCGAGGTCATGAGCGTCGGCGACAAGCACATGCCCGGGCTGATGAAGGACACGCTGAACATGACGCGTTTCTCCAAGGCGGAGATCGACTTCATCGCTGACAATCCCGGCGATACGCTGTTTCACTGTCATCATCAGGATCACCAGGATGAGGGTTTCATGGGGTTGATCCGGTATGGGTGAGCGCACGCCGCACGGAGCCAGCCTATTGTGCCCGCGCACCAATCGAAGCTTCCGGGCCGTCTTTGCCTGCTCTGCACAGCGCGGCGCCGCTCCCGATCGGGACGCAAGCCCGGGCAGATGTCATCGCTTGTGAATTGGCGGCGGCTGGCCGGTGCGCTAAAACCTCGTTCATCGCGGGACGAGGTGAGATGCCTGAAACGACTGAAGTGGCTCGTTCGCAGTCTTGGTGGGGGGGCCCATCCGTCCGACTACGCCGTGCGCGGAACGTGCTCGCCGCCAGCGCGGCCGTCTTCGTCGCCTTCGTCACGTTCGGATATCTCTCGATTCTTCAGGCAGTTATCGCATTTGCGGTGGTCGCGGCAGCGGCCCTGATCGGCAGGATCCCCAACCCAATCGCCCGCTCCTCGATCACGGTCGCCGAGCGCCCTCCGCTCGACGCATTCGACCCGCGGCTCGAAGCTGTCCTTGCCGCTCTTCCGGATCCGATCATCGCCCTGGCGCGGGATGAGCGGGTTGTGGCCGTCAACGACCAGGCTAAAGAAATCGCGCCGGCACTGCAGCGCGGCGAGCCGGCGGCTTCGTTTGGGCTGCGGATGCCCGATGTGCTCGAGGCGCTGCGTCGCGCCGTCAGGACAGGCCAGGAGCAACACGCCGAATTTGTCCTGCGCGGGTCCAACGACCGATGGTTCGAGGTCGTCGTCGCGCCGTTGAAGTATCAGCCGGGCTCCCGCCGCTCCGACCTGATCTTGATGGCCTTTCACGATCGCACGGCGCTGCGCCGGGTCGAGGAGATGCGCGTCTCCTTCGTCGCCAATGCCAGTCACGAGTTGCGCACTCCGTTGGCGGCTCTATCCGGCTTTATCGAGACTTTACAAGGGTCTGCGCGCGATGATAAGGAGGCGCGCGAGCGGTTCCTGCCGATCATGCATGCGCAAGCCATGCGCATGGCCCGGCTGGTCAACGATCTGCTGCTGCTGTCACGCATCGAGCTCAACGCGCATCTGCGGCCGCAGACCCGCGTCGATCTCGTCTCGATCGTCCGTCAGGTCAGAGACAGCCTGGAGACGCTGTCGCGCGATTCCGGTGTCAAGATCCAGATCCACGGACCTGATCAACCATTCATGGTGCTCGGCGATCGCGACGAGCTGATCAGCGTATTCGAGAACCTTATTGAGAACGCGTTGAAATACGGCGCCGCCGGCAAACGGGTCGAGATCAGCTTTGCCCAGGTCGAAGCGTCCGAGGGCCAAGGCGAGGCGCGCGTGTCGGTGCGCGACTACGGGCCGGGAATTGCGCGCGAGCACCTGCCGCGGCTGACCGAGCGGTTCTACCGGGTGGACGTTACGGAAAGCCGCGCTCAGGGCGGCACCGGGTTAGGGCTCGCGCTGGTCAAGCACATTCTCAATCGGCACCGGGGCAAGCTCGATATCGATAGCGTGCTTGGCTCCGGCGCCACCTTCACGGTGCGCCTGCCGAGCGTGAGCAAGGTCGGGGAAGTCAGTGTTTCGTCAATGAATCCAGCTGCTTAGACTGTCATCCGGTTGTCATTAATCAATCATAGAACGATGACGTAAGAGGTTTAGAGGTCGCGGCGTTCAAGCGCGTCGGTGCACTGACTGGCTTCGGGGTGTCCGCCGCGTACTCCATTACCGTCAATTACGAAGCCATAATCGAAAATAACAGAAAGCCCAGGCAGGTCGGCGCGGGATCTTTTGGACCCGCGTCCGGTTACTCTGGCTTTAACGAAGGAGAGAGCTCGTGAAAGTCTTGAAGACGTTAATCGTTGCTGGGGTGGTCGCCGCGCCGTTCGCGGCCGCTGGCGCCGCCGAGGTTTCCGGCGCGGGCGCTTCGTTCCCGGCTCCGGTCTATGCTAAATGGGCGGACGCTTACAAGAAGGAGAGTGGCGTCGCCATCAACTACCAGTCGATCGGCTCCGGCGCCGGCATCAAGCAGGTTGAAGACCGGACCGTAACATTCGGCGCCAGCGATAAGCCGCTGTCGCAAGCCGACTTGGCCAAGAATGGTCTGGTTCAGTTTCCGACCGTGATGGGCGGCGTCGTACCGGTGGTCAACCTCGAAGGGATCAAACCCGGCGACCTTGTCATCGACGGGCCGACGCTCGCCAAGATCTATCTCGGCGAAGTGAAGACTTGGAATGATCCGGCGATCGCCAAGCTGAACCCCAGCGCCAAGCTGCCGGCCGATGCGATCACTGTTGTGCATCGCTCGGACGGATCGGGGACGACCTTCATCTTTACCAACTACCTGTCGAAAGTGAGCCCGGAGTGGAAGAAGGTCGGCTCGGATACCTCGGTTGAGTGGCCGGTTGGCGTCGGCGGCAAAGGCAATGAGGGCGTTGCCGCCACCGTGTCCCAGACCAAAGCGTCGATTGGTTACGTGGAGTCGGCATATGCCAAGCAGAACAGTCTCACTTTCACGAAAATGGTGAACAAGGACGGCAAGACGGTTGCGCCGACGCCCGCCTCCTTCGCCGCCGCCGCCGAGAACGCGGATTGGGCCGGCACGCCGGGCTTCGAAGTTGTGATAACCGATCAAGCCGGTGCGGACGCTTGGCCGATCGTCGGGGGCACCTTCATCCTGATCCCGAAGGAGCCGAAGGATCCCGCGGCAGCTGCCGAGGCGCTCAAATTCTTCGAGTGGGCTTACAGCAAAGGCACCCCGCTCGCGGAGGGCCTCGATTACCTGCCGATGCCCGCCAAGGCCGTAGACGCCATCAAGAAGGCGTGGGCCGAGGTAAAGCACTAACTATTGGCTCAGTACCAGATCGGGAAAAGGCGCTCCAGCGCCTTTTCCCTCGTTGGTTCCGCCTGGAAAAAAATGTTGCAGACGGCTTGTGCGGCCCTGTGCTGGCCGCTTGACTGGGGCCCCTCAGAATCGCGGATCGGGGAGCTCGATGGCGCAACGTGTCAGGAGGCAGTCCGTGGTTGATGTCGCGCTCCAGGGTGAACCGGCGACAACCGCAGAGCCCGCGTCTCGATCGTGGGTCCTCAAGCAGCTTCGGCGCGACGATCTGATCTTCCACACCTTGACCCGGTTGGCGGCGGTTACGGTCCTGGTCATTCTTGGCGGAGTCATTCTCGCCCTGGTTAAGGGCGCCTACCCGGCGTTAAGCACATTCGGCCTCGGTTTTCTGATCGGAGAGACCTGGAATCCGGTCACCGAAAAATTCGGTGCGATCGCCCCGATTTACGGCACCATCGTCACATCCTTTATCGCCATGCTCATCGCCGTGCCGATCGGCTTGCTGATCGCCGTGTTTCTGACCGAGATTTGCCCGATGTGGCTGCGCCGCCCGATCGGCATCGCCATCGAGTTGCTGGCGGGCATTCCGAGCATCATCTACGGCATCTGGGGCCTGTTCGTGTTCGCGCCGGTGCTGCGCGATACGTTTGCGCTACCGATCCCGTTTCTGCCGGGCCAGCCGTCTCTGATCAGCCTCTTGGGCGGCGTACCGGTCCTGTCGACGCTGTTCGCCGGGCCGCCCTACGGGATCGGCATTCTGGCCGCCAGCCTGGTTCTCGCCATCATGGTGCTGCCGTTCATCACCTCGATTTCGCGCGATGTGTTCGAAGCCGTTCCGCCGGTGCTCAAGGAGGCTGCCTTCGGTGTCGGCAGCACGACCTGGGAAGTCTTTCGATACGTCGTCCTTCCCTACACGCGCGTCGGGGTCATCGGCGGCATCATGCTTGCCCTTGGCCGGGCGCTCGGGGAGACGATGGCGGTGACCTTCGTTATCGGCAACTCGCACCGCATCGCGAGTTCGCTGCTGGCGCCCGGCACAACCATCTCGGCATCGATTGCCAATGAGTTCACCGAAGCCTATGGCGCGCTCTACCAATCATCGCTGATCGCCCTCGGGCTCATCCTCTTTCTCATTACGTTCATCGTGCTTGCATGTGCCCGCTACTTGCTGATGCGGATCGAACGCCGAGTGGGAGGGTGAGCCATGCCCAATGACCTCTATGCCGGCCGCCGCTTCCGCAACGCGCTCGCCATGTCGCTCTCGCTGGGAGCTACTGTGATCGGTCTCGGTTGGCTGGTGTTGATCCTCGGCGAGCTGCTATATAAGGGCTTCAGCGGTCTATCGCTGGCAGTGTTCACCGAGATGACGCCGCCGCCCGGTTCCGATGGAGGCCTGCTCAACCCGATCATCGGAAGCCTGATCTTGACGGCGATCGCGGTGGCGATCGGCACGCCACTCGGGATCCTAGCTGGAACGTACATGGCCGAGTATGGACGCCACGACAAACTGAGCATGGTGGTGCGGTTCATCAACGACATTCTGCTGAGCGCTCCCTCCATCGTAATCGGACTGTTCGTGTATGAAGTCATGGTTAGGGCGATGGGGCATTTCTCCGGCTGGGCCGGAGCCATCGCGCTGGCCGTGCTTGTCGTTCCCGTCGTCGTGCGCACCACCGAGGACATGCTGATGCTGGTGCCGAACTCGTTGCGGGAGGCGGCGTCGGCGTTGGGCCTGTCCCGGGCCGTCGTGATCCGGCGTGTCGCGTACCGTGCGGCGCGGGCCGGCATGCTCACCGGCGTCCTCTTGGCCGTCGCTCGGATCAGCGGCGAAACTGCGCCGCTGCTGTTCACGGCGCTGAACAATCAGTTCTGGAGTGTCAACGTCAATGCGCCAATGGCAAGCCTGCCGGTCGTCATCTTCCAGTTTGCGCTCAGCCCCTACAAGGATTGGCAGAAGCTGGCCTGGACCGGAGCGTTGATCATCACCATCGCCGTCCTTGCCCTGAGCATCACCGCGCGCGCCCTCGCAGGATCGAGAAATTCGTCATGAACGTCACGAACGCTGCTAATGTCACCAACGTCACCAACGTTGCTGTTCCCCAGGCGATGCATGCCGCTGTCGACACGGCGGGCCTGCCGGAAAAGGTTACGGTCCGCCGCCTCAACTTCTACTACGGGGACAGCCGCGCGCTGAAGGATATTAACCTGTCCCTCTACGCCAATAAGGTGACCGCCTTTATCGGACCGTCGGGCTGCGGCAAATCGACATTGCTGCGGGTGTTGAATCGAATCTACGACCTCTATCCGCACCAGCGTGCCGAGGGTGAGGTCATGCTGGATCGCGATGATATCCTCTCGTCCAAGCAAGACCTCAATTATTTGCGGGCGCGGATCGGCATGGTGTTTCAGAAGCCGACCCCGTTTCCGATGTCGATTTATGACAATATCGCGTTCGGCGTGCGGCTTTACGAGCGCCTCTCGAGGTCGGAGTTGGACTCGCGGGTCGAGAGTGCCCTGCGGCGCGGGGCGCTCTGGGAAGAGGTGAAGGACAAGCTCGCCGCCAATGGGCTAAGCCTGTCGGGCGGCCAGCAGCAGCGGCTCTGCATTGCGCGCACCATCGCGGTGCGGCCCGACGTGATTCTGTTCGATGAGCCTTGCTCGGCACTCGATCCGATCTCAACCGCCAAGATCGAGGAGCTGATCGACGAGCTGAAGGACGACTACACGATTGCCATCGTCACCCATAACATGCAGCAGGCGGCGCGGGTGTCGGATTTCACGGCCTTCATGTATCTAGGTGAGCTTGTCGAGTTCGGTCCGACGAGCCGCATGTTTACCTCGCCGAGCGACCGACGCACGCAAGACTACATCACCGGACGGTTCGGGTGAACGGGCCATGTCTAGCGTACAGGAACAGCACCTAATGACGTCCGAGCATACGATCAAGTCGTTCGATTCCGACCTGCAGGATCTGGCGCGGATGGTCGCCGAAATGGGCGGCCTTGCCGAAAAGGAGATCGGCGATTCGGTCGATGCGCTCGCCAAGCGCGACACCGAGCTCGCCAAGCGCGTCATCACCGTGGATGCAACCATCGATGCGATCCAGCACGAGATCGAAGACAAGGCCATCATGACGCTCGCCCGCCGCCAGCCGATGGCGATCGACCTGCGTGAGATCGTCAGCGCGCTGCGCGTGTCCAACGACCTGGAGCGGATCGGCGACTTGGCCAAGAACATCGGCAAGCGCGTGATTGCCCTCAACGGCGAGTTTCCGCCGCCCAAGCTGATCCGCGGGGTCGAGCATATGGCCGAGCTGGTGCTCAACCAGCTGACGGATGTGCTCGACAGTTACGGCCGCCGCGACGTCGACAAGGCGGTGGCGGTCTGGAAGGGCGACGAAGAGATTGATGCCATGTGCACCTCGCTGTTCCGCGAGCTGCTGACCTACATGATGGAAGATCCGCGCAACATCGGTTTCTGCATCCATCTGCTGTTCTGCGCTAAGAACATCGAGCGCATGGGCGACCACGCGACCAACATCGCCGAGACCGTGCATTTCATGATCAAAGGACAGCCCATTGGCGAGCCGCGGCCGAAGGGGGACACGACGAGTCTTGTCGCACTGTCACACCAGGGGTGATGCAAGTGAGCGATCGGTATGAGCGCGCGCATCCTGATCGTTGAGGACGAGGAGCCGTTGACGCTCCTCTTGCGTTACAATCTGGAGGCCGAGGGCTACGAAGTCGAGACGGTCGCCCGCGGTGACGATGCCGACACCCGGCTCAGGGAGCACATTCCCGATCTCGTGGTGCTCGATTGGATGCTCCCGGGCCTCTCCGGCATTGAGCTGTGCCGGCGCCTGCGCATGCGGCCGGAAAGTCGGCAATTACCGATCATCATGCTGACGGCGCGCGGCGAGGAGAGTGAGCGCGTGCGCGGTCTGACTACCGGTGCCGACGATTACGTGGTCAAACCGTTCTCGGTTCCGGAGCTCATCGCGCGCGTACGCGCGTTGCTGCGTCGCTCGAGCCCCGAGCGGGTGTCGACCGTGCTCGGGTTCGGCGACATCGAGCTCGACCGCGACAAGAAGCGGGTATCGCGCTCCGGTCGGCCGATCGATCTCGGGCCCACCGAGTACCGGCTGCTCGAATTCCTGATGGAACGGCCCGGGCGCGTGTTCTCGCGCGAGCAACTGCTCGACGGCGTCTGGGGCAACGAAGTTTATATCGACGAGCGAACGGTGGACGTCCATGTCGGCCGCCTGCGCAAGGCGCTGAACCGCGGACATGCCGACGATCCGATCCGCACCGTGCGCGGATCCGGTTACGCCCTCGATGATCGCTTCGGCAAACCCGCCTGACGACGATGGGTCGCGCGGCCATCTCGGATGTCATCCCGGGCCTTGTGCCCGGGACCTATGGAGCCGCAGACTCCGGCGTTGATTAGTTGAAACTGAGCGCCACGGTGGCCGAGGAACCAAACTCCGCCGCTCGGAGCTAGCGTTGAGATGGGTCCCGGGCACGCCGACGTCGGGTGTTCCCGACTTCGGCAAATCGTTATTGGCCCAAGTCGGAAACATCCGTCTTGGGCTGCCCGGGATGAAACCTGAGTTTGTGGCGCGGCCGTGCCCTACATGCGGGCCGGCCGTTTGTCACGGCGACGATCGGTGACCGGCTGATAGGCGACCCGGGAATGAAATGCACAATAGGGCAGTCCCGAAGTCGCGTTGCCGCCGCAAAAGAAGAAGTCGGACGTGCCGGGATCGCCGATCGGCCATCGGCATGTGTCCTCGGTAAGCTCAAGGATCGTGCGCCGCTGCCCCATCGGGATGACGTTATCGGTGATCTCCGGCTCGGGCTCCGGCTCGTATTCATAGGCCTGAGCGAGCGCCGTATTGCCGCGCACCTGGGGCCTCGTCACTCGCAGCATGTGCGCTGGCGCGCGCGCCTTGCGCGGCCGTGGCGCAGCTGATGCCGGGCTCTTCGCTCGTCCTGAGAGACCCAAACGATGGACCTTCCCAATGACAGCGTTGCGAGTGATCCCGCCGAGCTCTGCGGCGATTTGACTGGCCGAAAGGCCGTCTGCCCAGAGCTTCTTCAAAAGCTCAACTCGCTCGTCGGTCCAGTTCATCGTCCATATCCTCCTGACACGATCGCACGGCGGGCGTTGACGGAATCCTCCCTCGTCGCCCGACAACCCCTAAGGCCGCCAAGCGTTTACGCACCACTTACAAATACTCAGAAGCCGATCCGCCGCCGCACGAAATGTCGTATCCGACATCTCAAACGCTACATATGGCGCGACTCGGGCGCAAGGGTCGCAAGGAGCGCGTCCACATGTTCGTGGCCCTTGTGGATGACAATCGAGTCATAATCGAGTCCTTGATGAGGAAAAGCGACGGTCGCTTTCGGAGCGTACCGCCCTGCCGGCCAGCTCTGTTGACACCGGTCTCTGTTGACAGAAGGCGAAGTGGCAATAAAATATCGCGCGCGTGCCGCCCCCAGGAGGCGGCACATTTCATTTCGGCCTATGATTTACTGGGATCGGGCGCACCAAGGCCGAACTGGTCAAGCCCGATAGTGGTGAGACCGAACCGTGACCTCGCACCTGTTACCCACCTACGCGCGCATCGATCTCGCCTTCGAACGGGGCGAGGGGGCTTGGCTGATGACGGCCGACGGCGAGCGCTACTTGGACTTTGCCGCAGGCGTCGCCGTTAACTCGCTGGGGCATGCCCATCCGCACCTGGTCGCAGCGCTAACCGCGCAAGCGCAGAAGGTGTGGCATGTCTCCAACCTCTACCGCAGCCCCGAGGGTGAGCGGCTGGCGGCGCGGCTCTGCGACGTAACGTTCGCGGATACCGTATTCTTCACCAATTCCGGCGCCGAGGCGATGGAGCTGGTGATCAAGATGGCGCGCAAATACCAATCGGTGGAGGGGCACCCCGAGCGATTTCGCATCATCACCTTCGAGGGCGCTTTTCACGGCCGCACGCTCGCGACCTTGGCGGCCGGCGGGCAGAAGAAATATCTTGAGGGGTTCGGTCCGGTGGTCGATGGCTTCGACCAGGTGCCGCTGGGAGACTTGGAGGCGACCAAGCGCGCCATCGGCGAAAACACGGGGGCGATCCTCATCGAACCGATCCAAGGCGAGGGCGGCGTGCGCATGGTGCCGTCGTTCTTGAAGGCCTTGCGCGAGCTCTGCGACCGCCACCGCCTGCTCCTGCTGCTCGACGAGGTGCAGACCGGCGTCGGCCGCACCGGCGAGCTTTTCGCTTACCAGCGCAGCGGCATCGAGCCGGATATCATGGGGATTGCCAAGGGCATTGGCGGCGGCTTCCCGATGGGCGCCTGCCTCGCGACGCGCGAGGCTGCCAAGGGCATGACAACAGGTACCCATGGCTCAACCTTTGGCGGTAATCCGCTGGCGATCGCGGTGGGGCACGCCGTGCTCGACGTGGTTTTGGCGCCGGAATTCGGCGAGCACATGCGCGAGGCGGCGTCACTGCTGCGGCAGCGGCTTGCCGAGGTGCACGACCGTCATCCGTCGGTAATCGCCGAGGTACGCGGCGAAGGCCTGCTGCTTGGAATTCGCGCGGTCGGGCCCGCAGCCGAGCTCGTGGACGAATTGCGGGCGGAGCGGCTCTTGACCGTTGCGGCCGGCGAGAACGTGGTGCGCCTCGTCCCGCCGCTGATCATCGGCGAGGCGGAGGTTGCCGAGGCCGTATTGCGCATTGACCGGGCTTGCACGCGGATGGAGCGTTCGCCCCGCCCGCCGGCCGCCGGAGCCGTTGCATGAGCGCGGACGGACTCCGGCATTTTCTCGACCTTGCGGAGATCCCGGCGCAGGAGCTGCGCCACATCATCGAAGCGAGCCGCGCCATGAAGGCTGAGCGGAAGCTTCGGCGTGGCAATGTTGATCAGCCGTTGGCCAGCCGCACGCTTGCCATGATTTTTGACAAACCTTCAACTCGTACGAGAGTTTCCTTTGACATTGCGATGCGGCAGCTGGGCGGGGATGTCATCGTCCTTACCGGGCAGGAGATGCAGCTCGGCCGCGGCGAGACTATCGCCGACACGGCGCGCGTGTTGTCGCGTTACGTCGATGCCATCATGATCCGCATTCTTGATCCCGCCGCGCTTGCCGAGCTCGCGCAATATGCGACCGTGCCGGTGATCAATGGGCTGACGCGACGCTCGCATCCATGCCAAGTCATGGCGGATGTGATGACCTTCGAGGAGCACCGCGGGCCCATTGGCGGCCGCACGGTTGCGTGGCTTGGGGATGCCAACAACGTCCTCACATCATGGATGCAGGCGGCACAGCGGTTCGAATTTCGGCTGCAGGTTGCAACCCCGCCGGAGCTGGCGCCGAAAAAGTGGCTGCGCGATTGGATGCAGGGTTCGGGGGCCGCAATTGTACTCAGCGATGATCCCGACGAGGCGGCCAAGGATGCGGACTGCGTCGTCACCGATACCTGGGTGTCGATGGGCGATCGCGACGCCGATGGCCGTCACAATTTGTTGCGCCGCTATCAGGTCAACGCCCAGCTGATGGCGAAAGCTAAGCCCGATGCGCTGTTCATGCATTGCCTTCCGGCCCATCGCGGCAAGGAAGTCACCGACGAGGTCATGGATGGACCGCAGTCGGTGGTGTTCGACGAGGCCGAGAACCGCTTGCACGCCCAGAAGGGCATCCTTACTTGGTGCCTGCATACAGGCACGAGATGACCCAAATCGCTATTCCGGTTCGCGCGCCCGCGGACACCTCCGCGGATGACACGATCCTACCATTCGAGGTGTCGGCGCTCGACCTGCGCGGCCGGGTGGTGCGGCTTGGACCGACCGTTGACGACATTCTGTCGCGTCACGACTACCCGGCGCCGGTGGCCAAGCTCGTCGGCGAAGCGATCGTCTTGACCGTGCTGCTCGGTTCGGCGCTGAAATTCGAAGGCCGCTTCATTCTGCAAGCGCAGACCGACGGTCCGGTGCGAATGTTGGTGGTTGATTTCTCGACGCCCGGAAAGATCCGCGCCTGTGCCCGCTTTGATGCCGAGCAGGTGGCGGCGGCAATGGCGAGCGGCGCGACCAATACGGGAGCGCTGATGGGCAAGGGTCATCTGGCAATGACCATTGATCGCGGCCCCGAGATGAACCGGTACCAGGGTCTGGTGGCGCTCGACGGCGGCGGTCTTGAGGACGCCGCCCATGAATATTTCCGTCGCTCCGAGCAGATCCCGACCCGAGTGCGGCTCGCCGTGGCGGAGGAATTGCGGGCCGAAACCGGCGGCGCGAGCCACCGCTGGCGGGCCGGCGGCATTCTGTTGCAGTTCTTGCCCAAGGCGGTTGAACGGATGCGGGGTCCCGACCTCGATCCCGGCGACGCGCCGGAAGGTACCGAGCCGCATTTGCATCCCGAAGATGACGCCTGGGTGGAGGGCCGCTCCCTGGTCGCGACGGTCGAGGACCTTGAATTGATCGATCCGGCGGTTTCGAGCGAGCGGCTTGTCTATCGGCTGTTCCATGAGCGCGGGGTGCGCGTGTTCAAGAATGCCGATGTGCGTTCCGAATGCTCCTGCTCCCGCGCGAGCGTAACGTCGATGCTGCGCAGCTTTCCGCAAGACGACCGCGATCACATGGTCGAGCATGGTGTCATTTCGGTTACCTGCGAGTTCTGTAACACGAGCTATGTGTTCGATCCCAGCGAGGTGGCCGACGGCCGCTGACGATCAATTGATGGTCCGCTCGGCATAGGCGCAATCGAGCGAGAAGGCCGGGATGTCGATATCGAAATGCTCGCCGTTTTCGGTCACCATGCCGTAGGTGCCTACCATGAAGCCGGATGGAGTCGGTAGCGGGACACCGCTTGTGTACTCGAAGGATTCACCGGACTTGAGCACCGGTTCCTCCCCGACCACGCCGGCACCGCGCACCTCTTGCACGCGCCCAAGCGCGTCCGTGATGCGCCAATGCCGGGTCTTTAGCTGGATCGTGCCGCCGCCCAGGTTGGTGATAGCGATCGTGTAGGCCCAGAAAAAGTATCCGTGCTCCGGCGACGAGCGCTCGGTGACGAAGCGCGGAGTCACCGTGACCTCGACATTCCGGGTGACGGCGCGGTACATCGTGTTACGGTCCATGCTTGGTCGCAAGCGGCACTCGCAGAGTGCAGCGTTCCGACGCGAGGTGCAACTCTCGAACGACATATGGCTGTCTTATTGCCTTTTCGCCTGAGTGGCATTTTCGGCCGGCAGACAGCGCACGCGGCATCCAGCCAGCGTGCGAAAGACCACGAACTCGTGCAGCCTGCGGTCAAGAGCGAGCGCGATTTACGGCTGGATTTGTTTCGCGGCCTTGCCCTGTGGTTGATTTTTCTCGATCATCTCCCGAGCAACGTCGTCAGCTGGATCACGATACGCAACTATGGATTCAGCGACGCCACCGAAATCTTCATTTTCATCTCCGGATACACCGCCGCATTCGTCTACGGCAGGGCCATGCGCGAGCGCGGCTTCATTGTGGGCAGTGCACGCATGCTGCGGCGCGCATGGCAGATCTATGTTGCGCATATTTTCCTATTTGCGATTTATCTGGCCGAAATCTCGTACGTCGCCTCGAGCTTCGAAAACCCGCTTTACGCCGAGGAGATGGGAGTTCTGGATTTCCTCAAGCAGCCGGACATCACCATTGTTCAGGCGCTGCTGCTGAAGTTTAGGCCCGTGAACATGGACGTGCTGCCGCTCTATATCGTCCTGCTGCTGTTCTTTCCGCCGGTCCTGTGGCTGTTGCTGCGCCGCGCCAATTTTGCCCTTGCGGCCTCCGTCCTGCTCTACGTGGTTACCTGGGAAACAGGTATTAATCTACCGGCGTACCCGAGCGGTTACTGGTACTTTAATCCATTCGCCTGGCAATTATTGTTCATCTTTGGCGCCTGGTGCGCGCTGGGCGGCGCGGAGCGGCTGGCGGGTGCGCTGCGATCGCGGATTACTATGGTTGCTGCAATCCTTTATCTCGCGTTTGCCTTCGGTATCACGCTGACGTGGTATGTCCCGCGCCTCGGGGCGGCGGTCCCTCATTGGTTTGCTGAGATGATTTATCCGATCGACAAGACCAATCTCGACGTGCTGCGCTTCGCGCACTTCGTGGCCTTGGCCGCCCTCACGGTCCGCTTCGTCCCGCGCGACTGGCCGGCGCTGAAATCGCCGCTGCTGCGGCCGGCGATCCTGTGCGGCCAGCATTCGCTCGAAATCTTCTGCCTTGGCGTGTTCTTGGCCTTTGCCGGCCATTTTGCCTTGGTCGAGGTGTCGGGCGGCGTAGCGGCGCAAATTACCGTCAGTTTATTAGGCATTTTAGCGATGATTGCCACGGCAACTCTGATATCATGGTACAAAGAGATGGAGGGACGTGGTGCACGGTCGCGCTCCCGACCGCCGGACGCGGACCTCGCGGGAGGCGAGGCATGAAGGGGCTGATCGGAACCTTTACGGGTGTCGTTTTGCTGATCGGCCATGCATTCGCCGCAGAGCCGGAATGCGACGTGCCTGATTATCTATTGGCGGGAGAAGGCGAGCTCAACCATGTTGCCGCTGCCGCCGCCAAGCAACAAGTCCTTTCCATTGTCGTCCTTGGAACGGGCTCTTCCCTTTTGTCGAGCGCGGCCGGCGCGGACATGGCTTACCCGGCTCGCTTAGGGATGTTGCTTAAGGGTCTATTGCCCAAGGTCGAGATCAAGGTCGTCACGCATGCGCAAGCGCGGCAAACGACCGCCGACATGTTCAAGGAGCTTGACGGGATTGTTGCACAAGACAAGCCGGATCTGGTCATCTGGCAAACAGGCACGTTCGATGCCATACGCGGCGTTGAGCCCGAGGAGTTTCGCGGCGTCCTCGATGAAGGCGTTGAGAAACTGCAGAATGCCGGGGCCGATGTGATCCTGATGAACATGCAATACAGCCCGCGAACCGAGTCGGTCATGGCGCTTGATGTCTACAACGACAACATGCACTGGGTGGCCCGGGAACGGGGCGTGCCCCTGTTCGATCGACTTGCAATCATGAAGTATTGGAGCGATGCTGCTGTGTTCGACCTCTTCGCTGCGACCAAGGGACCGCTGATGGCGCAGCGCGTGCATGACTGTATTGGGCATGCATTGACCTCGCTTGTCGTCGAAGCTGCTCATCTCAAGCCGCTGGAAGAAAAGGCACCGCATTGATGCGCAAATGCAATTTTCTTAGGTTTTTTCTGCCCATCGCGGCAATGCTGGGTTCGACCTCTTTGCACGCCGCGTCGCCGGTTATGTCTGGCCCGGCCGCTGCGGCCAACCTTGCGTCGCCCGCGGCCGTGCAGGCCACGCCGTCGGATCCAGCGATCTCGGGCGCGGGCCCGGCCCCCGCGCCCCCAGCAGCGGCAGCTGCGAAGCCCGCGCGCTGCAGTGCACCCGCCGAATTTACGCGGCTCTCACGTCCGCTCTCGCACACCGCGCGCCGGCTTGCCGCCGGCGAGCCGATCAAGATCGTTGCGGTCGGCTCGTCCTCGACCGCCGGCGCCGGGGCCAGCTCGCCCGCGGCCTCCTATCCAAGCCGGCTTGCCCAGGAACTCAAGCAGCGGTTTCCGGCCGCCGAAATCACCGTGCTGAACCGGGGTGTCAACGGTGAGGAAGTGGCCGACATGCTGGCGCGCCTGGAGACCGACGTCATTCAGGAGAAGCCCGACCTCGTCCTATGGCAGATTGGCACCAACGCGGTTCTGCGCGACAATTCTTTGGATCGCGTCAAGCAGCTGATCCAATCAGGCGTGCACCGGCTCAAGGCCGCCGGCGCGGACGTCGTGCTGATGGATCCGCAATTCTCACCCAAGGTGATTGCCAAACCCGAGGCCGACCCGATGGTCGATCTGATCGCCAGGACCGCGAAGCAGGAAGATATCGGCGTGTTCCATCGCTTTGCCTTGATGCAGCATTGGCACAACATCGACGGGCTGCCATTTGGCACATTCGTCGCAGCGGACGAGTTGCATATGAATGATTGGGGCTATGCCTGCGTGGCGAAGGTGTTGGGGGGCGCGATCGACGAAGCGGTGAGCCGAACCACGGCCATGGCCCACACCGGCTTGCCGCGATCGCACTGATCCGCACTGATTTTGTTATCAGCGTGCGGTTCTTTTGCGCCGCAACAGTCGGATGACGTGGACGGGAGCTCCCTCGCGGCGCGACCGTTCAAACGGCCTCGAACGCTGCGAGCAGATCCTCGAGGATATCCTTCGGATCTTCGAGGCCAGCCGAGAAGCGGACCAAACCCTCGCCGATGCCGAGCTCGGCCCGCTGCTCCGGTGTCAGGCGCTGATGCGTGGTCGTCGCCGGATGCGCCACCAGGCTCTTTGCGTCGCCTAGATTGTTGCTGATGCGCACCAGCTTCAGTGCATTCAGGAACTTGAATGCGCCTGAGCGGCCACCCTTGACCTCGAATGCGACCAGCGTGGAGCCGGCCCGCATCTGCTTGCGCACGACCGCAGCCTGCGGATGGTCCGGGCGCCCCGGATAGATCAAGCGCGATATCTTGGGGTGATCGAGCAAGCCGTTCGCGACGGTTTCCGCCGTATCGGTCTGCCGACGTACTCGGAGGGCGAGCGTTTCAAGACCCTTCAACATCACCCAAGCGTTGAAGGGCGACATCGACGGGCCGGTCTGGCGCATGAACGTGTGCACGTGGTCCTTGATGAACTGCTCGGAGGCGAGAATGACTCCCCCGAGGCAGCGACCTTGGCCGTCGATATGCTTGGTCGTCGAGTAGACGACGCAGTCCGCGCCGAGCGCTAGCGGGCTCTGCCAGAGCGGTGTGGCGAACACGTTATCGACGACCAAGGTGGCTTTGGCCGCATGCGCGATCGCGGCCACTGCGGCGATATCGATAACGTCCAAGGTCGGATTGGTCGGAGATTCGAGAAAGAAGGCGCGCGTGTTCGGCCGCACCGCCGCCTGCCATTCGTCAAGCTCGGTTCCGTTGACAAGCGTCGAGGGCACGCCAAAGCGCGGCAGCAGATCCTCGACGATATAGCGGCAAGAGCCGAACAGGGCTTTTGCCGCGACGACGTGATCGCCGGCCTTGAGTTGGCCCATCAGCGCGGCCGTCACGGCCGCCATCCCGGTTGCGGTGGCGCGGGCGGCTTCGGCGCCTTCGAGCGCGATCATGCGCTGCTCGAACATGGCGACCGTCGGATTGGAGAAACGCGAATAGAGGAAGCCCGGCTCATCGCCGGCAAAGCGCGCTGCACATTGCTCGGCGGTGTCGTAGACGAAGCCCTGGGTCAGGAACAGCGCCTCCGAGGTCTCACCGAACTGTGAGCGCAAGGTGCCGCCATGCACCAGGCGGGTTTCCGGGCGATATTGGCGCGTGGGCGCGGACATGTGGGCCTCCTTTAGCCAACAAAAAACCCGGCCGGGAAAATTCCTTGGGCCGGGCACACGCGTCCCCGGCCTTTTAGCAAGTTGTTTAACGTGGCTGCAAGCCGGCCGGCTCAAATGACCACGAAAGATAGGGCCATTCAATACGCCCGGCCTCCCTTCCCGTCAAGAGACCTTTGCGCTAGTGAGAGCTTTGCCCAGGGGGTCGTTTAGGTAGTGATCGTGCCGCTCGCCTTCGCAGTCGAGGACAAGGGCATCCTGCCCGACCGCTTGATTGCGGCGCTCGCGGAGAACGGCGCCATTCTCGCCGCCTACCCGTTTGTGCCCGATCAGATTCAGCCTGCCAGCCTCGACCTGCGGCTCGGCGAAACCGCGTTCCGCGTGCGCGCGAGCTTTCTGCCCGGCCCGCGGACGACGGTCGCGGAGCGCATCGACGAGCTCAAGCTGCACGAGATTTCGATCTCGGAGGGAGCGGTGCTGGAGACGGGTTGCGTTTACATCGTGCCGCTGATCGAAAGCCTGGCGCTGCCCGACGATCTCGCGGCCGCGGCCAACCCGAAAAGCTCAACCGGGCGACTCGACGTCTTCACCCGCGTGATCGCCGACGAGACGCGCGGCTTCGACCATATCCGGCCGGGCTATCATGGTCCGCTCTACGCCGAAATCAGCCCGCGCACCTTCCCGATCCTAGTGCGTGAAGGTTCGCGGCTGTCGCAGATCCGCTTTCGCCGCGGGAACGCTCTGCTGGATGCCGCAGCGCTCCTCGAGCTGCATGCGCGCGAGCGTCTGGTCGACGCCGCTGAAGCCGATGTGGGCGACGGCATCGCGGTCGGGGTCGATCTGTCGGGCATCGGGCCGGGCGGTCTCGTCGGCTATCGGGCGAAGCGCCATACCGGCCTCATCGACGTGGAGCGTCGCGGCCGTTATCCGATCGGCGAGTTTTGGGAGCCGATGCTGGCCCGCAAGGACCGCAGCCTCATCCTCGATCCCAATGAGTTCTATATTTTGGCATCGCGTGAAGCCGTGCAGGTGCCGCCCGATCATGCGGCCGAGATGGTGCCTTTCGATCCACTGATGGGCGAGTTTCGGGTGCACTATGCCGGCTTCTTCGACCCAGGCTTCGGCTACGCGGGCGCCGGCGGCTGCGGCGCGCGTGCCGTCCTTGAAGTGCGTTCGCGCGAAGTGCCGTTCATCCTCGAGCACGGGCAGATCGTCGGCCGGCTGGTCTATGAGAGGATGTTGGCGCGCCCGCAAAAGCTTTATGGCGAGGGCATCGGCTCCAACTATCAGGCGCAGGGCTTGAAGCTGTCGAAGCACTTCCGCGCTTGACGCTGCGGCGCGTCGGGTCTCCGATAAATTTTCAATCAGGTCGCGGCGCCCCGGATCACCTGCCAAATCCGCTGCGGGGTCGCGGGCACGTCGATGTGCTCGACGCCGAAGGGTGACAGGGCATCGAGAACCGCATTCATCACCGCCGCGAGCGCGGGGGTAATCCCGCTTTCGCCACCCCCTTTGACGCGCAGGTGATTGCCGAAGGTCGGATCTTCCGCGAGCTCGACACTGAACGTCGGCAGCAAGTGCGCCCGCGGGATGCCGTAATCGAGGAAGCTGCCGGTCAACACGTCGCCGGTTTCCGCCCACACGACCTGCTCCAGCACGGCTTGGCCGATGCCTTGCGCAATGCCGCCGTGCACCTGACCGTGCAGGATCAGTGGATTGATCGGCCTGCCTGCATCATCGACCGAGATATAGTGGCGGATCACCATGGCTCCCGTTTCCGGGTCGAGCTCGAGCTCGCACACGGCCGCTCCCGTGGGGTAGGCCGGAATGCGCCCCGTGAATGTCGCCTCGCCGGCAAGCGGGGCGCGCAGCGGGTCAGGAAGCGCGGAGTCGGTCTCGATCGCCCGCGCAATATCGACGATCGAAAGGCGTCGATTGCTTCGCGGCGTGAAGAACAGCCCGTCAGCGAACGCGACATCGGCTTCCGGCGCGTCGAGCAACCGCGCCGCGACCCGCCGCGCCCGCACGATCACAATGGCGGCTGCTTCGACCATCAGCGATCCCGCGAGCCGCATCGAGCGGTCGGAGTGCGTGCCGCCGCCGGAGGCGATGGTTGCGGTGTCGCCGCTCACCAGCCTGATCGCTTCGGGCGCGACGCCAAGCTGGTCCGCCATGACCTGCGCGAAGCTTGTCTCATGCCCTTGCCCGGTCGACTGCGTGCCGACCCTGAGCTCTACGCTGCCGTCGGACGCCACCTTGACCTCGACCCGCTCGTGCGGCGCGCCGACGGGGGATTCGACATAGTTGGCGATACCGATGCCGAGCAGCCGGCCGTCCTTTTTGGCCCGGGCACGCCGCGCCGGAAAACCGTCCCAGTCGGCCAGCGCAAGGACGCGTTCCATATTGGCGGCGAAATCACCACTGTCGTAGGTCAATCCCATCGCGTTGCGATAGGGCAGCCGATCGCGCCGGATCAGATTGCGCCGCCGGATCTCTGCGCGGCCGATATTTAGCTTACGGGCGGCGATGTCGAGCAGGCGCTCGATCACGAACGTTGCCTCGGGCCGGCCAGCACCGCGGTAAGGCGCCGTCGGCACGGTGTTCGTCAGCACCGCACGGACCCGCACCCATGCCGTCGGCACATCATAGACCGTCGTCGCGATCCGCATGCCGTTGTTGAGCGGCACGTAGGAAACCGTATGCGCTCCGATATTGCCGAGCAGCTCGAGCGAGAGGGCGCGAATCCGGCCTTCGTGGTCGAGCGCAAGCTGCGCCTTGGTGACGAGGTCGCGCCCCTGAAAATCCGTCAAGAATGCCTCGGAGCGGTCGCTGGTCCACTTGACCGGGCGGCCGATCCGCCGCGCGGCCCAAACAACGGCGATTTGCTCGGGGTAGAGATTGGTTCGCAATCCGAAGCCGCCGCCGACATCGGGGCAGATCACGCGCACCTGCTCGTGTGGCACGCCGAGGCACGTTGCCAGCGCCTGGCGCTGCCGGTGAACGCCCTGGCTTCCCGAAATCAGGGTGTAGCGGCTTTCGGCCGGATCGTAGCTGCCGATCGCGGAGCGCGGCTCCATCTGAGCGTTGGCGACCCGCTGATTGCGAAATGCCTGCTCGACAATCAGATCGGCGCCGGAGATGGCCGCGAGCGTGGCGTCGCGGTCGCCATGCTCGGCCTCGACCGCGATATTGTCCGGCGCCGACAGCCGAAGCGCCGGTGCTCCCGGCACGACTGCGTCGAGGACATCGACGATCGCCGTTCTGATCTCGTATTCGACGATAACCCGTTCGGCGGCGTCGCGCGCCGCGAACAGCGTTTCTGCCACGATGATGGCGACCGCCTCGCCCACATAGCGCACGCGTTCGACCGCGAGCGGTAGCTGCGGTACGTTGAGGATCGCGCGCGGCGGCTTGGCCACGAATGCCGGCTGGCGATAATCCACTGCGTCCGCCGGCATCGGCGCCTGCGGAATGCCGACATGGCCGTCGGCGGTGTAATCGTCGCCCGTGAGGATGGCCAAGACTCCGGGGCAAGCGCGTGCCGCTTGCGCATCGACGCGGAGGAGTCGGGCATGGGCATGCGGCGAGCGCACGAAGACCGCGTAGGTCTGTCCGGGAAGCGCAACGTCGTCGGTGAAGCGGCCGGCGCCGCGAACGAAACGCCGATCCTCGAACCGCGGCAACGGTTGGCCAATGAATGGGCCCACCCGTTGGGCCGGCCCGCGGGTCTTGCTGTCCATTGACTCCCTTCCGATTGGGCCGCGTCCAAGGCGAATCTCCGCAGGCTATAGCGGCCGTTGCCAATCGTCGGCAATCATCGTTTATGATCGCGCCGCTGCCTTCGTGCAGAGCCGATGGAAGAACGCCAAATGGGCCTTGTCGAAACCACCCGGCCGGATGACCCCGCGCGGGTCGCGGAGCTCGACCGCTTCCGGCTTCGCCGTTTCGTCGAGGGCTTGCCGGCGGACGAATGCGAGACGCGCAGCGAGCCGGTTGACCTCGCTGGCATCGCGGAAATCTTCGAAGGAAACTGCAAGGCCGTGCTGTTTCGTGCCGCCGGTCCGGAACGCCAGGAACTCGTCGGCAACGTCGCTGGCAGCCGCACGCGGCTCGCGTACGCCTTCGGCGTCGAACCGCAGGCGTTGCTCCCGGAGATCCAGCGCCGCCTGCGTATGCAACCGATCGTCGTCGACGTCACGCGCAGCGAGGCGCCGGTGCAGAAGATCGTGCTGACCGGCGACGACGCCGACTTGACCGCGTTGCCGGTGCATCTGCAGCACGGCGCCGATGGTGCACCCTATATTTCCTCCTCGATCGACTACGTGGTCGATCCGAAGACCGGTTGGACCAATGTCGGTATTCGCCGTCTGATGCTACGCGGCCGGCGCGAGACGGGCGTTGATCTCGTCTCCCCGAGCGACCTGCGGGCGATCTACGAGGCGACCGCCGCGGCAGGAAAGCCGTTGCCGGTCAGCTTCGTCGTCGGCGCGCATCCCGTCGACCATGTCGCCGCCATGATGCGGCTGCCGGTGGACGAACTCGGTCTCGTGGCATCGCTGCGCGCCGCGCCGCTCGCGGTGGTGAAATGCATCACCAATGATATCCGGGTGCCGGCGGATGCCGAGATGGTGCTTGAAGGCTATTTCGATGCCCTCGGTCATGTCGAGCCGGAAGGGCCTTACGGCGAGTTCCTCGGCTATTACGGCGCGCTCAAGCGTAATCCCGTCTTTCATCTGACGGCGATCACGCGGCGGCGAGACGCCTTGTTCCAGACGGCAACGATCGGCGGGCGCTCGCTCGGCGCAACCGACACGGCGCAGCTGTCGGGGCTGCGCACCGAGATCATGATCTGGCGCGCGCTCGAGGCGGCGGTGCGCGAGCCGGTTGCGGTCTATGCGACGACCTCGAGCGGCGGCATGTTCAATGTCAGGGTGGCCCTGCGCCAGCGCGTTCCCGGCGAAGCCCGCAATGCCATCGTCGCCTGTCATGGGGCCCTCGCCAACGTCAAGAACGTATTTGTGGTCGATCCCGACATCGACATTTTCTCCGACGCGCAAATGGATTGGGCCCTGGCGACGCGCTTTCAGCCGGACCGCGACTTGGTTGTGCTCAGCGGCATGCGCACGCTGCCGCTCGATCCGTCGCTCGCACCCGGGGTGCGGGTGGGCAGCAAAGCGGGCTTCGATCTGACCTGGCCGTTCGGCACCGGTTCGCGGCTCGAGGCTCGAGTGCCCGCGCCGCCGCGCTTTGCCGGCGAGCGCTTTCCCTCCGTGGCGGCCGCATTGGCGGACGGGCCGAAATTCTTCGAGGATCTGATGAGCGCCGTGGGCAGCCGCGACGGGCGCGAGATTGTCCGTGCGCTCGACGATTTGCGCCGCGAGGGCCTCGGGCGCGACGCCGACGGGCGTTATTTCATCAAAGCCGAATGATGCGGGAGGAAGATTGATGGCCAGGCTGCAACGCATGCTGGTAACGGTCTGGGCGCTGGTGGCGAGCACGTTGGCCGCGGTCGCGCAGGAGGCGACGGTGCATGTCGGCATGGTGCGCTCGATCTCCTCGGTCGCGACGCTGGCCGCCATCGAGAAGGGTTATTTCAAGGAAGCAGGCATCAAGGTCGTTACCGAGGACATCGATACGTCCGCCAACATGCTTGCGCTGTTGGCGCAGAACCAACTGCAAATCATCGAAGGCGGGATCTCCGCCGGCTACTTCAACGCCTTGGAGAAAGGCCTGCCGGTCACCATCGTCATGGACCGCGTCTCCAGCCCGCTCGGCCATAACCTCATGCTGCGCCCGGACCTGAAGGATCAGATCAGAGAGCTCAAGCAATTGAAGGGCAGGATCCTCGCCAGCAACGGCGCTGGATCGGTATCGACCTACGAGGTCGGCAAGATGCTCGAAACCGACGGGCTCGGCATCGGCGATGTCGATGTCAAGGTTTTTCCGTTCACGCAGATGGCGATCGCTTTTGCCAACAGGGCGATCGACGCCGCCATCGTCATTCCGCCCTTCACGTCGCTGTTTCTGAGCAAGGGGCAGGCGGTCACCTTCAAGGATCCCGATGACCTCGTCAATCCGCGTCCGCTGACCATTGCGGTCGATATGGTCAATACCGACTGGGCCAGGGCCAATCGGGATCTCGTGCGCAATTACTACGTCGCCTATCTGCGCGGCGTTCGCGACTATTGCCAGGCCTATCATGGCGGCGCCAACCGGGCCGAGATGATCGAGCTCGCACTGCGCAGCGGAACCGAGACAAGGCGCGAGCTCCTCACCGAATACCCGTGGCCGGCGCGCAGCCCGAACGGTAGTGTCAACGTCGAGAGCATGCTCGATATGCAGACTTGGTACACGAAGAACAAACTCTCGACCGCGCAGCTCCCGACGGATCGGCTGGTCGACACGAGCTATATCGACTACGCCGTGCAAGAGCTCGGGCCATTCGAGCTCGCGAACAGGCACAGCAAGCTTTCAGGCTGCCGCTGATCGGGGGAGGGCTCGGCGACGGAGGACGCGCATGGTCGCGCAGCGCCGCGGTGCCGCTGTTAGGATCACGGCTTTGCGCAAGGAATACGCCAGCGGCGCCGACCGCATCACGGCGCTCGCGGATATCGACCTCGCCATCGCGCCGGGAGAGTTCCTCTGCATCGTCGGTCCGAGCGGCTGCGGAAAATCGACGCTGTTGCGCATCCTCGCCGGGCTTGATCGTCAGACCAGCGGCAAGATCGAGGTCGATGCCGACGAATGGGCGGTCGAGAACGCGATGGTGTTCCAGGAAAGCGGGCTGTTTCCCTGGATGAGCGTCGAGGCGAACGTCCGCTTCGGGTTGATGACGCGCGGCGTTCCGGCGGCATTGGCGAAACAGCGAGTCGAGGCCGCGCTAAAACTCGTCGGGCTCACCAAATTCCGCAATCACTATCCGCATCAGCTGTCCGGCGGCATGCGCCAGCGCAGCGCCATTGCCCGCGCCTTCGTGACCGACCCTGGAATGCTGCTGATGGACGAGCCGTTCGCGGCGCTCGACGCGCAGAACCGCACCATCCTCCAGGCGGAGCTCGTGCGCATCTGGGAGCAGACCGGCAAGACCGTGATCTACGTGACGCATTCGATCGAGGAGGCCCTGCTGCTCGGTGATCGAACCGTGATGATGACGGCGCTGCCGGGGCGGATCAAGCAGATCATCGATGTTCCGTTTCCGCATCCCCGCAACCTGGTGACGCTCATGGCGGCGCCCGAATTCGGTCGGCTGCGGCTCGATATCTGGCGGGTATTGGAGGAGGAAGTGATGCGCGCACGCTTGGAGGCGGAAGGATGACGGCGCTGTCGCACAAGACGCAGGAGCGGCTTCTTTATCTGATCTCGCCGATCGGTCTGCTCGCGGTCTGGCAGCTGCTCCTCATGCTCGGCGTCGGCGACCGGCGCTTCATTCCCGCGCCGAGCGATATCGCGCTGCGCTTCGTGACGATGTCCGCGAGCGGGGAGCTCGCGCGGCACACCGCCGCGACGCTCTGGCGCGTGTTCGCGGGCTTTGTGGTCGGATCGGTTCCGGCGATCGCCGTCGGGCTGCTGATGGCGATGTACCGGCCGGTGCGCATCTTCTTCGACCCGTTGATCGCGACCTTGTTTCCGATCCCGAAGGTCGCGCTGATGCCGCTGCTGTTGCTGGCGTTCGGCTTCGGCGACGCCTCCAAGATCGCGCTGGTCGCGATCGCGGCCTTTTTTCCGGTGATCATCAACACCTATGCGGGCGCCGCCAATATCGAGAAGATCTATTGGGACGTGGCGAAGAATTTCGGAGCGAGCGAGACGGTGATGTTCACGCGCATCGTCTTTTTCGGCGCGCTGCCGATGATCTTTGCCGGGCTGCGCATCGCGCTTGCGGTATCCTTCATTGTCCTCGTCGCCGCGGAGTTCGTCGCCTCCAAGACCGGCATCGGTTACCTGATCTGGAACTCGTGGGAGCTCCTCCAGGTCGACATCATGTTCGTCGGCATCGTCACCATCGGCATTCTGGGCCTGATCACGTCGGCGCTGTTCCAGGAGATCGAGCGCAAGGTCATTCCATGGAAGCAGGTTTGAGCGGACGGCAGCACCCACGGACCTCCTTGATCGGCCCATGCATCGGCGTCAAAGTTTCACAATCTAACGGACATTCCACTGCTTGCCGGAGTAGCCAAGGTTCATATGCGTCTGTCTCGCTGCAGCAGTCTTGCTCTCGTAGTGGCGCTGGTGGTTCTCGGCTGGTTGGTCGGTTCCGGCATCGGCGGCAGCTTCAATCCGCAGCCGCCGCAAACTCCCTCGTTCCTTGCCAGAGTGCAAACGAGGGAGGCGCACGGGCTCAGAGTAAGTGCGGCGGCGTTGAATCCGGCCGAGAGCCGACAGATGTTCGGCGTCCCGCTCGCCCGTCAAAACGTTCAGCCCCTCTGGCTGAAAGTCGAGAACGGCACGGACGGCGTCATCTGGTTCCTTCCGGCAGCGACGGACCCGTCGTATTTCTCGCCGCTCGAGGTTGCCTACCGGTTTCACCATTGGGCTCGGACCGACCGCGATCGGGCGATCGACGGTTGGTTTCTTGACAGGCACATGCCGGTCTCGATTCCGGCGCATGCCACCGCCTCGGGCTATGTCTTCACCAATCTCGACACCGGGTTGAAGGCCGCTAGCGTGCTGCTTGTCGGCGGAGGGCAGGCGGAGACTTTCACCTTTGCCCTCGATGTCCCAGGCGGAAAGTTCCGCGGCATGCACGTGACATTCGATGCACTCTATCCGCAGGAGCGGATCGAGAACCTCGATCTGGAGGAATTACGACGGAAGCTCGGCGGTCTGCCTTGTTGCACCGTCAACGCGCGCGGCTCACGCCAAGGCGATCCGCTCAATCTCGTGGTTGTCGAAGCGGCGGCGGGCGACCCGCTGCGCCCGTTCGTTCAGCAACGGTGGCACCTGACCGAGATACTCGACTGGCACAGCGCCTTTGAGACGATACGGTCCTTCTTGTTCGGCAAAGCGTATGAGTCCTCGCCGGTCAGCGCGCTGTATGTTTTCGGGCGGCGCGAGGACACGGCCCTGCAAAAAATCAGGACCTCGATCTCGCGGCGCAATCACTTGCGCCTGTGGCTCACGCCGTTCACCTACAGCGGCCGGCGCGTCTGGGTCGGCCAGATCAGCCAGGACATCGGCGTGCGGCTGACCGACGCAACCTGGTATCTGACAACCCACAAGATCGGGCCGGACGTGGATTTCGACCGCGACTACATCCTCCAGGATCTCGTGCTCTCGGGCTCGGTCGAGCAGTTTGGCTATGTCGACGGCGTCGGCGCGGCAACCGCTGCGGCACCCCGGCGCAACCTGACCGGAGATCCCTATTTCACCGACGGCCGGCGCCTCGTCGTCTTTCTCAGCGAGGTGCCGACCGCCCCGCAATCCGTCGAGTCATTGCCGTGGGCCTGGGCGCCCGGCAACTGAGCTTTTCGATCGCCCTTTCCATTGCGGCACCACGCGGCCGCGAGCGTCCAGGTTCGGCACCTTCACTTCGGCGATATCCTCGCAGCACGCGGCGTCGTCGCGCGCCTCTTGACGGTGCAAACACCGGTTTCGCGTGTCTGCCATCTGCGTTAGGCTTGGCAGCCACCGGCATTGCCGGTGCGGCCAATGACAACGGAGGAGACCATGGCGGCTGTTGATCCACGCATTGCCGGGAAGCCCGCTCCGCGCGTCTCGAGGGAGACGATGGAGCGCGAGTGCGTCGCGCGCGTCAAAAACGTCAAGGCGCTCGACGTGGCCTTCCTCGACCAGCGCATTCCGCGCTACGAGCGCGACATCATCAACATGGTGGGCATGGGCGTGACCGAGAACGCGGCACTCAAGCCCAACGTAAAGCAAGGCGCGACGGGCTTCTCGGTCACCTATGTGCGCGCCAAGATCAGCAAAGGCGCGGCGCTGCATCGGCACTAGACGGAAGAGGTGTTCATCCCGGTGAAGGGGCGCTGGCAGGTGTTCTGGCTGGAGGGCGAGGTCGAGCGCACGCTCGATCTCGATGAAGGCGACGTGGTCAACGTGCCGATCGGCATCTACCGCGGCTTCCGAAGCCTCACCGACGCACCCGACGCGCTCCTGATGGCGATCGTCGGCGGTCCGGACGCGGGCAAAGTCGACTGGCATCCGTCGGTGCTGGCGGAGGCAAGGAAGACGGGGCTGAGCGTGGATGATGAGGGGAATTTGATTATCGAGAAGGCCACGGCGTGAGGGCGGCGAGGCCCGATGACTGCTGGTGCACCTTGGCCCGATCGCTATCTCCGTTACGGCATCATTCGGCCGCGATCTTCCATGCAGGGGGCTCCTTCGCATCGATCAGCACGAAGGCGATGCGGCAGATCTGCGTGCCGTTGTTGACCCAGGCGTGGTTGGTCCCTTGCTGCACCAGTATGTCGCCGGCGACCAAGTGCACCTGCGAATCGTCGAGCAGCATGTCGATCTCGCCTGTCAGCACGATCGCGTAGTCCATGCTTCGCGTGCGATGGGTGAACGCGTGGCGGGCCGGCTTGCCCGGCTCGGGGAGGCCCATCTCGCACACTACCGCCGCGTGGTCGACCGCCGGGCCTCCGGCGGCAACCGGCGGAAAATCGACGATGCGCAGGATCGAGCCGTTGGCGGGTGGTGCGACGCCGATGGTGCGCTTCGCCCGGTCGGCGCGGCCCGATATGTCGGCCGGTGTCTCGTCGGTGACCCAAAGCAGCGTCGAGACCAGCTGGCTCGCCGTGCGCACCTGCACATTCGGCGCCGGACCGTCGCTGAGCACGACGGCCTTGCCTTGTTCGTCATGGCCGGTGACGATCCGCCTGGTCCGCTGCTGCATCGTCTCGTCCTATGCTCCTTCTCTAGGCGACCCGCTCGGTGATGATGCCGGTAGGCCTTGTCTCTTTCGTCCCGCCTTTATTCGATGCCTTCCATGAATAGAGCGGTGTCGATGTGTCGTGCGCCGTGCAAGACGCGAACGATCTGTACACCATCGCCGATTATGCGATAGAGAATGACGTGCGGTGGTTCGATCAGTGCCCTGGCCTCGGCTGCGATCATCCGACGGGGAGGACCGGCCTCGGGGAAAGTCTCCAGGATCTTCATCCGCCCCTCAAGCCGCGTATAGACACCATCGGCTGCCGTAGGATTGGCGGCAGCGATGTCCAGCCAAATCTCAATGAGGTCTCGGCGAGCGCGGGCGGTGTGCCGAACCTGTGGCACGCTTATCCTTTTTGACGCGCCGCCAATTCCCGCTGGGCGGCGGCCCTGAGCTCATCAAAGTCGAGGGGGCCGGCATCGCCGCTGTCGATGCCCGCTTGCCACGCACGGCGCAAGCCCTCCAACCGCTCCGCATCGCGTTGGTCGAGCCGCTCCAAAAGACGCAACGCCTCGCGAACCACCTCGCTGGTCGAAGTGTAGCGACCGGACTCAACCTTGGCCTTGATGAGCTCGACCAGTTCTGGCGTCAGCGAGATCGAGATGTTCATCCGCCTAAGTTCCGTATCTGCTGGGTTCCGCAGTTGTATGAGACTTTAGTATTTTTTCATATCATGAGATGTGCCATGGTGTCCATCGACGTGGGACATTGGACTCATGAAATTCGGCATCTTCGACCATATGGACCGCGGCACTGTGCCGCTCGGCGAGCTCTACGAGAACCGGCTGCGCTTGGCGCAGGCCTATGAGCGCGCGGGCTTCTATGCCTACCATGTCGCCGAGCATCACTCGACGCCGCTCGGCATGGCGCCGTCGCCGAGTGTCTTTCTGGCGGCGCTCGTTCAGCGCACGCAGCGGCTTCGCTTCGGTCCGCTCGTCTATCCGCTGCCCCTCTATCATCCGCTGCGGGCGATGGAGGAGATTTGCATGCTCGATCATCTGAGCGGCGGGCGCCTCGATGTCGGCATCGGCCGCGGCGCCTCGCCCTACGAGCTTGAATATTACGATGTCGATCCGGCGCAGGCGCCGGCCCGCTACAAGGAAGCCTACGCCATCCTGCTCACCGCGCTCACGCACCGCACGCTGACCTTCGAGGGCGAGTACCATACCTTCCGCGATGTGCCGATCGAGATCGAGCCGCTGCAGCGCCCGCATCCGCCGTTCTGGTACGGCATCGTCAACACCGACGGCGCCGCTTGGGCCGCCCGCAACAAGGTCAACGTTGTCTGCAACGGGCCGACCGCCCTCGTGCGCAGCCTCAATGACTGCTATCGCGCCGCCTGGCTCGAGGCCGGCCACGATATCGCCGACATGCCGTTATTCGGGATGAACCGCTATCTCGTTCTTGCCGACAGCGACGAAGCGGCGATGGCGATAGCGCGGCGCGCCTACAAGCATTGGCACTATGCCTTCTATTATTTGTGGGAGAAGCGCGGCGGCAAGCCGGCGCACATCTCCGCGCTCTATCCGGACACGTTCGACGAGGCGCAGAGCCGCGGTTATGCGGTTGCCGGGACACCGGAGCGGGTGCGCGACACGCTGATGATTCAGACCGCGGAAGGCCGCAACAATTATCTCGTCTGTCGCTTCGCCTTCGGCGACTTGACGCTCGAGGAATCGCTGCGCTCGCTCGACCTGTTCACGCGCGGGGTCGCGCCGGCCCTCCGGGACCGCCGCGGCCAATTCTAAGTGACGCCGTGCACCCCGGCTCGGCCGCCTGCCTCAGGTCATTTTCAACGGGATCGCGCCCATGTAGTCGCGCTTGCCGATGTCGACGCCGCAGTGGCGCAGGATCGCGTAGGCGGCCGTGAGGTGGAAATAGAAGTTCGGCAGCACGAAGTGGTTGAGGTAATCGCTGCCTTTCATGTGGCCCTTGTTTGGCCCGAGCGGGAAGACGATCTCACGATCGGCCGCTGCATCGATCTGCTTGCGATCGAGCGTCTTCAGATAGGCGACCGTCTTTGCCAGGCGTGCTTTGAGCTGGTCGATCGTCGTCTCGTTGTCCTCGTAGCGCGGCGCGTCGACGCCGGCGAGGCGCGCCGCGCCGTTCTTGGCCTGATCCGATGCAACTTGCACCTGCCGGACAAGCGGGAACATGTCGGGCGACAGTCGCGAATCGAGCAGCACCGAGGGATCGATCTTCTTGGCCTCCGCGTGCGCCACCGCCTTATCGAGAACGGCCGACAGCGCGTTGAGGCCGATCTCGAAAGCCGGGAGAGAAGCCTGGGACATTGAAAACGACATGGGCACGGATCCTTGGGTTGGCTAATGTTGATGAATTCTGTGGGGGCAACCGCCAGCGGGCGGAAGATGCCCGCAATTGATCCGCGTTTCAACCTGCTCGTCAGATTCCCACCGGTCGGGGACCGCTGATCGGGGTGGCGTTCGCGTCAACGGGCGGCCGGATTGTGCGAGGCGACCAAATTTGCGATAGTCTGCGCGTTGTCTCCGAGAAACCGTGACCATGCTCAAGGCCTTCGCCTCGCTCGTTTTCCTTTTGTCCTCCATCACGTGTGCCATGGCCGAAAGTGCTCCACAGAATGTCGTCACCGAGCTCGCGCCGAGCGGTCGCTTGCGTGCAGCCATCAATTTCGGCAACCCGGTGCTCGCTCAAAAGGATGCTGCGACCGGCGAGCCGCGCGGTGTATCAGCGGCGCTAGCGCGCGAGCTTGCGCAACGCCTCGGCGTCCCGATCGAGTTCGTGACTTTCGATACCGCCGGCAAGGTGTTCGACGCGCTCCAAGCCAACGCCTGGGACGTAGCCTTCCTCGCCATCGATCCGGTCCGGGCTGCCGGGATCGACTTCACTGCGCCCTACGTGCTGATCGAGGGGATCTATGTCGTGCCGTCGAGCTCGGCGCTGCGGACGGTCGAGGACGTCGACCGCGACGGCGTGCGCATCGCCGTCGGCCGCGGCAGCGCCTATGACCTTTACCTGACGCGCGCGATCAAGCGGGCCACACTGGTCCGCGAACCGAGCTCCGCCGCGGCGCTCGATGCATTCCTGCAAGATCGGCTCGAAGCAGCCGCCGGCGTGAAGCAGCCGGTCGTTGCCTTCGCCAAGGCCCACCCGGACGTCCGCGTGATTCCTGGCCGTTTCATGTCGATCGAGCAAGCCATGGGCACGCCCAAGGGCCGCGCCGCCGGCGCCCGTTACTTGCGTGCATTCGTCGAGGAGATGAAGTCTTCGGGTTTCGTCGCCAAGGCCCTCGAGCTCAGCGGCCAGTCGGATGCCGCCGTTGCACCGCCCGCACCGGTCGAGTGACCGCGTACGGGTATCCGCGATTGGGACTCCGACACTAGGGCCGCGTGAGCCGGGCTGGCCGGCTGTTACGTCTGCTCACGCGTGGGAGTTGCTGCGGCTCGAAGCTGATCTTGAGACGATGTCCGGTGGCCGCGGCAAAGCGCTTGAGGGTACGCGTCGACGGGAGCCTGTTGGGGCTTTCGAGCCGGGCGATGGCTCCTTGTGTCGTCTTCATCCGTTTGGCGAGTTCCGCCTGGGTGAGGCCGGCAGCCGCCCGCGCCTTGATGATCTCGGCAACGAGGGTAAACTCTTCCTCGAGCGCATCGTATTCCTTCATGTAGTCGGCATCTTTGCGCCAACGCGCAATGGCCTCGTCGACGGGAATGAACTTACGAAGCTTCCTGGCTGCTTTGGTCATGTGACTCCCTCGGCCCGCTTCAGGGCCAGCTTGATCTCGCGTTGCGGCGTCTTTTGCGTCTTCTTCGTGAATACCCGTACGATGACCAGGCGCCGGCCGCTGGCGGTGACGTAGAAGGCGCGCGCGATGCCGTCCCTGCCTTTCATCCGTAGTTCCCACATGGGACCGGCGATGTGCTTGGCGTAGCTCGATGGTAGAAGTGCCGGGCCATGTTCAACAATGAGTTCTCTCATCCGGTCAAACCGGGCGCGGATGTCATTGGATTGTTCCTCCATCTCGGCCTCGACGCGCTCATTGAGAAAGCTCACCGTCCAAGGCATGCAGAGTATCCAAACCCATTTTCTACATACTATTTCTTTTATGCGTTATCTTCAAGTTGTGCGAAACCACCTTTGTTGGCGGCGGCAATCGAGCTAGTCTCCGGAGACTAGGGAGGAACCGCGATGAACAAGCGGCTTGTGGCGCTGGCGCTCGCTGCGCTTGCGAGCCTTGCGCATCGGTCGGCGCGGGCGGACGACTATCCGAGCCGGCCGGTGAGCGTCGTGGTCGGTTTTTCGGCGGGCACGGCGGCGGACCTCACCGCCCGCGTCGTCGGCCAACAGATGGCGCCAAGGCTCGGGCAGCAGATCGTCGTCGAGAACAGGACCGGGGCAGGCTCGAGTCTTGCGGCCGAGTTCGTGGCGCGTGCGCCGAAGGACGGCTATACGTTGCTGGTGGCAAGTCCCGCCAATCCGATCAACGCGGCCGTCTACTCCAAGCTCACTTTCGACTTTGCCAAGAGTCTCGTGCCGATCGTGCGGCTGACGACCACGCCCAGCATCTTGGTCGTCCACCCTTCGCTCGGCGTGAAGACCGTCAAGGAGCTGATCGCGCTCGCGAAGTCGGAGCCCGACAAACTTTCGTTCGGCTCTTCCGGGGTTGCGAGCGGGACGCATCTGTCCGGCGAGCTGCTCAAGGTGATGACCGGCATCAAGATGGTGCACGTGCCGTATGCCGGCAGCCCGCAGGCCACGAACGATCTGCTCGCCGGCCGCATCCAGGTGCTGTTCGCTCCTTCCTCGACCGTGCTGCAGCACGTGCGCGAAGGAAAACTCGTCGCGCTCGCTTCGACCGAAGGCAAGCGGCTCACGATCGCGCCGGAGCTGCCGACGATGGCCGAGGCGGGACTGCCGAACTTCGAGACCGGACTGTGGTTCGGGCTGATGGCGCCCACCGGCACGCCGAAGGAGACTATCGGCAAGCTCAACAGCATTGCCAACGAGGCGCTGCAGGCGCCTGAGGTGGCGAAGGCCCTGCAGCCGCTCGGCATCGAGCTCGTCGGCGGCAGTGTCGAGGAGTTCAGCAACTATCTTGACGGCGAGACGCGGCGATGGGCGAGCGTCGTCCAGGCGGCCGGTCTGCGGCAATGAAACTTCAACTCGGCACGAGCCGCATCTGCTCCAGGACCGCACGGCCCATGAGGCCGTAGGGGCTCGCCAGCGTCTCCAGCAGCTCGAAGTGATTGTAGGCCTCGCCGACGAGCAACTGCACGGGCTTGCCAATCGCCTTCACCGCCGCACAAAACTCGCGCGTCTGGCGCTGGAACTCGGGTGTCTCGCACGTGCCGTAGGCAAGAATAAGCGGTGTGTTGAGCTTGTCGAGGTGGCGTTGCGCGCTCAGGGCCTCCTCCATCTCGTCGGTGAATTTCACATAGAGGGAGCGTTTCGAAAGCCGCACCGGCTTGAGGTCATACATGCCGCTCCCCAGGAGCGCGCCCTTGATGACGTCGGCGGGCAGGCCCTCCTTGCGCCAATCATGGGTCACCATGCAGCCGCCGAGCTGCGAGCCGGAGGAATGGCCGGTGAGGTAGATGCGATCGGGATCGCCGCCAAAGGCTTGTGCGTTACGGTAGACCCAGATAATGGCGCGACGCACCTGCTCGGCCATAGGCAACAGGCTGCCGCCGGCCTCGTCCACGTTGATGAAGTCAAGAATCACGTGATGGGCGCCGGCCCGGACAAAAAGCTCGGCCTGCACCGCATAGTCGGCGGCCTTGTTGCGCCGCCAGGCGCCGCCGTGAATGAAGATATTGACGGGCGCGTTGGCGCGCGCCGTGCGAAAGATGTCGAGCGTCTCGATCTCACTTAGGCCATAGGCGACGCGCTGCGGCGCCCCGATGATTGCGCGCGTGCGCTCGCTGTTGGCAATGCGGCGGGCGACGATCTGCGCCCGATTAGGCGCGTATTTCTCCTGATCGTAGGCATCGTCCAGCTCCTGCTGGTCCATGTCGAGCCAGACGATCTTGCCTTTGGCACGCGATGCCGGCGGGAGGGGGGCTGATTGCTGTGCCATTGCGCCTCTGTTGCGGTGTGATTCCGACGGTGCGGTTGAGAATACTGTCCGGCTGCCGTCGGATCGAGGCCAATGGCGCGCATCGCTAAAGGCGTATCGACCCTTTAACCTGTTGTTAACCGCTACGCAGCCGGCCGGTGATTATTCAAGAATTCTTACACCATACCCAATTACCTTTGGTGTAACCAAACAACGTGGAGGGTCTCCCCATGGACCCCGCTGCTCTCGCTGCCGCCTGGCTTCAGGCCGTCACGCGCCTTGAGCTGTCACCGAAGATGTTCTCGAGTGGCCCGCAGGACACGCTGACCGACGTGATCGCGGGAGAGTTGCGCCACAGCGCTGTAACTGCCGAGCTCTCGCAGCCGCAACCCAGCGATCCCGGGCACGTCGTCGACCGCGTGGCGTGAGCCCTTCACCGCCGCAGGAATTCAGGCGCCATCAGCAGGAACGCCAGCGCTTGCGGCTTGCTCTCTGCGCCGGCGATAGTGCGGCGCGTCTCCGCCGAGGCGAGCGGGCCGAGTGCCGCCTCGGCAACCGCTTCGGGATCGAGTTGCGGGGCGACGCGCTGTGCAAATGCGTTGGCGATGTCGAGCCGTTGCGCCAGGCCATCGAGCCAGGTGGCGTTGTCGTCAGAAAAGCCCTTCGGCGCCGGCGGACGCCAGAGCGGCTCGCCGAGTAGCGCCAGCGCCGGGTTGATGCGGCGCACGTCTTCCGGCTGCCCGGTCGCGCGCAGCGCCGCGACGATCCATTCGCCCGGGCGCTTGATCTTCGCCCGCTCCGGCGCCCAGGCCTCCGGCGCGGTGACAAGAGCTTTGGCCATCTCCTTGAGGTCGCCGTCGGTATCGAGGAAGCGCTGCGTCAGCCTGTCGATGAGCGGCGGCGCCGGGTCGTCGGCGATGAAATGCCGCGTGAGCTTGGTGGCGACGTGCCTCGCGGTGGCCGGACGACGCGCCAAATCCGCGAGCACGGAACGGCCCTGCTCGACCCCCGTATCGGGATAGGTGCTGCCGATCACCGTTTGCGGTCCGGGCTCGTGCAAACGCCGGATGAACACGAACTCGCCGCCGTGATCAGGATTCGAGACCGTCGGCAGGATGGTCCATCCGGTAATGACCTTTGCGAAATTGGTGACGTCCGTCTGCGTGTAGATGGTGCGCACGCCGAGCGTATGCAGCTCGAGGATTTCGCGCGCCAGGTTCTCATTAAGGCCGCGGTCGCGGTTGATGCCGGCGATCGAGTTGGGCCCGATCGACTGGGCGTTGTCGAGATAGATCAACATGGCCGGATGGCCCTCGACCGCGAGCAGCATATCGGCGAACCGGCCCACGACATGCGTGCGAACCGCCTCGCGCTCGTAGCCGCCGGCCATCACCGTGGCATTGGCACTGACGCAAAAATGGTTCGACCAGAACCACACCAGGCGCTCGACGAAGCCGATCTCGGCCTTGACGGCGGCATCGAGCCGGGCCTTGGCCTCGTTCAAGAATATTTGCTGCGGCAAGGGCACCGGCGGCGGCTCGCGCGGCGTAGGCTGCGCCTCGGTGCCGGCTTCCATCGATTTTTCCGTCGTCGCGGCATCCATCCCGCTCTGCGCGGCCTTGCGCCGCTTGCGCTCCAGGCGATCGCGCGCACTGCGCTCGGCGTTGTACTCGAACACTGCGCGATCGGAGGCGGCGCTCGTCGGTAGATCGACATCAGCGATCTGCCCGATATTGGGTCGGTCCAATTCGGCGAGTAGCGCGCCTTGCGGATCGGATGCGATCGCCGCAATGGTGCCCGCGCGCGGGCCGAGGCCGAACCGGTGCAAGGCGAGCGCCGCCGTCTTCGGATCGAGGGACATGACTGGTCCTCATCTATGGATGCACATGGCCGGCTCACGTGGTCGGCGCCGTCGCCGCATCCTTCCAAAGTAGGGTGGAAGCGCTGTTGCGCTACCTTGTTGTTCCCTGCCGATTGTCACACATCCTTCATAGCGAGCGGCACCCAACACGGGGAACTCGGTGTTCTCAGGGCGCGCCCGGATCGAATTTGCACTCGGCGCCGCCACCGGCTTTCTCCTTTATCTCGTTCGGGGCGATGCTGCATGACAAGTGCGACAGGCTTTCATAGATGGTGCCGGCCGCTCCATCGGGTGGCACGCCGGCCTCCGCGACCGTGGTGAACAACTCGTGGGCCTTGCGACCTTTCAGCTCGATCTTCCCGGCGCGGAAGGTGAGGGTGCAGCGGCGCGACGTGATGTCCACATTGCTGACTCGGCAGACGACGGCATCGGCTTGAACCGAGATCGTTTTTCCTGCCGCAAAGTCGAAATCGAGTCGTCCGTCGAGGAGGCGCGCGATCACGCGCTTCTCTGCCGGGCGCACCAGCGGTGAACGCTCGGCGATGAGAGCAGCGAGCGCCAGCGCGCTATTTCCCGTGAAGGTTGCAGCCACGGCGCTGGAGCTCGTGAGCGACAGCGCAACGAGGAGACAGGCCATGCGCTTCATGTTGCAAATCTCAATTGCCACGGTGAGGCAACCCCCGGCGTAGGCGCCCCGGCCGGGCGTGGTCTTGCGTCCGTTCCGGCATTTCTTTCCGCGCTTTAAGGTTTTGCCGGGGTCGCGATTGTCGGGCTCCTAACACTTTTCGGCTATCGACACATCAATGAGTCACCAAACGCAAAGGTGCAATATGGAGAAGCGCCGCGCAAAGCAGCGTTCGCGGGTCTCACGCGACGCGAAGATCATTCTTGGCCACGCCTCGCCGATCATTTCCTGCACGCTGCACGATTTGACCAATTCCGGCGCGTGCCTTTCACTCACCGGCACGGAGCTCTTGCCGGAGACGTTCGAGTTGACCTTCGACCACGGGCGCTCGTGCCGGCCTTGCCGCGTGCGTTGGCGCATCGACAACAAGCTTGGCGTGGCGTTTGAGAGCTCCCTTGACTTAAGGGGATGATCGGATGTCGGTGGCCAAAACCATTGCGAGTACATGAGATAATTTCACGTTTAAGATCGACGGTAATCCTTTCTTCAAAGCTGTCGAAGGCCCGCTTACGCCTCTTTATAGGCTTGATTCTGCGCCCATATGCGATTACTTGATCGCGTGAGCAGGTTATGGCCGACGCGCCTGGCGCGTTTCGGCATGGGCTCCGCAATTCCCCAGCTTGCTGGCCAGCGCTCCGCTAACTCGGTTATCCTGAGGGCAATGGATCGCCGTCTGCGGCCATGGTGGCTGTCGCTTGCGTCCGTCGGCCTTGCGAGGGTTGTTTGAAGGAATTTTGGAATGGCTCTGTCGCTGAATTACAGGTTTCGGGAGGAGTACGAGGGTTCCGCCGAGCGGCTGGATCACCGCGTAGCCACCGAGACGCGCCCGGTTGAAGAGGCGAGCGTCACGCGGCTCGTCACGCCGCACGCCGAGGAAGCGCGCCTGCCGGCGACGGCTCCGCGCTCGGGCGCGGCCAGCGACGATTCCGTCGCCGAAGACGACACCAAGTCGATAGTTGCCGAGGCGGAGCAAGCCGCCGATATCGCGACCTTCTCGGCCGATTTGATCGACACCTATTTTCGCCAGATGGGCAACGGCGAGCTGCTCTCCCGCGAGGAAGAGACCGCGTTGGCCAAGCGGATCGAAGCGGCGCAGCGGTCCATGCGCGAAGGCCTTTGCTCGATCCCTGGGCTCATCGCGCGGATGATGGGGTGGGGCGGTGCGCTGTCTCGAGGCGAGCTGCGGCTGCGCGACTTCATCGACCTGTCCATTTCGGGAGGCGGTGAGCCGGTTGCCGAGGGCGTAGCCGGTTCCGAATCGGTCGGCCACGGCGACAAACCCGCCGGGGAGGCCGCCGCATCCGAAGGGCGGAGCGACGAGGAGGGGTCAGACACCTTCGCCATGCGCGAGGCCAAGCTGCTGCCCGGCGTTACCGCGCGGGTCGAGCACATGGCGGGCCTCGCCCAGGAAATCGCTTCACTCAGTCAGAAGTTGGTCAAGGCCTCCGCACGCGGTCGGGATTTGCCCAAGCGCGACCGTGTGCGTCTGCACCAGCTGTTGAGCGACTTGAGCTGCGAGCTCGGCAGCCTGCACCTGCATCCCGAGCGCGTCGCCGACCTCATCGGCGAGCTCGAGCGGGAGCAGCGGCTGCTGCATGGGACCGAGCGCGAGCTTATGCGGCTCGCCGAGCGTTGCGGCATCTCCCGCAAGGACCTGCTCGAGCGGCACATCGGCCACGAGCTCGACCCGGATTGGCTCGGCGAGGTGGCCAAGCTCTCCGGGCGCGGCTGGAAGACGCTCGTCAAGCACCACAAGGATCGGGTCACCGAGCTGCGCGCCGAGCTTCTCGGCTTGGCGCAGCGCGTCGGCTTGCCGATCCCGGTCTTTCGCAGCCTGATTACGCAGGTGAACCAGGCCCGGCGCGAGGTCAAGAATGCGCGCGACGAGATGGTGCAGGCGCATTTGCGTCTGGTCGTTTCGATCGCGAAGAAGTACCGCCGCTACAGCTCGCTCGACCTCCTCGATCTGATCCAGGAGGGGAACATGGGCCTCATGCACGCCGTCGAGAAGTTCGACTATCGGCGCGGCGTGAAGGTGTCGACCTATGCGGTATGGTGGATTCGCCAGTCGATCGTGCGCGCCATCGCCGACCAAGGCCGCATGATCCGCATTCCGGTGCACATGACCGAGACCGCGGCCAAGGTGCATCGCGAGCGGCGGAAGCTCTACCAGCAGGAGGGCCGCGATCCGGCAACCGGCGAAATCGCATCGCGTTCAGGGATTCCGGCCGCCCACGTGGAGCAGGTGCTCTCGCTGGTGCAGGAGCCGACCTCGCTCGATCTTCCGGTCGGCGAGGACGGAGACGCGACCCTGGGCGATCTGATCGAGGCGTCCGATGCCGTCAATCCGCACACCGCGGCGGAGACGAGCGCGCTCGGCCGGGTCGTGGCCGAGGCGCTCGCCGAGTTGACGCCACGGGAGGAGCGCATCTTGCGCATGCGCTTCGGCATCGGCGGCATGAACGATCACACGCTCGAGGAAGTGGGCAAGACCTTCGGTGTGACACGGGAGCGCATTCGGCAGATCGAGGCGCAGGCGCTGCAGAAGCTCCGCCACCCGACCCGCGCCCGCAAGCTGTCGGGCTTCGCCGAGGGCTCGTAGCTGTAACTCAGGATGGGTTGAGCTCTTGCGAAACCCATCCTACCTCACTTCATTGCCGCAGGGACGATTCTGGCCGCACGGCCATCAGGTCGGCTTTGGGCCGCTCATCCATGAGCGTGCGCCCTTCCACAATGTAATACACGCTTTCCGCCACGTTGGTTACGTGGTCGCCCATGCGCTCGATGTTCTTGGCGCAGAACAGGAGATGGGTGCAGAAGGTGATGTTGCGCGGATCCTCCATCATGTGCGTGAGGAGCTCGCGGAACAGCGAATTGTTCAGCCAGTCGACCTCTTCATCATTGCGCCACACGTCAAGCGCCTCGGCGGCATCGTGGCGCACGTAGCTGTCGAGCACTCGGCTGAGCTGGTCGACAACGAGCTTCACCATGTGCTCGAGCTTGACGATGATTTCATTCGGCCAGGATTCGTCCGACAACAAAAGGATTCGCTTGGCGATGTTGTCGGCGAGGTCGCCCATTCGCTCGAAGTCATTGGCAATACGCAGTGCCCCCACGATCTGCCGTAAATCAACCGCCATCGGCTGTCGGCGCGCAATCGTGACGACGGCCTTTTCCTCGATCTTGTTCTGCAGCGCGTCGATCTTGGTATCGGCCAGAATGACGTGATGGGCGAGCGCACTGTCGCGGGTTTCCAAAGCACCCATCACGGTCTCGATCTGCTGCTTCACGGAAGCGCCCATCTGGGCGATATCGCTCTCGAGCTCTCGCAGATCGAGGTCGAAGGCCTTGGCGGTGTGGTCGTCCATTACGCTCTTCTCCCCCACTGACGTGCTCTCCCTGCGTCGAGCCAACACAAATACCTGGGCACTGTACATCCGGAGCATCCAGGTACATCCGGAGAATCCAACGATATTCTCAAATATATTTTAGCGCAAAGTGGGCCATGCGTAACAAAATTGTAATAGCGCGGACGCGAACGCTCCTCGTTTCGACTGCCCGGAAGGTGCGATTTTCGGCATTCGCATCCGTCACCCGTGAATCGGGACGACGCTTGGCGGGGCTCCCAGGCATCTACCGAAAGGCGAGTGGACCTATCCAACCGCGCGCGATTGCGGGTTGCCCATGCCGTCCGTCTGCGCAGGCGCAGACGATAGGAACCGAATCGGCAGGTTCGGCGTTCCTAAGCCGGTCTCTGGCCTCCCGTAAGCCTCTGTTAAGACGTTGTCGTAACCATCGATTAGCCTACATGCGGGTCGGTGCAGGCCTGCGGTCGGCTCGGAAAACTGTGCACTCCCCAAAACGGCCGTTTTGTTCAGATGAAATAGCAACATAGCCGCGAGTCCGCGGCGCACTGGTTTATGTCCCGATGAACACGATCCTCGTAAAAATATTTGCCACGGCGCTCGCGTTCAGCCAGGTCACGACCCGGCCGGACACGATCAAGACCCAGTTCGACCCGGTGCGTGACCAGGCGGAGGTTACGCAACTTCTGCGCGATGGCTGCGCGCAAATGCGCAAGGCCTTCGACGTCGAGGACATCAATCTCGACGATCTGATCTCGACCGCGATGGATGATACCAAGCCGGCTGCCGGCGAGATCAAGAGTGAGATCAAAGCCCTTCGTGGCCTCAATTTGAACGATCTGGTCACCGCCTATCGCGAGTTCTGCAAGAACGAAACCATTGCCAATTCCCCGGTCGCCATCAATGAGGTGATCGCCTTCTATAACCGAGCGGCGGTCGACCTTCCCGACCACACGACCTTGAAGGGTCTGAAGCTGCCCGGTGTCAGCGTCATGCTCGACCGCAAGGGCGAGCGCTTTACCGAGGTCTTCGAACCCGACCACCGCCGCACATGGGTGCCGTTAAGCGAGATTCCCGAGAGCGTGCAACAGGCGTTCGTGGCCGCCGAAGACAAGCGGTTCTTCGAGCATCACGGGATCGACGAGCGCGGCCTGATCCGCGCCTTCGTTGGCAACCTGACGCAGGCGGGCCGTCCGCAAGGCGGATCGACGATCACCCAACAGGTGACGAAGAACCTGCTGGTCGGCGACGATGTGACCTATGAGCGCAAGATCCGCGAGATGATCGTGGCGTCGCGCATCGAGCATACGCTCAGCAAGGGCGAGATACTCGAGCTCTATCTCAATTCGATCTATCTCGGCCGCAGCTCGTGGGGCATCGAAATGGCCGCGCGCAGCTATTTCGGCAAGTCGGCAAAGAATCTCACGCTCGGCGAGGGCGCACTGCTCGCCGGGCTGACGAAGGGACCGAGCTATTTTAGTCCGGATCGCAACGCCGAGCGGGCCCAGGAGCGCCGCGCCTACGTGCTGAGCCGGATGCAGGAGAACGGGGTGATCAGCGCCGAGCAGACCAAGCAGGCGTTGAGCGCCGCACCGCGGCTCGTTGCCTTCGAGCGCCCCCGGCACGATTCCGGCCTCTATTTCGTCGATCAGCTCGGCCGCGAGGCCAAGGCAATGGCGAGCATCGACAGCCTGACGGCGACCTCCTACACGGTTCGCTCCACCATCGACCAAGCCTTGCAGCGGGCCACCGAGGCGGCGCTGCAGGAGGGGTTGGCGCGCTATGAGATGAACAACGGTCGGGTCAATTTCCAGGGCCCGGAAGCGAACTTGGCCGACACCGTGCGCCGTTTGGAGGCCGACCCGAAGGCGCTTCCGACGGGACTGCCGATCTGGCAGCTGGCGCTGCAGAGCACGCGTCTGCCGCTCTACGACGTGCACTGGGCCCCGGCAATGGTGATGGACCCGACCAGCGGCAAGGCGCCGGTCGCTGCCGGCCCGGGCGGCAAGAACGTCGGCGTCGGCGGCAAGGGTGGCGCGATTAGCCGCGGCGGCGACGGGCTTCAGGTCGGGCTCATGGACGGGCGGGTGCTGCCGCTGACGACCAGTGGCTCCGCCACGCGGCGCAACCTCAAGCCCTACGACGTGATCTATGTGATGGTGCAGGACGGCAAAGGGAAAACCGCCGCCCGCGCTGAGCTGCGGGTGCGTCCGACCGTGCAGGGCGCCGTCGTGATCCTGGAAAACAAGACCGGCCGGGTTCTCGCCATGACGGGCGGTTTTTCCTATCCGACGAGCCAGCTCAATCGGGTAACCCAGGCGCAGCGGCAGCCCGGCTCGGCCATCAAGCCGCTTACCTACTTGGCCGCCCTGCAGAGCGGCCTCCAGCCCGATACGCTGGTGCAGGACTCCTCCATCACGCTGCCGCCGATCAACGGGACGGCCCACGCGCGCGAACAGGATTATTGGTCGCCGAAGAACTACAGCGGCGGCGGTGGGGGCATCACGACGCTGCGCCGCGGTCTTGAGAATTCCAAGAACTTGGTGACGGCGCATCTGCTCGACGGCGGCATCGACGAGGACCCAGCCGCCAGCCTCGATCGCGTCTGCGAGCTTGCCGTGGAGGCGCGTATCTATCCCGAATGCGAGCGGTATTATCCGTTCGTCCTTGGCGCCCAGCCGGTGCGCCCCATCGATCTCGCGGCGTTTTACGCAACGGTCGCCAACGAGGGGGCGAGGCCCACCCCCTATCTGCTGGAATCGGTGGAGCAGGACGGTCACGCGGTCTACCAACACCGGCCCCAGCCGTTGGTCTCGCTTGCCTCCGCTGATCGGGTCTCGTTCTACCAGCTCAAGACCATGTTGCAGGGCGTGGTTGAGCGCGGGACCGCGCGCGCGATGCACCAGCTTTCGCCCTATGTGGCCGGCAAGACCGGAACCTCGGAGGACGAGAACGACACGTGGTTCGTGGGTTTCACCAACGACATCACCGTGGCTGTGTGGGTCGGCTATGACAATGCCGACGGCAAGCGACACACGCTTGGCGCCGGCAGCACCGGCTCGAGCGTGGCGGCGCCGATCTTCGAATCGATCATCCAGTCGGCCTGGGCTGCCGGCATCCCAAAGGTGGCCCTCAATCCGCCTTCCGCCGAAGCGCGGCAGGGGCTTGCTTTCGTGCCGATCGATGTGCATAGCGGCGAACGGGTGCCGCCGGGGTCGCCGCGGGCCTTCATCGAGTCCTTCCGGCTCGACTCGACCGGGGCGATTGCCGAAACCCGATACACGATGGTCTCGCGCGGCTCCGGCGTGACCGAGGGCGACGACAGCCAAATGGCTGGCGGCTTCGGGGACCAGTGGGCGCAGCAGCCGCAGCAATGGAGCTTCGGCCAGCCGTTCCGCGGCTTCTTCGATCCGTGGTGGCAGAATGACCGGCGCCCGCAGCAGCGCCGTGTCGATCCGGACTACCTTCGGCGGGATGGCTGGTGATGAACGCTCACATACCGATATCTAGTGCGCTCATTGTGCTCGCTGGGCTGGCGACCTTCGGCTCAGGCGCCGCGGCGCAGGAATTCGGCATTGCCGATGTACCTTCGGCGACGGCGCTGTCGCTCGATCAAACGACACCGAAGACGGTGGAGTTTAGCGATCATCGCAACGAACCGGTGGTGCAACGTGATACCGGGCTCATCCGCTTCGAGGATTGGGAGCGCGAGCGGCCATTGCAGAAGCAGTTCTTGAATCTCTTTCCGGGTTACGTGGAGCCGACCGTCACCGGCACGCACGACGGCGTGACAAAGTCCTACAAGGAGAAGGTGCACCTCTATGTGGCCGACGCCCGGTTCGTTTTGGACCGACCGGCTGCCTCTATCGATCTGGCGCGCTACGCGACGCTGCCCTTCCTCGAGCGCATCGATCCCTCGGTCAAGCACACGGCGATTAGCGCAGCGGAGACGATGGCGGCCAAGGAGGGCGACAAATTTCCCAACCGTAACCCGCAACGGCAATGGTGCGACGGCAAGACCGTCGTGATTTGCATGCACTCGCGCTATGAGCTGGAAGGAAAGCTGCCGCTGGCGGTCTCGTTCGTCAACAAGCTGCGCGAGAAGCAGATCTCCAAGACGCTCGAATTCGAAAGCGAGGTCCGGGTGCTTGGGCCGGCGGATCTCGATCAGGCAAACCTCGCTACGCTCACTGGGGTGCAGGCGCCGATCGCCGGGGCGTTCGAGCAGAATATCTTCTACGTCAACGAGGTGATGCTGTTCGGCAAGCTCTTGGCGCTCACGCAGCCGCACCCGCAAGATCCGGGCAAGACGGTGGCGACGGTGCTGATGCTGCTCGCCGTCAAGGCGGATGTCTTCGAGAAGCAGAAGCAGTTCGAGAACGTGCCAGTGTTGCGCAATCTAGTCCCGGCCCAGGTGTTGTTGGGAAACAGTTCGTTCAACACCGGCAATTCCATTAGCAGCGGCCTTCCGAACTACGCGCGTAATCGCATCAAGGCGATCGCCGCGATGCTTAATCAAGGGTGAGCGTCCGCCCCGCTCGAGCGCGCGAGCCGCGCCACAAACTCAGCTGTCCTCGGCTTCGGGTCCGGGAACCGTCGCTCGACCTGCTCCGCGCGTCGGCAGCCGGTGTTTTAGCGCCGCCGGCACCTCGTTGCGCGGCAGAGTTTGCTGCTGGGCCGAGCGTTGGTGAGACTGATTGAGCGCACCGACCGTGCCGCGCTATAGATGACCGCGCAACATCGGCCGTGGAAAAACGCGCGCATGCGGACCAGCGAAGGCTTCGATTACGTCATTGTCGGCGCCGGCTCGGCAGGGTGTGTGCTGGCCAATCGGCTGACGGAAGACGCGCAGGCGCGGGTGCTTCTGCTCGAAGCGGGCGGACGTGATACCCATCCGCTCATCCATATCCCGCTCGGCATGGGCAAGATGCATGAATACGGGATGTTCGATTGGGGCTATCACACCGAGCCCGAGCCGCATCTCGACGGCCGCAGCATCGAGGCCATGCGCGGCAAGGTGCTGGGGGGCTCGTCGTCCATCAATGTGATGGCATTCACGCGCGGCCATCAGGGCGACTATGACCGCTGGGCTCAGAAGGGCGCGTTGGGTTGGTCGTACGCCGCGGTCCTGCCCTACTTCAAGCGATCAGAGACCTGGGAGGACGGCGAGAACGCCTGGCGCGGGGGATCGGGCCCGATCGGCGTCGAGCGGGCGAAAACGCGCGATCCCCTGTTCGAGGCTTGGGTCGAAGCCGGCAAGGCTGCCGGCTTCCCGGCGACCGATGACTACAACGGCGGCCGGCAGGAAGGATTTGGTCGGGGCCAATATTCCATTCGCAACGGCCGCCGCTCCTCGGCGGCCGCGGCCTATCTGAAACCCGCGCGTCGACGCCCTAATCTTACCGTCTTGACGGGGGCTCGCGCCACACGCGTGCTGATGCAGGGCGTGCGCGCGACCGGCGTCGAATTCGTGCAGCGCGGGGAGACCCGACAGATAACAGCCGAGCGTGAGGTTATCCTCGCCGGGGGCGCGTTCAACTCGCCGCAATTGTTGATGCTGTCCGGCATCGGTCCTGCCGAGCATTTGTGCGCCATGGACATCAAGCCGGTGCTCGATCTGCCGGTCGGTAAGAATCTGCAGGACCACATGGCGGTATTGCTGATGTGGACGCGACCGGCCGCCGGCTCGTTTCGCGACGAGATGCGGTTTGATCGGATGGCGCTCAGCATGGTCCGCGCCTATCTGTTTGGCAGTGGGCCCGGCACCGTCGTTCCGGGCGGGCTGCACGCCTTCATCAAGACACGTTCTGAGCTCGCCGCTCCCGACATCGAGTTCATGTTTCGCGGCGCGCCGCCGCACGCCCACCTCTGGTTTCCCGGGCTGAAGCCGCCCTATCTCGACGGCTTCGGCATCCGACCCGCCTTGTTGCATCCTGAAAGTCGCGGCGAGGTTTTGCTGCGTTCGAGCGATCCGCTGGCGCCGATGCGAATCATCGGCAATTACCTGTCGGCACCACAAGACCTCCAGACTCTACGTCACGGGTTCAAGCTGGCGCGGGAGATCGCCTATCAGAAGCCGCTCGATTCTTATCGCGGCATCGAGGCCGCCCCCGGCCCCGACGTGAAGACCGACGCGGAGATCGACGCCTTCATCCGTAGGGTCGCCGTGACCGCCCACCACCCGTGCGCCACCTGCGCGATGGGATTGGGGCCTGACAGCGTGCTCGATCACGAGCTCAAGGTGCGCGGCGCCGAGCGGCTGCGCGTGGTCGATGCCTCCGCGATGCCCGATCTCGTGTCCGCGCACATCAATGCCTGCGTGCTGATGATGGCCGAGAAGGCTTCGGACATGATAAGAGGCAAGGCGCCATTGCCCGCTGCCGCGGCCGCTTGACCTAAAGCATGATTCCGAAAAAGCCTGCCCTCGGGCTTGACCCGAGGGGGGTACCGGTTTTCGGAAAAGATCATGCGCTGGCGCGTCGATCAGCGGCGTCGCTCTGGAATTTGAACGAGCTCGCCGAGTTGTTCCTTCGACAGCGGGGCGGAAATATATTTGTAGGTAATTGCGTCGGCCATGACGTCGTCGATGCCGGAAAGGCGGTCCGGGTCGACCGCCTCTTTCGGCAAGAATTCCTGCAGCGCGCGCTTGGCGACGCCTTCGCCGATGCCCGCCCAGGCCGCATAGGCCTTAAGCCCTTCCGGCGTCGCGTAGACGAACTCCAGCGTCTCGCGATAGGCGCGCATGAAACGCTCAAAGACATCGCGGCGCTGCGCCAACTCGGCGGCGTTGGCTACGATGAGACGGATCGTCTGCGCCTCGAGCTCGGGCACGTCCGAAGCCTTCGCCACCATGCGCGTCGAGCCGCGCTCGACCGCCTCGACGCCGAACGGTGCGCCGGCCCAGCCGACATCGACCTGGCCGCTCATCGTCTGCGTGAACGTCGCCGGAGCGGCGCCGGTCGCGATTGGCTTGAAGTCGACGCCGGAATGTTTTTTCAATGCCAGCACCGCGGCGTGGGTGGAGGAACCGTTGGTCGAATAGGCGACGGTCTTGCCCGCGGCGTCGGCCAAGGTCTTGATCGGCGAATTCGCCGGCACGTACCAGAACAGCTGGCTGCCGCCGGTAAATGTTGCACCGATGATGCGCACCGGCGCGCCTTTGGCGAAGGCGCCGAGCGTGCCGAGGAAGCCCGCCGCAATGCCGATCTGGGCGCCGTCGGCAATGACCACCTGCTGGGTTTCGCCGCCGCCTTCGGTATAAAGGACCTCCACCGCGAGCCCGTGCTTCTTGAAGATGCCCGCAGTCTGCCCGAGTTCGGGTACGAAGGTCTCGCCGACCCCGCGCGCCCCGACTGCGACTTTAAGACTGTCGTCGGCGCTTGCCGGCGTTGCCCATAGAGCCAGGAGGGTCAGCGACGCGGCGAGCGGATTGAATCGCATCGCCTGCCCGCTCACGCCACGCAGTCGCGCTGGGACAGCTCCTGCGGAACCGTGAGCGTGCGCCAATTGGTGGACTTTGGCACCACGCCCTCGAACGCGTGCAGCTGCGCCTGCGGGATGCGCGGCTTCGTCGTGCCGATCGCCGGCTCGCCGGCCTGGAACCGGCGCGCCGCGTCGACCATCAGCTTGCGGAATTCCACGACTGCGAGGTCGCTGGCGCCGAGCCGCTCCTGGGTGCGATCGGCGATCGGGCCCATCGTCTCCCACATGGCGATGTCCTGATTGGGAATGCCCGGAATGCCGGTGAAGTCGCCGAGCTTCATGGCTTGGCGGTCTTGGTCGTAGCGGTTCTCGCGCGTGCGTGAATTGCGATAGTCGTGGTCGACGTCGATGCCGACCTGCGCGACATTGAACTTGCGCCAAGCCTCTTGATCGATGCCCGGCTTGTTGGCGTCGTTCCAGGCGATGAAGTGAAACATCGTGTTGGTATCGTCGATCGGGACGAGCACCGTGGCCACGTTATAGACGTTGTTCGGCGGAATCAGCGCCGTGAAAGGCGCGACGTACATCGTCACGCGCACGTAATCGTGGGTGTTGGCATTGGCGATCGGGCGGCGGATCGCCGCGTAGTGGAAGCCGAACCGCGTGGTCTCGACCTGCAGCCGCGGTGCCCGGTCGGTCGAAGGCCGCAACCAAGTCTGGTCGGTCGCCTTGGCGCCGTCGACCCGCGCCGGGACCATGTCGGAGGAATGCAGGCTGGAGCTGTGGGCGGAATCGATCTGCCCTTCCATGATCTGCGCCCAATTGCAGGGAACGCGGATCTTGACGATGCTCACCCGGCAGTCGGGCGTCGGGGCGAAGGCTGGGGGCTCGAATTCCGGCATGTCCGCGACCGGCCCGAGATATGTCCAGACGAACCCGCCGGCTTCCCGCGCCGGATAGGCCTTGTGCTTCACCTTCCCGGCAAAGCCGCTCTCCGGCGGCTCCGAGGTCATTTCAAGGACATTGCCTTCCACGTCGATTTTCCAGCCGTGATAGAGGCAGCGCAATCCGCAATCTTCGTTGCGGCCGAGCGCGAGCGAAGCGCGGCGGTGCGGGCAATGCTCGTCGAGAACGCCGAGCCGGCCGTCGCTGTCGCGAAAGACCACGAGGTCCTCGCCCAGGAGCCGGACCTTCATCGGCGTGCCGTCCGGCCGCGCGACCTCCTCGGACAGGCAGGCGGGAATCCAATGCCGCCGCATCAGTTGACCCATGGCCGCATTGCCTTCGACCTGGCACAACAAGTCGTTTTCGTCGGCAGTGAGCATGGCGTCCTCCTTGGGCGAGCGTTGCGTGTCGGTGACACAACATGGTCGACCATTGCTGCACATATTAGCTCTCTAAGTTAATCGAAATTCGTCCCCGCTGTCGAGGCGCAACACTGCGTTATTGTGCGCTGCGGCAACAAATCTCAGCGTTGCCGGTTGAAGCAGCAACATTAGACCTCTAAGATTATCCTGTGAGATGGAAGTGATTGCCGGACTCGGTTGATGGCTGCGAATGGCGCTACAGCGGAGATGACGTCGCTCGTCGTGAGCGACACCTCGCGCATCGCCGACGAAACCTTCTTGTTCGAGCTGCGGCATAAGCACGGCGCCGACCTGCCGGAATTCACCGCCGGATCGCACGTCGCGCTGCGGGTCCCGAACGGGCTCGAGCGTAAATATTCCCTGTGCAACGATCCGGCCGAACGCGACCGCTACGTCATTGCGGTCAAGCGCGAGGCGGAGGGGCGGGGCGGCTCGCTGAGCCTCGTTGACGACGCCAAAGCCGGCGATGAGCTCCTGATCTCCGCCCCGCGCAATGATTTCGGGCTGGTGCAGAGCTCCGCCGGATACTTGTTCATTGCCGGCGGCATCGGCATCACCCCGATCCTGTCGATGGTGCGACATCTCAAGAGCAGCGGGGCCGGCCGCTTCAAGCTTTACTATTGCGCCCGCACGCCGAGCGCGACCGCCTTTGGCGACGCGCTTGGCGGGCCGGAATTCCGCGGTCAAGTCACGATTCACCACGACCGCGGTGATCCTGCCCGGGCGCTCGATCTATGGCCGCTCCTGGAGCGGCCGAAGGGCCATCTTTACTGCTGCGGCCCCCGCTCGATGATGCAGACGGTTCGCGACATGACTGGGCATTGGTCGCCCTCGAGCGTGCACTTCGAGGCGTTCGCCGAGCCGCCCAAGTATAGCCCGCAGGATCAGCCGTTCCGGGTTCGCCTCATGCGTTCGGGCGAAGTGGTCGATGTGCCGGTCGGCGTCACCATTCTCGAGGCGCTGCGCGCGCGCGGCTATGTAGTGCCGAGCTCCTGCGAAAGCGGTACGTGCGGCACCTGCCGCACAAAACTCCTCGGCGGGGAAGCCGAGCATCACGACCTCGTCCTCACCGAGGCCGAGCAGGCCGGCAACATCATGCTATGCGTCTCCCGGGCGCGCTCGGCCGAGCTGCAGATCGATCGCTGATGGAAATCCGCATGCGCGCGAAGTTGAAGAACCCGCTCTTCACCTCCCCCCTCGTGGGCTACGGCATTCCGGGATTTGATTCCTGCGGTGGGCATTTTTTCTACTTTCTGTCAAGAATCCGTCGCGAGAAATTTTGCGATTTGCTGCGGAATCGAGTTGTGAT
>JBKQHQ010000193.1:0-75053 GCA_052148715.1 Xanthobacteraceae bacterium | reverse complement strand
CAAGCGGCTTCGTCCGATGCTGACACTGGCCTATGCGCGGCTCGCCGGTTATTCCGGCGACGGCCACAACAAGCTCGCCGCCGCGGTCGAATTCATGCACACCGCGACGCTGTTGCATGACGACGTAGTGGACGAGAGCGAATTGCGGCGCGGCCGAATGGCGGCGCGCATGTTGTGGGGCAATGAGGCGAGCGTCTTGGTGGGCGATTTCCTGCTCGGCCAGGCCTTCAAGATGATGGTCGAGACAGGCTCCATGCGGGCGCTCGAAATCTTGTCCGCCGCCGCCGTGGTCATTGCCGAGGGTGAGGTGATGCAGCTCAGCGCCGCCAAGAATACCGCCACGACGGAGGATGAGTATCTCTGCGTCATCCGCGCCAAGACTGCCGAGCTGTTTGCCGCCGCCTGCGAGGTCGGGCCGGTCATTGCCGCTCGACCGAAGGCCGAGCAGGCTGCCTGCCGCTCGTTCGGCATGAATCTCGGCATCGCCTTCCAGCTGGTCGACGACGCGCTCGACTACGGCGGCAAGGCCGCCAAGCTCGGCAAGAACGTGGGCGACGACTTCCGCGAGGGCAAGATCACGCTGCCGGTGGTGCTGTCGTTCCGCCGCGGCTCCGACACCGAGCGCGGCTTCTGGAGCCGCACGCTCGAACGCGGCGAGGCGAACGACAGCGACCTCGAGTTCGCCATCGGTCTGATGACCAAGCACCGCGCCATCGAGGACACGATCAAGCGCGCGCATCACTACGGCGCAATCGCCAAGGACGCGCTCGGGCTATTTCCCGCCTCGCCGCTCAAGCAGGCGCTCGAGGAAGCCGTCGAGTTCTCCGTCGGTCGCACGCACTGATCAGGAATAGTGACCTTGTAATCATTGCTTATCTCAGCCGTCATCGCCCGCGCCGGCGGGCGATCCAGTAATCCGCGTCCAAGCAAGTGCGGTAGGGCCATGCCTTTCACATTCTCCGATGTTTACTGGGTCGCCCGCCGGCGCGGGCGATGAAAACCTCTGCGCCATGCAAAAAATCTCGGCCTATGTCATCGCCTACAACGAAGCCGAGAAAATTGCGGCTGCGGTGGAAAGCGTCCTGTGGGCTGATGAAGTGATCGTCGCCGATTCCGGCAGCACCGATGCTACCGCCGCAATCGCCGAGAGCCTTGGCGCGCGCGTCGTCCAGATCCCGTTCAACGGTTTCGGCGACTTGCGCAATCGCGCCGTCGAAGCCTGCACGCATCCCTGGATCTTCAGCCTCGACGCCGATGAGCGCTGCACACCGCAGGTGCGCGACGAGGTCCTCAAGCTCCTCGCATCGCCGCCGCCGCACGATGCCTATCTGGTGCCGCGGCGCAATTTCATGATGGGGCGCTGGATCAAGGGGAGCGGGTGGTACCCGAACTATCGCCAGCCGCAGCTCTTCCGCAAGGGCACGCTACGCTACACGCTCGAGCCGGTGCACGAGGGCTACGAGCTGCAGACCGATCGCCCGCTCGGTAAGCTCGACAACGAGATCTGGCAATTCCCGTTCCGCAATCTCGAAGAGGTCATCCACAAGATGAACCGCTACTCCTCGCTTGGCGCGCAAAAGCTTTCAGACAAGCGCGTATCGATGGGCGGCGCGCTTGGCCATGGCATCTGGGTGTTTCTGAAGCACTACATCTTCAAACAGGGTTACAAGGACGGCTGGGCCGGGTTCGTCATCGCGCTCGGCAATTTCGAAGGCACATTCTACCGCTATGCCAAGCGCTATGAGGCGGCGCAGAAATGGCGTCCGCCGCCGAGCGAACCGGTGCGGCGCGAGGAAGGTAGAGATGAGTGTGAATCATGGGGCCATTGACGCGGGCCCATTTGGCTATGATCACCCCGTCAATGCCGACCGAGACTAGAACCGGATGTACGAGGTCACGCCTCCGAAAGCGCCACTTCCCTGGTCTCGGTCGTGCAGGTAACCGCCGTAGAATCCCAACTCAAGCTTGCCGAATTTAAGACCGTTGATGCTGCCGCCGAGGCGCCATTGGGCATAATGCTCGTCTCCCAACATCGCCATATAGGGCCCAACGAAGACCTCCGGGGCGAACAGGGCGTACCCAGCCTCGAACTGAGAATAGAAGCTCTTGAATGCCGTCGAGTAGGTTCCCTCCCCTTGGAGCATCGTCTTCGTGGTGGGGTTCGAATAGAACTCGCCGAGCACCTTGTAGCCGAATTCAGTGCCTTGCACCGGATTTAGCGGATCGAAGGCATTCACGCGGTTCTCCTGAACGTCGCCGCCGAACATCAGCAGGAGGCTCGTGTTGCCGGAGGTATTGAACAACTCATACCCGAAGAGCAGACTTTGCTCCTGGCCGACCCCGTACACCCGCGACATGCTGGTGCTGTCGATATAGCTGTAGGTTCCGTCGACGCTCGAGAGCCGAACGCGAAATCCCGACTTGTCCAGCCCCTCTTTAGTGGGGGCCCACAGAAGCGCGAAGTCGCCATAGGCGCTGTAGGGATTGGTAAGAGTGAAGCCCGCGTTGATGGCGACGGTTTCCACCTGGTCCGACGTGTCGGCGGTCGACCTGGGGCCCAAGTCTGCCGCGGAAGCGGACGCAATACTCATATATACACACGCCGCCACAGCGGAAACCCGAACAAACATCGCACACCCCACCCAATACCGCCGCAACGAGACTCAACCTGCGACAGAATGGTCAGCAATCACTGAGAAATCAATGACTAATACCCAATTGGCATTAACCGTTGCAATTTAGGTACATCTTGACCAGCGTTCTACGTCCGAATGCAAAGCCCAAGGTTGGCGAAATTACCAAAAATTGGATTTATTATTGATCATTATCTAAGGATGTGCAACTTTTAGTATATGTAATTTCTCTAGCCGACGCAGGGCCGCACTGACCGCAAACCTGTTTAAAAGTCGTCGCCGAGCGCGCCATCTTAGGCTTAACGCTCGGTACATTTTGACGCAAACCTGCAATGCATACTATATTACCCATTAATAAATCGGAAACAGATGGATTCTCGATGTCCGCAAATCCCGTATTTTTGGACGTGACCGGCCGACGTTGGAAGGCCGTTAGATTGGTGCTCCTTACGGGCGCGACAGCGCTGATTGCGCTTCCGATCGGTCTCTTTCTCAGCATCCAGAACGTCAGCGTGACGCCAGAGCAATCGCTCGGGCAACAAGAATCGTCTCTTGCCTGGGCGATAGCAAGACCCCTTGACCGCGCGCCATCGTCCAGCCGCGCATGGCGGGTCGCCAGGCAGGGCAACTCCAGAGCGGTCTGGCACGAGTAGTACGCCAAAGGCCTAGAACCGAAGTCTACCCACAATCGTTGTGTGCATCGGGAGATGACGCGCGTGCTCAAAGGTTTGCCGAAAAGGCTGCTTACCGCCGCTCTGACGAGTTCGTTCATCCTGGCGTTCCTTTCGGCTGATTCGACCGGGCGGGCCGAACGCCGAACGACCGCGTCGCAGCAGGAGGCGCAGTCGGCGCGACCCAGCCCATTCCAAAGGTTTGCGTTCATAGACAGCACCTCACCCGCCGCCCGGACCGCGCTTACCGAACATGCCGGCGAGCTGGACGGCCTCATTGGCGAGTGGCTGACGGCCAACATCGACGGCACCATCGCCGAAGCCGACGATCCGGAACAGGACGACGGCAATATCGGCGCCACAGTGAGAATCGCTCGCCGAGCTCAGCGGCTGCAAATTCTGGCAATGCTATCGGACCAAGGCAACGAAGACGGCGTGGAGCGGGCATTCGCGCGCCTGTCAGACCAGGCGTTCCGCGTACGGCTTGAACAAGAGATCATCGGCTCCATGCGCAAGTATGGCTTTGATGGTCTGGTGGTAAATTTCGAAGATCCCATCGGCGTCGATGAAGATGCGTTTCGCATGTTCCTCGCGGAACTGGCGGCGCAGCTCAGGCCGACGAAGAAGACCATCGCCGTGTTGACTCCTGGCGACTGGCCCGTCGACTACAAAGCGCTTGCTGCCCTTACTGATTTTGTCATTGTTGAGCTCTTTAACGAAAGCATTCCGGGATCAGGCCCCTTGGCACCGAAGCCGTGGTCTGATCGAACAGCGATGCTTCGCGCGGCCGATGTGCCCGCAGAGAAGCTGGTTTTTGCGGTTGCCTCTCTTGGAAGGGACTGGGTGGCGGAAACGCCCTCCCGGCCCGTCCCGTTCAGCACCGTTATGGCCATGGCCGCCGCTCCGGGTGCGGAAATTCACTTCGACGAAACGAGCGGAAACCCGCGACTCGCGATGGTTGACGAGAACGGCTACTCGCACGAAATCTGGTTTCTAGACGCCGTCACGGTCTTCAACCAAATCGGCGCAGTGGCTCCGCTGGCGCCGAAAGGCGTGGCGCTCTGGGAGCTCGGATCAGTCGACGAGTCGGTATGGCAGCTTTTCAAGCGGGATGTCATGTCTAACCCGCCTAGTCCCGAAGCCCTCGAACAGCTGGGCTTCGATTCGCCCATTCTGGCGGTCGGCAAAGGTGAAGTGTATCGATTTCAGACGCGCCCAACCCTCGGACGACGAAGCATTGTGGCAAAATCGACCCACGAAATAGCTCGGGAAGAGTACGAGGTCCTGCCGCAGCCGTGGACGCTGCAAGCGACCGGCGCTCTTCCGGGCGCAATCGCTCTTACGTTCGACGATGGTCCGGAGCCCCAATATACCGAGCGAATTCTCGACGTTCTGAAGCGGGAGAACGTGAAAGCGACATTTTTTGTTGTCGGTATTCTGGCGCTCCAACACCCCGCGACCATCAGGCGTATCGTCCAAGAAGGACATGCGCTCGGTAATCACACCTTCACCCATCCGAACCTCTCGGAGTTGCCGGACTGGCTGGTCGCGGTCGAGCTGAACGCCACACAGCGTCTTTTGCAAGCGCTGACCGGGAGCTCGGTTCGACTTTTCCGGCCGCCCTACGCCACCGACGACATGGCGACCACACCGACGGAGGCGCACATCGTCGAGCTTGCGAGCCAGCTCGGCTACCTTTCGATCGGCGCCAATCTCAACTCGGATGATTGGACCGGACTGTCAAAGGAGGAGATCGTTCGTAAAGTCGTGGGGAAAGCTCGAGCCGGATTGGGCTCGGTCGTCGAATTCCACGATGCGGGCGGCAAGAGAAACAATACCGTCGAAGCATTGCCTGAACTGATTTCCGCATTGCGAGCGGAAGGATTTCGCTTCACGGAGATTACCGAGCTCACAGGGCAGGCTTGGAATACCGCGATTCCCTCCTCCGACCACAGATGGGTTTCAATCGCGAAAGTCGGTTTCGAGGGCGTATCCCTCGAGCAAGTAGTCTTTGTCGGCCTGATCTGGGCATGCATTCTGATCACCGCTCTCCGCTTCCTGGTGTTGCTGATATGCGCGCTCCTCAGCCGCTTGTCGGCGAAGCCTCCGGCTTGCCCGCCGCTGAGCGCCTGTGTGATCATTCCCGCACACAACGAGGAAAAGGTAATCGTTCGCACCATCGAGCACATAGTGAGATCCGACTACCCCGGTTTGCGGGAGATCCTCGTCATTGACGACGGATCCACCGATAATACGGTCGCTGTCGTTGAGCAGGCCTTTGCCCACGATCCGCGAGTCCGGGTCTGTCAAAAGCCAAACGGGGGAAAATCGCGGGCTCTCAACTTTGGGATCGAGCAGACAACCTGTGAAGTCGTAGTATTGCTCGATGCCGACACCCTTCTTGAGCCGGACGCCATTCGCCTGCTGGCCAGCCATTTTGGCGATCCGACTGTGGGCGCGGTCGCCGGCAATGCCAAGGTCGGCAACCGCGTCAATCTTGTCACGAAGCTGCAGGCGCTCGAATACGTGACCAGCCAAAATCTCGAGCGAGCCGGACTGGCCAAAATGGATGCCATCACCGTCATTCCGGGCGCGATTGGAATGTGGCGTCGCGAAGCAATCTTGAAGGCAGGAGGTTTCACCCCGGCGACCCTGGCCGAGGATTGCGATCTGACGCTCTCCATTCACCGGCTGGGATATAAGATCACGCACGAAATGAACGCGATCGGCTGGACGGAGGCGCCGCAGACTTGGCGCAGCTTCATGCGCCAGCGCTTTCGTTGGATTTACGGCACGCTGCAGGCGGCCTATCGCCACTCGGACGCCATGTTCCGACCTAGGTTTGGCGCGCTGGCCTTCCTTTCGTTGCCCAGCATCATCCTGTTCAGCGTTCTGCTGCCGCTTACTAGTCCCATCATGGACCTGATTCTTGTGATGGCGATCGTTCGGGGAACGGTCGACATGTTCATGCATCCGCAGACCTACAGCGCACAATCCATCATTTGGGCGGCGGCCGCGTCTGCCTTTATCTTTGTAACCGATCTTTTGATCGCCATCCTTGCCTTCGCGCTGGAGCCCAGGGAGTCGCGACGCCTTTTGTTATATTTGCCCCTGCAGAGAATCTGCTATCGGCAAGTCTTATACGTCGTGATTCTGCAGGTCCTGTTCGCTAGCCTGCGGGGAAATGCGCAAGGCTGGAACAAACTCGCAAGGGTCGGGTCGGTGTCTCTCCGGTCGCCTGAAGGGGTCAGTTCGCCGCAAGCGTCCCCGATATGACCGCCACAAACGGAGTTAGCCCGCCGCTTCCGCGCGAGGATCCGGCGGGCGTTTTCCGAAGGCCAAAGAGCATGGCGCCGGCGGCCCCGCGTCGCAGGGCGGCACGAAGCACCCGCTCGACTTCGGCGGGAGAATATGCGTGCTCTCCCCAAGCTTCCGGGGGCGGGGTGAAGCCTATCAAGATCGGTCCTCGGAAATAGTGTCGGAAGGCATCGTAAGCCTGAATTGGATCGAAATCGGAGCCGGCATCGTAGGCCATGATATTGAGGAGATCGATCTCTTCGGATGCGTGGCGATTACGCAAAAACCCGAGCAGCATCCCGTAGTTGGGGCCTCCTTGCGGCGGCGCATCTCTCCAGCGATCCTCTCCGAACGCGCTCGTGCTGTGGGCGGTGAGGGACATGACGGCGGGGCGCGGGAGGAGCGAGCGAAGGTCCGTTATTGATTTCAAGAGAAGCTCGTCGGTATCGCACCTGACCTTTTCGGCAAGCTTTCTGCATCGGGGAGACGTCGGCTCAAAGTCGATGTCCACTCCGTCCAGCTCAAAATCCCGAACGAACCGTGCAATCGCCGCCGGAGCGAAATGCGCCCAATTCGCAGCCTCTGCCCCGCCGACGGCGACGAGTACTCTTGTATTGGGACTTTTCTCTTTTAGTCTTCGGAGAGAGCTCTTGAGAACCGCCCCGCCGTACTGAAATTCAAGTCCAGTACCCGACAGATCCAACTGCCCGGAATAGCGCGCGTCCGGACGCATGAACGCAAGATTGACGACATCGAGGACGCGGGGCAGTCCGGCAAGCACTTCGTCCACGTCGCGATGGGGATCGGCGCTGGCAAGCCAGCTTTCGTAGTAAGCCACGAAAACTCTTTCCGCGGCCTTGTTTTGGGCGTGAGCCGGGCCGAGGAAATACAGCAACAGGCCCGCCAGAAGGCAACGAAGCAGGCAATCAACTGACTTGACGTGGGTGGTTCGATTCCAAATCGGATCAGAACGACAACCCTCACCCGAAAAACACTGCTTGGTGATCACTGCTCACGTTACCATCGATCTTCTTGTAATCATATATGAACAGCGGGCGATTTCCGAGGGCCTATTGACGCCAAACATCGGCCGATCTCACAGCGGTCGGGCGAGCCGGAATCCGTGGTCATTGTCGCGGTAATCGGGATTGTACCGCTGGCGGGCAGCCGAGCGCAGAAACCGCGCCGAATCCCTCCACGAGCCGCCGCGCAGGACGCGGCGGCTGCAGTCGGCAGACGACCACGCCGAGCCGTCCGAGGGAGCGCCTGCATAGTTTTCGTGATAGCAGTCGGCAACCCATTCCCACACATTGCCGTGGACTTGATAGAGGCCGAAGGGATTGGGGACGAACGCGTCGGCCGGAAGGGTTTTGCGGTTGGTGCCGTCGTAGTTGGCCTCCTTTGCCGTGATCGACGCGCCAGACCAAAAGAGCGTCGGCTTACCGGCGCGCGTCACGTATTCACGTTCCGCCTCGCTCAGCAGCCGGTAGATCTTGCCCGTCTTTTTGGATAGCCAGGCCGCGTAGGCTTGGGCATCATTCCACGAGACGTTGATCACCGGCAGGCGGCCGCGTCCAAAGCTCCCGTCTGCGGGATTGTAGCCGTTGCAGCCGCCATCGGCCACGCAGGCCTCCCATTGATCAAAGGTCACCGCAAAAACGCCGACCGCGAACGGTTTTGCCAGCGTCACCAAATGCTCGGGCCCCTCGTCGACCGCACGACCGGCCTCGTTCGGCGGCGAGCCCATGGTGAACGAGCCCGGCGGCACCACCACCATATCGGGACACTTGTCGCACTCCCTGAACACGTCCTTCGGCTTGAGCACACACGCCTCCACGTCCGACAATGGCCGGGCCGCTCGCGTCGCCAGCGACACGGTCTGCGCCGCGGCACCGCACGGACCAGGGGGAAGCGACGGCGCCACGGGCTTTACGACGGCTGCGAGCTTTTTCAACTCGTCGAGCCGCGCCCGCGCCAGCGAAGCTTGAGAACTATCGCCGAAGCGGGTGACAAACTCTTCCAGCTCGGCCTGGTTCTTGCTGTCTTTCAGCTCCGCCCAGGCCTGCGCGGCAGGGTCGCCTTGCGCGGCGGGCGCGGGGCCAGGCGGCGGCTTGGGCGGCTCCGTTGGAGCCAGGCCCGCCAAATACACCTCCCCCAGCGCGCCAAAACCGAGCCACGGCTCCTGACCGATCGCCGCGCGCAGGCGCAACTGGACGCGGCGAAACATCGTCACCGCCTCGACACCGGGTTTCACGATCTCTTCGGCCAGCGCGCGCGAATACGGTCCGGCGCCTTCGCCCAAGTCGGATGCGAGTTCGCCCTCGGCGGTCGCAAAGGCAATCAGCATGCCGCTCTCCTCGCGCACAGGCTTGAAGCCCTCGGCCTGCACCAGGGCTCGGGTGCCGGGCTTCTTGACCTTCAGCGCGTTGCGGCACGCATCGAATACGACAAAATGCGTGGCGTTGTTCGCCTCGGCCCGCAGCTTGCTCGTGATCTCAGTGACCCGCACCGATTGGTCCCACAGCTTGCCGGCGTCGGCCGACGCCACGTCGACCGGGATCAGATAGTCGGTTGTCCCGTCCGAAGCACCGTGGCCGGAGTAATAGAAAAAGCTGATGGCGTCGGGACCCGCCGCCTTCACGCGCCGCAGATAGGCGTTGAGCGCCTCGTTCAAGGCCGCGAAGCCCGCGTCCTTGATCGCCGTCACCTCGAAGCCAAGGCCCTTCAGGGTCTTTTCCATCAACGCGACATCGTTATGTGGATTGCCGAGCGGGCCCACTTCTGCGTTGTAGGCCTGATTGCCGATCAGCAGCGCCAAGCGCTTCTCGGCATGGCCGGGGGCAACGCCGAGGCAGATCAGCAACACGGCACAAGCCATAACCGCAATGAAGCGCATCGCAAGCCTCCGAGCCCGAGCATTCGTTAGCCTGACACTGTGCCACACGGCGGGAGGCACCGGAAGCTTCTGAGGCGCGATTCGGACGAGTCTTCCCGCCAATCGATTTGGAACCAAACAAAAGCCGACGGAGCAGGATGCTACTGGATTCTTCGCACGGAACCAGCCATGTTTCGTGCGAAGATTTCAGCCGCAGGCTTCAGGAGGGCTCGCATGCCAATTGAGAATTCAAGTCCGCTCGCCGTGTCTCGCCGCCGCTTTTTGGCCACGGGCACGGCCGCCCTCACCGCGGCAGCTGTTCCCTTCGGCGGCGCGCTTGCGCAAGCCCCGGCAAAATGGCGCCGCCGGAGCATTTCCGCGCCTGATTTCCCGCCGCGCGTTCTCGATAGCTACAAAAAAGCGATCCGCGCAATGCTCAACCTTCCGATCAGCGATCCGCGCAATTGGTATCGCCAGGCATTGATCCACGCAATGGACTGCCCGCATGGCAACTGGTGGTTCCTGGTTTGGCACCGCGGATATCTCGGCTGGTTCGAGCAGATCTGCCGGGAGCTCAGCGGCGACCCCGAATTCGCGCTTCCCTATTGGGATTGGACCGCGGAACCACGCGTCCCCGCTGCCATGTTCGACGACGTGCTCACGCCGACCAGCCGCGCCTATATCGATACGGCTCGCCAGTTCAGGCTGCAGTTCCAGGATATTCTGCCGAAGACGGAATATTGGCGGCGCTCTTCATCGCCGGATAGCCCACCGGACCAATACAGTCAGCTCCTTACCCGCAACATCCGCTTTCCCGAAGACCTGTGGTTCGACCTCATCGACGATCCGCGCGGCTCGATGTTTTTCGACCTGGCGCATGCGCGCGGTCTGACCAAGGAAAGGCCCGATTTCGACGAACGGACGAAGCGCGCGGTTTCGATGGCGACGATTGTAGATGCGCTTTCCCCGCGCGATTTCCTCACCTTTGGCAGCCCGCGGGCGGAGGCGCACGGGACCGCCGCCGGCTTCGGTATCCTCGAAGGCCAGTCGCACAATCGCGTTCACGTCAACGTCGGCGGACGATACGACGACCGAGATGTCGGCGGCTTCATGCAGGCCAACCTATCGCCCATCGATCCGATCTTTTTCCTGCATCATGGGAACATCGATCGGCTCTGGGACGTGTGGACGCGCAAGCAGCGGGCACGCGGGCTACCGATCCTGCCGGACGGGTATCCGGGACAGCCGGGCTCTCCGCCGCAAGAGAACTCCGATTACGAAGCGTGGTCGAGCGAGCCGTTCCTGTTCTTCGTCGACGCCAGGGGGCAGCGTGTCAACAAGGTCACCGCCGGCGATTACGCGGCGATCGGCGATTTCAGCTACGATTACCAGCCGGGATCGGGCGAGCAGGTCGTCGCCTTAACGGTCGCCGCCGCGCCACAGGCGGTGCCGAATCAGCGCTTCAACGGACAAATCGGCACCAAGTCGGTCGGCGCAACGACGCCCGCGAGCGGCAGCGTGGCGGTGCCGGGCGCGCTCATTTCGGCTGCGGCGCCGGAGGCTCCAAGACTGTTTGCCAAGGTCACAGTCGCAGTGTCTCCCAAAGCGCATGGCAGCGATCTGGCAATTTTGGTCAATGACCAGTATGCCGGGTCGGTGACGATGTTCGGTCACCAGGGGGTGCATGGGCCGTTGACATTCACGGTGCCCTTGTCCACCCAAGTCGCCACATTGCGAACCAAGTCGATCGGCGCGAGCGAGCCACTGAACATTCGCGTTGCCTCGGACGCGCAGGGCATGCGGGGCGTCACGCACGGCAACGAGTCAAGGGCCGAGGTCCTTTCCATCGCGGTGGAGGCGCACTAGTTAAGGTCCTGGCGCCCTATGCAGGATGGGGCGAGAGCGAAGCTTGTCCCGGTGGCACTGCGCCCGGACACGCCGATGGCCATGCGTACAAGGCAGTCCTTCGCGTTCTTGAACATTGCGGTTCTTTTCTGTGCCGCGTTTGTGGGGCACACCATTGCGGCGGACCGCGGTGTTATCGAGCTCACGCTTCCGCGTGATGCTGCCGCTGACGAAGCGGTCTGGCTACAGGTGCACGCCGGCGTGCTACCACGCGGCGCGGACATTTCGATCAGCACAGACGACGGCACCCTCGTCGGCACCGTTTCGCCGCTGACCGTTCCGTTTGGCCAAGATGCCGGCACCTACACCGTGCCGCTTCCCGACACGGCGATCGCCAATGGCCGCGTGCTGCTGCACCTCGCAGTCGAGGTGCCGGGAGCGTCGGCGCGCGCCCCAAGATCGGGCGAAGTGCAAAGCGTCGAACTGATGTACGTGCCGATCACGCGCTGACAGTCGTAGGAGCGACCGTACATAGCCCCTTTCCCCCTCAGAGGCCCAATTCGGACAGGCCCAGGTGGTCCGCGGGGCGAGCGCCAAGTAGCCAGAAATACTTGCGATCGGTCTCCTTGATCGGCAGATCGTTGATGCTGGCCAAACGCCGCCGCATGAGCCCGTCCTCTCCGAACTCCCAGTTCTCGTTGCCATAGGAACGGACCCAGTTGCCGGAATCGTCGTGCCATTCATAGGCGAACCGGACGGCGATCCGGTTCTCGGTGAAAGCCCAAAGTTCCTTGATCAGCCGATAGTCGAGTTCCCGCGCCCACTTCCGCCCCAGAAATTCGACGATCGCCGGCCGCCCGTGAACGAACTCGGCGCGGTTTCGCCAAATGCTGTCCATCGAATAGCCGAGCGAGACGCGCTCGGGATCGCGGCTGTTCCAGGCGTCCTCGGCAAGGCGGATTTTTTGGACGGCGGTGTTGTGCGTGAAGGGCGGAAGCGGCGGCCGTGCGTTCGACATGGATATCTCCCGGTGGTTCGCTTAAAGCCGGCTGATCAACGATCGTTGCGATCGTCTTACATTAGACGGCCGGACTCATTGCCGCAGCGGCCTCCCCTCAGCCGCTTAGCTTGCAACCGAGCGAGGCCGGGGTGAAAGCGTCGTCGGGCGCACCCACCAATGCGGCTGTTGGGTTTCAATGCCGCGCGCGGCCGCAAGCGCCGCGTTGCGCGATCCGAACAGGCCAAGGCACGTTGCGCCGGAGCCGGACATGCGCGCGAGGCGACAACCGCGCTGCTCGCGCAACAGAGCGAGCACATCGGCGATGATTGGTTGCAGCGAAATCGCGGCGGGCTCGAGATCGTTGCCGTGACCGGCCACATACGCGATCAGCGCCTCGCGTTGGCTCGGAAGCTCGGCTTCAGAAACCGTCGGCTGGGCTTGCCCGCCGGCTGATAGGCGCAAGGCCGCAAACACATCCTTCGTCGGCACCGCCACGCCGGGATTGACCAACACTGCCGGAAGCGGCGGCAGATCGAGGGCAGCCGAAAGCCGCTCGCCGACCCCGCGCATTATTCGCGGCCGCGGATCGAGGCAGACCGGGACGTCGGCGCCGGTCGCGCCGGCGGCGGCAAAGAGGCGCGCATCGTCGGACGCTAGCCCGTTGGCTCGGGCAAGGAGCCGGAGGCCCGCCGCCGCGTCCGAGGAGCCGCCGCCGATGCCGGCCGCCACCGGCAAGTGTTTAACGAGCGCAAAACGGCCGAGACGCAGGTCGCGGATCTCAGCGGCCAGCGCGCGCGCCGCCTTGAGCACCAGATTGTCGTCACTCGCGCCGCAAGCCTGCGCGTTCGGCCCCGACACTTCGAGGTATAGCCGATCATCTGGCGCCAGCGTCAGACGGTCAGCCAAGGCGGCGAACACCACCAGACTTACGAGCTCATGGTAGCCGTCCGCGCGCCGCCCCACCACTTTGAGGGTCAGATTGACCTTCGCCGGCGCAAGCTCAAGCAGCGCTGTTGGATCGGTCGGCTGTAGGGTGGGCAAAGGCGGCCCCAAATTTTCGATTGATGCACCGCGCCGGATCCGCCGTGGCGACGCGACCGGGCATCAGCAAGGGGCCCTTGCGGGCCGCTTTCACGCGTAGGTACGGCTCGGCCGCCTCTGCCCCGCTACGCTGCTTGCACAGGAATGAGCGAGATTTTCACCTCACCCGCCATCACCGGGTTTCTTGGCCTTGCCGGCCTCCGCGGACGGCGGCGGCGCCTCATCGGTTAGCCCGACCTTAAGCTTCTGCTCGATCTTCGGCAGATCCTCTGCGTCAGGCTTGAGATCGCGCGCATGCGCCCACTGGAACCGCGCCTCGAGCGTGCGCCCGACCCGCCAATAGGCGTCGCCAAGATGATCGTTGATGGTCGGATCCTCGGGCTTCAGCTCGACGGCCTTCTCGAGATTCTTGGACGCGTCCTCGAAATTGCCGATCCGGTAAAAGGCCCAGCCGAGCGAGTCGACGATATAGCCGTCATCGGGCTTCTGCTCCACCGCGCGCCGGATCATGCGCATGCCCTCGTCAAGGTTTAGACCCTGATCGATCCAGGAATAACCGAGATAGTTGAGCACATAGGGTTGGTCGGGCGACAGCTCCAGCGCCTTCTTGAGGTCGGCCTCCGCGAGCGGCCATTTTTTGTCGCGTTCGTAACAAATTCCGCGGAAATAGAAGATCGCCCAGTTCGCCTTCTCAGGCGTTCCCAAGGTGGCGATGGCTTTCGAATAAGTCTCACCGCATTCGGCGAATTGCTTGCGCCCGCGCTCGATATTGCCAAGCGCGAGGATCGCCTCGAGATCCTTCGGGTTGTCGGTGATCAGCTTGTCCAGATGCTTCTTGGCTTCGTCCGTCCGATCGAGAGAGTCGAGGTCGACCGCGAGCTGGATGAGCGCATTGCGGTGAAGCGGCGAATTCGCCGGCACCCGCTCATAGGCCTTGAGCGCGAGCTCCGGCTTCTTCATCGACTCATAAAGATCGGCCAGCGAAAGCAGCGCCATCGGATGGGTGGGGGCGAGGTAAAGCGCGAGCTGCAAATAAACGAGGCCCACATCCTCGCCCCCGCGCCGCCCAAGCGAGGCGCCGAGACCGTACAGTACCTCGGCCGCGCCCGCTTGCGGCGTATCGATCAACGGCGGCAACTTGCCGCCCTTCTTGATCGTGTCGGTTGCCGATGTGATCAGCGGATGCTGCGGCAATTGCTCTTCGAACTGCTTGAAGATTTTTAGCGCTTCCTCGCTCGATTCGTTGCGCGACGCCCAGCTGCCATAGGCTTCGACCACGCGCAAAGCCGTGCTGTCGGCCCTGTACGCGAGCTCGAGGCGCCGGCCCGCTTCCTTGTCGCGGTCGGCGAGATCGAGGATCAACCCGGCATGCAAATCCTTGAAGATGGCGTACCAGTCCGGACCGGCGAGGTGATCAACCGTCTCGATGGCCTTGCCGGTGCCGCCGCCGTGGGCGATGGCCCGGCAAGCGCTATTGCTTGCATGCGCGGTGCGCCGCCATTTCGCCGCCCGGCATGCGGTCCGGCCGCCCGCCGGCGCCACCCGATCACCGGGGCCAGCATACGTCCAGGCCGTCAATAGCGTCGCGGCGAGGTCCGTGATCGGACCCCGCACCGACTGGCCGAGCTGGGCACGCGCCAGCGAATAATCCTTCTGCTTCAGCGCCCGCACGCCCAGCACCAAATGCGCAATGCGGTCGCTCTTGTCGATCTGTAGAATGCGCTCCGCCAACCGCACCGCTTCGTCGATATCGCCGCCGGCCAGCACTGAAACAAAGGCGCGGTTGAGCAGCTCGGGATTGCGCGGATCGGCCCGCAGCGCCGCCATGTAGTAGGCGGCCGCTGCAGATGCGTCCCGCTCGGCACCGGCATGCCGCGCCGCGAGGTAGTCGCCCGCGGGCGACACGCGGATCAGCTCCTGCGGGGTTGGCACCTGTTGCGCGGCAAGAGCCTGCGGCAAGGTGAGCCCGAATGTGAGGAGGGCGGCGCAATGGATACGCCGAAGCATTTTCGAGACGGTCACGGGTCGGTGGTCTCCATGTGCGGACATTGCGGCCTTGGCTCCGCCAGCCAGCGCCAAAGCATGGCCTGTTTGCGCCGCACTCGCAAGGATAGGCCGCGTAACCGCAGCATGAAAGCGGACATGTGGCAGGATCGTGACCGGGAATCGCCCGGCTGGGCCTATTTTTCAGTCATTCCCGGCAATCTCGGACCGAGACGTCGGCCTGGCTTCACCGGACCGCAGTCGACCCCGAGTGAACCCGGCAATGCGGGTGCATGCAACACCGGATATTCAGTTACATATTCGGATAATTGGGTCCTCCCCCGCCTTCCGGCGGTATCCAATTGATGTTTTGGTTCGGGTCTTTGATGTCGCACGTTTTGCAGTGGACGCAATTTTGGGCATTGATCACATATTTTGCGCTCGCGCCCTCCTCAACCCACTCGTAAACGCCGGCCGGACAATAGCGCGAGGATGGGCCGTCATAGACGTCGTGCTCGGATGCCTTCTGCAGCGACAAATCCTTTACCACCAGATGAACCGGCTGATTTTCCTCATGATTGGTATTCGACACGAACACCGAGGACAACCGATCGAAGGTGATCTGCCCGTCGGGTTTCGGGTAAGCGATGCGGGTCGCCTGCCGCGCCGGCACCAAGGTTGCGTAATCCGGTTTGCCATGGGCGAGCGTGCCGAACAGCGAGAAGCCGAATGTGTTGGTCCACATGTCGAGCCCGCCGAGCGCGATGCCGAGCGTCGTTCCGAACTTCGACCACAATGGCTTGGCGTTGCGCACCTTCCACAGATCGCGGCCGATATCCGAGGTACGCCAGCCTTCCTCATAGGCTTGCAGCTCATCGTTCGCCCGCCCCGCTGCGAGCGCCGCAGCGACGTGCTCGGCGGCCAAGATGCCCGAGAGCATGGCGTTGTGCGTGCCCTTGATGCGCGGGACATTGACGAAGCCGGCCGCGCAGCCGATCAGCGCGCCGCCGGGAAACACAAGCTTCGGCACCGATTGGTAGCCACCTTCGGTGATGGCGCGCGCTCCATAGGAGAGGCGGCGGCCGTCAACGAAAGTGTCGCGCACCATGGGGTGCGTCTTGAGGCGCTGAAACTCCTCGAACGGAGACAGCAACGGATTGGCGTAGTTGAGGTGAACGACGAAACCGACGGACACCAGGTTTTCGCCGTAGTGATAGAGAAACGAGCCGCCCCCGGTGCCGTTGTCGAGGGGCCAGCCGAACGTGTGCTGGATCAGGCCCGGCCGATGCTTCTCGGGCGCAATCTGCCACAGCTCCTTGAGCCCGATCCCGAATTTCGGCACGTCATGCCCGTCGGCGAGGCGAAAGCGCTTGAGCGCCAACTTCGCCAGGCTACCGCGCGCCCCTTCCGCCAGCAGCGTGTATTTGGCGCGCAGCTCCACGCCGCGCGTAAAGTTGTCCTTGTGGGTTCCGTCCCTGGCGACCCCCATGTCGCCGGTGGCGATGCCGGTCACCTCCCCATTGGCGCCGGAAAGCAGTTCGGCACCCGCAAAGCCCGGAAAAATTTCGACGCCGAGCGCCTCCGCCTTCTTGCCGAGCCAACGGCAAACCTCGCCCAGAGAGACGATGAAGTTGCCGTGGTTGTTCATCAACGGCGGCATGAATGCGTTGGGAAGCCGCAGGGCGCCGGCGGGGCCGAGCCAATAGAAGCGGTCCTGCGTGACGGGCGTCGTGATCGGCGCGTCCTCCTCGCGCCACTCCGGCAACAGCCGATCGAGACCGACCGGATCGATGACCGCGCCCGACAAGATGTGGGCGCCGACCTCGGAGCCTTTCTCGACGACCACCACCGTAATCTCGGGATTCAGCTGCTTTAAGCGGATCGCCGCAGCGAGCCCAGCGGGCCCTGCGCCGACGATCACCACATCGAAATCCATCGCCTCCCGGGCAGGCAATTCAATCGCCATCTCGACTCCACACTTTCGCCGCGCAAGTTGACCATTCGTTTTTTCACGTTTGCCGCGAGCGGGCAACGACACAGACCGAAGCCCGAACGCCGCGGCAGATTGTAGCGTCGCCCCGCTCCTGAAAATGCTAGGGCATCATCCCAAAAAAACCTGCCCTCGGGCTTGACCCGAGGGTGGGTACCGGTCTTCGGAAAAGAGCTTGCTCCAATCATGAGATAGAGCGCGATGACGCCTCGAGGAAAAGTCATTGTGCTCTATAGCTTCCTCTGCCGAGAAAGGGCTTCAAGCCGAGGCCATGATCGCCGAACGCAAGTCCGTCCGTGAGCTGCTAGCGTTTTACCTTGAGGCCGGCGTCGACACGCCGCTCGCCGAGACGCCAGAAAACCGTTTTGCCGATGCGACCACCGTGCCGCCAGTCACAGCGAGCCCGCCGGACGCACCCCGAGCATTGCCGAAGTCGACGGTTGCCGCCTTCGGCGATCGGCATCAGGGCCTTCAGCCCGGGCGCCCGCCGCCGGCCGCACCACCCTCCCCCGAGGCCGCGATCATGGAAGCGCGTGAGGCCGCGCGCAGCGCGTCGAGCCTCGATGAATTGCGCGCGATCCTCGACCGCTTCGACGGCTGCACACTGAAATCTACGGCGACGCAACTCGTTTTTGCCGATGGCAACCCGCGTGCGCCGATCATGTTCGTTGGCGAGGCGCCCGGCCGCGACGAGGACCTCGAAGGCCTGCCTTTCGTCGGCCGCTCCGGAAAGCTCCTCGACCGCATGCTGGCGGCCATCGGCCTCGACCGCAGCGGCGTTTACATCGCCAATATCATTCCTTGGCGGCCGCCGGGCAATCGGACGCCGATACCGCAAGAATCGCAGATGTGCTTGCCATTCATCCGGCGGCAGATCGAGCTCGCCGATCCCAACGTGCTGGTCTGCCTCGGCCAGCCTTCCATGCAGGCGCTCCTCGGCATCAAGGAGGGCATCGGCCGTTCGCGCGGGCGTTGGTTCACCTACGACACCGGCACGCGCGAGATCCGCGCGACAGCGACCCTGCACCCGGCCTATCTGCTGCGTCAGCCGCTGCAGAAACGGCTCGCCTGGCGGGACTTTCTCGCGATCAAGAAAGCCCTCGCTGGACTCTGATTGTTGGCCTATCTCTCCGCCCGCTTGGCCGGAGCCTGCGGCCTGATCACGGCCCAGCCGACCCGCATCGCCGGTAGCAGACCCTGCACCGGCCGCTCGAATGTTCGCGGCACCTCGGCAATGAGGCCTGGAAACCGTTCCTTGATGTCGGCGGGAGGCGCGCCGACCGCGTCGCCGACGGGCCAGATGATCACGGCGCCGCTTTGCAGGATGTCGTCGCGGCGTATCCAGGGCGAGCGCTCGGGTGAGGCATCGAGAAACACGCGGGGCCGGCTCGGCGCCGAAAACGCGATGAGCGCCGCAAGATGCGGATCGCCGGCGACGATCTCGAGCGGCCGGCCGGTGCGGCGCTCGAACGATTCCGCGAAGAAGCGGCCCATCGGTTGCGCCGGCTGGGCCACCTTGAGATCGAACCGGAACGTCCACGGCACGACCGCAACCAGCAGCGCGGCGATCACCGGCGGCGCCAGCAAGAGCCCGCTCCAGGCGTGGCTCACCGTGTGATCACGATGCACCCGGATGTGCTCACCCGCCGCGACCACAATGGCGAGGCCCGACAGTACGAGCAGCGGCGCCGCCCCGACGAGAGGCGACGAGCGCCCGATGAGGGCCGCGAACAGCGTCACGACCAAGCTCGGCGCCACCGCCAAGAAATAGACGAATTGGCGGGCGAAAGGATCAATCTGCGTGCCTTCGACCACGGGCGCGCGCTCAGGTCGCGCACGCGGCCAACCGCTCGCCAGCGCGATCAAAACGATAATGCCGGAATGCGCCACGACGATCCCGGCGAGCACCCGCACCCAGTTCAGGAGATTGGTATCGACGCCCTCGGCACTGCGCAGCCGCTCGAAGGTCGGAACCGTGATATCGCCCTCGGCCGCGAGCCAGAAAAGATGCGGCGCCAGCACCACGAACACAATGACGGCCGCCATCAACGGCTGGACTGGCTTGACGGCAGCACGCGCCGCGCGGTTCGAGGCGGTGAACACGACCAGCAATCCGATCAGCACCCATCCGATATAGGTGGTGAGCAGAAGGAGGCCGACCTCGATCGCCAAGGCGAACCAATAGACCTGGCGCCCGTCCCCGAGCACTCGCCAGTAATGCAGCAAGATCAGGCTCCAGAGCGCCATGCCGAGCACTGCGGGACCAAACTCCGGCGTCGGCACCGTGAAGACTGAAACGCCGACCATCAGCAAGACGGCGAGCGCCGCGTGGCGCTCGCCCACCATGCCGCGGCCGAGCAAAAAGACGCACCAATAGGTGACGAACACGCACGCCTGTGCGAGCACATAAACGCCGGTGAGGCCCGCGGGGCGAAAGGCTAATTCGGCGAGCCAGAAGGCGAACGGCGGTCCCAAATAAGTGCCGAGCTGAAATTCGTGGCCTACCGCAAGCCCCTCGGCCAATTCGCCGGGCGGGGCCGCATAGAACAGGGCCGGCACGATTGCCCATAACAAGGCCTGGGTGAGCGCCGCTGCAATAACGGTCGCGGTCGGACGTGCACGGAGGATCTCGACGAGCAGCGAGACGTAAAGCATCGGCCCCGCGCGAGGGGGCGTGGTCATAGCGGCAACAGCTGCACGAGCTCCTCGTCGGACTTGGCTGGGGCCAAGAGGGCCGCCACCGGCGCGAACGAGCGGCGGTGATGGATCGTCGGCCCAAGCCGGTCGAGCGCCGCAAAATGCTCGGGAACGCTGTAGCCCATGTGGCGCTCGAACCCGTAGCCCGGGTGCGCCGCGCCGAGCCGTGCCATCAGCCGGTCACGGGTCACTTTGGCGACGATGGAGGCGGCCGCGATCGAAACGACACGCGCGTCGCCTCCGATCACGGCTTCGCAATCGCAATCGGCCGCGATCCGGTCGCAGCCGTCGACGAAGACGAGGCGCGGCTTGCTCGGCAGCGCCGCCACGGCCTGCGCCAGCGCCCACAGCGAGGCCTGGCGGATATTGTCGCGGTCGATGCGGCTTGGCGAGGCGAACGCGACTGCCACTTCGGCGCTCACGCAGATCTTGGCGTACAGTGCCTCGCGCGTCTCGGCCGTGAGCTTCTTGGAATCATCGAGGCCGCGCGGAATGCGTTCGGGATCGAGGATCACCGCCGCCGCCACCACCGGGCCGGCAAGCGGGCCGCGGCCGGCCTCGTCACAGCCCGCAACGGGCCAAACGCCGCGCTTTATGGCGCGACGCTCGCGCTGGAAGGTCGGACGGATGTCCTCATCGGCGAGCGGCAAACGGGGGGCGCGGCGGGTGGGTGGTCGACTCATGCGGTCGATTCAGCGCGGAAGGGGGCGCGAGTCAACCGGCGAGTGCGAAGAGAAGTCGTGGTATTATAATAAGAGTTTTCGTACGCCGATCCTGGAACCGCCAGCGCTCCTCAACGATGCCGCCAGGCCGCCGTACGCATCCTTGCAACACGAAACTACGCGCCGACCGGCTCTATCGCCCGTACAGCCAGCGCGCCGAGCTCAGCGATCGCCTGCCGGGCAACGGTGACAAAATGAACATCCTTTTCGATTCCGATGCTGTCGTAGCCAACGGCATTTGCGGCGGCGAGAGTCGAGCCTGACCCGGCGAAGGGGTCAAGAATAAGGCCTTCGCCGAGTGGAAGCGCCGCTCGGACGACAGCGCGCAAGAAACCCTGCGGCTTTAGGGATGGGTGCGGCGCGATTAGCCGTTCGCTCTTCGGTGTGGGATGCGACTTGATGACGTCGCCAAAGGGCTTTTCTCGGGACGGGCGCCGGAAGCCGCCGGTTTTCCATTTGCGGAGATTGTCTTGCACGCGGCCGTCAACGGGATGCCGGAGGATTACCCAGGGCTCAAACATCGAGCGCGGCATGACGCTGATGTCGGAAAACTCCTGGTGCGCGTTCTTTGGCCGATCGCCGCCGCGCATCGTCATGACCAACCGGATCAAATTGCCGCGCAACTCAAGACCGGCGGCGCTCATGGCGCCGGCAACGAGATGCGCCAGGAGCGGATTGCTGGCCACGATCACGTTTGCACCGGGAACCGTCGCCCGCAGGACAAGCTCGCCGAACGCAAAGAAAAAGTCGTGCAGCACTTGTCGATCTTCATCATCGAGGACCGTGAAGCGCGGCAGTGGTGAACGCTTGTGGCCATCGAACGAGGGCGGGATACGCCAGACGCCGCCGCGCCCGACGCGGAGCTTGGCTTGCTCTTTCGGCGAATATTCAAGGAGGCCGTAGGGCGGATCGGTCACGACGGCATGGATCGAGTGCGGCGCGCAACCACGCAACCAATCAAAGCAGTCGGCATGCACGAGCGTCGCTCGACCGATTGAATAAGTCGTTTCTGTCGAGACTTTCTCCGCAGAAGCCCGGACCGCGCGCAACCGGGTCGAGTCGCAAACTGCTGCCGGCACTGCGTTGCGGTTCATCGGTCCCCTTCTTCCATCCGGACCACTAGGATTTGGCCGTCTCGACGTCAAAGAGATTGAGCGCCGGATCAATAAATTGTTGCACGCGCGCAGCCCGGTGGCCACATACGTGGCCCGTTTCACGGCTTCGGAGGATTGAATCCTCGCTCGCTCGTCAGAACAAGTTGAGCTGCTGCGGCCGGCTGATTGGTGGCTTGAAGTGCTCGGTCGTTAGCTTGCTCTTGCTCGTGTTGAGGCCGAGCTTCTCGCAGGCGATCTCGAAGCGACGCCCGAGCACCCAGGCATAGGCGCCGGTACCCTTCTGCCGCCGCCCCCAGGCAGCGTCGTAATCTTTGCCGCCGCGCATGTCGCGGATGAGCTTGAACACATGCCGGTAGCGGTCGGGATGGTTCGTCATCAGCCATTCGCGAAACAGGTCGCGCACTTCGAGCGGCAGCCGCAGCAGCACATATCCCGCTTCCCGGGCGCCGGCCACCGCGGCGGCATCGAGGATGCGCTCCATCTCCGCGTCGTTGAGCGCGGGAATGATCGGCGCGACCATGACGGTCGTCGGCACGCCGGCTTGAGCGAGCTGGCGCAGCGCTTCGAGCCGCCGCATGGGGGTAGCCGCGCGCGGTTCCATGGTGCGGGCGAGCTGCGGGTCGAGCGTCGTCACCGAGATCGCGACCTTGGCGAGGTTGCGCTCCGCCATCCGCGCCAGGATGTCGAGGTCCCGGAGCACCAGCGCCGATTTTGTGACGATGCCGACCGGGTGACCTGCGCGCTCGAGCACCTCGAGAATGCGCCGCATGACCTCATAGCGCCGTTCGATCGGCTGGTATGGATCGGTATTGGTGCCGATCGCAATTACCCGCGGTTCATAGTTCGGCGACGACAGCTCGCGCTCGAGCAGCGTCGCGGCCTCCGGCTTCACGAGCAGCTTCGATTCAAAATCGAGGCCCGGGGACATACCGAGAAAGGCGTGCGTCGGGCGAGCGAAGCAGTACACGCAACCGTGCTCGCAGCCGCGGTAGGGATTGATCGATCGGTCGAAGGAAATGTCCGGCGATTCGTTGCGGGTGATGATCTTGCGCGTCGCGTCGACCGTCACCGTGGTCTGGAACGGCGGCAGGTCGTCGAGGCTCTGCCAGCCGTCGTCGAACGCGAGGCGCGCGAGCGGCTCGTAGCGCCCGGAGGCATTCGATTGCGCGCCGCGGCCGCGCCGGCGTTCGCGGTCGACGCCGGTGCCGAGAGAATCATCCGCCGACACTGGGGGTGGTGCCGGCGGATGCTTGCGGAGAGCAGAAGAACTTGCCATGGCGCGGTAACCTTAGATGATGGTATCGAACAAAACAAGAACAAAATGCCGAAACTCGCTTACCTCTAGGTCTGCATATAGTTATCGCAACGATACCTCCCCACTTGATATTGTAATAAGCAGACCAAGCCCGACCGGTTCCATGCTGAGTGTCATCATTCCCACCTTCGAATCGGAGCGCGCCTTGGTGGCGACGCTTGCCGTGCTGGTGACCGGTGCGGTGGCGGGAATTGTCCGCGAGGTCATCATCGCCGATGGCGGCTCCCGCGATTCGACCGCCGAAATCGCCGACATCGCCGGCTGCCGGATGGTGGTTTCGACCGCTCCGCTCGGCGCCCGCCTGCATGAGGCGGCAATGAGCGCTCGCGGACCGTGGCTCATGTTTGTGCGACCGGGCACGACCTTCGAAGGAAGCTGGATTGTCGAGGTAGGCCGATTCATCGAAGCCGCCGAGCTGTCGGGCCACGCCGAACCGCCAGCAGGAATGTTTCGGCGGTCCACCGATTCCGGCACGCCGCTTACATTCCTGACGGAAGCAGCGGGTCTGATCCGTGCCGCGCTCGGCCGCCGTGTGCCACAGCAAGGGCTTCTGATCGCCAAACGCTCTTATGCAGCGCTCGGCGGCCACCGCACCGATGTGGGCGATCCGGAAGCTGATCTCCTGCGCCGCCTCGGCCGCAAGCGCACCGCACTACTGCGATGCGCGGCGATCATGGTCGAGGGGTGAGGCCCTCACGCCCGCTTACACCGTTGCGCCTTTCGCCTTGGCGCGGCGCAGGTGTTCGTCGAGGCGCGGCATGATCTCCACGAAGTTGCAAGGCCGGTAACGATAGTCGAGCTGATGGACGAGAATCTCGTCCCAGGCATCGCGGCACGCGCCCGGTGAGCCCGGCAAACAAAAAATGTAGGTGGCGCCCGCAACACCGGCGGTCGCGCGCGTCTGCACCGTCGACGTGCCGATCTTCGGAAAGCTCACCATGTGAAACACGGTCGAGAAGCCGTCCATGCGCTTCTCAAACAAGGGCTCGACCGCCTCCGGCGTCACGTCGCGGCCGGTGAAGCCGGTGCCGCCGGTCGTGATTACAACATCGATCTTCGGATCGGCGATCCAGGCTTGCACGCGCCCGCGGATCGCCTCCACGTCATCGGTGACAATGGCGCGGTCGGCGACCGCGTGGCCGGCGCGCTCGATCCGCTCCACCAACGTGCCGCCCGACTTGTCATCCTTGAGCGAGCGCGTATCGGATACCGTCAGCACCGCGATCCTCAGCGGCACGAACGATCTGCTCTCGTCGATCCCGGGCATCGCGGTTCCCTAAAGCGACGCCGCGCCGAAGGTGTTGCAGTCGGACACCTTGCCGCCGTTGAAGCCGTTCATGAACCAGCGTTGGCGCTGCGCCGCGGAGCCATGCGTGAAAGCGTCGGGCACCACCGCGCGGCCGCGCGCTTTTTGCAGCGTGTCGTCGCCGATCGCCGACGCAGTGCTCAACGCCGCGTCCACGTCGCCGGGATCGAGAAACTTCAATTTCTGCTGGGCACGGTTCGCCCAGACGCCCGCGAAGCAATCGGCCTGCAGCTCGACCTTCACCTGCAGCCGGTTCGCTTCCGCCTTATCAGCGGTCTGCTTCTGGCGTTCGACTCGCGGCAGGATGCCGAGCAGATTCTGCACATGGTGCCCGACCTCATGCGCGATCACATAAGCTTCCGCAAACTCGCAGGCCTTCGACGACGAGCAGCCGTGAAAACGCGTTCGCAGCTCCTGAAAGAACGATGTGTCGAGATAGACGTGCTGATCGCGCGGACAATAGAACGGTCCCATAGCCGACTGGGCAAAGCCGCAACCCGTGTCCTCGCTGCCTGAAAACAGCCGCAGCTTCGGCGCGCGATATTGCTGCCCATCCTGCCGAAAAATGTCGGTCCACCGGTCTTCCGTGTCGCCGAGCACCGCGGCGACGAATTGACCCATCGGGTCGCTTGGCGTTCCGCTGCGGACGGGGCGTTGTGGCTGCTCGTAGCGCGCCTCGCGCCCGCCGACCAGCTCGGCGCCGCCGATCAGAACGCGCGGATCGATTCCAAGCGCCCAGCCCACGATACCCAAGACGACGATCGTGCCGATGCCGAGACCGCCGGCGCCCATCGGCATGCCGAATCCGCCAAAGCCACCGCCACCGTCACGATCGTCCTCGACGTTGTCGCTGCGACGAAAATCATCCCAGCGCATAGCTATTTCTCCCTCATCAAGCCGCCGGGAAGTTTAGCACGCGGCAAGCACCCAAGCGTTCAATCGCCGCCAATAGATGGGGTTCCGGCGCCAAAACCGGAATGGGTACGGGATATCCCCGATTAAGCCGATTTTTACCTTGCACCCGCATGATGCCGAGCAGTCGGTTGTTGGTCTCGCGTCGCCGACCGCGTACCTGAGTAGCAGAGTCCTGCGTCATGGGTATTCCGCGTCGCGGGGCGTCCTCGGGGGCGCCCCGCATCGATTCCCGGTCGGATCAATCCGTGCGCATTCTCGTTGGAGACTGCGTCGCCGAGTTAGATAAAGTCGACGGGTCATCGGTCGACCTCGTCTTTGCCGATCCTCCTTATAATCTTCAGCTGCAGGGCGATCTCAAACGGCCCGACGATTCGCGCGTCGATGCGGTCGACGACGCGTGGGACAAATTTTCCAGCTTCGAGGCCTACGACGATTTCACCCGCGCCTGGCTCATCGCTTGCCGCCGCGTGATGAAGCCGTCGGCGACGCTATGGGTGATCGGCTCCTATCACAACATCTTTCGCGTCGGCGCCATATTGCAGGATCTCGGCTTCTGGATTCTCAACGACGTGGTGTGGCGCAAGACCAATCCGATGCCGAACTTTCGCGGCAGGCGCTTCACCAATGCGCATGAAACGCTGATTTGGGCGGCGCGCGAGCCGGGCGCGAAAGGCTACACATTCAATTACGAGGCGCTCAAGGCCGGCAACGAGGACATCCAAGTTCGCTCCGATTGGACCATTCCGCTCTGCACCGGCGAGGAGCGCCTGAAGGGCCAAGACGGCAAGAAACTGCATCCGACGCAGAAGCCCGAGGCCCTGCTTGCCCGCGTCATCCTCGCCGCCTCGCGTCCGGGCGATCTCGTGCTCGATCCGTTCTGCGGCACCGGCACGACCGGAGCCGTATCGACGCGTCTCAGCCGGCGCTTCGTCGGCTGCGAGCGCGACCAGAGCTATGCGCAGGCGGCCCGGGCGCGCATCAGCGCGGTCGAGCCGCTGCCAAAGCCGACGCTCGAGCCATTCATGACCGCGCGCGAGGCGCCGCGGGTGGCGTTCGCCACGCTGGTCGAGCGCGGCCTCGTCAACGCCGGCATGACGCTCGTCGACGTCAAGCGGCGGCATCAAGCGCTGGTGCGCGCCGACGGCGCCATTTCACTGGGGGGAGCAGTCGGCTCCATTCACCGCATCGGCGCCTTGGCGCAAGGCCTGGAGGCGTGCAATGGCTGGAGCTTTTGGCACGTCGAGACGCCGAAGGGATTAACCTCGATCGACGCGCTGCGCGCGCGAGTGCGCGCGGAATTAGTTTAATCTAAAAGACGCTGTAGGATGGGTTGAGCTCTTGCGAAACCCATCACGCCGTGTCGATGGGTTCACAAGAGCTCAACCCATGCTAGGCATTCCTCGCGTGGGCCAGCACTTTGCGCATGAGATTTGGCAGTGCCTCACCGGCGAGATCACAGGCCGGCACAAAGCGCATGCCCGCCGGTGCCACGGTATCGAGCGGCACTCGCGTGGTGTAGACGATAAGCTCAAGCGGAAAGTGGGTGAACACGTGGGTGACCGTGCCGGCTACCGGTCGCCATTTGATGGGCAGCTTGCGGCGCGCGACATTAAATGACGGCGCCTGATCGAGCGCGCTGCGTTCGTCGAACTCATGCGTCCACGGCGTCGTCGGCACCTCGGTCATTCCGCCGAGCAAGCCGGTCGCGGGGCGCGTGCGGACCAGAACGGCAGCATCATCACGCGCGACCACGAAGGCTGCGCCGCGGCGCAGACGGCCCTTCGATTTTGCGGCCTTCACGGGAAACGCCTCCGGATCGCCCCGACGACGCGCAGTGCATTCATTAACCCAGGGGCAAGCCGTGCAGGCCGGCCGCTTCGGTGTACAGACGGTCGCGCCGAGGTCCATGAAAGCCTGGGCGAAGTCACCGGTACGCAGGTCCGGCGTCATCTGCGCAACTAATTCATGGATGCGCGATTTGGCGGCCGGCAATTCCTCCTCGACCGCGAACAGCCGCGCGATGACCCGCTCGATATTACCGTCGACCGGAGTGATTCGCGCATCGAACGCGATCGCCGCGACGGCAGCCGCCGTATAGAGGCCGACGCCCGGAAGCGTTCGCAACTCTTGTGCGGTCGCGGGGAAACGTCCCCCATGGCATTCGCGCACCGCCTGCGCACAGGCATGCAGGTTGCGCGCGCGCGCGTAATAGCCGAGGCCTGCCCAGGTCTTGAGCACCTCATCGAGTGGGGCCGCGGCGAGCGAATCGAGTGTCGGCCAACGTGCGAGAAACCTCGCATAGTAGGGGCCGACCGTTTTGACGGTAGTTTGCTGCAGCATGATCTCCGCAAGCCAGACCCGATACGGATCGGCGCGCTCGCCCGGCGGCGCCCGCCACGGCAGCACCCGGCGGTGCCGATCGTACCAAGCGAGGAGGAGGCGCGGATCGGGCTGCGAATCCAGCTTCTTCCCCGGGCGCACCGAGGGCGCCGCCCGATCACGGTCGATTTTCTTTGTTCGCACCACTCAGCCTGCTAAAGCCTTTTGCGGAGAAGTGGCATCGGGTCTGCAAGGGATGACAGAGGCGAACCGTGTGAACAAGCCTTACCGGCGTCAGGCACGTCCGCTGGCGGATTTCATCAAGCCCTGTCTTGGCGAGACCTTCGCTCGGCAGGGCTTTGCCTCGACCGAGCTGATCACCCGCTGGACCGAGATCGCCGGGACGGAAATTGCTGCCCATTCCGAACCCATCAAGATTCAATGGCCGCGCAACGAAGCCAGCGAAGAGGCGGCAACGCTGGTGCTGCGGGTCGAGGGCCCGATCGCCATCGAGATCCAGCACCAAACCGGCGTGATCGTCGAGCGAGTCAACCGCTTCTTCGGTTGGCAGGCGATCGGGCGCGTGGCCTTGCGTCAGGCCCCCCTCGCGCGACGAGGCAAGAAGGCACCTGAGGCCCCCGATCCGCAAGCCATGGAGCGGATTGCGGCAACGCTTGCGGGCGTGCAAGATGCGACGCTGCGCGATGCGCTTGCCCGCCTGGGTGCCGCCATTAAACGGACGTAACCCTTGGCCTATCCTCTCGGGCGCCCGCACGCCGTCGCCACATTTTGGATTCCAAGGCGGCGCAAGATTCTAGCTATAAGCCCAAGGTGGGGGTTCCTGGGCGTCCGAACCGTATGGAGCTTCCAGTGACGATCACACGCCGCAAATTTTGCGAAGGGGCCACCGCGCTTGCTTTGCTGAGCTTCGCGTCCATGAGCATGGCGCTCGCGCAGACGCCCTCGACCGCCGACCTGATGCAGCAGGGCCCGCTTGAGGACATGGTGCTCGGCGACCCGAACGCCGCGATCACGATCATCGAGTACGCCTCGATGACCTGCCCGCATTGTGCCCATTTCGAAGAAACGACCTATCCGGAACTGAAAAAACGCTACATCGATACCGGAAAAGTTCGCCTCATCTTCCGCGAGTTTCCGCTCGATCCTGTCGCCGCCGCCGGATCCATGCTGGCGCGCTGCGCCGGTAAGGACAAATACTTCCCGCTGGTTGAGACGTTGTTCCGGACGCAAAAGGATTGGGTGGTGCAAAACCCTATCCCGCCACTCCTGAACATCGCCAAGCAGGCGGGGTTCACCAAACAAACCTTCGAAGAGTGCTTGTCGAATCAGAAGATTCTGGACGGGATCGAAGCAACGCGCCAGCGCGCCTCCGAGAAGCTCGGCGTTAATTCCACGCCGACCTTCTTCATCAACGGCCAGATCTATCGCGGCGACCTGTCGTTGGATGATCTTGAGAAGGCTATTCAACCCTTTCTCAAGAGCTGACAAGGATTTTTCGTTGATCTTGAGGCGTTGCGAGCCGGCCTGGTGGCGATGCCCCCGGCCGGCTTCCTCGTTAACAAGGACTGGAAAAGTCGCGTACGCTGTTGCGCCGAACGCGCGGGCGATTCATTGTCCGGACCGATGCGGCACTTCTCGACCCATGCCATGGGCCTGAGCCTTGAGCAATTTGCCTGCGCGTCCACCCTTTGCGGGGTTGGCGTCCGGGCGGTATCGCGCGCGAGCCGGACGCTTCCGACTTGTGCCATCAAGACTTACGCCATCAGGGTTCCGAAGCGCGCCGCATCTGCTTGCTTGGCGCCGATTGGCCTGTGTTCCGCGTCGTCGCGGAGCGGTGTGAAACGATCCAGTACATGAAACTCACGCGACTGCGTCTCATCGGGTTCAAGTCTTTCGTCGAGCCGTCCGACTTCGTGATCGAGCCGGGACTGACCGGAGTGGTCGGCCCGAACGGCTGCGGCAAGTCGAACCTCGTCGAGGCGCTGCGTTGGGTGATGGGCGAATCTTCGCACAAGGCCATGCGCGCGGCCGACATGGAGGACGTGATCTTTGCCGGTTCCGGCGGCCGACCGGCCCGCAACATGGCCGAAGTCTCGATGGCGGTCGACAATTCCCAGCGCACCGCGCCTGCCGCCTTCAATGCGTTCGATGCACTGGAAATTTCCCGCCGCATCGAACGAGACCACGGCTCGACCTACCGCATCAACGGCCGCGAGGTGCGCGCCCGCGACGTGCACATCTTGTTCGCCGACGCCTCGACCGGGGCGCGGTCGCCGGCTTTGGTGCACCAGGGACGGATCGGCGAGATCATTCAGGCAAAGCCCGAGCAGCGCCGGCGCGTGCTCGAGGAAGCCGCCGGAATCTCCGGCCTGCATGCGCGCCGTCACGAGGCGGAGCTGCGGCTCAAAGCCGCCGAGCACAATCTCGAGCGGCTCGAAGACGTGATCGGACAACTGGCGGCACAGATCGACACGCTCAAGCGTCAAGCCCGGCAGGCCATTCGCTACCGCGCCGTCTCAGCGCAGGTGCGCAAGGCCGAAGCGACGCTGTTTCATTTGCGCTTCGTGGCGGCGAGCGAAGAGCTGCTCAAAGCCGAGCACAACAAAGATGTCGCGGTCCGCGTCGTCGCCGAGCGCACCGGCGAGCAGGCCGAGGCCGCCAAACAGCAAGCCGTGGTCGCGGCCAAACTTCCCGAGTTGCGCGAGGAAGAGGCCAAGGCTGCCGCTGTTCTGCAGCGATTAGCCCTCGCCCGCCACACGCTCGAGCGCGAAGAGGCGCGGGCGAAGGAGCGCATCGCCGAACTCGAGCGGCGGCTCATTCAGCTCGACGCCGATGTCGAGCGCGAGCAACGGCATGCGGCCGATGCGGGGGCGGCGCTCGAGCGGCTGCTCGGCGAGGAAGAAGGCCTCAAGCAGGAGGCGCACGCCAACGCCGCGCGGCGCAGTGGCGTCGACCAGCGGGTGGCCGAGGCGGCGCAGGTTCTTGGCGGGGCCGAGCAGGTTTTCGCCGACCTGACCAGAACGCTCGCCGAGCTGACCGCGCGCCGCAACCAGCTGCAACAAGGCACACACGCGCAGGCCGAACGGATTGCACGGCTCGAGACGGAAATCGCGCAGGTCGAGACCGAGCTGGCCATGATCGAGGCGGAGCGCAATGCCGGACCCAACCTTGCGGAGCTTGTCGCTGCGGTCGAGGCGGCACAGACGGCTTTGGCCGAGGCAGAGGGCGCGAGCCAAGCGGCCGCCGGCGCGCATTCCTCTGCGCGGCAGGGGCTCGAGGCGGCTCGCATCCCGCTGGCGGAGGCCGAGCGGCGCGCGAATCGCCTCGAGACCGAGGCCAAGACCATCGCCAAGATGCTCGCGGTCGACACCAAGAATCTGTGGCCGCCGGTGATGGATCTGGTCACGGTCAACAAGGGCTATGAAAAGGCGCTCGGCGCCGCGTTGGGTGACGATCTCGACGCGCCGATCGAATCGTCGGCGCCGATCCATTGGAGCGGCACCGAGGTGGATCCGGCCGACCCCGCGCTCCCGGACGGCATCGAAGCGCTCGCACGACACGTTGCCGGACCGCCGGAGCTTGCCCGCCGGCTCGCGCAGATTGGCGTTGTCGCGCGCGGTGACGGTCCCCGCCTTGCCGCTGCGCTCAAGGCCGGGCAACGCCTGGTCTCGCCCGACGGAGATTTGTGGCGCTGGGACGGGTTCGCCGCTGCAGCGCATGCCCCATCCGGGGCGGCACGACGCCTCGCCGAGCGCGGCCGGCTCGCCGAAATCCAAGCCGAGCTTGCGCTCGCGCGCGCCGATGTCGACGTCAAACGCCGCGCCGTCGAGGCTGCCCAAGCTGCAGTGGCGAGCGCCGAGCGGGCCGAAGCCGAGGCGCGCGAGCAACAGCGGGAGCGCCAACGCCAGACAGACGCGGCGCGCGATAGCCACGCAGCGACCGAGCGCGAGATTAGCCGCAACGCCGCGCGCGTGTCGGCGCTGGTCGAGGCACGAGCCCGCATTGCTACCAGTCGCGATGAGGCGCAACGCGCGAAGACCGACGCCGAGCAAGCGCTCGGCGAGCTGCAGCCAGCCACTGAGCTTGAGACGCGCCTCACCGATCTGCGCAGCGAAATCGAGGGCCATCGGGCGCAACTTGCCGAGGTGCGCGCAGAAGCGCAGGCGATCGCGCGGGAGGCCGAGCTCGCGGATCGACGGCTGCAGGCCATCGACAGCGAGCGGCGTGCCTGGACCGAGCGCGGGCAAGGGGCGCGCACGCAACTCGAAACGCTGGCGGCGCGCGCGTCTGAAGCCCGCCACGAGCTTGCGAGCCTCGAGGATGCACCGGAACTGTTCGAGCAGAAACGACGCCAGCTGATCGGCGAGATCGAGGCCGCCGAAACGGAGCGTCGTATGGCCGCCGACCGGCTCATCGAGGCGGAGCAGGCGTTGGCCGAGGTCGACCGTGCGGCGCGCGCCGCGCTCGCGGCCATGAGCACAGCACGTGAGGATCTTGCCCGCGCCGAGGAGCGGTTCGAAGGCGCCAGGCGCCGGCTCGCCGAGGTCGGGCGTGAGATCGTGGAGATGCTGGAAGTCGAGCCGGCCGAGCTTGCGCAACTCGCCGAGATCGAGGCCGGCGCCGTGCTGCCCGACGTGGTGCAGGTCGAGACGAATTTGGAGCGATTGCGCCGCGAGCGGGAGCGGCTCGGCGCCGTGAACTTGCGGGCCGACGAGGAACTACGCGAGGTCGAGACCCAGCACACGACGCTGACCACCGAACGCGACGACCTGATCGAGGCCATCAAGCGGCTACGCCAAGGCATTCAGAGCTTGAACCGCGAGGCGCGCGAGCGGCTGCTCGCTTCGTTTGTGACGGTGAACACTCAGTTCGCCCGACTGTTCACACAATTATTCGGCGGCGGCACCGCGGAGCTGCAACTCGTCGAGAACGACGATCCGCTTGAGGCGGGGCTTGAGATCTTTGCGCGGCCGCCCGGCAAGAAGCCCGCGACGCTGTCGCTCCTCTCCGGCGGAGAGCAGGCGCTGACCGCCTTGGCCCTCATCTTTGCCGTGTTCCTCACCAACCCCGCCCCGATCTGCGTGCTCGACGAAGTCGACGCGCCGCTCGACGATCACAACATCGAGCGTTTCTGCGATCTGCTCGACGAGATGACCCGCTCGACCGATACCCGCTTCGTCATCATCACCCACAATCCGATCACCATGGCGCGCATGAACCGCCTCTTCGGCGTCACCATGGCCGAACGCGGCGTCTCACAGCTCGTGTCGGTGGACCTTGAGGGCGCGGTGCGACTGCGCGATGCAGTCTGACGGGGCGGGAAGCGCTCAGGCAGCGAGCTTGAAGCGGCGGGAAAGCCGATATACGGCTTACCCGTGATCGCCTTCAATCATACGTGCCGGTCCGCTGGTAGGGAAACTCTTCCGCCAGCCAGGCCTGTTTCCTCGTCCAGACATGCACTTCCCCGCAGACTGGGCAGGTGGTGCGGGAACGGACGGAAGGCAGCTTTTCGAACACACAAGGCTCGGTTTCGATCTGGGTCGAGACGGCTCGACCCGTATTCGGGCACCTAATCATTACGGCACTCATTTTGTGACTCCCTGACCCCACTAATTGAGTACCAGCTACTCAAATACGCGTCGGATGGTACCGTCAAGAAGAACCCTAAAGCAGCCTGTGGATGTTGTGGATAAATCATCGATCAAGGCCCTGGAACCGACGCCGTGCTGGCGCGTTGGGTAGGTGTAAGCAACGACTGAGCGGCTTCCCCCCCACCCCTGAATAGCCGCTCGGCGAATGACCCCAGGCCTCGCGCCTGGGGTTTTTTTTCTCGGCGGCTCAAGTGTTTATGGCCGCCGTATGGCTCCCCTTCGACGGCTTTCAAGCAGTGCCGCGAACGTCCCGGCGAGCCAGCGGCGGGCGACCGGCCGCAAAGCCCGATCGCGTGTTATGCGTCAAATTGTCGCATTACGTCGGTTTGGTTTCCGACCTTGGGAAAACCGGGCCAGACGACGGCAGGTCCCCTCCCCTTGTACCTCATTATGCGCTAGTGTTCCGGCGGTTCCGCTTGGGAACGCCTCGCCCCGGAAAAATCTCCCAATGTGTTGTGGATCAAGCTTGGAACCACGCCATCAAACATGATTTTCGAACGGATTTCGCAGGAGCCGCGCCATGTCTACGACCGGCTGGATCTTTCTCGCCATCTTTGTCGTCGTCGTTCTGTTCGGCGTCTCGGTCTACAATCGGCTTGTGGCGATGCGCCAACGGGTCAGCCAGGCGTTTGCCGATGTCGACGTGCAATTGAAGCAACGCCACGATCTCGTTCCCAATCTGGTCGAGACGGTGAAAGGCTATGCCGCCCACGAGCGCGGAACGCTCGATGAGGTCGTTCGCGCCCGCAATGCCGCAATGGCGGCGCAAGGACCAGTGCAGCAGGCGGCCGCCGAGAACATGCTGAGCGGAGCGCTGCGCCAGCTGTTTGCGTTGTCGGAGGCCTATCCCAACCTCAAGGCCAATGCCAACTTCCAGGAACTGCAGTCGGAGCTCGCGGATCTCGAGAACAAGATCGCGGCGGCGCGGCGTTTCTTCAACAGCGCAGTACAGGAATACAATACGGGAATTCAGCAGTTTCCGGCTGCGCTCTTTGCCGCATCGCTCGGCTTCGCCCCGCGCGAATTCTTCGATGCCGGCGAACCACGCCAGCAACTCGAGCAGGCGCCGAGCGTGAAGTTTTGATGCCCACGCGTAGCTCTCTATAGAGCGGTCCGGCGCACCGTCGGAACGACCAGGCGTTAGCTGGATGGCGGCTAGGCGATACTGCGTGCCGGGGCGGGTTTTCAGCCCGTTACCGCTGCGGCAGCGTAATGATGATATGATCCTGGCGGCGTCAGCAACCGGCGATGGCATACGGTCTCTATACCCAAATCGAATCGAACAAAAGGCGCTCGGTCGCGCTGCTGATCGGCTTGTTCTTGCTCGTCTACCTGCTGGTGTTCGCAGGCGCCTTGACCGCGGAAGCGTTGACGCAGAACGCCCCGCTCGACTGGCTCCTGCGTGCCGCTTGGCGTGACTTGCTGCTGGCCTCGCCGTGGGCGACGCTCGGCACGGCGCTGTGGATTTTCATTGCCTACTATTTCCATCAAACGCTGATTGACGCCGTCACCGGCGGACGCGAGGTCACGCGGAAAGAAGAGCCGCGGTTGTGGAATTTGCTGGAGAATCTCTGCATCTCACGCGGCATCCCGATGCCCCGGCTGAAGGTGATGGACACCGACGCGCTCAATGCCTTCGCTACCGGGCTGAACCAGAAGCAGTATTCAATTACTGTGACGAGCAGCTTGTTGCGGGCGCTGAATGATCAGGAAATCGAGGCCGTTCTCGGCCACGAATTGACCCATATCCGCAATGGCGACGTGCGGATGCTGGTGATCGCCGTCATTATTGCCGGCGTGGTCTCGTTCTTTGCCGAGCTGGTATTTCGTATCCTGTTCCAGTCGGGGTTCGGCTTCGGCGGCCGGCGCTCACGCGGAAGCGAGAAGGGCGGCGGCGGCGCCGCGATTCTGATCGGAATTGCCCTGATCGCGATCGCCTGGGGGTTGTCGATCGTCATCCGGTTCGCCTTGTCGCGCTCGCGCGAGTATCTTGCCGATGCCGGATCGGTGGAGCTGACCAAGAACCCCGACGCCATGATCTCGGCGCTGCGCAAGATTGAGGGCCGGGGCGAGTTGCAAGGCGCAACCTCGGCGGTGATGGAAATGTGCGTCGACAATCCACGCGAAGGGTTTTCCGACCTGTTCGACAGCCATCCGCCGGTCGAGAAGCGGATCACGGCGCTGGTTCAGTTCGCTGGCGGCCACGACCCCGGTCCGATCGCGCTTGCCCTGCCGACCGACGCCACGCCCAACGAGGACGCGACGCCAACCGGCGCCAACGTCGGCGAGGAGCCGGCGGGCCAAAAACCCTTCCTGCCGGAACGATCGCCGCTGCAATTGGGCGGGTCCGGCGAGGCACCGCCAGATCCCGAGGCCGGCCCGTGGGGAACGCATCGCTAGAGCCTGTTGCGTTCCGAAGGAGCCGGGATGGGCTCTAGAATTGTTCACTGGCACATGGTCTTGACGGCGAAACCGGCTTCCGTGTCGCCGGAACGTGGCTAGCCAATTGAACTGTGGAACGCGCCCTGCGCGCAAACACAGCACGTCCGGCTTGCACTATGCTGTTGTTCTGCCATGTTTCTGACGCACGAAATATACTCGACCCAGCGCAATCGATCGCGAAGGGCAACAAGGACAATCAATGGCCAAGCCAGCAGTGATTTTGGTCGGCGCGGACAAAGGTGGAGTGGGCAAGACGACCGTCACCCGCACCCTACTCGATTACTTCACGGCGCATCAGATCCCGACGCGCGCCTTCGACACCGAATCCCCGCGCGGCACCCTCAAGCGCTTCCACCCCGAATTGACCGATATCGTCGATGTCACCCAAGTCGCCGATCAGATGCGAATCTTCGACACGCTGAGTTCGTCGGAGGCCTCGGTCACGGTGATCGATATCCGCGCCGGGCTGCTGTCGGCGACCTTGCGTGCCCTGCAGAACATCGGCTTTCTCGATGCCGCCAAGAAGGGCCAGTTGGCGTTGGGCGTGTTCCACGTTCTCGGGCCTTCGATCGCCTCACTCGATGAAATCAGCGAGATCGCGTCCTACGTCACGGATGCGACATACTTTCTCGTCAAGAATTACATTAACAATACGACCTTCTTCGACTGGGATCCGTCGACCTACAATTCCTATTTCAAGAAGGTGAAGGGCAAGTACGACGTCACGATACCGCATCTCAACGAGATGGCGTGCGAGCAGGTGGAGCTCGCTTCGGTGCCATTCGTCACTTTCGTCGCCAACAAGACCGCGACCGGGGAGGCGGCGTCCTATTCCTTCGTGCTGCGGGGCTACGTCCGCCACTGGCTCGGCAATGTGTGGGCCGAATACAACCGCGTAAAGCTTAACGAGCTGCTTGGGACCCTTCCCCCCCGGGGGGCTAGGAGCGCGTAAGCGTGTCACGCAGCGCTTTCCGGTCACCCTGCGTCAGCGGTAAGCCGTGGATAACGTGGTCGGCCGGCATCGTACTGATATGTACTCGTAAAGCCTTCGCGGGCGATGGCCTAGAATAGTTTGGAACCGCGCCAGGCGGCGCGGGAGTATGAAGTATCTCGTATGGAACGCCGAACTCCCGTCTTCATCATTTGCTCGCCGCGGCCGCGCGTTGGCAAGACGCTGGTGGCGCGCCTGCTTACCGAATTCCTCTACGGCGACGGCCGCTCCGTCGCGGCCTTCGACATCAATCCCGACGACTTTGCCCTCGCCGATTGCCTACCCCGCCACACCGCCATCGCCAATATCGCCGATACGCGTGGTCAGATCGCCCTGTTCGACGAGTTGGTCGTCGACGACGGAACCGCCAAGATCGTGGACGTCGGCGCCTCGTCGTTCGACCGGTTTTTCGTGCTGGTGCACGAGCTCGGATTTATCCAGGAGGCTCACCGCCGCGCGCTGCAGCCGGTGGTCTTGTTCATGGCCGACCCGGACCGCCGTTCGATGCAGGCCTATGCCCACCTGCAGGGCCGGCTGCGGGATATGGTCCTCGTTCCGGTCTGCAACGGAGCCATCATGCGGGAACAACAAGCCCGCGAGTGCTTCCCGGCGCGCCAAGCCGGCGGCGTCCCGGTGCGCATCCCGCAGCTGCAGCCGTTCTTAAAGGCGATCATCGACAAACCCGGGTTTTCGTTCATCGGGTTCCTGCGGCGCCCCTCCGACGTGGAAACCGGCCTACATACCTGGATCAAGCGCTGCTTCCTCGAGTTCCGCGACCTTGAAATGCGTCTCCTACTCGAAGCGATGAAATCGACGCTGCAATTCGCGGCCGCGGGCCGCGGCGGCTATCCGCCGGACGGTGCGGCCAGGAACAGAGATTTTAGCCGCTCGCGCTAGCGCGGGTCAGTGGCCTTCGAATGAGACCAGCGTGTGCACTGGCACGTTGAGCTTGCGAATTTTTTCGGCCCCTCCAAGCTCCGGCAGGTCGATGATGAAGCAAGCCGCGAGCACTTGCGCGCCCATATTGCGCATCAGCTTGACCGCGGCCTCGGCGGTCCCGCCGGTTGCGATCAGGTCGTCGACCAGAATCACCCGTTCGCCCGGCTCGATGGCGTCCGCGTGCACCTCCATCTCGTCGAGCCCATATTCCAACGAATAGGCGACCCGCACCGTGGTGTGCGGCAGCTTGCCCTTCTTGCGGATCGGCACAAAACCCGCCGACGCCTGGTGCGCCACCGCACCGCCCAGAATAAAGCCGCGCGCCTCGATGCCGGCGACCTTGTCGATCTTCGATCCGGCCCAGGGCTGCACCAGTTCATCGACGGCGCGGCGAAACGCCCGCGCATTGCCCAAGAGCGTGGTGATGTCGCGAAACTGAATCCCGGGTTTGGGATAGTTGGGGATCGTGCGGATCGACGCCTTGAGGTCGTTCTCGAGCTCGCCATTCGCCATCAGATTTCTCGCGCGGCATATCCATCGGACATGCCTCCAGGGCCAAGAAGGGTCTGCGCTTGCAGACGGGCTCACTCTGGCGAACCATGCGCGCTTGCGCAACTGGAGAGACCGGATCATGAATGAACCCGGCGAACGCCTCGTCATCGTGGATGTCCGCATTCCGTTTTTCCGGCTGGTGCTCTTTTTCATCAAGGCCGCCTTGGCGGCGGTTCCGGCCGCCATCGTCGTTGCGGTCCTGGCGGGGATCGTCATCTTCGCGACCGCAAACATCCAGGCATTGATCGAAATTTCGCACCTGAAATAACGGGGATTGTCATTGCGAGGGCCCGCGGCAATCCCGTGCCGCACGAGATGCTTCGCTCGCATTGACAATGGAATGTCGTCGTCTTTGCGCGGCTGCGCGCGGGCTCGCGCCGCTTACCCCCGCAGCACCCTTCCCGCGACTGCATCGAGCTTCTTCAGCAGCGCTGGATCGCGCGCCTCAGGCGCGGTGATCAGCGCCGTATCGAGGGCACGGTCGGAGCCGATCGGACACGGCTCATGCTCGCGCGGAAAATCGCGCGCCAGTCTCGCGGCAAGACGCCTCGCCTTCTCGACATTGGCATTAAGCACCTTGATCACGTCCTGCACCGTGACCGCGTCATGGTCGGGGTGCCAGCAGTCGAAATCGGTGACCATCGCAACGGTCGCGTAACAGATCTCGGCTTCGCGCGCGAGCTTGGCCTCCGGCATGTTGGTCATGCCGACGACGGAATAACCGAGCTGCTTGTAGGTCAAACTTTCCGCCAAGCTGGAAAACTGCGGTCCCTCGATGCATACATAGGTGCCGTTGCGCGCTAGATGGATCTCCTCGGCAGCGCCCGCCTCAGCGAGATGAAGGCGCAGGCGCGGCGACACCGGATGCGCCATCGACACATGCGCCACACAGCCGGTGCCGAAAAATGAATTCTGGCGCAGATGCGTGCGGTCGACGAACTGGTCGACCAGGACGAAGGTGCCGGGCGGCAGATCCTCCTTGAACGATCCGCAGGCCGACAATGACACGAGATCGGTAACGCCGACGCGTTTGAGCACGTCGATATTGGCCCGGTAGTTGATGTCCGAGGGTGAAATCCGGTGGCCCTTGTCGTGGCGCGACAGGAACACCACGGGCAGTCCGGCAATCGTGCCGATCCGCAATGGCGCCGACGCGGCGCCCCATGGGCTCGCAACGACCTCCTCACGCACATTCTCGAGCCCCGGAAGGTCGTAGATGCCGGAGCCGCCGATGACGCCGAGGACTGCTTTGGTCATTGTCGCTGCTCACTCAGAGCATGTTCCGACGCGATCGCCCCATCCTTCGCGTGATTCCAGTCGACGCAACACTCTGCATCAAGCGCGCTTGCCGGGAGCGCCTTCCGGATGCAATTCCACCGCGTGCCAGATCCTCTTCTTGGTGAAGTACATCAGCCCCGTCAGCACGATCAGAAAAATCATGACCTGGAAGCCGATGCGCTTGCGGGCATCAAGCTGCGGCTCGGCCGCCCACATCAAGAATGCGGCAACGTCCTTGGAATATTGCTCGACCGTCGCCGGCGAGCCATCGTCATACGTGACCCTGCCATCACTGAGCGGCGCCTGCATCTTGATGGCGTTGCCCGGGAAATATCGGTTGTAGAATGTGCCTTTCGGGACCGTCTTGCCCGGCGGCGGAGTCTTCTCGTAGCCCTTGAGCAAGGCCGCGATGTATTCGGGCCCTTCCTCCTGGTACTGCGTCACGAGATCGAGCAGGAACCAAGGGAAGCCGCGCTCATAGGTGCGCGCCTTGGCCATCACCGATAGGTCGGGCGGCGCCTGGCCATAGACGGCCCGCGCGGCTTGAGGATTCGCAAACGGCGGCGGGAAATGATCAGCAAGCGTCGGCGGCCGCTCGAACATCTCGCCCTGGTCGTTCGGTCCATCCTGGACCGGGCGCTCCCAAGTGGCGGCAATCGTCTTCGCCTGTGCTACAGTAAATCCTGGGCCGCCGGGATCGGCGAGATTGCGGAAGGCCAAGAGCTTCAAGCTGTGGCAGAGGCTGCAGACATCGCGGTAGACCTTGAAGCCGCGCTGCAATTGAGCCTCGTCATATTTCCCGAACGGTCCGGCGAACGACCATGTCAGCCGCGGCGGCGTTTCGGCTTCCTCCTGCGCAGTCGCGGCATGGTTCGCAAGCGCGGCGAGGGCGACGGCCAGGAGGATGGCAGCGAGATTCCGGCGCGCGGTCATGGCGGTAATCCTTGCTCAAGCCTTGCTTGCCGATGGCACAGCAGGCGATGCCATGGCGGCGATCGGGGCGCCTTCACCAAGGACGGATTCCGAAATCGAGTTCGGCAGCGGCTTGGTCTTCTCGACGAGGCCAAGCAGCGGCAGGATGATCAGGAAATAGGCGAAATAGTAGACCGTGAGCAGGCGTGCGGCGAGCACATAACCGCCCTCCGGCGGCTTCGAGCCGAGCCAGCCAAGGACGATGCAAGTGAGCACGAATACCCAAAAGAACTGGCGAAAGAGCGGCCGGTACCGGCCCGAGCGCACGCGCGACGTATCGAGCCACGGAAGGAAGGCGAGGATCACGATCGATGCCCCTAGCGCGGCCACCCCGAAAAGTTTGTTCGGAATGGCGCGCAGGATCGCGTAGAACGGCAAATAATACCATTCGGGCACAATATGCATTGGCGTGACCGAGTAGTCGGCCGGGATGTAATTGTCCGCGTGGCTCAGGTAGTCTGGCGTGTAGAAGACGAGCCACCCGTAGAGCAGGCAGAACGCCACGACCACGAAACCGTCCTTGGCGGTCGCGTACGGCGTGAACGCGACCGTGTCCAGATCAGTTTTCGGCTCGACGCCCGTCGGATTATTTTGTCCGACCACGTGCAGCGCCCAAATATGCAGCACGACAACCCCGGCGATCACGAACGGCAGCAGGTAGTGCAGCGAATAGAACCGATTGAGGGTCGGATTGCCGACGCCAAATCCGCCCCATAGCCAAGTGACGATCGCTTCGCCAACCACCGGAATGGCCGAGAACAGATTGGTGATGACGGTGGCGGCCCAGTAGCTCATCTGACCCCACGGCAGCACGTAGCCCATGAAGCCCGTGGCGATCATGAGCAGCAGCAGGATGACCCCGAGGATCCACAGCACCTCGCGCGGCTCCTTATAGGAGCCGTAATACATGCCGCGGAACATGTGGATATACGCAGCCAAGAAAAACATCGACGCGCCGTTCGCATGCACGTAGCGTAACAGCCAGCCGTAATTGACGTCGCGCATGATCGCTTCGACGGAATTGAAGGCGTAGTCGACGTGCGGCGTGTAGTGCATCGCTAGAACGATGCCGGTGATGATCTGCACCCCCAGCATGAACGAGAGAACGGCGCCGAACGTCCACCAATAGTTTAGGTTGCGCGGCGTCGGATAGACGACGAACGAGGAATAGACCAGGCCGGCAATGGGCAGCCGCCGCTCGAGCCATTGCATGAACGGGCTCTGCGGTTGGTAGGTCGCGTGTCCTTGCATCGGAGAACCTTGCAGCATGCGGCGTCAGCCTATCTGAATTTGGCTGTCGGAAACGAAGGAGTAAGGAGGCAGCGGGAGGTTCGCGGGGGCCGGTCCCTGCCGGATGCGGCCGGAAGAATCGTATTGCGAACCGTGGCACGGACAAAACCAACCATCATAGTTCCCTTCGTGCGCGACGGGAATGCAGCCGAGATGGGTGCAGATGCCAATCACGACCAGCCACTGGTCATGGCCCTGCTTGACCCGGTCCTGGTCGGGCTGCGGATCCGGCAGGCTGCTGACGTTCACCTGGCGCGCAAGATCGACGTCCTTGGCGGTGCGATGGAAGATAAAGATCGGCTTGCTACGCCAGAAAACCTTGATGATCTGGCCTTCGGCGATGGGCGCGAGGTCCACCTGAATCGGCGCGCCGGCCGCAATCGTCGAGGCATCGGGATTCATCTGGCCAACGAGCGGCACCAACGTCGCGGCCGCCCCCACCGCTCCCACCATGCCGGTCGCTATGTAGAGAAAGTCGCGGCGCGTAGGCTCAGCCGAAGACATCGTTGTCACTGTGACAAGTCCCTTTCCCGTCTTGCCGGCCAGCCCGCCCGCGCAGCGCACCACTGAGAACGGCGTCTCATTGGCGGCGGGAGACCCGCCGCTTCCGGCCTCGGGGAAAGGCGGCAGGCGGCGAAATCCGGCGGGGTTTCTATTGGCACCCTTGCCGGAAGAGCGCAAGCCCGCTAGCGCATGTTCTTTGACGGCGAACCAAAAGCCGCACCAGCGCCTACCGCAGCGATGTTTCAGACGCCGGCCGGCGCGCACCTCTCGGGTCGGCGCCGCATGCGCATCGCTCTTCTTGAACCGGACATCGCGCAGAATACGGGGACGATTCTGCGGCTCTGTGCGTGCTTTGGGGTCGAGGCGCATATCATCGAGCCCGCCGGCTTCCCAACCTCCGACCGCGCCTTCCGCCGCGCCGGAATGGATTACCTCCATCAGGTTACCGTGGTGCGCCATTCCGATTGGCGCGCCTTCGAGGCATGGCGAAAAGGCGAGCGCGTTCGCCTCGTCCTCTTCACCACCCGCGCCGGCACCTCGTATCTCGATCACGCCTTCGAGCACGAGGACGTGCTGCTGTTCGGCCGCGAATCTTCCGGCGCCGGCGAGCACGTCCACGCCGCGGCCGATGCACGCTTGGTCATTCCGATGCGCGAAGGGCTGCGCTCGCTCAACGTCGCCGTTGCGACCGCCATGGCGATTGGCGAAGCACTACGGCAACTCGACGCCTTTCCGCGCCAATAAGGTTAGGGACTGTCGTGACGAGCCCGCGCGGCGCAAGCCCGCGGTTGCCGATCGTCGGCTCGAGCTTGACTGAAAGCGCCGCCACCGAATGTCAGACCACGATGCCGGGACGACCGTCTTCCACCGTGAACGTTTTGAGGGTGGAAATGCCGGCATCAGGGTCGGTCACCTCGGAGACCGCGCGAAAGTTGGTCGTCATCTTGGTGCGGTCCAGATCGACCAGGGCGTAGCCGCGCTTGCGGCTTTCGAAATAGTGGACGTGCGGATTGTCGGGCAAGGCGGACGCAATCAGATCGTAGGGCGGTCCCGCCGAAGAGATCGAGGTGCCGACGAACTCGGTGGCGACGACCGGGGAGCCGGGGTCGTCGAAATCGAGCCGCAGGTCGTTGGCGAAGAACGCGTGCATGTCGCCGCCAAGCACGACGGGATTAGCGGTCTTGTTTTTCGCCAGCTGCTGCAGCAGGCGCGTGCGGCCGGCCGGATAACCGTCCCAATCGTCGGTCCAGAAGCGGTCGGCGCCATCCGATTGTTTTTGGCGCAGCTGCGCCATCAGCACGTCTTGCGCAATGACGTTCCAATTCGCGCGCGAGCGCGCCAACGCCCCGAACAACCAGGCCTCCTGAGCGAAGCCGAGCATCGTGCGGCCGGCATCGCGGCGTTCGGGGCAGCTCGCGTTCGATTCCAGGCGACCGCCGCCCTTGTTGGGCGGCCCGTAGCAGGCGACGCGCGAGCGGTACTGCCGGCCGTCGACCATCGAGATCTCGGCGAGGTCGCCGAAAGCGAAACGGTCGTAGATGCGCATCACCGGCCCGTTCGGGCGCGACAGGATCGGCCGCACCGGCATGTGCTCGTAGAAGGCCTGATACGCGGCCGCCCGCCGCTGCAGAAACAGGATCGGATTGTCGAAATACTGCGACCATTGGTCCGCGTAATCGTTCGCGACCTCATGGTCGTCCCAGGTGACGAGCGCGGGCGCCTCCGCATGCAGCCGCTGCAGATCGGCATCGAGCCGATATTGCGCATAGCGGTTGCGGTAGGTCGGGAGGGTCGCGGCCTCGATGCCGTCGCTGTGCCGGCGCACCGTCGGGCGCGCCTCTTCGACGTATTCGTAAATGTAGTCGCCGAGATAGAGGACGTATTCGGGATGCTCGTCGGCAAGATGCCGATAGGCGGAGAAATAGCCGGTCTCGTAGTTGGAGCAGGAGACGAAGCCGAACCGCAACCGGTCGATCGAGGGACCTGGCGCCGGCAAGGTCGACGCCCGGCCGACCCGGCTCACCGCCTCGCCGCTTCTGAAGCGATACCAATAGGACCGGCCCGGCAACAGCCCGCCAACATCGGCGTGAACCGAATAGGCGAAGGCTGCCTCCGACCTCGCCTCCCCGCGCCGCACCACGTCATGCATGCCGTCATCGGTCGCAATCTCGTAGGCGACTTTCACGTCGCCGCCGCTCATGCCGCCGGGCGCTGCCGGATCTTGCGACAGCGGCTGCGGGGCGAGCCGCGTCCACAGCACGAAGCCGTCGGCACGTGGGGCACCCGACGCGACGCCGAGCCGAAACGGATCGCTGCTCCAATGGCGCCCTTGCGCGAGCGCCCGGCCCAGGACGGCCGGCGCGCCGACCAGGGCTGCGGCCCCTAAGCCCGCGGCGGCGGCGAATCGGCGCCGGGTCATGCTTGTTTGGTTGCGCACGGACTCTCTTGCTCCATTGTGGTGTCCGACTGCTTCGAGGTCGTCTCTACTTGGGATTCCCAGGCAGGCCATTCTTGGTCGCGCGTCAATGCAATCATTGATAGTATCTTATTCCAGGAGGGCGACCTGCGCCCTGCTCCGATCGTAATGCTCCCTATGGTCCTTCACGCTCATCCGCGTCTTGTCGCGCATGCTCGCTACCCATTGCTGCGGCAATGGAGAGATTCGACCGCGAATCTCATCACTCGCGGGCAGATATCGGCCTCAATTTCTACCGGAGCATGACGTTGACGCTTTCGAAGCGGATTTGCGTCCATTGGCTGAGCTTCGTGCACAGCTAGAGTTCCTAACGGCGGTTCCTTACAACGCTTCCGCATGCCTTGATATTTGCTGGGCGGCCGTCGGTTGATACCACAGGCGATCGCGATCACCAGAATGCGCTTGGCCTCGATCTGTGTCAGGTAACCACGATGAACGACATCGAATCGCTGGAAGCACGCAAGGCCCGGGCACGAGCTTGGTTCGAAGCGCTGCGCGACAAGATCTGCGCGGCGTTCGAGGTGATCGAGGACGACCTTCCGCCGGCCGCTCCGCTCGCCGACCTGGCCGCGGGCCGCCTCATGCGCACGCCTTGGCAGCGCACCGACCATACCGGGGAGCCTGGCGGCGGGGGCGTGATGGCGATCCTGCGCGGGCGGGTGTTCGAGAAGGTCGGCGTGCACGTCTCGACCGTGCACGGCGAATTCGCGCCGGAGTTCCGCGGGCAAATCCCGGGCGCCGAGAGCGATCCGCGCTTCTTCGCCTCCGGCATCTCGCTGATCGCGCACCTGCACAATCCGCACGTCCCCGCGGTGCACATGAACACCCGCTTTGTGGTGACGACCAAGGCCTGGTTCGGCGGCGGCGCCGATCTCACCCCGGTGCTCGACCATCGCCGCACGCAGGATGATCCCGACACGATCGCGTTTCACGCGGCGATGCGCGCGGCCTGCGATGCCCATGCATCGATCGCGCCCTACGACAAATACAAGGCCTGGTGCGACGACTATTTCTTTCTAAAACACCGCAACGAGCCGCGCGGCATCGGCGGCATCTTTTATGACTGGCATGACAGCGGCGACTGGGAGGCCGATTTCGCCTTCACCCAGGACGTCGGCCGCGCGTTCCTGAAAATCTATCCCGAGCTCGTACGGCGCAATTTCGGCAAGCCATGGACACAAGCCGAACGCGAGGAGCAGCTCATCCGCCGCGGCCGCTATGTCGAGTTCAATCTGCTCTACGACCGCGGCACGATCTTCGGCCTGAAAACCGGCGGCAACGTGGATTCGATCCTCTCCTCGATGCCGCCCGTGGTAAAGTGGCCGTAGGCTGGCATCGCGCGGCTAGAGTGTTCAGAAAGCCAAACGCAGCGCGCGCACGACCATGACCGCTCCGCCGGTCAGCACGACCGCGTCGAGCATCACCGCGTGCACATGGAGCGGCAGCCGTGCCACGAGCGCCTTGGCGAGAAAGGCGCCGGGCAAGGAAATGCCCCCGATCAACAGCGCGAGCGCAATCACCTGCGCGCTGACCACGCCGGCAAGACCAAACACCAGCATGCGCGCGACGGCGATCACGATCGACACCGCTGCGTCGGTCGCGACGACGCCGGCGCCCTCGAGCCCGGCCGCCATCAGGAGCGACAGCAGGATCACGCCCGAACCGGCCGTGCCCCCCACCAACACGCCGTAGCCCGCCGCACCAGCGGCCAATCCGCTCTCGCCGAGGCGAAAATCTCCGCGCCGCAGCAGCCGGCGCAGCGGCACGGTCAGGATCAGCATCACGCCGATCACCAGCATGGCGCCGGTATTGGTCAGCCTAGTGTAGCCGTAAGCGCCGAGGATGCAGGTCGGCACCGCCGCGGCAAGCACGATCAGCACGCGCCGGCGATCGATGAAGCGACGGAAGGCGGCCGCGCGCCCGGTATTGGTGAGCAAGGCCGAAATGGCGATGATCGGCACGACCGGCTCGGCGCCAACCAGCGGGACCAGGACGAGCGGCACCAGCGCGCCGGTCCCGTAGCCGGCGACACCGCCGATCACGGATGCAAACAGCGCGACCGCCGCGACCAGAGCGAGCTGATAGGGCGCAACCCCGGCAACGGCGTTTGCGATGTCCATGCGCTAACTAGCCAAGGGCTCCGCCCTTGATATCCCTTGCGCCCGGGCGTGACGAGGGGCCGAGGAGTCCACCCCCAAACGAGAACAAAATTCGCGTTAGCGGCACCATAACGGTCTAATCCGGCGCCCGACGGGCGGCACTGGCGGCAATCGCCGCCAAGGCCGGCGCGTCGATCGGAAAGCCCGCCATGATCCATGCATCCTCGGCTGCCCGCAGTGCCGCGCCGAGGGCCGGTCCCTTGGGGACGCCCCGCGCCATGAGGTCCGCGGCCTTGAGCGGAAATGCCGGCGCGGTCCATTGCTCCGGCAACATCGCCAAATCGGCCCACGCCGTATCAGGTCCTGCCGCGGAGCGCGCCCAGGCGAGCAGCACGCGATCCGTGAAGTGCTGCGGACCGAGCCGGTAGAGGAGCGCGCGCGCACCCATATCATCGGCATGCGGCGCGATGCGCCACCATCCGTCGGCCATGGAGAGCAAGCGCTCGTGCTCGGCATTGGTCAGGCGCAGTCTTTGCCACAAGCGTTCGGCGTCCTCGCTGATCAGAACCGCCAACGCGCCAAGCCTGCGGAGCGGGTCGGGCACAAGCCCGCAGGCTTCCTCCGCAAGCGCCATCGCGGCGACGTGCTTGACTTGCGGCACTCCGGCGAAGACGAGCAGCAGCAGGCCGGCATCCGCCATCACCGCCAGCGTGGGGGCGGCAGCAGGCGTAACCAGGAGCTTCATCAACTCCATCCGCACGCGCTCGCGTGACAGATGCGCCAGGCCCGCGCGACCCATAATGCAGGCCAGCAGGCCGGCAGGATCGGGAGCGCCATGCCCGTAGGCGGCATGGAAACGAAAGAAGCGCAGAATGCGCAGGTAGTCTTCGGCAATGCGTCTGCCCGGATCGCCGATGAAGCGCACGCGGCGCGCATCGAGGTCGGCGAGCCCGCCGACATAATCGTAGACGACGCCGTCGTGCGAGGCCGAGAGCGCATTCATGGTGAAGTCGCGGCGTTCGGCGTCCGCCCGCCAGTCGCGGCCGAACCTGACAATGGCTTTCCGTCCAAAGGTCTCGACGTCCTGGCGCAAGGTCGTCACCTCGACCGGGATCTCGTCAACGACGACCGTCACGGTGCCGTGCTCGATGCCGGTCGGGGCCACCTTGAAGCCGGCGGCCTGGGCGCGGCGGATGACGTCATCCGGCAGCGCGGTGGTCGCCACGTCGATATCGCCATGCGGCAAGCCGAGAAGCGCGTTGCGCACGGCGCCGCCGACGACGCGGGCCTCTTCGCCATCGCGATCGAGGACCGCGACCACCTGCGCCCATGCGCCGCGCGCCAGCCAGTCGGCATGGCCTAGCCGCCGGTCGGTGCGGCCGTCCCGCGTCGTCATCTTGCCTGCCCGGGCACCAAGCGGCCGTCTTCCATATGCGCCGGCACGTAGGCCGAGCCAGCCGGCACGCCGGAGAAACTTGCCAGCAGGATGAAGCTGCCCGCTACCAAAATGGCTGCGGAGACCGACAGCCAGGCAACCGTTGCAAGCGGCCACGACGCCGGGTGGAAAACGCCGGCACGCGTCGCCCATAGGAAGGCCGCATAGGCGGCGAAGGGCGCCACGAACAGGGCCAGCTGAGTCAAGATCGGACGGATCATTCGCGCCAAATCCGTTCGTACAGATTCCGCAGGATCCCGGCGGTGACGCCCCAGATGTAGCGCTCGCCAAACGGGATTGCGTAGAAAGTCCGCTGCATGCCCTTCCACTCGCGGCGGTGTTGCTGATGGTTCGCAGGGTTCATCAGAAATGCAAGCGGCACTTCGAAGGCATCCTCAACCTCGTGCGGGCTGAGCGCGAGCGTGAAGCCTGGCGCGACGCGCGCGACCGTCGGCACGATGCGGTAGCCTAGCGTCGTCATGTAGAGGTCCAGATAACCGAGCGGCTCGATGAAGCGGGCTTCGAGCCCGATCTCTTCCTGCGCTTCCCGTACGGCGGCCGCCAGCGGCGTGGCGTCCTCCGGGTCGATCCTTCCACCGGGAAACGAGATCTGACCGGCGTGGTCCGACAATTGCGCCGCGCGCTGGGTCAGTAATACCGTAGCGTCCGTACGATCGATGATCGGCACCAGCACGGCGGCCGGACGGATCGGCCGTACTTCAGCGATGGAGCGGACCACAGGATCGAGATCGTGATCCCCACGCGACGGCGTGATGGTGGCGTCGGTCAGTCCGGACGGGACCGCAAGATCGAGCCGCGCGCGGGCGCGATCGAAGAATGCCTGCCTGGTCGACCCGCGGGATTGCTGCGGCGCAGGCTCCTGGCTCACGCTAGTGCTCGCAACTCATGCGCCGGCGCCATGGCAAAGAATTCCCCCATCGACGCCACGCCAAACATCGCGGTGCCGTTAATGTCGCGCTCCTCACCGAGTGCCACGAGGTCATAGAACAAGGCCCGCGTTATCTTTGCCCACAAATCACGGCGCACGTGGAGATAGGGCTTGAGCCCAGCCGTTGCCGGTTCCAACACGAACCGCAGCGCATGCTCGGGCCCGCACGCCACCCGGTCGTCGACATTGGTACGAAACTGCAGCATTCGGCCGCGCGGCGATGGCTCGATCGACATCTCGACCGCCAGGAAAGGCGCGTCTTCGACGACGATGCCAACCTTTTCCACCGGGGTGACCAGAAAATACTTCTCCCCTTCCCGTTTCAGCACGGAGGCGAACAGTTTTACCAGCGCCGGGCGGCCGATCGGGGTTTTCAGGTAATACCAGGTGCCGTCGGAGCCGATCCGCATGTCGATGTCGCCGCAAAACGCCGGGTTCCACAAATGTACTGGGGGTAATACTTTGCCGGCAGCCTCCTTGGCCGCGCTGACAATCGCGTCAAGGCTGCCACCCTGCCCTTCCTTCGCCATGTTCACCGTTCGGTATCCTTCAAGTACGCTAATCGCTTGAACTTGATCGTGGGTATCCCAGGCGGAAGATAGCGCAACCGCACATGTGCGACAGAATCAGCCCAAGAGGGAGCCGATCGGTCGGGAATGGTGCGCAATTTGCATAAAACTGGCCCGAGGAGCTTGCATTCGGGTTCATACGCGCGGTTCTTCTGTATGCGACTACCTGTCATGCGACGACTCGCGGGTGTTAACCGACATTGCGTCACATAATTGCGTCAAATAGGAGCGTGAAGTCATGGCAGTGGTGGCGGGCGGAGACGGCCTCGAGAAGCTCGAGGACATGATCGTTCGGACGGCTGAGTCGACCGGTGCCCACGTGCGCGCCGCCAAGGCGGCGATTGGCGCGGTCATTTTTGGCCAGGACCAAGTGATCGACCGGGCGCTGATCACCGTGCTCTGCGGCGGGCATGCGCTGCTCGTCGGCGTGCCAGGTCTTGCCAAGACCAAGCTGGTCGACACCATGGGCACCGTGCTTGGCCTCGACGCCCGCCGCATCCAATTCACCCCCGACCTGATGCCCGCCGATATCCTCGGTTCCGAAGTCCTTGAGGAAAGCGTCGGGGGCAAGCGCAATTTCCGCTTCATCGCCGGTCCGATCTTCGCCCAGCTGCTGATGGCCGACGAGATCAACCGCGCCAGCCCGCGCACCCAGTCGGCCCTATTGCAGGCCATGCAGGAGCAGCATGTTACGGTGGCGGGCGCGCGCCATGATCTGCCAAAACCCTTTCACGTGCTGGCGACCCAAAACCCGCTGGAGCAGGAAGGCACCTACCCGCTGCCCGAGGCGCAACTCGACCGGTTCCTGATGGAGATCGACGTCGACTACCCGGATCGCCAGGCCGAACGGCGCATCCTTTTCGAAACCACTGGCGCCGACGAGGTGCGGCCGAAGCCCGCCATGACTGCCGAGGATCTGCTCTCGGCGCAACGCCTGGTGCGGCGCATCCCGGTCGGCGAATCCGTGGTCGAGGCGATCTTGGCGTTGGTGCGCTCGGCGCGGCCGGGGCCGGAGGCCGGCGACCTGAGCAAGCTGATCGCGTGGGGGCCCGGCCCGCGCGCCAGCCAATCCTTGATGCTGGCGGTGCGCGCCCGGGCGTTGATCGAGGGCCGCTATGCGCCTTCCGTTGACGATGTGCTTGAGCTTGCCGGCCCCGTATTGAAGCACCGTATGGCGCTCACCTTCGCGGCGCGCGCGGAAGGCGAGACGATCGGAGGCGTCATCGACCGGCTGAAGACCCGCGTCGGGTGAACGGATGGCGGCCAAGCCAACACCCGAGCAACTCGAAACGGCCGCGGTCCGGCGGGCGACCGGCACCGGCCGTACGCTCGCGTCGAGCATGCCGCGGCTCATTCTCGAGGCCCGCCGCATCGCCGCAACCATCATTCATGGGCTGCACGGCCGTCGTCGCGCCGGTTCGGGCGAGAACTTTTGGCAATACCGCCGCTTCGTCTCAGGCGAGCCCGCTCAGCGGGTCGACTGGCGGCGCTCCGGGCGCGACGACCACCTCTATGTGCGCGAGCAAGAGTGGGAAGCCGCGCACACGGTGTGGATCTGGCCCGACCGGTCGCCCTCGATGTCCTTCACCTCTCCGCTCGCCAATGAGGCCAAGCTCGACCGGGCGCTCGTGATCGCGTTCGCGCTGGCGGAAGTCCTGGTCGAGGGCGGCGAGCGCGTCGGCGTTCCCGGGCTCACCCGCCCGACCGCCAGCCGCAATGTCGTCGAGAGGCTCGCGCAAGCGATGCTGCACGACCCGACGCAGCGCACGAGCCTTCCGCCCTCGTTTGCGCCATCACCGTTGTCGGAAGTTGTTCTCCTGTCGGATCTCTGGAGCCCGATGCCGGAGGTTCGCCAGACCATCGCGCAGCTCTCCGCCTCCGGTGCGCACGGCCATGTCGTGCAGATCGTTGACCCGGCCGAGGAGACCTTCCCGTATTCGGGCCGCATCGAATTCGTGGAACCCGAAGGCGCCGGCAAGATCACGGCCGGACGCGCCGAGACCTGGCGTCTCGATTACACGGCGCGGATCGCGCGCCATCGTGACGAAATCCGTGCCGAGACCGACCGCCTGGGCTGGACCTTTGCCATTCATCGCACCGACCGTCCCGCCAGTGAGCTGTTGCTGATGCTGCATTCCCACATGGTGTCGGGCCCGGAGCTGGCGGCGCTAGGCCGCTGGCAATCCGTCCAGACAGGGAGGCCGACGTGATGGGTCTGCCGCTCGGCTTCGCTTCGCCCCTCCTGCTGCTCGGTCTTTTGAGCTTGCCGGTGCTGTGGTGGCTGCTGCGCCTCGTTCCGCCGCGCCCGCGGCGCGTCGCGTTCCCGCCGACGCGCCTCCTCTTCGACATCGCGCCAAAAGAGGAGACGCCGGCGCGCACGCCGTGGTGGCTGACGCTGCTTCGTCTGAGCCTCGCGGCGCTCGTCATCCTCGCGGCTGCCGGTCCCCTGTGGAACCCGCCGCTCGCCACCACGCAGGCGGCGGCGCCGCTGACTATTCTCATCGATGACGGTTGGGCGGCCGCCGGCAGTTGGGATGCGCGCATGCGCATGGCCGACGATTTGCTCGCGCGCGCCGAGACCGACAATCGCAGCGTCGCCCTGGTGCCACTGTCGGAGGTGAACCGAGACGTCACCCTGGAGATCCCCGGTGCCGCCCGGGTGCGGCTCAAGCTGATCAAGCCGAAGCCGCACTCGCTCGAGCGCAGCGAGGCCCTCGGCATGCTCGGCCGCTTCCTTTCCGCGACCACGACCGCGGAGCTCGTCTGGCTATCCGACGGCGTCGACCTCGGCGGCGGCGCGGAATTCATGGCACAGCTCGCCCGCCTCGTCGGCGACCGGCCGATCACCGTGGTTGATGGCGGGCTGCCGCCGGCGCATGCCCTCACGGGCGCGGAGAACGCGGTCGGTGCGCTGACCGTGAAAGTGCTGCGCGCTACGGCGGCGGGCGTGGACCAAGGCGTCGTACGGGCGATTGATCTGAAGGGACTGTCGCTCGGCGATGCGACGTTCGCGTTCAAGGCGGACGAGCGCGAGACGAACGCAGCGCTCGATCTCCCGGTGGAGATCCGCAACGACGTCGCGCGGCTCGAGGTTGCGGGCGAGCATTCGGCCGGCGCGGTTCAACTGCTCGATAAGCGCTGGCGCCGGCGCACCGTCGGCGTCGTCTCCGGCTCCACGGCCGATACGGCCCAGCCGCTGCTCGCCTCGACCTACTATCTTGGACGCGCGCTCAATCCCTTCGCCGACGTGCGGCTAGCCGAGCCGGGGGCGCCGGCCGAAGCGGTGAAGCGCTTCATCGAGCAGAACCTCTCGATGATCATCCTTGCCGATGTCGGCAACATCGCCGGCGATTCGCGCGAGCAGCTCAACCATTGGATCGACGACGGTGGGGTCCTGGTGCGCTTTGCCGGACCGCGGCTCGCTGCCGCCGAGGACGATCTGGTTCCGGTGAAGCTGCGCCGGGGCGGGCGCATTCTCGGCGGCGCCATGAGTTGGGAGCGACCGCAACAACTCGCGGCCTTTTCCCGGGAAGGCCCGTTTGCCGGGATGCCGGTGCCCGGCGATGTCACGGTGACGCGCCAAGTATTGGCCGAGCCGGACTCGGCGCTGAACGATCACACCTGGGCTGCCCTCGGCGACGGGACCCCGCTCGTCACCGCGCAAAAGCGCGGCAAGGGGTTGATCGTGCTGTTCCACGTGACCGCCGATACCCGCTGGTCCGACCTGCCGCTGTCGGGCGCTTTCGTCGAGATGCTCAAGCGGGTGGTCGGGCTTGCCGGCGCCACGGCAACGACCGATGCGGGTGCCAACGAGCGCACCGCCCGCGAGGTGGTGCCGCCGACCCGCCTGCTCGACGGCTTCGGGGCATTCGCGCCCCCGCCCCCGAGCGCAAGGCCGGTCGCGACCGGCTATGATGGCCGCGCGACTGCCGATCACCCACCCGGCTTCTATGGTCCACCAGAAGGATTGCTCGCGGTGAATACTCTCATTCCATCCGACCGGCTGGCGGCGCTCGATTTTGCTCCTCTTCATGCCCGCCACGAACCCTATCAGATCGGCGAGCCGCAAGATTTGCGTGGGCCGGTCCTGCTTACGGCGCTCGTGCTGCTTCTGCTCGACGGGCTCGTGGTGATTTGGCTCGGCGGTGGAATTGGCCGCCTGCTGCCGCGGCGCCGCCGCACCGAAGTCGGGTATACCCGACTTCGGCAAGATATGACTGGTCCAAGTCGGAAACATCCGACCGGGACGGTCGCGGCCGGGCTGATGCTCGCCGCGATGATCGCTGGCGCGCTGCTCGTTTCTCCGCTCGCATCTGCGAATGACGCGGGCGACGATTTCGCGAAGAAAGCTACCGTCGAGACCCACCTTGCCTATGTCCTCAGCGGCAATGCCGAGGTTGACGCGGTGACCAAGGCCGGGTTGTCGGGCCTCACCTTGTTTCTGGCGCAGCGCACCGCGCTCGAAGGCGGCGAGCCTATCGGTCTTGATCCGGCCAAGGACGAGCTGGCGTTCTTTCCGCTGATCTACTGGCCGATTGTCAGCGCTGCTCCGCAACCCTCGCCGCAAACGCTGCAGCGGATCGATGCCTACATGAAACAGGGCGGCACGGTGTTGTTCGACACAAGGGATGCGGTCGAGGCTCCGCCCGGGCCCGGCGGCGAGGCGCAAGGTCCGGGAATGATCGCGCTGCGGTCGATCCTGTCCTCGCTCGACATTCCCGAGCTCGAGCCGGTGTCGCGCGACCACGTGTTGACCAAGACGTTCTTTCTGATGCGTGATTTCCCCGGGCGCTTCAATTCCGGCCAGCTGTGGGTCGAGGCCTTGCCGGCGGCAAACGAGGACGAGCCGGGCCGTCCGGCACGCGCGGGCGACGGCGTATCCTCGATCATCATCACCTCCAACGATCTGGCCGGCGCCTGGGCGCTGCGGCCGGACGGGCAACCGATGCTGCCGATGGTGCCCGGCGAGCCGCGTCAGCGCGAATACGCCTTCCGCGCCGGCGTCAACATTGTGATGTACACGCTGACCGGCAACTACAAGGCGGATCAGGTGCATATCCCGGCGCTGCTGGAGCGGCTGGGGCAATAGGAGCAGGCCTTTGAATCTCAGTATCGCGTTCGCGCCGCTCGTCCCCTCCTATGTCCTGTGGACAGCCGCGGCGATCGCGCTGGCTCTTGCCGTCCTGCTGCTGGTGGCGCGGAGCCGCGGCGCGCTCATGCGCATTGCGGCCTTGGCCCTGCTGGTGCTCGCGCTCGCCAATCCCTCGTTCACGCGGGAGGACCGCGAACCGCTGACGTCGGTTGCGGCCGTCGTCGTCGACAAGAGCGCGAGCCAGGACTTCGGCGATCGCACGCAGCAGGCCGCGGCGGCGCGGGCGGCGCTCGCCGATCAGCTCGGCCGCATTCCCGGCCTGGAGGTGCGGGTGGTCGAGGCCGGCCAGTCGGACGGCGAGACCGACGGCACGCGGCTGTTCTCCGCCCTCTCCGCCACGCTTGCCGACGTGCCGCCCAATCGGGTCGCGGGCGCCATTCTCATCACCGACGGACGGGTGCATGACGTGCCGGCGGAGGCTGCCGCGCTCGGCTTTTCTGCCCCCGTGCATGCGCTGATCACCGGTCATAAGGGCGAGCGCGACCGCCGCGTGGCGCTGGTAGCGGCGCCGCGCTTCGGCATTGTCGGCCAGTCGCAGTCCATCTCGTTTCGTGTCGAGGACGAGGGCACGCGCCCCGGCATGGCGCAAGTCGCGGTCCGCCGTGACGGCGAATTGTTGGAGACGCGCAACGTCGCGAGCGGGCAGACCGAGCGGATCAGCGTCCAGATCCCGCATGCGGGGCCGAACATCATCGAGATCGAAGCGCTTCCGCTCGCCGATGAGCTCACGACCGTCAACAACCGCGCCGTGGTCTCGATCGACGGGGTGCGCGACAAGCTGCGCGTTCTCCTCGTCTCCGGGGAGCCGCATGCCGGCGAGCGCACCTGGCGCAACCTGCTCAAGTCCGACGCCTCGGTCGATCTGGTGCATTTTACCATCCTGCGCCCGCCGGAGAAGCAGGACGGCACGCCGATCAACGAGCTCTCGCTCATCGCGTTCCCGACCCGGGAATTATTCCAGCAGAAGATCAACGAGTTTCAGCTCATCATCTTCGACCGCTACGCCCGGCAAGGCGTGCTGCCGGTCATTTATTTCGACAATATCGCGCGCTATGTGCGCGATGGCGGCGCGGTGCTGGTCGCCGCCGGCCCGGACTATGCGAGCCCGACCAGCATCTGGCGCACGCCGCTTGACGCGATCCTGCCGGCCGAGCCGAGCGGAAGCGTCACCGAGCGTCCGTATCATGCAAAACTGACCGACCTCGGCAAGCGCCATCCAGTCACCCGCGCGCTTGAAGGCGCCGAGAGCGACCCGCCGCATTGGAGCCGCTGGTTCCGGCTGGTGGACACGCGCAACTCCACCGGCACCGTGCTGATGGACGGACCTGACAACAAGCCTCTGCTGCTGCTCTCGCGCGAGGGCGAGGGCCGGGTTGCGCTGATGCTGTCTGATCACATTTGGCTGTGGGCGCGCGGCTATGAGGGCGGCGGTCCGCATCTCGATCTGCTGCGACGCCTGTCGCACTGGCTGATGAAGGAGCCAGATCTCGAGGAGGAGGCGTTACGCCTTATCGCGCGCGGACACGACCTCACGATTCGGCGGCAGACGATGGGCGACAGCGTGTCCGACGTAACGCTCACGGCGCCCTCGGGCGCGACCCGGACGTTGACTCTGTCGCCGGCCGATCCCGGTGTTTGGACGAGCACGATCGCGGCCAACGAATTGGGGCTCTGGCGTGCGACCGACGGCAAGCTCAATGCGCTCGTCAATGTCGGGCCGGCCAATCCGCGCGAATTCACCGAGGTGACCTCGACGCCCGACGTATTGGCTCCGCTGCTGCAAGCCACCGGCGGCGCCGCGCGCCGCCTCGACGAAGGCTCGGGCCTGCACCTGCCGCGCGTGCTCGGCGTACGCTCGAGCGACACCTACAAAGGCGACGACTGGATCGGACTAAAAATGCGCGAGGCGAGTATTGTGCGCGGCATCGGCGTGCTGCCGATCTTCGCCGGGCTGCTTGGGCTGTTGCTGCTGGTCGGCAGTCTGGCGCTCACTTGGGCACGGGAGGGACGCTGAGCAATAGGGTGAGCAAAGTCAGCCGAGGCGGGAATCACTCTGGCACGGCGCGCGTCCTCGAGCGTTAGTCGGCTCGGCTCCCCTCCCGCTCGGCATTTGCTATTTTGCCCATGAACTGGGCGGCTGCCGTCATCAGTCCGATGGTCGGATGTTTGGCGCAATATTCGCCGAGCTTTGCGCCCTTCTCTTTCATCTTTTCCAGATCAAAGATGGCCGGCGCGTCCTCGTCGGTGTAGTAGCCGTCGAGCCACGTCATCATGAAGCCCATCGCCTCGCCGCCGCCGGCGAGGAAATCCTTGCATGTGAGTCTCGAGAGATCGACCGCCTGTACCCCAGCCGGCGCAACTATCAGCGCAGTAGCAAGAACGATAGCGGCAACGGTTTTCATGCGGGCATACTCCACAATGGTCCGCTGCAAACGCTACATGCGCATGATTGACCCGTCAAAGCGCAGGTCCCGCCGAGCTATCAACATGTTTAATGAGGTTCGTTAACGGCGAAAGCCTGCCGTCGAGCATGATCAGTGGGTCGACGCAGGTTCGCCACTTGATCGGATATGGCCCGCACTGGCTTCAGTCCAACCGGAATCTATTACCGTTGGAGGTGCTGTTACAGGCGCCAACTCCCAGGCTGCGGCAGGTTTGTTATTTGCCCATGAACTGCTCAGCCGCCGTGATCAAGCCGATGGTCGGGTTCTTGGCGCAATACTCGCCGAGCTTCGCACTTTTCTCTTTCATCTTGTCGAAATTAACAACGGCGGGTCCGTCGTCCTCGGTGTAGTAACCGTCGAGCCACATCATGATGAAGCCGATATTGTCTTTGCCGCTGGCGAGGAAGTCCTTGCAGGTGATGGTTGACAGGTCGACGACCTGCGCCGACGCGGGAGCGGCGAGCAGCAAAGCGGCGAGCAAGGCAGTGCCAAAAGTTTTCATTCGAGCATCCTGTGCGGTGGTTTGAGCTGACGCGCCGGACCGCTTGGCGGCGACGTGTATAACACAGTCGTTAACGGGTGTCAGACTACGTTGCGGCCAGATTGAATCGAAACGTGTACTTGATTCACAGACTTGATCGAGCGTTCTACGGCAAATCGGCATCCGCCTTGTCGCAGGATGCCGCGTCCCAGTCCGGTCTGATCGGGCCTGCAACGCCCTCGAATGCGCCCTCGACGAGCTCGGCAACGAGCAGCCTCGCCGGGTCGACCGGCCCCGGCATGGTGGCACGGCCGAGCGGGATCCGCTTGAACCCGAACGGTCCGTAGTAGGCCTCGTCGCCGACCAATACAACCAGCCGGTGCTGCTTGCCTTTGGCCGCCTGCAGAGCCCGCTCGATCAGCGCCCGTCCCACGCCATGCCCTCGAAACGGCGGCTCGACGGTGAGCGGTCCGAGCAACAACGCCGGCGTTTCCCCGATGCACACCGGTGTCAGCCGGACCGAACCGACCAAGAGCGTGCCGATCCGCGCGGTGAACGACAGGTCGAGCTCGTGCGCTATGCGCTCGCGGATCCGATAGGCCGTGCGCGCGTGGCGACCCGGACCGAACGTGCGCTCGTACAGGCGCTCGATCAGCGGCGCGTCGTCTCCCGTCTCCGGGAGGATGGTCAAGGAAAGATCGCTCATCGCCCTCGCCTGGCGCAATCGCGGGATTGACCCGCGACCTGCCGCCATCGGCCCCGCTCCTCGTGCCCGCGTTAGCATTTGACCGCCTGCAGGTCCATCGCCGCCGCACCGGCATCCAGCCCTGCACCCGCAGCAGACCTTGGATTTCATCGGCTGGGCGCCAATCTAAGGGCAGAGCATAGAGGAGACCGCGATGGGCCTTCTGGTCGATGGCGTCTGGCATGAACAGTGGTACGACACGGCGGCGAACCAAGGGCAGTTCGTGCGGTCGCGGACCTCGTACCGCAATTGGGTGACCGCCGACGGTGGCCCCGGCCCATCGGGCGAAGGCGGCTTCAAGGCGGAGCGTGACCGTTATCAGCTATATGTCGCGCTTGCTTGCCCGTGGGCGCACCGCACCCTGATCCTGCGGAAGCTCAAAAAGCTCGAGGGCACGATATCGGTATCGGTCGTGTCGCCGCTCATGGGAAGCGACGGCTGGATCTTTGACCGGCGCGACGGTTCGACGGGCGACGAGGTGAACGGCGCCAGCAAGCTTGCGGACATCTATCTGCTGGCCAACCCCCGCTTCAGCGGCCTCGTGACCGTGCCGATGCTATGGGATAAGAAGCTGCGCACGATCGTCAACAACGAGTCTTCCGAGATCGTCCGCATGTTCAACGCCGCCTTCGCGGCCTTTACCGCGGTCGAGACCGACTTCTACCCGCCGGCGCTGCGCCCCGAGATCGACCGCATCAACGATCTGGTTTATGCGAATGTGAACAACGGCGTCTATCGCGCCGGCTTCGCGACCAGCCAGCAAGCCTACGAAGAAGCGTTCCGCGCGCTGTTCGACACGCTCGACCAGCTCGAAACGATCCTGGCCGGACAGCGTTATCTGGTCGGCAATGTCCTGACCGAAGCGGACTGGCGCCTGTTCACCACGCTCATCCGTTTCGACGCGGTCTATTACGGTCATTTCAAGTGCAATTGGCGGCGCATCATCGACTATCCGAATCTATCGAACTACCTGCGCGATCTTTATCAGATGCCCGGCATCGCCGAGACGGTGAACATGGACCATATCAAGCGACACTATTACGGCAGCCACCGGCCGATCAATCCGACCGGCATCGTTCCGCTCGGCCCGGAGCTCGATTTCTCGGCACCGCATAACAGGAAGCAGATGTCGGTAATCAGTAATCAGATGAAGAATTGAATTGATTACCGATTGCTGATTACTCATTACTGACCACTGTCCCCTGACACTACCAGCGCTCGGCGACCGGGGCTGCATCAAGGACCTCCGCGATCCGGGCCCGCGTGCTGATGGTCGTATCCGGCGGCAAGGCCTGCGGGGCGAAGAAGCCGTGTGCGATGATCTCCCGGTCCGGCACCGGCGCGGCGATTTGCCGGAAGGCGCGTACGACGAACAGGATTACATGGTCGCGTCGCGACACGTGCTCGTTGAAGTACACCGCGTGCAGCTGCGGTACTGACGTGACCTCGATGTTGCCTTCCTCGCGCAGCTCTCGCGCCAATGCCACCAGCGCGGTCTCGTCGGGCTCGACCCCGCCGCCCGGCAGATGCCAGCCGGCGACGTAGCTGTGCTTGACCAGGAAGACACGGCCGACATCATCCACCACCACCGCCCGCACGCCGAGCGTCATTCCCCGCGATAGCCGCCAATAGAGGTGCAAGACGCGGCGGATCGCCGGTTCCAGCCCACGCCGCAGACGATCAAGACGCATTCGGTCGCTCTTTTCTGTTGTTTAGAATACTTCCAATCCTATATTGGCTGCCCAGCCCGTCGAAGAGGTCCCCGTGAAACGATTTGTCGACTTGACCGAACAAGAGGTGCTCGCGCTCGCCATCTCCAACGAGGAGAGCGACAGCCGAATCTATCGCGATATCGCCGAAGGATTGCGCGAGAAATACCCCGCCTCGGCCAAGATTTTCGATGAGATGGCGGACGAGGAGGTGCGTCACCGGACCTGGCTTTTCGACCTGTACCGCAAGAAATTCGGCGAGCACCTGCCCTTGATCCGACGGCAGGATATCAAAGGCTTTATTACCCACCGCCCCGTCTGGCTGGTCAAACCCCTTGGCCTCGAGGAGGTGCGTAAATACGCCTCCGCGACCGAGTTCGAGACGGCGCGGTTCTATCGCAAGGCCGCGGAACGATCGCAGGACGCCTCCGTCAAAGAGCTACTGATCCGCCTCGCGGAAGCCGAGGACCGGCACGAAAGCTTTGCCGAGAAGCTCGGCGAACGCATCCTGACCAAGACCGCGCGCGAGGAGGAGGACGAGACCGCTCGCCGCATGTTCGTGCTGCAATATGTGCAGCCGGGCCTCGCCGGGCTGATGGACGGCTCGGTCTCGACGCTGGCGCCGCTGTTTGCCGCGGCCTTCGCCACGCACAATACCTGGTCGACGTTCCTCGTCGGGCTCGCAGCCTCGGTCGGCGCCGGCATCTCGATGGGATTTGCCGAGGCTCTGTCGGACGACGGCTCGCTGACCGGCCGCGGCGCGCCAGTGCTGCGCGGTGCGGTGTGCGGCCTCATGACCGCGCTGGGCGGTCTCGGCCACACGCTCCCATATCTCATTCCCGATTTTTGGATCGCCACCACCGTGTCCGTGATCGTCGTGGCGGTCGAGCTCGTCACGATCTCCTGGATCCGCTACCGATACATGGATACGCCGTTCCTGGCCGCAGCGTTCCAGATTGTGGTCGGCGGTGTGCTGGTCTTCCTGGCCGGCATCTTGATCGGCAGCTCATGACCAGATGTTCGTACTCGCGCATCTCTCCGACCCGCATCTCGGGCCGATCCCTCGCCCGCGCCTGAGTGAGCTCGCCGGCAAGCGCGCGCTGGGCTACCTCAACTGGCGCGCCGGTCGACGAGCGCTGCACCGCGCCGAGGTGCTGGACGAGCTGATCGCCGACCTTAAGGCCGCATCGCCGGACCACATCGCGGTCACCGGCGACCTGATCAATATCGCGCTTGCCGCCGAATTTGCGCCGGCGAGAGCCTGGCTGGAGCGGGTCGGCAAGCCCGATCAGGTCACGTTGGTTCCCGGCAACCACGATGCCTATGTCGGCGCGACCGCGGATTACGCGCATCGGATCTGGCGCGACTACATGCGCGGAGACGACCCGACACCTGGACAGGATCCTTTTCCGTTCGTGCGGCGACGCGGGCCGGTCGCCCTCATCGGCCTGTCGAGCGCGGTGCCGCAGGCGCCATTCATGGCGACGGGACGGCTTGGCGCCGCGCAGCTCGCGCGCTTCGACACCGTGCTACGCGAGCTGCGCGAAAAGCGGTTGTTCCGCGTCGTGCTCATCCACCACCCGCCGGTAAGCGGGCAGTGGCACAAGCGCCTGATCGATGCCGAGGGCTTTCGCGCGGTAATGGCGCGCCATGGCGCCGAATTGGTGTTGCACGGTCACGACCACCTGCATTCGCTGGTCTGGCTCGACGGACCGGGGCACAAAATTCCGGCGATCGGCGTGCCGTCCGCCTCGGCGCGCGACGCGCAGCATGTGCCGGCTGCCTACAATCTCTACCGCATCGACGGCGCGCCGGGCGCCTGGCGATGCGAGGTCGTCTCCCGCGGCTTTCGCGGGGTGCAGGGGAGCATTGGCGAAATCAGCCGCGGGCAGCTGATGGAAGGCAAGATGCAAGCGCTACCGAAGTGAGGCAACAATCCAGGCGGCCGCGAACAAGGCTATGACACCGAAACACACCCCCAGCACGAACGCCTTGGCCGCGCCCCAGCGGCGGCGCCGCCGCTGGAACCGGGCCTCGCTTCGGTTGCCGCGCAGAATGGGGACAAAGTCTTCAGCGAGCGCCCGCTCGCGTTCGATGAGCCGCCGCGCCACGTATTTTGTCACGGCTTCGACGATCTGATGAATGTCGAACGATTCGGCCAGCACTTTGCGTCCGTACCGCGTGTCCTGGACAAAACGATATAGGCGGCGGTCGCGCCCCATCTCCACATGGGCGACGACGTCGATCCACAGACGCGGCGTATCGCCTCGGCTGATCGCGCGGTCGAACAGCTCGATCTGGTCGGGGATCTCGGCAAACAGCGGATCGAGCGCCTCGTTGAGGAGCTCGAGGCGCGCGAGCGCCGCATCCCGCAGGTCGACCACCACCCCGGTACGCTCGGCCGCTTCGATGCGCGCCTCGCGCACCGCGTCACGCAACTGCCGGGATGCCGGCTCCGCCGCCTTGTCCGGTTCCACGATCTTACCACTCCGACGCCAAACGACTGTTGCACGTTAGCAATCGCGGTCGTTGGCGCCTAGCTGGAAGATACCTATTCGGATGGGTCTCGGTTCGCTATGTTCTGAAAAATCAGCACGTTTATACCGGCACCAAGTTGCAACCCGCTTAGCGTCACCACGCAATCGTCGACGGCCCGCGCTACCATCTCCCTGTCGCAACCGCCCATAACGGATCTTCAACATGGACGTATTCGACGCCGTCGATTCAAGGCTCAGTTGCCGCGCCTTTCTCGACCGACCGGTCGATGAGGCGATCGTGCGCGATCTGATCGAACGCGCCGCGCGGGCGGCCTCCGGCGGCAACCTGCAGCCGTGGCGCGTCTACGCGTTGACCGGGGCGCCGTTCGCCGAGATCAAACGGCGCGTCGCCGCCGCCATCGAGGGCCGCGACCCCCGCCATGACGATGCCGAGTACCCGATCTACCCGAAAGAAATGTGGGAACCCTACAAGTCACGCCGGGAGGAGCATGGCGTGCAGCTCTACGGCGCGCTCAAGATCGATCGCGACGACAAGGCCGGCAGGCTCGCGCAGTACAAGCGCAACTTCGAGTGCTTCGGCGCGCCGATGGCGCTGTTCATCAGCATCGATCGCCGGCTCGGTCCCGGACAATGGGCCGACCTCGGCGGCTACATTCACACCCTGATGGTTTTGGCGCGGGCTTGTGGCCTCGATACGTGTCCCCAAGAGTCCTGGGCGCGGATGCACAGGATCGTCGGCGACTGCCTGCAATTCCCGCCGGAGCAGATGCTGTTCTGTGCGGTCGCGATCGGCTACGGCGACCGCAAGCACCCGGCCAATGGCTTCCGCTCGCCGCGCGCTTCGCTTGATCAATTTTGCACGTTTCTCGGCTTCAGCGACGTTATTGATCGGGGCGGTGAGATCGAACCGAGACCCTCATGACGCGGCAGGACATGCCCCCAAGCAAGCTCGATATCTCGAAGCCCGTGCTGCGCTGAGCGTTTTCCGGAAGAGTCGACCCGCTGCATTTTTCCGCACTGCAGATTCCCAACCTCACGCGATTCATAGGGGTTTAGCCGGCTCCCGGACCAGGCGTGAGCGACCGCATGGCAGCAATCTAGGCTGGCGAATCGCACAAAAACAAATGTACGATCTAAGGCTGTTTCCAGCTAAAGCAATCTTCGCTTGTGAAGGGATGGAACATGGCTGAGGACACAACAGTATCGAAGAAAGATGCGACTGGGGCGGAATGGGTGGCGTGGATACTTGCGGTCGGCGGCGGCGCGCTCGTCGCATTCTCCTTGGTTTGGGTCTTGCTCAAAGCCTCAAATGGAGAATTGGACACGCACCTCAAGCTTCCGCTGATCCTTGTGGTCAGCGTAATCGTGCTGTTGATCGTGGTGAGCTTAGTGACGTTCACCTATTCGGTGCTCGGGCTCGCCAATCCAAAAAAGGCACTCGGTCTACCAAACGGGTCGGTTCGCGCCATGATCGCTCTGATGCTTTTGGCGGTGTTCGCCGTCGTGTCAATTTTCCTCTACGACAGCTTGTCCGAGAACGGCAAGCTGATGTCCATCACGAAAGTGCCCGCGGATCAGTTGTCCGAGCTACGGAGCCGGCTTTCCGTCGCGCTGGTCCAATCGGAGGCCGCGCCCCCGCGTGCCGCGGCCACTGGTGCTGCGGCGCCACCCACTCAGGGTGGTGCCGCACCGCAAGCCGCGTCAAGTGGCGAAACCTTTACGGTCTATTTTCGGAATACAAGTCCAGCCAGCGAGGACCTTGCTAAACAGTTGATCGTGCTGCTTGGGACGCTGGTGACTGCGGTTTCCAGCTTCTATTTCGGTTCTAACGCCGTTGCGAGCGCACATGCTGCTGCCCTCGACTCCGGACGGCCCCCCGAGCCGCCTGCTGGTCCTAAATTGCTTTCGATCAGTCCGAACCCGATTAATGCCGACGGAAGACCGCAAACACTGACAATCACCGGAGGTGGCCTGGGCAGAATCTCCACATTGCACCTCCATAAGGACGATCAGCAAATTCCGGCGGTCGTCGGCCCCGCGCAAGTCACCGACACAAAGGTGACCGCTCAGGTGACGATACCTTCAACTACCGCCACAGGAACTTGGGACGTGGTCGTGGACGGCGGCACGAAGCCTACAACAATTGCGCAGATTGAGATTAAGTAAACCGCCGCGTTTTCGACCGCAACCTCGAGTCTTCTGATCTGCGAGTTCATTGGGCTCCAGCAGGCGTGACCAGGCGTCGTTTTCGGGTGATACGGTCTGTGTGTTAAGCTCTCCTGAACCTGGTCGCGCCATGGCTCGGCAACGCCTATATACTCGGCGTGTCCATCGTCGGGTCGGTTCGTCCGGCAGGAGAGCGATCATGAATCTGCAGGCGCTCGGATATTTTGGGATCCGCACCAAGAACCTGGACGACTGGGCGACTTATGGTAGTCGATTCCTAGGCATGCAGCTTGTCGACAAGAGCCGCTCCACGCTGGCGTTCCGCATGGACGATCGCAAGCAGCGCGTCGTCGTACAAGAGGACAACGGCGAAGGCCCGTCCTTCTACGGCTGGGAAGTCGCCGACGCCGAGGCGCTGGAGGCCCTGGCGGCGCATCTGGAACGTTCCGGCGTGCAGACGGCGCGCGGGTCGCGGGCGCTCGCCGACGAGCGGCGGGTCAAGGATCTGATCGTCTTCAGCGACCCGGTCGGCAACCGGCTCGAAGTCTTCCACAGCGCCGAGACGACCACCGAGGCGTTCAAGCCGGGCCGCTCGATTTCCGGCTTCCGCACCGGCCCGCTCGGCATGGGTCATACCGTATTGACCGCGGAGCGGTTGGACGACGTCATTCCGTTCTACACGGAGGTTCTTGGCTTCCGTCCGACCGACTATATCCTCCAGCCGTTCAAGGCCTATTTCTTCCATCTCAATCCGCGCCACCACAGCCTCGCCTTCATCGACACCGGCAAGAACGGCATCCACCATCTGATGGTGGAGCTCTTTTTTCTCGACGACGTCGGACAGGCCTACGACATCGCGCTCGGCAAGCCGGAGATGATCGGCACCACGCTCGGCCGGCACGTCAACGATTACGTCACCTCGTTCTATTCCTGGTCGCCGTCGAACTTTTTGGTCGAATACGGCTGGGGCGGCCGCTCGATCGATACGCAGAACTGGACGCCGCATGAGCGCACGGAGGGCCCGAGCCTCTGGGGCCACGACCGGGCCTGGCTCACGCCCGAGGCGCGCGCCGAGGCCCGCGCGCTACGCATGCGCGTCGCCGAGGCCGGCGGGCGGATCCCGGTGGAGGTGATGGAAGGCAATCACCGGCTGGCGCCCGGGGTGTGCCCCTGGTGGGACGCCACGGTGACGGCGCGCCGAACGGGGTAGCAGAATTGTCATTGCGAGCGAAGCGAAGCAGTCCCGGTCGGGCTGTCGCGAGCAGCACGAGATTGCCTCGCTTCGCTCGCAATGACAATCAACTCCGCGGCGCAATCCCGTAGGGCTTGGCCCAGCCGAGGCCGTCCTCGGTGCGCCCGCGCGGAATGTATTCGGCGGCGGCGAAGCCGCGATAGCCGCAATCGTCGAGCGCGGCAAAAATCGCCGGATAGTTCACCTCGCCCTCGTCCGGCTCGGCCCGCGAAGGCACGGCGGCAAACTGCACGTGGCCGACAAGCGGTTGATGCTTCTCGAACCGCTTGATCAGATCGCCGCCGAGAATCTGCGCGTGATAGAAGTCGAACTGGATGCGGACATTCGGCTTGCCGATCTTGCTGATGATGTCGGCCGCGTGCTCGGGGCGGTTCAAGAAATAGTTCGGCCGGTCGCGCGGATTGATCGGCTCGATCAGCAGCATGATATTTGCCTTCGCGGCTTCGTCGGCGGCGCGGGACAGGTTGGCGATGAAGGTCTGCTCCGCCGCAGGCCGCTGCTCGGGCGGCACGATGCCGGCGAGACAGTGGATGGCCGTGCCGCCGATTGCGACGATATAGTCGAGCGCCTGGCGGAACGTGGCCTCGAATTCCCGCTCCCGCCGCGGCAGGGCGGCAAGCCCGAACTCCTCCGATCCCCCGCGCGCGATATTGATGCCGAGCATGGTGAGCTTGAGCCGGTCGAGCTCGGCCCGCACCGAGGCGGCGGAAACCTCATAGGGGAATTGCGCCTCCACGGCCGTGAAGCCGGCATTCGCCGCGGCGGCGAACCGCTCGATGAGCGGGCGTTCCCTGAACAGGTAGCCGAGATTGGCGGCAAAGCGCGGCATTGCGTCCTCGCGTGGCTTGCAAGTGGCGAACGTTCGGTCTTCATTAGCGCGCTCTGACCCTATCAGCCATCGCCCAGGAACCATGCGCGCCAATAACAGCTTCCACATCGCCGTGCTGCCCGGCGATGGCATCGGCCCGGAGGTCATGGCCCAAGCGCTCGAGGTGCTGCACAAGCTCGAGGGATCGGTCGCGGGCCTGCGCTTGCGCTTCACCGAGGCCGCGGCAGGCGCCGGGCATTATCGCGACACCGGGACGGCATTGCCCGAATCAACCGTGAGGCTTTGCGACGAAGCCGACGCCATCCTCCTCGGCGCCTGCGGCCTGCCTCATATCCGCTACCCCGACAATACCGAGATCGTACCGCAGATCGAGCTGCGGATGATCTTCAACCTCTATGCCGGCGTGCGGCCGGCAAGGCTCGTCCCGGGCGTGCCGAGCCCGATCGTCGGCGCGACCGAGCACGGCATCGACGTCGTCCTGGTGCGCGAATCGACCGAGGGCCTGTTCGCTTCCATGGGCAAGGGGGTGGTGACGCACGACGAGGCGCGCGAGACGCTGGTGATCACGCGCAGGACCTCGGAGCGCCTGTTCGACTTCTCGTTCAAGCTCGCGGCGAGGCGTAAGGCGCGCGGCGGACGCGGGGTGCTCACCTGCGTCGACAAGGCGAACGTATTCAAGGCGTTCGGCTTCTTCCGCAACATTTTCGACGAGTGCGCCACCCGCCACCGGGATGTCGGCGCCGAGCACATGTACGTTGATGCCTGCGCGGCGGCCCTGGTGCGCAGGCCGTGGGATTTCGATGTGCTGGTGACGGAGAACATGTTCGGCGACATCCTCTCGGATCTCGCGGCCGGACTGATCGGCGGCATGGGCATGGCGCCTTCCGCCGACATCGGCGACAAGCACGCGGTTTTTCAGCCGTGCCATGGCACCGCGCCCGACATCATGGGCACCGGCAAGGCCAATCCCGCAGCCATGATCCTGTCGGCCGCCATGATGCTCGATTGGCTCGCCGAGCGGCATGATCACGCGCCGGCAGCCGCGGCGGCGCAACGGATCGAGCGGGCCGTCGACCAAGCCTTCGCGTCGGGTCTGAAACCCTGCGAATTCGGCGGCAGTGACGGCACGCGGGCCGTGGCCGGGGCGGTGCTGGCCGCGCTCGACACGGCGGCTTGAGCTTCGCAGCAATCCGGACCGCACCATGAAACGCAAGATCGCGGCGATCATGGCTGCCGACGTGGCGGGATACAGCCGGCTGGTCGCCGAGGACGAAGAGGAGACGTTACGGCGCCTCGCGTCATATCGATCAGTGTTCGAGGAGTTCGTCGGGCGCGGCTATGGCCGCATCTTCAACACCGCCGGAGACTCGATCCTCGCCGAGTTTGCCAGCGCGGTCGAGGCCGTGCGCTGCGCGATCGACGTGCAGGAGAGCCTGCGCACGCGCAACCTTGCTTATCCGCCGAGCCGGCAGATGCAATTCCGCATCGGCATCACCATCGGTGACGTGGTCGAGCGCGACGACGGCGACCTCCTCGGCGATGGCGTCAACATCGCCGCCCGATTGGAGGCGCTGGCCGATCCCGGCGGCATCCGCGTGTCGCGCACCGTCTTCGAGCAGGTGGCCAACAAACTGTCCGTGCAGTTTGCCGATTGCGGCGAGCACCAGGTCAAGAACATTCCAATGCCCATTCAGGTTTACCGGGTGGCCCTGGAAGGAAAAATCGAAAGCCTGCCCACGGCGCCCCCGCCGCAGCGGCCGGTCTCCGCAAGAAGATGGATTCTCCCGGTCGTCACGGTCGCGGCGTGCGTCGCGGCCTCAGGCATCGCGACGCTCCTGTATCTCAACCAATCGACCTTGAAAAAGCCGGAGCCGTCGACGGCGCAATCGACCCCGCCGCCTGTCGCGCCAAAACCAGAGCCGCCTGCGGCACCGCGTCATGTCGGCGACTTCGTCCCGGAAAAGGTGCCCCTCATCCCCGATCAGGCCCGCGCGACCCTGCGCGGCGCCTACTTCTCCGCGCCCGATCACAAGGCGCTTGCCATCAGCGCTCTTCAGCTCGGTTTCACGACCGGGCAAAAGGATGACGAGGCCGCGAAAGCTGGCGCGCTCGAAGGCTGCCAAAGGGCCTCCGACGCGCTTGCGCCTGGAAGCCCATGCGAGTTGTACGCCGTCAGCGACATGGTCGTGTATGCGCACGGTCGGCCGCCCTTGCCGCCGCAACCCTGGCTCACCCGGGATACGTCGATGGAGCGGACTTTTGCCGGCCCTGACGTCCCGTTGGTGGATGCCAAGGGCCGCGCATGGATCGAGACGAATTACGTGCCCGCCGGCCCGTCGAAAGCGTTGGCCCTTTCCGTGCGAGGGGTGCCCTTCGCCTACGGCGCCCAAACGAGCCCCGAGGAAGCGATGCGGCGGTCCCTGGAACTGTGCGGCATCAGCGCCGGTGCCCCCTGCATGATCGTCGCGCTCGATGACGTATTTGTCGTCCGCATCCCAACGACGATGACCCCGGTTGCCCCCTTCAACCTGCGCAACAGCCTGGTCGCGCCGAGCCTGCGTGAAGAGACCGAGCAACGCCTCGCGAGCGGCAGATACGGCTGGAGCGCGGTGGCCGTCGGCGCCGATGGGCGGCCGGGATTGGCGCTGAACGCCACGAGCGAGGAGGAGGCGGTCGAAGGTGCGTCAGCGGCTTGCGACAAGCTTGATCAAAACTGCCGCATCATTGCAATCGGTCCGTTTGCCGTCGAACCTAAATAGTTGGCAATCCGTAACTTGGGTAACGGAGTATAAACTGGGAACCATTGGCCAACGGACGCGCTCTACGCCGCCTCGGCCGCCCGCACCGTCGTCGAGAAGCATTCGCGGCCCTCGACGTCGCGGGCGCAAACTTGCCAACCAGCCCACTCGCCGTTGGGGCTGAGCTCGAGATCGATCGCTATGAGCTCGGCGCGCTCGCGCGCAACGTCCGGCCCGGCGCAGTAGATGCCCTGATGATCGTGCAGGATCTGCGCCTCTCTGACAAAGTCGAAGAAGTACCGCTTCATAGGGTTACTCCAACATCAAGCTGAATACAGACTAGCAGGCGGGCATTTTCACCGGGCTAATACGACGCTTAAAAATTGCCAAAGTCTCAGCAAGAAAAATAGGCGTATCGACGCCGATCGATGCCTTGCAATTTAGCTAAACCCTAGCGGTTTTTCGCCGCACAAACGCGAAATCGGATCTCGGACTGAGCCGAGATCCGCAGGCGCCAAAACGCCAATCGCCTACCGCGGACTTGCGTCAGGACCCGTTAAGCCTTCAGCGTGGCCAACACGCGCTCTGGGGTGAACGGCATGTGGTAGAGCCGCTTGCCGGTGAGACGATGGAAGGCGTTAGCGACCGCGGCGGCGATCCACACCGTCCCCGCCTCGCCGAGGCCGGTGGGCCGGGTGTCGGCGTCGACGAAAGCGACGTTCATCTCCTCGGGCAGGTCCGACATCCGCATCAGGTTGTAGTCATGGAAATTCGATTGCTCGACGACGCCGTCCTTGATGGTCACGCGCTCGTGCAGCACGTTGGAGAGTCCGTAGACGATCCCGCTCTCGATATTGGCCTTCGCCGCCGCGGGCTGCACGATCACGCCGCCGTCGACGGCGAGCCAGACCTTGTGGACGCGGATCTTGCCGCTTGCTCGGTCGAGCGAGATCTCGGCGACGCCAGCCCCGAGCGAGCCCGAGCGCTCGGTGATCGAGATGCCGAGCGCGCGCCCCTCCGGCCGCTTGGCCTTCCAGTCCGACATCTGCGCAACGGTCTCGAACACCCGGCGCCCTTTCGGGATCATGGCCATGCGTTGGAGGCGGAAGTCGATCGGGTCCATGCCGGCGTCGACCGCCATCTGATCGACCAGGCCCTCGATGGCAAAAATGTTGGCGTTGTGGCCGACGCCGCGCCAGAAGAAGACGTGCACGCCATGCGATACGCCGCGCCGCTCGAGATGCTGGCTCGGCACGTCATAGTACGGGATCTTGATCCCCGTATGCAGCAGGAAGCCGCCGTCGCCGACGACGGTGTGCCGCCAGCCGATCACCTTGCCGCTGCCGTCTTGAGCGGCTTCGAGCCGCTGGAACGATTGCGGCCGGAATCTTCCCTGGGCGATGTCCTCGGCGCGGGTCCAGATCAGCTTTACCGGACGGCGCACCGCCTGACAGATCTGCGCGACCTCGGCCGCCGGATCGCCGAGCGAGCGGCGGCCGAAACCGCCGCCGAGGTAACACTGGTTGAACGTCACCTGATCGAGCTTGAAGCCGATCGCCTTGGCGATCGCCTCGCGCGATGAGTCCGGCGCTTGGCTGCCTTCCCAGACCTCGATGTGGTCGCCGGCCTCGTTGAGCCGCCCCACCGCGTTCATCGGCTCCATTTGCGCATGATAGCCGAGATCGCTGCGATATTCGGCCTCGTAGCGCTTGGCGGCGCCGGCGAAGGCTGCGTTGACGTCCCCCTTCGCTTCCAGCGTCAGGGCCTGCGCCTTGGCGTCGTCGACGACCTTGGCATAATCCTCCTCCAGCACGCGCTCGGAGTCGAAGCCCGCGGCCTGGCCCTTCTTCCAGGTCACCTGGATCGCTTCCTGCGCGGCCTTCGCCTGCTCGAAATGCTCGGCCACGACCGCGATGCCGTTGGCGAGGCGCACGGTCGCGATGACGCCCGGCATCGCCTTGATGGCGGCGTCGTTCCAGCTTTCCGGCTCGCTGTCGTGCACAGGAGAATGCAGCGCCGAGGCATAGACCATGCCCGGCAGCCGCACGTCCATGGCGTATTGCGCCGTGCCGTTGACCTTGGCGGGGATGTCGCGGCGCGCCACCGATTTGCCGATCAGCCGAAACTCTTTCTTAGCCTTGAGCTCACTCGGCTCGACCTTCGGCAGCGGGTCCGGGATTGTTCCGAACGCGGCAATCTCGCCGTAGCCGAGCCGCCGCCCGGAAGCCTTGTGAACGACCACGCTCGGCTCGGTCTGCAGCGAGGCAACGTCGACGCCAAGCTTCTCGGCCGCATTTAGCAGCAGAACCTTGCGCACCTGCGCGCCGGCGATCCGATGGTCATTGTAATAAAGCTGGTTCGCCCGGCTGCCGACGATCGCCATCATGCGCTCGCCGCCGAGCGTATAGCCGTAGAGCTGCGCATCGGGCGGCGCCCACTCGATCTTCACCTTCGACCAATCAGCGTCGAGCTCTTCGGCCACGATGAGCGGCAGCGAGGTCATCGACCCCTGCCCCATCTCAGCGCCGGCGGTCAGGATGGTGATGGTGCCGTCCGGCGCGATGCGCACCCACGGGGTGACTTGGGCATTCGCCAAAGTGCTCGCCTGCGCGGCGGTCGTCAGGCGAAGCCCCTCGCCGGAAAATGCCAGGCAGAAGGTCATGCCGCCCAGGCCGGCCAGCACGCCGCGGCGGGAAATCTCGGGAGCCTTGATTGCGACGGTCATCGCTCACCCCTCCCGCGCCGCGCGCTCGACGGCGGCGATGATGCGATGATAGGTGCCGCAACGGCAGATGTTGCCGTCCATATGGGCGATGATCTCGGCGCGGCTCGGCTTGGAATTCTTGGCCAGCAGCTCGGCCGCCTTCATGATCTGGCCGGATTGGCAATAGCCGCATTGCGGGACCTGCTCGACGATCCAGGCCTTCTGCAGCGGATGCGACGAGTTGGGCGACAGTCCCTCGATGGTGACGACCTTGGCGCCGGCGACCTCCGACAGCTGGGTCTGGCAGGCGCGTAGCGCCGTGCCGTTGACGTGCACCGTGCAGGCGCCGCAAAGCCCGGCGCCGCAGCCATATTTGGTGCCGGTCAGTCCGACATGATCGCGCAGAACCCAAAGCAACGGCGTCCTCGGATCGGCATCGACCGAGACCCGCTGGCTGTTCACGGTGAACGAAACCAAAATTCCCTCCATCGGCTGAACCGCTCGGACGATAGCACCGGGGTGGGGAGCGCGGAAGCCACGCAGCGGACGCGCCGCCTTCCCGGCGCCTTCCCCAATTCATACGTGCGCGTTTCGCTCTTGATCCGGCGGCAGTTCCCAGCCACATGCAGCCATGATGAACAAGCCTATCCTGGACCTTGAGCCCGATACCGTCCGCTCGCCGCTCGCGGCCGAAGTGGCACGCCGGCGCACCTTCGCCATCATCTCGCATCCGGACGCGGGCAAGACCACCCTGACCGAAAAGCTGCTCCTGTTCGGCGGCTCGATCGAGCTCGCCGGCCAGGTCAAGGCCAAGGCCGAGCGGCGCCATGCCCGCTCGGACTGGATGGCGATCGAGCGGGCGCGCGGCATCTCGGTCGTGACCTCGGTGATGACCTTCGAGCATGCCGGCTGCGTCTTCAACCTGCTCGACACGCCGGGCCATGCGGACTTCTCCGAGGACACCTATCGCACCCTCACCGCGGTCGACTCGGCCGTCATGGTGATCGATGCCGCCAAGGGCATCGAGGCGCGCACGCGCAAGCTGTTCGAGGTCTGCCGGCTGCGCGACATCCCGATCCTCACCTTCATCAACAAGATGGACCGCGAGAGCCGCGATCCCTTCGACCTGCTCGACGAGATCGAAAAGACGCTCGCGCTCGACACCGCGCCGATGACCTGGCCGATCGGCCGCGGCCGCGATTTCGTCGGCACCTGCGATCTGGCATCGAACGGCATGCGCCTGCTCGAAGACGCAACGCATCGCACCGGTACGCTGCGGCCGATGGACATCGGTGCGCTCGCGGCGCTGGCGCCCAATCTCGACACCGCCGCGCTCACCGAGGAACTGGCGCTGGTCCGCGATGCCTGCCGGTCGTTCGACCTGCAATCGTTTCGCGAGGGACACCTCACCCCGGTCTTCTTCGGCAGTGCGCTGAAAAATTTCGGCGTCGGCGATCTGCTCGAAGGCCTCGCGACCTACGCGCCGCCGCCGCGGGCGCAGCAGGCGAGCGCGCGCCGGGTCGAGGCCGACGAGCCGCAGATGACCGCCTTCGTCTTCAAGATCCAGGCGAACATGGACCCGAACCACCGCGACCGCATCGCCTTCACCCGGCTTTGCTCGGGCAAGCTCGTGCGCGGCATGAAGGTGAAGCAGGTGCGGACCGGCAAGATGATCGGACTGCACACGCCGCAGTTCTTCTTTGCGCAGGACCGCGCGCTCGCCGATGAAGCCTATGCGGGCGACGTCGTCGGCATCCCCAATCACGGCACCATGCGTATCGGCGACACGCTGACCGAGGGGGAGGATTTGACCTTCCTCGGCGTGCCGAGCTTCGCACCGGAAATTTTGCGCCGGGTGCGGCTCCTCGACGCCATGAAGGCGAAGAAACTGCGGCAAGCGCTGCAGCAGATGGCCGAGGAAGGCGTCGTGCAGGTTTTTCGCCCAGTCGACGGCGCGCCTGCGCTCGTCGGCGTCGTCGGAGCGCTCCAGCTCGACGTGCTCAAGGATCGCCTCGACGGCGAATACGGACTGCAAGTGGGCTTCGAGCCGTGCGAGTTCCAGCTCGCGCGCTGGATCAGCGGTGCCGACCGCAAGACGCTGGACGAATTCGTCGCCGCCAACAATTCAGGCATCGCCGAGGATCTCGACGGCGACCGGGTCTTCCTCGCCCGCAACCAATTCTATCTCGACTACACCCGCGAGCGTTCTCCGGGCATCGTCTTCACCGACGTAAAGGACGTGAAGAAGCAAGCGGCAGAGCCGGCGAGCGATTGAGGAACCACACCGCGCGGAGCAATCGCATGTAGGGCAATCGTTTCTTCACCTCCCCCCTCGTGGGCTACGGGATTCACACATTTTGTGTAGCGGTTGCAAGGAGATAACCATGGGCCATGGCGGTGAGTTTGGTCCAACCGGCCCGCATCGTCTTTGGACCAGGCGGTT
>JBKQHQ010000192.1:0-2873 GCA_052148715.1 Xanthobacteraceae bacterium | reverse complement strand
ACGATGCGGATGAAGGCCTCGTAAGAGTTGAACAGGCCATGGCGGCCGGTCAGCAGATAGCCCTCGAGCCAGCCCTCGCATTGATGCTCGCTGAGCATGGAGTCCAGAACGCGGCCCTCCGGCGCCAGAAACTCGTCATCATCGACTTCGCGGGCGTTCCACTGGCGATTGGTGACCTCGAAGACATCGCCGAGCAGGTTCGAAAGCGTCTCGTCGGGACCGAAGATGCGGAAGTTGCGCTTGTCCTCGTTGAGGCGCGTGACGTCGCGAAGGAACTTGCCGAGCACCAGCGTATCTTGTGCGCTGACGGCGCCGGGCGCCGGGACGGTGACCGCATGGTCGCGAAAGTCCGGCATTAGCAGATCGCGCAGAAGAATTCCGCCATTGGCATGCGGGTTGGCGCCCATACGGCGCGCGCCCTTCGGCGCGAGTTCGGCGAGTTCGGGCTTCAACGTTCCGTTCGCGTCGAAGAGTTCTTCCGCCTTGTAGCTCTTCATCCAGCTTTCCAGGAGCTGGACATGGTCGGGATGCGCGGCGTCGACGAGCACAGGAACCTGATGCGAGCGAAACGTGCCTTCGTTCTTGAGGCCGTCGACCACCTTCGGCCCGGTCCAGCCCTTGGGGGATCTGAGGACGATCATCGGCCAGCGCGGCCGCGTGGGATTTTTGTTCTCTCTCGCGTTCTTCTGGATTGTCTGGATCTGACTGACGGCCTTTTCGACCGCCGCAGCCATCAGCCGATGCATCTCTTCCGGCTCGTCACCCTCGACGAACAGCGGATCCCAGCCGCTACCGCGGAAGAACTGCTCCAACTCGTCGTGCTCGACGCGGGCGAGGACTGTCGGGTTGCTGATCTTGAAGCCGTTCAGGTGCAGGATCGGCAGAACCGCGCCATCCGTGATCGGATCGAGAAACTTGTTGGATTGCCAGGCGGTCGCCAGCGGGCCCGTTTCGGCCTCGCCGTCGCCGACGATGCAGGCGACGATGAACCCAGGATTGTCGAACGCGGCGCCGAAGGCGTGGCTGAGCGAATATCCAAGCTCGCCGCCCTCATGAATGGACCCGGGCGTCGTCGGGGCGACATGGCTCGAAATGCCGCCAGGAAATGAGAACTGTTTGAAAAGCCGCTGCATCCCAGCTTCGTCCTGACTGATGTCGGGATAAATTTCGCTGTAGCTGCCCTCGAGAGAGGTGTTTCCAACCAGGGCCGGGCCGCCGTGACCGGGACCGGCGATGTAGATCATGTCGAGATCATATTTCTTGATGACCCGATTCAAATGCACATAAATGAAGTTCTGACCCGGCGTCGTACCCCAGTGTCCGACCACCAGCGGCTTGACATGGGCCAGCGTGAGCGGCTCGCGCAGCAGCGGATTCGCGTAGAGATAGATCTGCCCGACGGACAGATAGTTCGCGGCCCGCCAATAGGCATTAATCTTGTCCAACTCATCGGAGCCCGGCGTTCCCTGCTTGGCGGAAAGCAGCTGGGTGGCGGCGTTCTGGTCTTTGGACTTGAGGATCGAAGTCGGTGCGTTCATTGTCGAAACCCCATTTATGAGTCGGTCCACGCTTACCCGGGCGATGAGCAGCCCGCGCGCTGCGTTGTCTGCTCTCCCGGGTGTTGGCGAAGCGGACACCAGACCCCGCATACGAGAGTGGTTGGGACGGCGAATAACTCATCCTCGCCGGCGTCGCCGGTCCGTTCAACGCCTGTCGAATTCTCGGCATATCCCGCTAAAGATCACCTTGGGCAGACTCGTAAAGTACCTATGCCGCCAGCCGCGGTTGAGGGCGACTACGCATGGCGCTGGCAAGCAAAACTCAAGAGAGCTCAGCCAAGCCGCAGTGAGAGTCGCGCTCGAAGGCCAACCCGTTCCCCCAGGGCGGCCTCCGCAGGCCAGGCCGTGAATAGACTTGGACATGAGTAGATTCCGAGTCTCCCGCTTTCATTCTCCCGCTGGCACCGCCCGAAAAAAGTCGCCACCGATGATTTGCCGAAGGCGGCTCTCGCGCGTTCGTCGCGGAGGGGAGATTTCGGAGATGCAGGCGACCGCCTCGATTTCGTGCAGCTCAGCCTTCAGTCCATGCATCTTCCAATTTCCGGCAATCAGCTGCCGCATATCGATCTCCTTCAGACGATTATATGAGAGACGCCGCAAAGCGGCGTTCAATGTTCCATCGGGCTTTCCAATGTCGGCGCGGCCTTGCCCGACCCGTTGGGGCGCTGCATCGACCGATCCGCCTTCTCGATGATGTCGAGGAATGGCTTCATGATGTCGATTGGCATGGGGAAGACGACCGTCGAATTCTGCTCGGCGCCGATTTCGGTCAAGGTCTGGAGATAACGAAGCTGCATCGCCGCCGGAATGCTACCGAGGATCTTGGCGGCGTTGACGAGCGTCTGCGACGCTTGGAACTCGGCTTCAGCGTGGATGACTTTTGCCCGCCGATCGCGTTCCGCCTCGGCCTGTTTGGCGATCGCCCGAACCATGTTTTCGGTGAGCTCGACGGTCCTGATTTCGACGTTGCTGACCTTAATGCCCCAGGTCTCCGTTTGCGCATCCAAAATGCTCTGGACGTCGGCGCTGAGCTTCTTGCGCTCGGAGAGCATTTCGTCGAGCTCATGTTGCCCGAGCACTGCGCGCAAGGTCGTCTGGGCCAGCATGTTCGTCGCCGGCAGAAAGTTCTGGACCTGGATAATGGCGCGCTCCGGATTGACGACGTTAAAATAGAGCACCGCGTCGACTTTCATCGAAACATTATCGTGGGAGATGACGTCCTGGCTGGGGATTTCAATGACCTGAATACGCAGGTCCACCCGCACCATCTCCTGGATGAAGGGCATCAGCAGGACGAGCCCCGGGCCCTTGACC
>JBKQHQ010000191.1:0-6006 GCA_052148715.1 Xanthobacteraceae bacterium | reverse complement strand
GGTCCTGACGCGCCGAAGGCGGCACGACGGTGTCGAACTCGGCCTGCATGTCGAGGATCGGCGCGCGGCCGGCGGGTATGTATTCGTCGTCGGTGGTGCGGCTCTCGGCGCCCAGCTGCGCCTTCTTAATGTCAGGGCGCCAGCCCTTAAGCCAGCCGGCGGCTACCGGGTCATTGCCGGGAGCGAAGAAGGCGAGCTTCAGCGCCTCGACCCGCTCAGCATCGCTCAGCGACGGATCGCCTGAAGCCATGATTGCCTTGCGCACCTCAGGCGGAATGATGGCGCGGCCCGCGCCTGCCAGCATAATGACGCAGCGGACGATATCGGGGTAGTCCATAGCCACGGTGCGGCCGACTTTCTGGCCGAAGGCGTGCCCGGCGACGACCGCTTTGCCGCCATCGGCCTTGATCACATCGGCCGCGTCGCGAGCTAGGTCGTGGAAGCTGATGTTGTCGAGCGGTCCCTGGCTCTTGCCGATGCCCCGCGGTTCGGGCGCGGCGACGCGATAGCCGCGTTTGATCAGCTGGTCGCCGAGCTCCAAGAAGTCCGCAGCGCCGCGGCCAAGCGAGGGCAACAGCACGATCAGCGGACCGCTGCCGCCGCTATAGACCTCCACCTGGCCGGTGGCGGTCTTTAGGATGATGGGGACGAGCATAGGAAAGCCTCAATATTTGTCGATGAAGGGAGTGGCCTGCATTGAGGGCCGGGCCGAGAAGGTTTCGAACCAGGCGGCGAGCTTGGGGCGGCCCGGCCGCCATGGCTCGTCGGGAAAACGAAAGTCGAGATGCGCCAGCGCGCTGCCTAGCGAGACCTCCCCGACGGTGAGACCCGTGGGGGACAATGCCTCGAGCGAATTGAGGCCCTTGCTGATCTTGCAGCGCATGCCTGCCGCCATTGCATCGCGATGACCTACCAGCACGTGCTTCCGCTCTTCGAGAAGGCGTAGGTCGGCCTCCATGATCCCATCAGCGAGCGCCTGGAGCTTGAGGGCTGGCCAGCGCGCTGCGGCATCCTTTGGCATCAGCGAACCGGCGAAGCGATCGTCGAGATATTCGATGATGACCGCTGAATCGTGCAGCACGCCGCCATCGTCGAGAATCAGCGTTGGAATGCGGCCCAGCGGATTGAACTGCATGACGCGATCATTGGGCTCGGCCGGATCGACCACGACACGCTCGAGCTCGAGGATATCGGCGATGCCAAGCTCGTGGGCGGCGATCATCACCTTGCGGGCAAAGGGCGAGCGAGAGGACCAGAACAGCTTCATGGCCTCGGGAGCCTCTCGAGCGAGGGGCTGAGGCGATAGACGAGCTGAGCCGTGCCGTAGAACATGCTGTCTCGCTCGGCGCGGGTGTAGCTCTGCGTAACGCGTTTGAAGGCATTCCAGATCACCGGGAAGGCCGCAGACTGGTTGTCGACGGGAAAGTTGCTTTCCATCATCGCACGGTCGGGCCCAAAGGCGTCGATGGCTTCGCGGATGAACGGCCCCCAGGCCTTGGCGAGATCTTCGGACGTCGGCGCCTTCGACCGCGTATGGAAATCGAACCCGCCATAGAGCATGCCGAGGCCGCCGACCTTGACATAGATGTTGCGCCGCCTGGCGAGGTCGCGGATCGAGGCTTTCCACTTGGGATATTCCTCATCGAACCGGCTCGCATACTGACCGATGCCGAGCCGTCCGCCCAGATGGTTGAGGATGATCGGGGTGTCTGAATACTCATCAGCCAGCAGCGCGACGTCGTTGAGCTGCGGATGGAACAGCCAAGCGTCGAAGCTGTGGCCGCGGCGCGCTAGTTCGGCGAAACCGCCCCGGAAGCTTGGATCGCGGTACAAACCCTCGGGCGCATTGAGCGGCATCGATTTGGCGAGCTCGCCGTCGACCCAGGGGGCAATCTGTCGAACGCCGCGGAAGCGGCCGCCGGCGGCCTCCTCGCTGGCATCGAGGATTTCGGCCACGAGCGTCGGATCGAGGCGGAAGTCGGCCCAACCGACGATGCCTTCGCAGACGCGCACGCCGCCATAGAGGCCGGTCGCCGCCATCGCCGCAACGCCGCGCGCGAACTCGATCTCGCCAATGTCGCGCAGATGCGCTGGCCCGGCAGCCCGCATCATCGAGCGCGCCTGCACGTGAACCGTGGCGATGAAATTGTGGCCAGCCGCCATGTCGGCGACCGACTCCTCGAACAGGTAGCGGCCCCTGCCGTCTTCCTGCAGGTGATGATGCGCGTCGATGATGGGCAGGTCGGGCTCGATCACGTCTTCGGTGAACTGACCCTGCCAGGCGCGCGCCACGGGGATGGTGCGATAATAGTTGCCGCGGAACACTGGGGCGGCGGCGGGCGCATAGGCGCCTTGGAACAGATCGGCCATCTCAGGCGCCAAGCTCCAGCACGAGCTCGAACCGCATCGCTTCCTCCGCGCCGTTCACTGTCAGATTTTCCGGCTCTTCCAAGCGGCCATCGCCTCGCGGATGGATTGCGTCGGCGGCGCGTCCACCCGGTACACATTGGTCTCAATGCCGGGGACCCTGGGGTAGATAAGGCTAGTGATCGGATCATGGCCGGTGATGATGTGGTCTTCGCTCGCCGCCAGTTCGCGTAGCCGGTCGTAGCCGTGAAGCATGGCCTCGGCGTCGACGACTGCAGGCGAGACCCGGTAGTCGGCGAACTGCTCGATATAGGCGGCCGCATCGGACGCGAGCACAACTGGTCCGCGCGCCGTATTGACGCGGACGACCTGCAGGCCGACCGCATGGCCGTCGATCCGATGCAGGCTGACGCCCGGCGCCAGCTCTTCGTCGCCGTCATGGAATTTGCCGCGGCCCGAATAGACGTGCTCGAGCATCTGGCTCACATGCACGAGGTCGTAAGCAAAGCGCAGGAAATCATATTTCATTGAGGGGCTGGTGGCGTAGGCCAGGTCCGCCTCCTGCAGATGGAACCGCGCTCTCGTGTAAGCCGGCAGCGCGCCCACATGATCAAAGTGCATGTGGGTGACTATCAGATCCTCGATCGTCGCGGGATCGACTCCGAAGGCGCGCAGCTGCGTCGAGGGATCGGCGAAAGGCGTGCGTTTGTAGCGGAGCGCCGTCGCCTCGTCGAAGCCGGTGTCGACGACGAACGTGTGGTCGGCGTTGCGGACGATCCAGAGGAAATACTCGATCGCGTCGGGTGCATTCGGGTTGGCGTCGTTCATATAGGACTTGGCCCGCGTCCAGTCCGACCGAGCGCCATAGCGCAGCGCGTAAACCTCATAGACCGGCCCAGCCAAAGCTCTTTTCTCCCGCCTTCGCGGGGCGGCGCGGCGTCCGTTTTGCCGCGCCTCATCTCCGCGTTTGCATTTTAGGTAACGTGGTTATTATGATATGGACAAGAGCACCGTCAACGACAAGTTGAAACATTTCAGGGAGCCGAAGCGTGGCGCGGGGGGGAGACACTGACAGCGAAGTGATGGAGGCACAGCCGAAGACGGCGGCCGGGTCGCTCGACAACCTCGTGACCGTAAGCCGCACCATGGCCATCTTCGAGCTGCTGGCGGGGCAGACGCGCGGCATGACGCTGTCGGACATTGCGCGCCATCTTGACGTTAATAAATCGATTGCGCTTCGCATTCTGTTCAGTCTCGAACAGGCGAACTACGTCTTCCGGACGCTGTCGACGCAGCGCTATCTGCTGACCTACAAGGTGAGCCGCATCGGCCTCAACGTGCTGGTGGCTAACCGCTTCATGGAGCAGGTGCAGCCACGCCTGCGTGAGCTGGCCGATGCAAGCGGCGAGTTGGTCCTGCTCGCCACCGTCGAGGACAGCGGCCCGCAGTGGATCCTCGCGGCCCGCGGTGATCGCGGGCGCCAGCTGCAGGTCGACCCGATAATCCGGTCCAGCCTGCATTCCACCGCGACCGGCAAAGCCTGGCTCGCCACCCTTCCTGACGCCGACGTCGAGGCGCATGTCGGCCGCAAGCTGCCGGCTGCGACCGACAAGACGGTGCGTACTCTGGCGGCGCTGAAGAGGCAGCTCGCCGGGATCCGCGCGCGCGGCTACTCGATCTCCGACCAGGAGAACGAGGAGGGCATCAAGGCCGTATCGGTCCCCATTCGCGCCAAGGCGGACGGCAAGCCGGTGGGCTTCGTCTCCATAACGGCGCCGGTATCACGCCATACCGACCGCGATTACGACCGGTTCCGCGTGCTGCTGCTCGCCGCGGCGGCAAGTCTCGGCGACATCTGGCCGCCGCAGGAAGCCAAGGACTTCTCTCCGCTCGCCACGGGCGGTTTCCAGATTCTGGATTGAGCATGCCGCATCTCTCGATCCCCACTGAAGGTCAGACGGCATGAATGTCGTAGCGTTTACCTTGCGCCGCTATCCCGTATTCATTCTGCTGGTCGTGCTGATCCTCGCGGCGGCCATCATCACGCCTGCCATCCTCACACCCGGCAACATCCTGCAGACGCTGCGGCAACACAGTGTGATGGGGATCATGGCGCTGGGCGTGACCTTCGTGGTGCTCTGCGGGCGCCTCGATGTGTCGGTGGGCTCGCTCCTGTCGCTGCTGGTGGTGGTGATCGTGGCGCTGCACGACGTCGCCGGCCCGATCTCGGCGATGCTGGCGGGCATTGCGATCGCGGCGGTCGTCGGCGCCATCAACGGCTATCTCGTCGCCTATCTGCGGCTCAATTCGCTGATCACCACGCTGGGTGGTTACGCGGCGCTGCAGGGCGTCGCCAACGTCACCTCGGCAGGCGGTCTGCAACTGGTGAAAGACCCGGCATCATCGTGGTTCGGTGTGTTCGGCCGCGGCTTCATCCTCAACATCCCGGTGCCGGACATCCTGTTTCTTGGGCTCGCCCTCTTCGGCGCATGGGTGCTGTCGCAGACCAATTACGGTCGTGCCGTGAAGGCTGTAGGCGGCAACGAGCTCGCGAGCCGCTATTCCTCGATCGACGCCAAGGCCGTCATCTTTTCGGCCTACATGGCGTCGGCGCTGGTCACCGCGATTGCGGCGATCGTGCTCTCATCGCGCGCCATGTCGGCGCAGTCGGATAGCGGCGCCGGACTCGAGATCACAGTGCTGTCGGCCATCTTCCTCGGCGGCACGAGTTTGGGCGGGGGTGTGGGCGGAATCGGGCGCACCGTGCTCGGCGTGATCGTTCTGGCCTTCATTTCTAATGCGATGATCCTTATCGGCCTGCCCATTCAGGCGCAGTGGCTGGTGAGCGCCGTCGTCATCATTCTGGCGGTCTGGCTCGATGCCGCAACCCGCCGCGGCTCGGTAATTGCCGCATGACCTCGGACATCAGGGCCATTGATCAGCCTAGCAGCCGCAATGCGGGCAATTTCGTGCCTAACGTCATCGCCTTCTTCGGGCGTTCGCCGGCGTGGCCCCTGCTGATCGCGCTCGTCGTCGTGTTTACCCTTGGCAGCCCGCGCTTCTTGACGCTCTTCAACATTTCCAGTGTGCTGAACCAGGCGGCGCTCATCGGCATCCTGGGCGTCGGGCTTACGCCGCTCGTGATCTCAGGAAATATCGACCTCTCGGTCGGCGCGACCGCGGGGTTCGCCGCATGCCTGCTCGTGTTTCTCGAGAGCCACGTCGGCCTGTGGGCGGGCGTGGGCATCACATTGGTCGTCTGTCTCGCCATCGGTTTGCTCAACGGGCTGGTGGTGGAAGAGCTCGGGCTCAACGCCATCATCGTCACCCTAGCCGTGAGCACGGGCCTGCGCGGCCTCACCTTCCTCACTTTCGGCACGCAGACCGTGATGGCGCCGGACACTAGGCTGCTCGACATTGAGGGGGTCAAGGTTTTCGGCTTGGACATTTCGGTGATCACGTTTTTCCTTTTGGGCATTCTGTTTGCGCTGATGCTGCGCTTCACCGTGCATGGCGTGAACACCTTCGCCATCGGCGGCAACCGTCGCGCTGCGCTCGACGCGGGCGTCAACGTCACCCGACACGTGCTGGCCAATTTCGCGCTGTCTGGCGTAATGGCGGGGCTCGTGGGCGTCATCA
>JBKQHQ010000190.1:0-5394 GCA_052148715.1 Xanthobacteraceae bacterium | reverse complement strand
CGACATATCCCTGGCAAGCCGACGGGCGCGAATGCGACGGCCCACTTCCATGTCCTGCGGATCACAACTTCTCTTGTTCATCGTTTTCCCTTCATTACCCCTCGCGATCATCTTGGTCGGGAGGGGGCCCAACCCGGCACTAAGACGTTATAATACATCTTACATTATAGTCTTGGCCAGAGATGGAATATGGTAACTCGCCAAGAGGGCCCATCGTGGACGGTGCATTTCTCGATCGGAACAGCAGTACGCCTCTGCATGTGCAGCTTGCGGAGCGGCTGCGCATGCGCATCATCAGTGGAGAATATCAGCCGGGTGACCGGTTGAGCCCCGAAAAGGAACTGGTCAATCGTTTCCGACTGAGCCGGGTCACGGTCCGCAATGGCCTCGCGCTGCTTGAGCGCGAGGGTTGGATACTCAAGCGCCAGGGGTCGGGGACCTTCGTCCGCAACCCGATCGAGCAAGACTTGACCAGCGTGCAGACTGTGTCTGAAGTCGCGCGCGCCAGTGGAATCACGACGGAGACGCGACTTCTGAGCTTTGGCCCGGTCGTTCCGCCCAAGCAGATCGCCAAGGCACTCGGGCGCCGAGCGAACCAGAAGATGCTTTGCATTGAGAAGCTGCATACCGATGAGGTTTCGCCGATTGCAATGACCCGAGCACTTTTGCCGTTGGAGCTGCAACCTGAGGCCGAGATCATGCGCTCACAGCCGAGTGTGGCGACGATCGCGATCTGGGAGCGGCGGCTCGGCGTGCCGATCAAGGAGGCGCAACATCATTTCAGGGCCGAGCCCGCCGACGCAGAGACGGCGAGCGCCCTTGCTCTCGATGTCGGCGCGCCGGTCTTGGTGCTCGACCGCGTCATGTATACGGAGGATGGTCGCGCGCTGGGATACCTTTCGACATTTTACCGCTGGAACCGATATCAGTTCTCGATTGCACTGCCCCGGCTGCGCATCACTGATCCGTAGAACGCATCAGCGACATGCGCCCTTATCCCAGGGCTGGCAGATCGCGGCCACAACTGGCCATTGTCTATCTCACCCTCGCAACAATCATCTTCTCGTCAATGATCTTGCCGTGGTCGATCACGGTGTCGTTGTCCAGCTGCACCGTGCAGCCGCGCATCGGCACGTCGTAGTGGCCTTGCGTGTTGCGCTTGCCACCTCCTTGGGTATTCGGCCCGGTTGAGAATAGAAAGTTACCGGCGAAGACACGTAGCGCTCCTGAATGGTAGCTAGGATCATCCCCGTGCAACGCTATGTTATCCCAGCGTGCATTCGGGTTGAGGCCCCAGCCCAGATGCGATATCGCGTGCCCGTCCATATCGTCTGGGGTGCGCCGGTTATCATCGAGCCAATGGCTCATCAGTTTGGCATCCATTCGGCCCTCGATCTTCCGGATGAACCCGTCGCGCACCTCTAGCCGCACCTCGTCCTGCACGTAACGGCAATAGGGCAAAATCACGATGTCGCCGGGCTGGAAGACTACCGTGCCGTTGGCGGTGCCCTCATTCGGAAAGGTGTGCACGATGCCGCCACCCCAGCGGTCATAACGCCCAGGAGCTTCTGAAAATCCGTACTGAATCATCACCGGATACTCGCCCAACGAGACTCGGAGATCGGTGCCGGCGTCGTTGAACACGCGCATTTCCTTGGCGTTGCCGAGTCGCCGGCCGGCGTGGATGGTCGCCGACTTGAGATCCGGCGGAGACATCAACGTTGCAAGCATTTCAGGCGCGTCGATCACCATGAGGACACGGGCTCCGGCGTCACGGACGGTCTTTAGCCACTTGGTAAAAAGCGGAATGTGCAGAATGACGATCATGTCGGCCTTGCACAGCGCCTCCACGGTACCCTTGCTTTTGCCAATGGTCTCGACGCCGACCTTGGTCCATGACGGCAGAGAGTTTACACACATCTCATAGATGTCTGCCCCGAGCTCAGCGGCGGCCGCGAACGCGGCCGCGACATAGTCGCGCCGCGCGTTTAGGTCGGTCACAAGGGCGATGGTTTCGCCCTGGGTGACGTTGCAAAGCTCGAACTCCTTACGAAAGAGTGCTGCCAGCGTCGCCAGATTGACCTCAACCGGTCTCATGATTTGCCTTTCCGGGTGTCTCACGAATGCGGACTTGCTAGACTTTATCTAAGCGAGCGAAGCATGACAGATGCACATTTGTATCGTCCCTGGTCGCAGCGCGCGCCCCGCCAAGTGTGTGGGGGCTCGCATTGCCGGCGACCCGCCGCGATTTCTGGTGACAGGGAATCGATTCGGGGCGCGACCCACAAGCGGCGGCTCTATGGGTGCGCTACCACTGCACAGAATAGTAACGCAATTCTACTTTGAGATAGGTGGGGCTAATATTGGAGCTCGACGGTGATCTCAATGGGGGGCAGGAACTTGGCGGGTGAGCAGGCGGTAGGTCGACGCGGGAGGGAGGGCTAAGCCGTGACGAGCAAAGGCAAATCGCAAAAAGGAATAGGTGCAAGACTCCCGCGCAAGGAAGATGATCGGCATCTTCACGGACTGGGCAATTTCGTCGGTGATATGCAGATCGTCGGCCTCCACGAGGTCGCATTTCTGCGCAGTCCGCTGGCCCATGCACGCATCAAGAGTGTCCGATTTCCGAAGGAATACATCGGACGTATTTTCACGGCGATCGATTTGGAGAATCAAATCAAGCCGCTCAGGACACCGAGCGCCGTAGCCGGCATCAAGTTGGCGGACTTTCCCCTGCTTGCAACTGGAAAAGTGCGAACTGTCGGGGAACCCATTGCCATGTGCGTGGCGCCTACCCGAGCGGAAGCCGAGGACTTGTGCCAGCTCGTTGCGGCCGATTTCGAGGAATTGCCAGTCGTCGTCGACGCTCTTGATGGCCGAAAGCCAGGTTCCCCGTTGGTCCATGAAGAATTCGGCGATAATCTGTTTCTCTCCACACTCACAGACGTCAGATTCGATGAAATGGCGAAGGCGGCGGCCGTCGTCGTACGGCGTGATCTGAAGCTTGCGCGTCAGTGCATGTCTCCCATGGAAGGCAAGGGCGCCCTCGGATGTTGGGACAGGCAAGCCGAACAGCTCGTGCTCTACACCTCGACTCAGGCACCGCACATCATACGAACGGCGCTTTCGGAATATCTCGGGATCGAGGAGGGCATCATCCGCGTTGTCGCGCCGGACGTCGGAGGGGGATTCGGTGGGAAGTCAATTCTGCAGCCGGAGGAGTTGCTTATCGCCTGGCTCGCGCTGAAAAATAAGCAGCCGGTGCGGTGGACCGAAGACCGGCGTGAACACTTGATTGCTGCCGCCAACGCGCGCGAACATCATTATTGCATTTCCGCGTACGCCGACAAACACGGTCGCATCCTCGCGCTTGACGCCGAGATCACCGTGAATGCCGGCGCATACTCCGCCTGGCCCGTCTCCGTCGCTCTTGAAGCGCTGCACGCGCAAAGCAACCTTCCCGGTTGCTATGATATCCGGGGCTATCGATGCAAGACCTTCTCGGTGGCAACGAACAAGCCACCGATCGTTCCCTATCGTGGGGTCGCGAAACCTGGCGTCGGCTTGGCGATGGAACTTACGCTCGATGCCGTAGCCAGGGCCGTTGGTCGTGAACCAGCAGAAGTGAAACTGGAAAATCTCATTCCCGCTGACGCTATGCCGTTCAACACCGTGACGGGGGGGCACTACGACAGCGGTGACTATCCTCAGTGCCTCCGTACCGCGGTGGAAAAACTGGGCCTTCCCGCGCTGCGCGCGCGTCAGAAGAAAGGCGAATCCGACGGCAGATTGATCGGCGTCGGATTCTCGACCTACACTGAAACAACCGCGCTCGGCACCAAAGTATTCGTTTTCCTCGGTTGGCCGATCGCACCGGGGCTAGAGCAAGCGACCCTGCGTTTGACGCCCGACGGCGGGCTTGAGATCCGTGTCGGTATCCAATCGCACGGTCAAGGCAGCGAGACCACCCTGGCACAGGTGGCCTACGACGTCCTCGGCATAGATCCCGCTCGCATCAAAGTCGTCCACGGCGATACCGCGCTAACGCCCTATTCGACGGGCACTTACGACTCTCGGAACATGGTGATGGCCGGCGGCGCCGTCGCCCAAACCGCTAAAGTATTGGCTGAACGCATCAAGCGCATTGGGGCTCATCTCTTGCAGAGTAGCCCGGAAGCAGTGCGGTTGGAGGACGGGGCGGTGTACGGACCGCGTGGCCAGGTCTCAGTTCGCGAAATTGCGACGGTTGCCTACTACAAGCCGGATCAGCTTCCCGCCGATGCGGATCCCGGCGGCTTGGAAGCAACGGTGGGGTACAAGCCCAAGGTCGACACCGGTGCCATCGGCTGCGGGGCGCATGGGGCCGTCGTTGCAGTCGACCCCGAGACCGGCGGCGTCGAGATCCTCGATTACGTTATCGTAGAAGACTGCGGCACCGTGGTTAACCCGATGATCGTAGAAGGCCAGGCCTACGGCGGCACGGCACAAGGCATCGGCACGGCGTTGTATGAAGAGATGCCGTTTGATTACGCCGGCCAGCCGCTCGCCTCCACGCTGGCGGACTATCTGTTGCCAGGCGCCGCGGAGATGCCGCCTTTCCGCATTTTTCATATGGAGTCGCCGTCGCCTTACACGGAGTACGGAATTAAGGGTGTTGGGGAAGCCGGAACGATCGGGGCGCCGGGTGCAATTCTGAGTGCCATCAACGACGCCCTTGCGCCGCTCGGCGTCGAGATCAACGAAACTCCAGCAACCCCTCGCCGGATTATCGAGGCGATATTGCGTTCCAAGGCCGCGAGTGCGGCGGCATGAAGCCGGCAGCATTCGAATATGAGCGGCCCGGCGATCTAGATCTCGCGGTCAAGGCGTTGGTGCGTTCAGGAGGCGAGGCGCGCCTCCTTGCGGGAGGGCAAACGCTCGGACCGATGCTCAACATGAGGCTCGCTATGCCGGCGCGTCTGATCGACCTTGGATCGATCGCGTCGCTGAAGCAGATCGAGCTACAGGATGATATGTTGACCATTGGCGCCGGCGTGACCCATGCAACGCTCGAAGATCATCAAGACGGCTCGCCAACTGGCCGTCTCTTGTCTCATGTCGCCTCGACAATTGCGTTCCGTGCGATTCGCACCCGTGGCACGATTGGGGGGAGCCTCGCCCACGCGGATCCCGCAGCCGACTGGGTTGCAACGACGATCCTGTTGGATGCGCGGATCACACTCGCGGGACCGAATGGCACGCGACGCGTGGTGGCTCGCGATTTTTTCGGGTCTTCGCGGAATCGAGTGGGCGATTTTTGAGTTAGAAGGCCCGAGAAACCCGGCCATTACGTAGGGATTTTGCATTACGGCTGGAGTTAGAATTTGGCATTATTGGGGGATGGCAAGAGCATCG
>JBKQHQ010000189.1:0-4379 GCA_052148715.1 Xanthobacteraceae bacterium | reverse complement strand
CAGGATCACCAGCGGGCGCACGATAGCGTTGACGACCGCGAGCAGCACGGCGGCCTCGATGAGGGCGCGGCCGGAGCCGATCTCGATGCCGGGAACCAGCGCCGAAGCCGCCCACAGGCCGAGCCCGACGATCGCCGCACGGATGATGAAGCCTCTCATGACTGACAACTCCGGTCTCGCCGCCCCCATCTAGGCATGCGGCCTCGGCTTCGCCAAGGGCCCCCGTGACGAAATCGACTGGGCGGGCTAGGCTGAACGGATCAGGAGGTCCCCATGTCGAAGCCCCCGATCTCGCTCGACGCCCTCGCCGCGCCGGCGCGCACGAAAAAGTCCAATTATCCCGAGCCGTTCGCCTCGCGCATGGAGGGGCGCGTCAAGCGCCCGCTCGGCGACCTGTTCGGGCTTGAGAATTTCGGCGTCAATCTGACGACGCTGAAGCCGGGCGGCGCCTCGGCGCTGCGCCACGCCCACAGCAAACAGGACGAGTTCGTCTACATCCTTCAGGGCCGCCCGACGCTGGTCACCGACGCCGGCCGCACGCCGCTCGAGCCCGGCCATTGCGCCGGCTTCAGGGCGGCAACGGGCGACGGCCATTGCCTCGTCAACGGGACCGAGGACGACGTGATCTATCTGGAGATCGGCGACCGCACGCCGGGCGACGGCGCAACCTATCCCGACGACGACCTCGTCGCCGAGTTCGTCGACGGCGCCTGGAAATTCCTGCACAAGAACGGGACGCCGTATTGAAGGCGCCGTTCGACGGCAGGTTTTTTCACGGTCGTTTGGATGTTGGCGCGTCGCGGCGATCCGGATCATTTCGATGAGGCGAAGCCATGAACAGGAAGAAAGGGCATATCGTTCGGCATTCGGCAGCGGAGCTCGAGGTCATGAAAGTCGCGGGGAAAACTGAGACCGACTGGAAGGCGGCCGCGATGAAGCCCTTGCCCGACGGCAGCGACCCCGACGACGCCATGGCGCCCATCGAGGGGTCGACGACCGAGCTGCCCCGGCCGAAGCGAAAGGCACACACCAACCTCAGGATCGACGCGGATGTCCTGGCGTTCTTCCGCAGCCAAGGGCGCGGCTATCAGACCCGGATCAACGCCGTCCTGCGCTCTTATGTCGAGCACGCCACCCAACCCAAAGTGCGCCAATCGCCCTGATTTCGCGCGGCAAGCTGCGTGCGCAGCCGGTCGGACGATGACGAGAAATTCGATTGCTCGGCCGAAATGCGTCCGCGAGTGAGAGCGACCGATCCGCCAAGGGAATGCGCTATCTCAGCCATCCCGTAACCCAGGGGTCGGGCTCTGTCCCCACGCGCGTGGCGCGGTCGGCCGTCAACGGCAGAAAACGACCCGCAACAGACCTCGTCCTGAGGCGCCCCGTAGGGGCCTAGAAGGACCGCGCCAAAGGGCGCCGGCCGGATAGGGGATAGGAGGTCATGATACCGAATGCACAAATTCGGCGGCATTGCAAAAGCCTCCCCATGTCAAATCCTGCTATCGGTATCATGTCCCCGTTATCCTGACCCTCGACGAGCTAGTGGACTGGGGCGTATAAAGCAGTTCCGCCGAAGCCGATTGCAGGGGGAGCCGCAAGTGAGATTGCTTGTTATCGTTGTCGGCGTCAGCGCGCTTGCGGCGGCGGCGGCGGCCGACGAAAGGTTTCTGCAAGTTCATGGCGTGACAGGGTATCTAAGTGAGTACGAATTGAGCGGAAGTGTTTCGGGCATGGCTTCCAACGGAGTCGAAGAATTGTCTGGACCGCTGAACATCAAACACGTCGGTCTGTGCACGCATGACGGCCCCAACGAGATGCTGACTCATCTCGAGCTCGAATTCACCAACGCGTCGGCCCCTATTACAGCGACACTCAATTTCGATGGGCATGAGTGCAGCTATCGCGGCTACTTGTCGGAATCCTACGTCGGCATCCTGACCTGCACCAAGGGGCTGACCCTGCCGTTCAGGCTGTGGGCGAAATAGGAGACTGCTTTGCTCCGGCAGATCACGCCGTCAGCGTTGCCGAGACGAACAAACCGCTCCTGCGCTCGCCGAGGTTACGGATTACTGTAGATTACTGTGACAGGGCCTGAACTGCCCCTTCGTGACGACCCCCGCGACCCCTCCGGCCCCTCTCGCCGCGCCTCACCTCTCCGTCAGCTTCAGCTCGATGCGGCGGTTCTTGGCGAGCGAGGCTTCGTCCGTCCCGGTGTCGATCGGCTGGAACTCGCCGAAACCCGCGGCGGCGAGGAACTGCGGCTCGACGCCCTTGCCGGTCAGGTATTCGACGACCGCGATGGCCCGGGCGGCGGAGAGTTCCCAGTTCGACTTGAACGGCCCGCCGGCGATCGCCTGCGAATCGGTGTGGCCGTCGACGCGCAGGATCCAGGGAATGTCGGGCGGAATCTCACGTTCGAGTTCCAGCACGGCCACCGAGAGGCTGTCGAGCGACTGCTCGCCGGCGGCGCTGAGGTCGGCCTTGCCGGACTCGAACAGCACGGAAGAATCGAACACGAAGCGGTCGCCGACGACGCGGATCTCTGGGCGCGAGCCGAGAATCTGGCGCAGGCGGCCGAAGAAGTCGGAGCGATAGCGCGACAGCTCTTGCACCTTCTGCGCCAGCGCGACGTTAAGCCGCTGGCCGAGGTCGGCGATCTTGGACTGCGATTGGCGCTCCGTGCTCTCAGACGCGTCGAGCGCCTGCTCGATCGCGGAGAGCTGTTTCCTCAGCGCGGCGATCTGCTGGTTGAGGATGTCGACCTGAGCGAGCGCGCGCTGGGTGATCTGGCGTTCGGCGCCGAGCGCGTCGGCCGCGGCGTTGGCCTGGTTGGCGGCGGCGTCGGCCCCGGCGCCGCCGGCGAGCGCGTCGGCGCGCAGCTTGTCCGCAGATTTTTCGGCCTCGGAGAGCGTGGCGGAGAGATAGGAAATCCGGCCCTCGTCGGCGCTCTTGGCGCTGCGCTCCATGGCGAGCAAACTCGTCAGCTCCTCGACCTGCCGATTGAGTTTGACGAGCGCCGAGTCCTTGCCGCTCACTTCGCGCGACAAAAAGAACTGCGCGAGCATGAACACCGAGAGCAGGAAGATGATGACCAGCAGCATCGTCGACAGCGCGTCGACGAAGCCCGGCCAGTAGTTGACCGTCTCGAAGCGCCGGGTTCGTCCGAGAGCCATCGCCTCGCTCCTTTCATGCGCTTTCGCGCCAACGCAACGCCGCTGCCCCTCGGAAACGGCGTCAAATCTGGTCTTCGCGCTCGCCGACCAGCCGGCGCAGCAGCTTGCGGATGTCCTCCTGCTGCTCGTTCTGGGCGTCGACCCAGTCGCGGATCAACTTCTGCTCCTGGCGCATGTGAGTGACGAGCCCCTGGATGCCCTCGGCGAGGCCGGCGATCGCGGCGGTGGCGCGCTTCTGCTCCTGCGGATCGGTGACCGCGGTCGAGGCCGAGGCGGAATTGATCTCCATGTGGCCCGCCAGAAAATCCTCGAGCTCCGTGTAGAAGCGGTTCTGCGCCTGCCCCGCCTGCAGGTCGAGGAAGCCGAGGATCAGCGAGCCGGCGAGGCCGAACAGCGACGAGGTGAACGACACGCTCATGCCGGCGATCGGCGCCGACAGGCCGCTCTTGAGATCGTCGAACATCGTCGCCGTGTCGGAGCCGGTCTTCATCGCCTCGATGACGCCGCTGATCGAATGCACGGTCTGCAACAGGCCCCAGAAGGTGCCGAGAAGCCCGAGGAACACCAGCAGGCCGACCAGATAGCGGTTGAGCTCGCGGCCCTCGTCGAGCCGGGTGCCGATCGAATCGAGGATCGCCCGCGTCGTCGTCGTCGACAACCCGCGCTCGCCGGCACCGGCGTTGAGCAGCGTCGCCATCGGCGCGAGCAGTTTTGGCGGCCTGGCGCGCGCGTAGGCTTCGGGGGATTTCAGCGAATTGACCCAATAGATCTCGCGGAACAGCCGGAACACCTGGCGGAACGCGAACAACGAGCCGATGACGAGCACGCCGATGATGAGGCGGTTGAGGCCCGGATTGGCGTTGAAGGCGAGGTCGACCGGCTGGTAGAGCGCCAGCACGACGAAGGCGACCAGCGCCAGGAACGTCACCATGCCGATGAGAAAGATCTGCGGCGAGGACAGCGAGCGAATTTCGGTCGGTGAAGCCATGAGTCGAACCTGGCGCCAATGTGCGTAGGGGGAAACGGCAGCATCCTAGCAGAAATGCGGCGGAGGCAAGAAAAACCCTCACTTCTCGAGATACGGCCCGATGAGCGAAAGGTCCTCGGCGCTGAGCCGGTCGCTCGCCGTCCACGCCTGATGCCAGTAAGGGTAGATCAGCGTCGGCTGGCTCACCTTGTCGAGCCGCGCGCGCTCCTCGGCGCCGA
>JBKQHQ010000188.1:0-45463 GCA_052148715.1 Xanthobacteraceae bacterium | reverse complement strand
TCGTCGTAGTCGTCGCCGCTGGCGATCGTCCCGCAAACGACCAGCAACAACACCTCGCGCAGCGGATATGCGACTTTCCACGATTGTCGCGTATCCTTGATCGCTGCCAAGTGATCGAGCAGCACACGCAACTGCGGCTTCGCCGACCAAACTTCCATCAGGCCCTCCCGAATCGGATGGTCCCACAGAATCATCCCCGGCCGGCCGCCGGAAGAAGCCATCACCCCCGTCAACCCAAAATCCGCGTTAACCTGACCTCGGCGCCCTGTCGGGCAAGCGACCTGGCGTTGCAATTGGGACGGCGGCCGCTATAGTCCCGCCGATTTCTTCAGGCGTGAGCAGAGCGACGGAGCATCGCGGGTTCGCGCCGCACCACCCACCCATAGGATCGTCGATGTGGATTTCGCCAGCCTTCGCGCAGAGCTTTCCGTTCGGTGGCGATAGCTCGTTCTCGATCCTGATCCCGATGGTCGTGGTCTTTGTGATCATGTACTTTCTGGTCTTGCGCCCGCAGCAGAAGCGGGTGAAGCAGCATCAGGAGATGGTCAAGAGCCTGCGGCGGGGTGACACGGTGGTCACCACTGGCGGCCTTGTCGGCAAGGTCACCAAGGTGGTGGACGATGATCAAATCGAGGTCGAGCTCGCCGAAGGCGTGCGCGTGCGACAGATGCGGGCGATGGTGTCCGATGTGCGCGCGAAGAGCGAGCCCGCGAAGGACGATAGCACGTCGAGCTGAACGGCCGGCGCGGCGATCGGCGCATTCATCGAAACGGTCAAGGCCCATGTCTTTTGTGATCATGTCGTTTGTGATCATGTCGTTTGTGATCGTCCCCAACTCGCGCTGATCGGCGCGCACCGAAACGGTCAAGCTCATGCTCTTTTTCACGCGTTGGAAGGTTTGGGGAATTCTGCTCACGGCGTTCCTCGTATGCCTTTGTGCGGTACCGAACTTCTTCCCCGAGCGCATGGTCAACAGCTGGCCGAAATGGGCGCAGCGGCAGGTCGTTCTTGGGCTCGACCTGCAAGGCGGCTCCTACCTTCTGCTCGAGGTCGATCAGAACGCGGTCCGCAACGAGATGGTCAATGCGTTGCGCGACGATGCGCGCAGCGCGCTGCGCGCTGCGCGGGTGGGCTATACCGGCCTCACCGTGCGCGGCGAGACCGTCGAGGTGCGCCTGCGCGAAGGCGCCGACGCCCAGCAGGCGCTCACCAAGCTGCGCGAGCTGTCGCAGCCGCTTGGCGGCATCTTGGCCGGCACCGGGCAGCGAACGGTCGACATCACCGATGCCGGCAACGGCGTCATTCGCCTGACCATCACCCAGCCCGCGCTCATCGCCCGGGTCCGCCAGGCGGTCGATCAGTCCGTCCAGGTCATCGCCCGCCGCATCGACGAGGTGGGGACGCGCGAGCCGTTGATCCAGCGCGAAGGCGCCGACCGCATCCTCGTTCAGGTCCCCGGTCTGCAAGACCCGACGCGGCTGAAGGAGTTGCTCGGCAGGACCGCCAAGCTCGATTTCCGCATGGTCGATCAGTCGATGACCGCCGAGCAGGCTTTGTCGAGCCGGCCGCCGGCCGACTCCGAAATCCTCTACGGCACCGAAAAGGCCGGCGCCCCGAAGGTGCCTTATCTGATCGAGAAGAGCGTCCTGGTCTCCGGCGCCGACCTCACCGATGCCCAGGCGTCGTTCGATCAGCGCACCGGCGAGCCGATCGTGAATTTCCGCTTCAACAGCAGCGGAGCGAGGAAGTTCGCGCAGGTTACCCAGCAAAACGTCGGCCGGCCGTTCGCCATCGTCCTCGACAACGAGGTGATCTCGGCGCCGGTGATCCGCGAGCCGATCACCGGGGGCTCGGGACAGATCTCCGGCTCGTTCACCGTCGAAGGCGCCAACAACCTGGCGATCCTGCTGCGCGCGGGCGCCTTGCCGGCGCCGCTGACCATCATCGAGGAGCGCACCGTCGGCCCGGGCCTTGGCCAGGACTCGATCCAGAAGGGCAAGCTCGCCTCGTACATCGGGTCCGCGCTGGTCATCGTCTTCATGCTCGCGACCTATGGCCTGTTCGGCCTGTTTGCCAACATCGCCGTTGCCGTCAACGTGGCGATGATCTTTGGCGTCCTGTCGTTCTTGACCGCCACGCTGACCTTGCCCGGCATCGCCGGCATCGTCCTGACCGTCGGTATCGCGGTCGACAGCAATGTGCTGATCTATGAACGCATCCGCGAGGAGGCGCGGGCAGGGCGCACGCCGATCGCCGCGATCGACGCCGGATTCAGCCGCGCGCTCGCCACGATTCTGGATTCGAATATCACTACCTTCATCGCCGCGGCGGTGCTGTTCTTCATCGGCACGGGCCCGGTGCGCGGCTTTGCGGTGACGCTCGGCACCGGCATCATCACGACGGTGTTCACCGCCTTCACCTTGACCCGGCTGATCGTTGCCTATTGGGTGCGCTGGCAGCGCCCGCAATACGTGCCGATCTGAGCCGACCGACGCCTTAATCCATTCGAGAGAAAGACCGCCTTGCGCCTGCTTCGCATCGTCCCGGACGACACCAAGTTCGACTTCATGCGCTTCCGGCGCGTGAGCTTTCCGATCTCCGCGATCCTCTCGATCCTGGCGATCACGCTCTACTTCACGCACGGCCTGAACTTCGGCATCGACTTCATCGGCGGCACCCTGATGGAGGTGCAATCGAAGAGCGGCCCGGCGGACCTTGCCAAGATGCGCTCGACCATCGCCACGCTCAGTCTCGGCGACGTCCAGCTGCAGCAGTTCGGAACGCCGCAGGACGTGCTGATCCGCATCGCCCAGCAGCCGGGCGGCGACCAGGCGCAGCAGGACGCGGTGCAGAAGGTCCGCAACGCGCTGGGCGACGAGGTCGATTACCGGCGGGTCGAGGTGGTCGGTCCGCGCGTCTCGACCGAGCTCCTGGCTTACGGGACCATGGGGCTCGTGGCGGCGATCGGCGCGATCCTGATTTATCTATGGTTTCGCTTCGAATGGCAGTTCGCGCTCGGCGCCATGATCGCCAACGTGCATGATCTGGTGCTCACCGTCGGCTTCATGTCGATCACCCAGATCGATTTCGACCTGACCAGCATCGCCGCGCTGCTGACCATTCTCGGCTATTCGCTCAACGACACCGTGGTCATCTACGATCGCATACGCGAATTGCTGCGCCGCTATAAGCGCATGCCGATGACGGATCTGCTGAACACGTCGGTCAACGCGACGCTGTCGCGCTCGATCATCACCCACGTGACCGTGACGCTCGCCCTGCTGGCGCTGCTCCTGTTCGGCGGCCCGGCGATCCACAGTTTCACGGCGACGATGATGTTCGGCGTCGTGCTGGTCGGAACCTACACCTCGGTGTTTATCGCCTCGCCGATGCTCATCTATCTCGGCGTCGGCACCGGCCGCGCCGAGGCCGCCGACGCGAAGGAGGCGCTCGAGGCCAAGGAGGCCAAAGCCGGCAAGGCGATCAAGCCGCCCGAGCGTCCCGCCGGCGGCGAGCCGAAGCCGCAAAGTCCGCAGAGTCCCGCGCGTCCGGAACCCATTCGTGGCCGCTGATCAGGACCCGCATCTGCCGCAGCCGGCGCAGATTGAAGCCTACGGCAACGGCGGCTTCCGTTTTGGCGGCGTATCGCATCGCGGCTCGCTCTTATGCTTTCCCGACGGCGTCTGGGCGTGGCCGGTGAGCGCCGTCGATGAGATCAGCGAAGACACGCTGGCGCGAATTTTCACCCGCGCGCCGATGCTCCACTACGTGCTCCTCGGCACCGGCACGGACCCCTGGCCGCTGCCCGACGCGCTGCGCCAGCGCTTTCGCGCGCTACGGCTCACCGTCGAGACGATGCCCACCGGCGCCGCGGTGCGGACCTACAATGTGCTGCTCGCCGAACGCCGGCCCGTCGGGGCAGGTCTGATCGCCGTGGGGTAGCACATTTCCCGGAAAGGGAGACGCCGGTTTTGACTCGGCCGTCGGCGCCGTGCGGTTCAGCGCGTCTGTTGATGCGAGCGAATACCTCCACCCCCCTGAAAGATTCGAAAGATTGAAAGATTAAGTTATTAATTCACTGATATTGCCGGAGAAACCGCAGTTCTCCGAATCTTTCAAATCTTTCACCGGGTGCGGAGGTGAAAGAAATCGGCGCCCTATCCGGAGCTGGGGTTCATTCGGAGCAGTCTCCCAGCGAGGCGCGAGCAACAACTAACGCGCGTCGTAGGCGGACCGCCCTGATCACCGTGCCAGCCCAGACTTTGGTCGGGAGGCCGGCCATCCACGATCGCCTCGCGGCGTTCGAAACAGAGGTTAATAGGCGCGGGCTGATACCGCCGATTCCTTCAACCTCGTGTCAGATTTGTCAGATTCGTCAGATTGCCGCTTTTCTTCTTGAATATCAGCCGGTTGACGGTAGTCGCTTTCTGACTCTCGAATCTGACGCGTGTGATGCGTTAGAAGGGCGCTCGATTGAATCCGTGACGGTTGGCAGCTCGATAACGAGGAGCGATTCCGTGGCTTGTCTTCGCTTTGATCGAGGGCCTTGTGTCCTTGATCTTTGCCTCGGGTGCTAAGCCTGTGGCCCCTCACCGAGCCGAAACTTTTGGCGCAAGTCTTTGTCGGGTCTGAGGTCGACAGCGGACCGAGACGACAAATGGTTCGGGTGGCCCAAAACGGTTACCAGACACTATTTAGGTTGGATTTCTTTCGCCTCACCACTCTGTGAAATATTCGGCTGACTGACTGTTCGTCAATAAAATCAACGCGTTAATTGCCGAATCTTTCTTTCTTTCGAATCTTTCTCGAGTCGCCATTAGCCGATGCGCAAGCCTCTCGATCTCGCCGCCTCGTCAAGCACAGCGTCGGCTATGTCTCCGAACGTTGTGGAATGCGGCTACGAAGGAAGATCCGGACAAATTCCCGGCCAATATCTGACACGTCGCAACCCCCTGTCAGATCGTGTCAGATTCGTCGGATTGTCGTTTCTCCTGCATTATCAATCGGTTGACGATCGAATCTGACTTTCTGACAAATCTGACTCGTATCCGCCGGGGGGTATTTTTTCGATTTCGCCATCGCGAACCATGGGGAGGAGCAGGTCGCGCGCGTGACGATCGAGAGGACCAACAGGATCATGATCTCATCTGGACCGAGCGGTTCGTCGGTATCCGCAGCAGGCGAGCTGCTACCCAGCTCTTGCGCTAATCTGCCGGCCGCATGCAGGACCCCTTCGCCCATTGTGAACGTCTGGTTCGCGGCGCCGACAAGGACCGCTTCCTGGCGACCTTGTTCGCACCTGCAGCGCACCGTCGCGCGCTGTTCGTGCTCTATGCCTTCAATGCCGAGGTCGCCGGTATTCGCGATCACGCGCGCGAGCCGGTTGCGGGCGAGGTGCGGCTGCAATGGTGGCGCGAGGTTCTTGCCGGCGGACGCAAGGAGGAGGCGGCAGGCCATCCGGTGGCGCGGGCCTTGCTGGATGTGATCGCGCGCTATCGGCTGCCGGTCCAATCTTTGGACGATCTGATCGAGGCGCGTATTTTCGACATGTACGACGATCCGATGCCGAGCGTGGCCGCGCTCGAGGACTACCTGGTGAAGACGTCGTCGGTGATCTTCGCGCTCGCGGCCCACATTCTGGATGGCGAGCCCGCCGCCGACCTCGACGGGCTCGTGCGCGACGCCGGGATCGCCTATGCGCTTGCCGGACTGCTGCGCGCCTTTCCGCGGCATGCGGCGCGCGGGCAGCTCTATGTGCCGCGCGAGGTGCTCGAGCGGCATCGGGCGCGGCCGGAAGACGTTTTCGCCGGCCGCGCGACGATCGAGGTGAGGGCGGCATTGGCCGAGGTCCGCTTGCGCGCGCGTCGGCATCTCCAACAGTTCAACGAGCAATTGCCGTCGGTCTCCGCGCAGGCCGCGCCCGCATTGTTGCCGATGTCGTTAGTGCGGCCGGTGCTCGACCGGATGGAGCGCGGCGGCTATGACCCGTTCCAGACCGTCGAGATTCCGCAATGGCGGCGGCAGTGGATCTTGTGGCGCGCCGCGCGGCGGATCGGCCGATCTTCGCTTCAGCCACCAGTCTGACCCGATGGATTGCCGGCGGCTTTGCGCCGCGCGGCCTCTTCAAACCAGGACCCGACCTCACGCAGCAACGCCTCCCAGCGGGCAATGAAGCGCGGATTCTCGGGCGTCATTCCGGTGGTCATGCGCGTGATCTGCGGCAGCATCCGCGGGTAGCTCACCAGGGCGAAGCCCAGAAGCCGCAGCTCGGCCGGGTCGAGATCGGCGGGCAGCAGCCCGGCGGCTTGGCGGTCGCGCACCTCCTGTACTAGCGCGGCGATCGTCGGCATGCGCTCGTGCTCTTGCGGCACCGGCCGGTTGCCGAAGACCAGCGCCTCCCGCATGAGATAGTGCATCCAAGCGGTGTCGGCCTCGGCGGCGTGAAAATGGAAGGCGAGGAACTCGCCCGGAGCCAGCGGCGCTTCGCGCGTGCGCTGCAAGCGCCGTTCGGCGGCATGCGCAACCAGGTCTTGCACGAGACGCTCGCCCATTCGTCCTCCGGTCATCAGGAACATGGAGTAAGCGAAACCGGCGCTCCATCCGGGCAACCGCTCGATCAGAGCGTTGCTTGCCTCGAACGGCATGCGCGGCAGCCGACGAACAAGAAAGGCGGCAACGAGCAGCAGCACGGCGCTCACCGGTAGTGTCGCCGCAAAGGCACGGGCGTAAGCCGCACCCGGCGCGGCGGTGCCGACGAGCAGGAAGAAGATGAGGCCTATGATCGCGACGCCCAAGGCGTTGCCGATCTGCAGCGTCGTTGTCACGACGCCGGCTCCAGCTCCCGCCTCCTGCGGCGCGAGGCCGGATATCACCGTACCGACCAAGGGGCTCAAGCCGAGCCCATTGCCGAGGCCGGTGATGAAGAGCGCGGGTGCCAACTCAAAACCGTGCAGGCGTGCGCCGGCGGCGTAGACCGTCGTCGCCGTCGCGGCGAGCCCGAACGCGCCGATGACATAGCCGAGCGTCAGCACTTGGCGCCCGAGCAGGGGAACGAGCCGCGGCGCGGTCAGCGAGGTGATGAAGAAGCCGATCGCCGTCGGGGTATAGGTCATTCCCGACTGCAGCGGCGTGAAGCCGAGCCCGACCTGAAGATAGAGCGCAAGGGTGAACAGGAAGCCGGCGTAGGACGCCATGAAGAGCGCGGCGATCGGCACGCCGAATGCGAAGCTCTTGTCGGCGAAGAGCTGCATGCGCACGAGCGGCCGGCCGCCGCGCTCGCTGAGGCGGCGCTCATACCAGACAAAGAGGCTGAACGCCGGAAAGGAAGCGAAGAAGCAGGCCATCATCCATAGCGGCCAGCCCAGCTCGCGGCCTTCGAGCAGCGGTACAGTGAGGAGCAGCAAAGCCGTCGTGATCAACGCGACGCCGCCCCAATCGAGACCGACGGCGTCGACATGCTCGTCTTTCGGCAGGATGAAGATGGCCGCGATGATCGTCGCCAGCGCGAGCGGCACGTTGACGAGGAAGATCGGCCGCCATTCGAGGTGCCACAGATCGAGCGCGATGATCGTCCCCCCAAGGATTTGCCCAGCGACGGCGGCAATGCCGATGACCGAGCCGAAAATGCCAAGCGCTTTGGCTCGGTCGTCGCCGGCGAAATTCACCTGGATGATGGCAAGCACCTGCGGATACATCAGTGCTCCGCCGAGGCCCTGCACCGCCCGCGCGCCGATCAATACCTCGGTGCTCGGCGCGAGACCGCATCCCGCCGAGGCAGCGGCGAAGACGATAAGCCCCAGAATGAACAGCAGCCTGCGGCCATAGTTGTCGCCGAGCCGGCCGCCGGTGACGAGCAGACAGGCATAGATGAGCGTGTAAGCCGAGACCACGAATTCGATCTCGCCGAAGCTCGCGTGGAGATCGGCGCGGATCGAGGGGATCGCGACGTTCACGATCGCCACATCGAGGATCGCCATGAACGTGCCCATGAGCACGACGCCAAGCACCAACCATCGCTGCATTCCTGTCATGGTCTGTCTCTTTCATTTCCGCCGGTGCCCAACATGAATAATTGCGATTGGGCCATCGTCGAAATTCCCGATGCAAGTTATCGGGAATTTCGGCGAGCGGGGGCATTTCGGGATGCAACGAGGGTCCGCTCCGGCGTCGTCGTCGAACGTCGGTTTGGGGCGCGATGCTTCCCGTACGCTTCCCAATTCTTTGTTTTTAGGAAGCATCCGTGTCAAGAAACAGACGCGCTTCCGGGCTGTGCGCGGTCGCCATCACTCCGCCGCGGCGGCGCGGCTGCCGCCTTCGATCCAGTGCTCGAGATCGGCGAGTGCCCGCGCGCACAGCGCCTGTTTCTTGGCGAGGGTCTTGGCCGTACCGCGCAGCCGCTGGCCGTCGGCATCCTTGTTGGGCACGCGGGCGAGCGGCGGAAATAGCCCGAAGTTTACATTCATCGGCTGAAACGAGCGCGGCCCGGCATCGATCGTCTCCAGGTGCCCGCCGGTGATGTGGCAAAGGAGCGCCCCGTGCGCGCTGGTCGGCGGCGGCGGCACCGCGGCTTCGCCGAGCCGCTCGGCGGCGGCAAAACGGCCGGCCAGCAAACCGATCGCGGCCGATTCAACATAACCTTCGCAGCCGGTGATCTGCCCGGCAAAACGCAGCCGGGGCAGGGCGCTCAGCCGCAGCACCGGGTCGAGCAGCTTTGGCGAATTGATAAACGTATTGCGGTGCAGGCCGCCCAGCCGCACGAACTCCGCCTGCTCGAGACCCGGAATGGTTCGAAATACCCGCATCTGCTCAGGATGTTTGAGCTTGGTCTGGAAACCAACCATGTTGAACAAGGTGCCGAGCTGATTGTCCTGCCGCAATTGCACGACCGCATAGGGCTTCTCCTGCGGGTGGCGCGGATTGGTCAGGCCGAAGGGCTTCATCGGACCGTGGCGCAGCGTCTCGCGGCCGCGCTCGGCCATCACCTCGATCGGCAGGCAGCCGTCGAAATACGGGGTCGAGGCCTCCCACTCGTGGAACGCAACTTTCTCGGCGCCGATCAGCGCGTCGACGAAGCTTTCGTATTGCGCGCGCGTGAGCGGGCAATTGACGTAGTCGGCGCCTGATCCTGCCGGCCCCAGCTTGTCGTAGCGGGACTGGAACCAGGCGAGCTCGAAATCGATGGAGTCGCGCTGCACGATCGGTGCGATGGCGTCGAAGAACGCAAGCGCCGCTTCGCCCGTCAGCTGCCCGACGGCGTCGGCCAGCGCGGGCGAGGTGAGGGGCCCGGTCGCAATGATCACGCTGTCCCACTCGGACGGCGGCAGTCGCGAAACCTCCTCGCGGCGGATCTCCACCAGCTGATGCGCTGCGAGGACGGCGGTTATGGCGTTGGAGAATCCTTCGCGGTCGACCGCAAGCGCGCCGCCGGCCGGCAGTTTGTGCGCGTCGGCGGACCGCATGACCAAGGACTCAAGCCGGCGCATCTCGGCGTGCAGCAGCCCGACCGCATTGTGCTCCGGGTCGTCGGACCGGAACGAGTTCGAGCAGACGAGCTCGGCGAGATTGTCCGTCCTGTGGGCGGCGGTCGTCCGCAACGGCCGCATTTCGTGCAGCACCACCGGCACGCCGCGCTGAGCAACCTGCCAGGCCGCCTCCGAGCCGGCGAGCCCGCCGCCAATGACGTGAATGGGTTGCAGGTGAGCGGACGCCATCCGCCCTAGTTAGGCCAAGCGCAAAAGGTCCTCAAGCGAGGACCAATTGGGAGGCTTCAGCGCCGGTCGGCTAACTCATAATGCTACATAAAGAGACGATATGATTAGCTATGCATCAATGACATATCTAGGTTTAGAAAGAAAAAGGCCCGCGACAGCGGGCCTTTTGCGAGCCAAAAGCTAGTCACAGGCCTAACTATTGGCATTATCCCACGCGATTCGAGGAATATCGCCTCGCGTGATGCCGATGTCGGCCAATTCCCGGTCGCCGAGCTGCGAAAGCTCGCGCAAACCAGCATTGTAGCGCTTCCAGACCTGGAAGAAGCGGATGATCGCGACTGTCATGGCAGTTCCTTCGTAAAAGAGCCAGAATCAACGATTCTTGAGCGCCATGTAAGCGCAGATGGTGCGGTGCAGAAGGATAAATGCTGCGATGCAGCTACGCCTAATATGCATAGCTGACTTAACGCATTTGTAACGAAAGATAGTTTTTTACCTCTTAGGTTGCATGACCATTCATGACCGCAAAGGGTGGGCGCCCGCAAGCGTCCTCGACCTGATCGTCAGTTCAGTAATGTCGCGACAGGTTGATGCCGTCGCGCGGCCTGCGCATCTGAGACGCCACTGGACGGTTTCACGTCACCGCTTCAGCCGCTCCAGAAGCTCCGCGGTCGGGTAGGAGTCGGCGGGGAGGCCGAACTTCACCTGCGCCTTGCGCACGGCGCCGCGGCTCGCCAAGCCGAGCTTGCCGTCGATGGTGCCGACGTCGTAGCCCTGGCGCGCCAGAAGCCGTTGCAGCTCCATCATTTGCCCGCTGTTTAGCGCCGGCGGCACCGTGCCGGTCCCGCGCTGCAGCGGCGGCGCGCCGGCAAGCCGTGTCGCGAAATAGGCCGCCGTCAGCGAGTAGACGAGCGAGCCGTTCCATTTCACATAGGCCTGAAAGTTCGGATAGGCGAGAAAGGCCGGTCCGAAGCGGCCCATCGGCAAGACCAGCGAGGCCGGCGGTCCGCCGGCCGGCAGCGGCCGGCCGTCGGGCAAAGTGACACCGTATTGCGCCCATTCGGCGTGCGAATGGGTGATGGTGAGATCCGCCTCCTGCCACGGCACGCTCGCCGAGACTCGCACCTCCCGCAGCCAGGGCTCGCCGGGGTGCCAGCCGAGGCTGACCAGATAGTTTCCGGTCGAAGCGATGACATCGGGGACGCTGCGCAACAAGTTGCGCTTGCCATCGCCGTCGGAGTCGACGGCGAACTTCAGGTACTCGGACGGCATCATCTGCGTTTGGCCGAGCTCGCCGGCCCAGGAGCCCAGCATCTCCTCGGGCGCGAGATCACCGCGCTCGATCATGCGCAGGGCATCGAACAGATGCCCCCGGAACATGTCGGCGCGCCGGCAGTCGTAAGCGAGGCTGGTGAGCGAACGCAGCGCGTTGTAATTGCCCATATTCGTGCCGAAATCGCTCTCCAGCCCCCAGAATGCGACGATCACCGGGGCTTGAACGCCGTATTGCTGCTCCACCTTGGCGAAAACCGGCCGGTATTTGGCGATCATGGACACGCCGTTCTGTAGCCGGGAGGCCGGCAGCAGGCGGCTGGAGAATTGCAGGAAGTCCTGTTGGAAAATGTGCTGGCCGCGGTCGATGTTGATGATGCGCTGCTCGTAGACCAGGTAAGGGGAGGCGGCGGCAATCGCCCGCTGCGAGATGCCTTGCGATGCGGCCTCGCGTTTGAACTCGTCGAGCCAGCGCTCGAAGGTTGCCGTAGTGCGGCACGAGGCCGCCTGCGCAGTCGACGCGCCGGCGAGCAGCAAGGCCGCGATAATCCATGACCGTGCCTGGCGTTGCATGTTCATCCCCCCGCGTTCGGCGAAGCTTGCCCTCGGGCTTGTTGTCCCGAAGGCGTTGCGCCACTGTCGCCGTCTCGGTAGTCGCGTCAAGTGCGCTATGGTCGGGTTCTCCGCCCGCCGCTGAATGGGCCTGCTCCATGACCTTTCCGGTAAAGGCGCTGTTCTTCGACGTGTTCGGCACGTTGGTCGATTGGCGCACGAGCATTGCGCGCGAGGCCGAACGGATCCTCAAGCCGTGCGGCCATGCGATCGACGCGCCGGCCTTCGCCGACGCCTGGCGCGGCGAGTATCAGCCGGCCATGGACGAGGTCCGCGCCGGCCGCATCGGCTATTGCAAGCTGGACGCGCTGCACCGGCGCAATCTCGAGCGCATTTTGCCGCGCTTCGGCATCGCGGGCCTGGACGAAGGCGTCTTGCACGATCTCACCCTGGCCTGGCACCGGCTCGACGCCTGGCCCGACGTGCCGCCGGGTCTCGAGCGGCTGCGGCAAAAATTCCTGCTGGCGCCGGTGTCGAACGGCAACATCTCGCTGATGGTCGACCTGGCGCGCCGCAATCGCTTGCCGTGGGATGCAATCCTCGGTGCCGAGATCGCGCATGACTACAAGCCGAAGCCGGCGGTTTATCTCGCCGCCTGCGCGGCATTCGATCTGGCGCCCCACGAATGCATGATGGTGGCGGCGCACACCTACGACCTTCTCGCCGCGGGTGCGTGCGGTCTGCGCAGCGGCCACGTCGCCCGCCCAAATGAGGATGGTCCCGGACGCGGCGAGGCGGCGCCGAGCGCGCCCACGGACGTCGCCGCCAAAAATTTGCTCGACCTGGCCGAGAAGCTCGGCGCATGAGTCCGCCGACGCGTCATTCCAACCGATGAGAGGATCTAATGCCGAATCTCACGCTTTACCATTCCCCCAACTCGCGCTCCGCGCTGGTACGTTGGTTCCTCGAGGAGATCGGCGAGCCCTACGATCTACATTTGCTAAACCTCAAGACAGGGGAGAACCGCGCGCCGGCCTATCTCGCGGTCAATCCGATGGGCAAGGTCCCCGCCATCAAGCACGGCGATGCGGTCGTCACCGAAGCCGCGGCGATCTGCTGCTATCTTGCCGACGAGTTCCCCCGGGCGCGACTGAACGTGCCGGTCGGCGACAAGCGGCGCGGACCTTATCTCAAATGGCTGTTCTTTGGTCCGAGCTGCGTCGAGCCGGCGATGATGGACCGTGCATTCAAGCGCTCCGAGGAAGCGCCGCGCAGCTCGATCGGCTACGGCGACGTCGACACCGTGGTCGACGTGCTCGCCAATGCACTAGAGCCCGGCCCCTATCTGCTCGGCGACCAGTTCACGGCCGCCGATGTGGTGATCGGGTCCGGCCTGCGCTGGGGGACGATGTGGAAGCTTTTCCCCGATCGGCCCGAATTCACTGCTTATGTGTCACGGCTGACCGAACGGCCCGCCTTCAAGCGTGCCGAGGCCAAGGATGCGGCGCTCGCGGCGCAGCAGCCGGCGTAACCTCGGGCGCCAGAGGATCGAAAACGGTAGAGCATTTCCCGGAAAAGTGGGCACCGGTTTTCCGCAGGAAATGCGACCAAATATAGAGAATTAGAGCGCTTCCCGATTCAACGTAATCGGGAAGCGCTCTAAGACAGCATCTCGAGACCCGCATGTCTTGCCTTGTCGGTCCTCCGCCCTCCGTCCTCTGTCGTCTGGCCGCATGACCTCCTCGCTCGAACTCTGGCGCGACCGCCGCGGGCGCATCTCCGCGCTGCGGATCGCCACGCTGATTGCGCTCGTCTTTCCGCTCGGCTTGGCGCTGGCGACGGCGTGGTCAGTCGGGCTCGGCGCCCGGCCGGTCAACGACTTGATCCATCGGGCCGGCTATTGGGCGCTGATGTTCCTGTTGCTGTCGCTCGCCATCACGCCGCTGCGGCGCGTCGCCCGGTTCGGCGCCCTCATCGACGTGCGGCGGATGATCGGGGTCGGCGCCTTCTGCTACGCCGTCGCTCACCTTGGCCTCTACGTGATCGATCAACGGTTCGACCTGCTCAAGGTCGCGAGCGAGATCGTCTCGCGGGTTTATCTGACCATCGGCTTTACTGTGTTCTGTGGGCTCGCGGCGCTCGCCGTCACCTCGACCGACGGCATGGTGCGCCGCCTCGGCGGCACGCGGTGGCGCCGGCTGCATCAGATCATCTACGTCCTGGCGCTGTTCGCGCTGGTGCACTTCTTCCAGCAGACCAAGGCCGACGTGACGGTGCCGACCCTTTTTGCCGGCCTGTTCGGCTGGCTGATGCTCTACCGCGCCGTCGCCGCGCTGCGGCGCGAAAAAACGGAACTGCCGGCTTGGGCATTGCTGGCGCTGACCTTTGCGGCCGCTGGCCTCACCTTCCTCGGCGAGGCGGTCGGTATCGGCATCGCCTATCACGTATCGCCGTTGATGGTGCTGGCGAGCGCCTTCGATTTCGACCTGGCGATTCGACCGGGCTGGTACGTGCTCGCCGCCGGGCTTGTCGTCGTCGCGCTCGATCTGGTGCGCTCGCGTTGGCGCCCGCTGCGCGCGGCCGTCAGGCGATCCGGGGCTCTGGCAGTCGAACGGGCGACTAAGATCTAGCTCAGATGGATCGTTCAGGCTCGGTGATCACGAGCTACCGCACACCGCCCGATTTGCGCACCGGACCAACCAGCGCCGCGAAGCGCTTGCGCACATCGCTCACCAGGTCGGCGTTGCTGACGAACTCGGCGTATCCGTTGGCGACCAGATAGGAAAAAACGGGCTTCAGCCCCGCCGGCGGCGGCACGTCGACGCGCGGCGACCAATCGTCGAGCGTGCTCTGCTTCTCCTTGCTGAGGAACCACGTGAGAAAAAGTCTTGCGGCGCTGGGGTGCGGCGAGCCCTTGAAGGTTGCGGCGGTTTGCGCCCAGATCGGCATCGGGTCGATCTCCGAGAAGGCCACATCGGTTGGCTTGCCGGCACGCTTTAGCGCGAGCGTCAGGTTGGGATTGGAATCGAGCGTCACCGCATTCTCTCCTGACGCAATGCTGCGCGCGACGCCGAGATGGCCCTGGATGAAGCTCGGCTGGTTGGCCATGTATTTGTCAAAAAACTCCCAGCCGTAGCGGCGCGCGATCGTGTGGAACAGATAGAGCGTGATATCGTCGTCCTGCGGGTAGCAGGTGATAAGCTTGCCGCGGAATTCGGGTTTCAGGAAATCGAGCGCCGATTTTGGGACATTGCCGGGCGGAACCAGGTCGGTGTTGTAGGCGTAGGCGACGGCGGGAACATAGACGCCCACGTAGGCGCCGGCGGGATCCTTGAAGGTCTGCTCGATCGAGTCCCACCCCTCCGGCTTAAACGGACTCAGCACGCCTTCCTTTTTCCAGCGCACGAAGTCCTGAATGGTCTGCAAGATGGCGAGATCGGCCTCGACCTTGCTGTCCTTGATCTGATCGTCGATCTTGCGGTCGAGAACGTTGCTGAAGCCGCTGATGATCGACACCGTGATACCCGGATAGCGCTGCTCGAACTCGCGGGCCGGACCCTCGTAGAGCGCAGCCGGCCCGCCGCCATAGAGCACCAGCGCCCGCTCGATCTTCGCCTGATCATAGAGCTCGCGGGCGGATTGCGCATGCAGGGCAGGGCAGCCGGCGAGAACAGAAATCGCGCCGGCTGATGCGACTGCGAAGACCAGGCGCCACGCGTGCACGCTTTCCTCCATATGCTGATTGGCCTCGGTCATTTGCGGCCAAGGCTCGTAGCAATTCTAGCCCGGGTGAGACGCGAGCGAAAATCCTAGACCTCATTCGGCTGCGCCGACGATGAGCCTTTCCGACACGCCATTCAGATAGGCTTCAAGATCGTCGAAGCTGCCGAATTCTTTGGACTCGCCTCGATCCAACGCGCGGAGGCCGACTCGCGCGGCCTCCCGCAGAAGCTCCAGCCTTGCGGCATCCTTTCGGCCGGTCGTTGCAAGCCCGTCGGTCGGCACTTGGGTTGCCTCACCCCGCCGCGGTACGCTTCTTCCGCCGCTCCGCGCCGGGCCGCCGTGTCAGCACCGGGGCCAAAAACTGCCCGGTATAGCTGCGCTTCACCTTGACGATGGCCTCGGGCGGGCCGGCGGCGACGATCTCGCCGCCGCCGTCGCCACCTTCGGGGCCGAGGTCGATGATCCAGTCGGCGGTCTTGATCACTTCGAGATTGTGCTCGATCACGACCACCGAATTGCCCTGCTCGACCAGCTCGTGCAGCACCTCGAGGAGCTTTGCCACGTCGTCGAAATGCAGGCCGGTGGTCGGCTCATCGAGGATGTAGAGGGTGCGGCCGGTGGCGCGCTTGCAGAGCTCCTTGGCAAGCTTGACGCGCTGCGCCTCGCCGCCTGAGAGCGTGGTCGCCTGCTGGCCCACATGGATATAGCCCAAGCCCACGCGCTGGAGCGTCTCCAGCACGGTGCGGATGCGCGGCACCGCCTTGAAGAACTCGGCGGCTTCGTCGACCGTCATGTCGAGCACGTCGGCGATCGACTTGCCCTTGAAGGTCACCTCGAGCGTTTCGCGGTTGTAGCGCTTGCCCTTGCAGACGTCGCAGGTGACATAGACGTCCGGCAAGAAATGCATCTCGATCTTGATGACGCCGTCGCCCTCGCAGGCCTCGCAGCGGCCGCCCTACACGTTGAAGGTTAAGCGGCCGGGTTCGTAGCCGCGCGCGCGCGCCTCCGGCAGACCGGCAAACCACTCGCGCATCGGCGTGAAGGCGCCCGTATAGGTCGCCGGATTCGAGCGCGGCGTGCGGCCGATCGGCGACTGATCGATGTCGATGATCTTGTCGATATGCTCAAGCCCTTCGATGCGGTCGTGCGGGGCGGGAGCGTCGCTCGCATTGTTGAGCTTGCGCGCGACCGCCTTGTAGAGCGTGTCGACGAGGAGCGTCGATTTGCCCCCGCCGGACACGCCAGTGATGCACGTGAACAGACCGAGCGGGATCTCCGCCGTGACGTTTTTCAGATTGTGCCCGCGTGCATTGACCACCGTCACCGCGCGCCGCGGGTCGGGCGGACGCCGCTCCGGGATGGCGATGCCGAGCTCGCCGGTCAAATATTTTCCGGTGAGCGAGCGCGGGTTGGCCATGATGTCGGCCGGCGTGCCTTCGGCCACCACCTCGCCGCCATGGATGCCGGCGAGCGGGCCGATATCGACCACGTAGTCGGCGGCGCGGATCGCGTCCTCGTCATGCTCGACCACGATGACGGTATTGCCGAGGTCGCGCAGGCGCCGGAGCGTCTCCAGAAGCCGCGCATTGTCGCGCTGGTGCAGGCCGATCGAGGGCTCGTCGAGCACGTAGAGGACGCCGGTGAGGCCGGAGCCGATCTGCGAGGCGAGCCGGATGCGCTGGCTCTCGCCGCCCGAAAGCGTGCCGGAGGCGCGCGCCAGGGTGAGATAATCGAGGCCTACATCGACCAGAAACCGCAGCCGCTCGCGGATCTCCTTGAGCACGCGCACCGCGATCTCGTTCTGCTTCGCCGTGAGCTGCGCCGGCAGATCGGTGAACCATTCACCGGCCCGCTTGACCGACATCTGCGCTACCTCGCCGATAGGCAGGCCGCCGATCTTGACGCACAGGGCCTCCGGTTTGAGCCGATAGCCGTTGCAGGCCGCGCAGGGGATGTCGGTGAAATATTTGGTGAGCTCCTCGCGCGCCCATTCGCTCTCGGTCTCGCGAAACCGGCGCTCGAGATTGCGGATCACGCCTTCGAACGGCTTCTTCGTCTCGTAGGCGCGCACCCCGTCGTCGTAGACGAAGCGGATCTCGGTCTCGCCGGACCCGTAGAGGATCGCGTCCTGCGCCTTGGCGGAAAGGTCGCTCCACTTGGCATTGAGCGAGAATTTGTAGTGCTTGCCCAGCGCTTCGAGCGTCTGCACGTAATAGGGACTGGTCGAGCGCGCCCAGGGCGCGATGGCGCCGCGCTTGAGGGTCGCGTCCTTGTCGGGGATCACGAGATCGGGGTCGATCTTCTGCTCGACGCCGAGGCCGCCGCAGGCCGGGCAGGCGCCGTAGGGATTGTTGAACGAGAAGAGCCGAGGCTCGATCTCCGGCAGCGTGAAGCCGGATACCGGGCAGGCAAATTTCTCCGAGAACAGGAGGCGCGAAGGGCCGTCGCCGCCGCGCAGCGCCTTGCCCTTGTCGGGGGGCGGCGCGGCATCCGCGAATTCCGCGATCGCCAGACCCTCGGCGAGCTTGAGCGCCGTCTCGAAGGAATCGGCGAGCCGAGCGGCGATATCCGCCCGCACGACGATGCGATCGACGACGACGTCGATGTCGTGCTTGAACTTCTTGTCGAGCGCCGGTGCGTCGGCGATCTCGTAAAACTTGCCGTCGACCTTGAGACGCTGGAAGCCGCGCTTCATCCACTCGGCAATTTCCTTGCGGTACTCGCCTTTGCGCCCGCGCACCACGGGCGCGAGGATATAGAGCCGCGTGCCCTCGGGCAGCGCCATGACCCGATCGACCATCTGCGACACGGTCTGGCTCTCGATCGGCAATCCGGTCGCGGGCGAATAGGGCACGCCGACCCGCGCCCACAGCAGGCGCATGTAGTCGTAAATCTCGGTGACGGTGCCGACAGTGGAGCGCGGATTGCGCGAGGTGGTCTTCTGCTCGATGGAGATGGCCGGCGAGAGCCCGTCGATCTGATCGACGTCGGGCTTCTGCATCATCTCCAGGAACTGGCGCGCATAGGCCGAGAGGCTCTCCACATAGCGCCGCTGCCCCTCGGCGTAGATCGTGTCGAAGGCGAGCGAGGATTTGCCCGAGCCCGATAACCCGGTGAAGACCACGAGCTGGTCGCGCGGAATTTCGAGGTCGACATTCTTGAGATTGTGCTCGCGCGCGCCGCGGATCGCGATCACACGGAGATCCCGGCGGCTACGGCTCTTGTCGAACAGGTCGTCCATGCTTTTGGATGGCCATCCCTGGATGGCATGCAACGGCAGCCCGGGCCGAGCCGCGGATGTCATCCAGAAATAGGAAGAACGGCGGCGCTTTACCAGCCAAAACCGTCGCGGGCGATCGCGCGTCGACAATTCATGGAGGAAATAAACAATCGAGGCAACACGTTACCGTCATCGGGGTCGGTTGCCGATGCAAGGCACGCCCGAGGCCGCGCCGTCATGTCAAAGAATAAGAAAACAAGAGCCGGCTGGTGCCGACCCTTGTTTTGCCTCGGAACACGCTTCGGTTGGATTCGGGTATCAGAACCGGAAGTTCAGACCGGCCCGCACGACATTATTCTGCGTGCGAATGCTGTTGGTCACGGTGGTGAATGGAAGCCCCGCCAAGCCGGTGGTTGTGGTGGTCCAGGTGCCGGTGTCGAGATAGAGGTATTCCACTCGGCCGGTCCAGTTGCCCCACAACGCGGTTTCGATACCGCCGCCGACGGAATAGCCAGCGCGCGTCGTCGAGCCGTTGGAAATGCCGGTCAACACACCGGTCGTGGTCGTGAACGCGTCGCTGAAGCCGACGTCTTGCCATGCGAAGCCGCCGGTCACGTACCACAACCAGCGATCGGCCGCGAAGCCCACCCGAGCGCGCGCGGTGCCGAACGCGCGTATTGTGCTTGCCACCGCATCCGTACCGAAGCCAGCGACCGTCGACGTGCTGGTGCCGCTTTGGCCGGAGCCGTCAACGTCGGCTTCGAGGCCGAACACGAGGTTGCCGCTCTGCCAGTTGTAACCGATCTGGCCACCACCGATGACGCCGCTGATCGTGGACGACGGTGAAGTGATAACGCTGGTGGTGGGGCTGGTCGTGAACGTATCGGTATTGGTTTCGCGCGCCCAGGCGCCGCCCAAGTTGACGCCGATGTAGAAGCCCGTCCAGTTGTAGGCGGCAACGTAAGCCGGCGCCTTCGTTGGATAGGTAGCGACAGGAAGATCGGCGGCGAAGGCCGGCGCCGCCAGGGCGGCAACAGCTACGCCAGCGAGAAGAAGACGCTTCATTACGAGTACCTCCGAAGTGTGTTCCGCTACGATGCAACGATTTCAGGTTTAGTTGAGTACAAGCATTATAGCGGTTCCCTTGGCGGATTGAGTCACCCAATTGCAACAGGAATGGGTAAAATCGAAGGTCACCACAACGTTAAATAGGTATTATAAGACCGCTCAAGGTGCCTTCAAATCCCAATAGTTAATCAATGGTTAATCTTGGCTTGCGTTTGGCCGACGAGCGTGCTAGGAACAAAGCAAGAACTAGGCGATGGAACGACTCGCCGCGAGCCTGGCGGAAGGCCCGGATAGGGTTGCGATGCCGGATGGCGCGGTTAGGTTAAGCGGTGGCGCCGCGATGCAATCGAAACGGTCGGCGCAGGGAGCAAGTCATGGCGGGCAGCGTCAACAAAGTGATCTTGATCGGCAATCTTGGTGCGGACCCGGAAATCCGCCGCACCCAGGACGGGCGGCCGATTGCCAATCTCAGGGTAGCCACCTCGGATAGTTGGCGCGACAAAGCCACTGGCGAGCGAAAGGAAAAGACCGAGTGGCACCGCGTTGTGATCTTTAGCGAACCGCTGTGCCGCATTGCCGAGCAGTATCTGAAGAAGGGCTCCAAGATCTACATCGAGGGTCAATTGCAGACCCGGAAGTGGCAGGATCAATCCGGTCAGGAACGCTACTCGACAGAAGTGGTACTGCAAGGATTCAACTCGCAATTGACGATGCTGGATCGGGCCGGCGCGGGGTCCGGGGGCAGCGATTTCGGCTCGCAGGATACCGGCTCAGGCGTCGATTTCGGCTCGCCCGGACCAACGGCTGCGCGGCAGCCGGCCATGGCGGCTGCGGGCCGCCGCGACGACATGGACGACGAGATTCCGTTCTGAATTGCGCTTCCCTCCGCAACCAAACATCCGTCATCCCGGGCCTCGTGCCCGGGACCCATCAAGCAACAAACGCTGACCCTTCAAGCCTGCGCAGTTCCGACGCCCGAGCTTTGTTGAGAAATGGGTCCCCGGCACGAGGCCCAGGATGACGTGTGTGGGGCTCGCGGGCTCGCCGCTTCCCGGCCCTCCCGAATGAACCAGCGCGGAGGCGTGGAACGACGGTTCCGTGATATGAGTGCCGCATGCCCACGCTCGCGATCTCCCTTGTACAGGCCCTGAAGGATTACGGCGCGCGTGAGATTTTTGGCATTCCCGGTGATTTCGTGCTGCCCCTGTTCAAGGTCCTGGCTGAATCGAAGATTTTGCCGCTTTACACGCTGAGCCACGAGCCGGGCGTCGGCTTTGCCGCCGACGCGGCCGCGCGATATCACGCCGGCCTCGGCGTTGCCGTGGTGACCTACGGCGCCGGCGCCTTCAACATCGTCAATGCGATTGCCGGCGCCTACGCCGAGCGTTCACCGGTCGTGGTGATCGCCGGTGCGCCGGGTGCCGGCGAGCGCGCGAGCGGCCTGATGCTGCACCACCAGGCGCGCACGGTCGATACGCAGCTTGCCGTGTTTCGCGAGATCACCTGCGATCAGGCCGTGCTGAGCGACCCGGTGCGGGCGCCGCAGGAGATTGCCCGGGTGCTGCACAACGCGCGGGAACGCTCGTTGCCTGTATATATCGAATTTCCGCGGGATATGGTGGGGGCGGCGACCGACGAGGTCCCCATATTGGCGCGGCGTGCGGCCGATGGCGATGCGCTGGCGGAATGCGTCGAGGAGATCCTCGGCCGCCTGGCGCAAGGGAGCCGGCCGCTCATCATGGTCGACGTCGAAATCCGGCGCTACGGCCTCGAGGACCAGGTTGCGGCGCTGGCGCGCAAGCTTTCCATTCCGGTGGTCACCACTTTCATGGGACGCGGGCTCCTCGCTGATGCAACCGACGTCGTCGCCGGGACCTATCTCGGGGCCGCCGGTGATCCGCGCATTAGCGCCATGGTCGAGGAGGCCGACGCCCTGCTGTTGCTCGGCGTAATCCTGTGCGATACAAATTTTGCGCTCTCGCAAGAGCGGTTCGATCCGCGCGCCGCGATGCTCGCCATTGATCGCACCGTGCGCATCGGTCATCACGTCTATCCCGACCTGCCGATCGATGATCTCGTCACGGCGCTCTGCGCCCACGCCACCCCGTCCGCCGCCCGAGCGAACGCACGCGCGCGGCCGAACGCGACCGCCTACGCGCGCGGGCTGAAGGGCGATGACTCACCGATCGATCCGTCGGATATAGCGGTGGCAATCAACGATCTGTTCGATCGTCACGGGCCGATGCCCATGACCTCCGATGTCGGCGACTGTTTGTTCACGGCGCTCGAGATCGAGAATACCGCGCTTGCGGCGCCTGGCTACTACGCCGGAATGGGTTTTGGCGTGCCCGGCGGCATCGGCGTTGCGGCCGCGACCGGGCGCCGCCCGCTCATCTTTGTCGGCGACGGTGCCTTTCAGATGACCGGCTGGGAGCTCGGCAATTGTCGCCGCTACGGATTGGATCCGATCGTCATCCTCTTCAACAATCAAAGCTGGGAGATGCTGCGGGCGTTCCAGCCGGAATCAGCCTTCAATGATCTTGAGGACTGGCACTTTGCCGACATGGCCGTTTCGCTCGGCGGGGCGGGTGAGCGGGTCGCTACCAAACGGCAGCTCATCGACGCGATCGAGCGCGCGGTCGCGCGGCGCGGACGGTTCTCGCTGATCGAGGTCATGCTGCCGCGCGGTGTCACCTCGAACACGCTGGCGCGCTTCGTATCCGGCTTCCAGGCGGTGCGCCGGCGGGCTGCCGAATAAGTTTAGGCCGGAGGTGCCAATGACTCTCGCCCCTTTGCTGCAAGCAAGCCCCGCCATTCAGCTGCACGCATTCGCGGCGATGGCGGCATTCGGCCTTGGCGTGGTGCAGCTTGCGGCGCCGAAGGGCACGCTGCCGCACCGGACGATCGGCTGGGTATGGGTCACGTTGATGCTCGTGGTCAGCATCAGCGCATTTTTCATCCATCAGCTCCGGATCTGGGGGCCATGGAGCCCCATCCACCTCCTGGCGATCTTCACGCTCGTAATGCTGCCGCTCGCCGTCTTGGCGGCGCGCCGGCATGCCGTCGAGCGTCACCGGCGCACGATGCTGGGCATTTTCCTTGGCGCCTTGGTGATCGCCGGCCTGTTCACCTTTCTACCGGGACGCATCATGCACGCGGTGTTGTTCGGATAACAGACGACGGCGGATGGACGACGAAGCGACAGTTGAGCAATAAAGCTCTTTGCTCCGTCTTTTGTCGTCCGTCAGGCATTGCTCCTTTAATGCCGTCGATCACGTATTGGACGGCAAGCGCCGCGAGGAGCACGCCAAGGAGGCGCGAGAGCACGACATTGGCGGTGACGCCGAGGAGGCGGCCGATGCGCGAGGCGGCGAAGAACACGAGCGCGCTGATGCCGACCACAGCCACGATGACGGCCATCAGGAGCGCGAGTCGGTCGGCGTCCCAGCCGGCTTGCCCCCCGAGCAAAACCGTCGCCGTGATCGCGCCCGGACCGGCCATCAACGGAACAGCGAGCGGAAAGGCGGCGATGTTGCGCACCTGCTCCTCGATCGCTTGCTCCGCAGTCCTGATCTGCCGCTCGTTGCGCACGCCCAAGAACATCTCGGACGCGATCGAAAAGAGCAGCAGGCCGCCGGCGATGCTGAACGCCGGTAGAGAAATGCCGAGCCGCGTCAGCAGCCATCGGCCGAACAGGGCGGCGCCGACCAAGATCACGCCGGCAATCACAGGCGCGCGCAGCCCGACAAGCCGCCGCGCGCGCGGCGGAAGCCCATTGGTGACAGCAAGAAAGGTCGGCGCGAGGCCGAGCGGGTCGACGACGACCAGCAGGGTCACGAAGGCCGAAACGAAAAAGTCGAGCGGCGGCATGTGGATCGCGGCGATCCCGTCTGGCGACTAGCGGCCGGGCCACCATGCGGGTCCTTCGCGATGCCGCGCAAGCGGAGATTGCTTGGTTCATTTGCCCGCTGCGGCGCCGCTTTCTGGTATTCGCGTGCGGGTCGCTACATGCAAGCGTAACTAATTGATTGTTATAGATAAATTCAATCGCAATGAGTGCGTTTTGGGGTGGCGTCGGAGGGCGGGATCAGCTATAGGCCTAGGCTCAATTTCGCACAGGTTTCCCATTGTCCGACGACACAAGCTCCAAGCCGGGGGATCAAGATCCCTCGGATGTGCGCCCCGTCTCCATTACGGAGGAAATGAAGCGCTCGTATCTCGATTACGCCATGAGCGTGATCGTGGCGCGCGCGCTTCCCGACGTGCGCGACGGCCTCAAGCCAGTGCACCGGCGCATCCTCTATTCGATGCACGAGAACAACTATACGCCGGACCGGCCCTACAACAAATCGGCGCGCGTCACCGGCGATACCATGGGCAAGTATCACCCGCACGGCAACCTGGCGATCTACGACGCGCTGGTGCGGATGGCGCAGGATTTCTCATTGCGGCTGCCGCTGATCGACGGGCAGGGCAATTTCGGTTCGGTCGACGGTGACCCGCCGGCGGCCGAACGCTATACCGAGGTGCGGCTTGCGAAGCCCGCGATGTCGATGCTTGACGACCTCGACAAGAACACCGTCGACTTCGAGCCCAATTACGACGGGCGCGAGCGCGAGCCGGTGGTCCTGCCGGCAAAATTTCCCAACCTGTTGGTCAACGGCGCCGGCGGCATCGCGGTCGGCATGGCGACCAATATCCCGCCGCACAACCTCGGCGAGGTGATCGACGCCTGCATCGCGCTAGTGAACGAGCCGGGATTGGGCATCGATGAATTGATGCATATCGTGCCCGGCCCCGACTTCCCGACCGGCGGCATCATCCTTGGCCGCCAAGGCATCCGCGCCGCCTATCATCTCGGCCGCGGCTCGATCGTCATGCGCGGCAAGGTCGAGATCGAAGAGATCCGCAAGGAGCGCGAAGCGATCATCGTCAGCGAGATCCCTTATCAGGTGAACAAGGCGGCGATGGTGGAGAAGATCGCCGAGCTCGTGCGCGAGAAGAAGATCGAAGGCATCGCCGACCTGCGCGATGAATCCGACCGCGACGGCTATCGGGTGGTAATCGAGCTCAAGCGCGACGCGATGGCGGACGTGGTGCTCAACCAGCTCTACCGGTTCACGCCGCTGCAATCGACCTTCGGCGCCAATATGGTGGCGCTCGACGGCCGCCGGCCGCTGGTGATGAATTTGAAGGACATGCTGCAGGCCTTCGTCGCGTTCCGCGAGGAGGTGATTTCGCGGCGGACCAAATACCTGTTGAACAAGGCGCGCGACCGCGCCCATATCCTCGTCGGCCTCGCCATCGCGGTCGCCAATATCGACGAGGTGATCCGGGTCATCCGCAGCGCGCCAGATCCCAACTCGGCGCGCGAGGCGTTGATGGACCGCGAGTGGCCGGCCAACACGGCGTTGGCGCTGATCGAGCTGATCGATGATCCGCGTCACCGGGTGTCGTCGGCGGGGACCGCCCGCCTGTCGGAAGAGCAGGCGCGGGCGATCCTCGATCTGCGCCTGCAGCGGCTTACCGCGCTCGGGCGCGACGAGATCGCCGCCGAGCTCGACAAGCTCGCCGACGAGATCGCCGACTACCTGGACATCCTGCGCTCGCGCGCGCGCATCCAGTCGATCATCAAGGACGAGCTCAACGCCGTGAAGGCCGAGTTTGCGACACCGCGCCGCACGGTCATCATCGAGCAGGAAGGCGAGGTCGAGGACGAGGATCTGATCCAGCGCGAGGACATGGTGGTGACCGTGTCGCATGCGGGCTATGTCAAGCGCGTCCCGCTCTCCACCTATCGGGCGCAAAAACGCGGCGGCAAGGGCCGCGCCGGCATGCAGACGCGCGAGGAGGATTTCGTCACCCGGCTGTTCGTCGCCTCGACCCACACGCCGGTCCTGTTCTTCTCCTCGCGCGGTAAGGCCTACAAGGAGAAGGTCTGGCGGCTGCCGCTCGCCGCGCCACAGGCGCGCGGCAAGGCACTCATCAACATCCTGCCGCTCGAGCAGGGCGAGCTGATCACCACCATCATGCCGCTGCCCGAGGACGAGAAGACCTGGGGGCAGCTCGACGTGATGTTCGCGACGACGCGCGGCACCGTGCGGCGCAACAAGCTCTCCGATTTCATGGATGTGCGCCGCTCCGGCATCATCGCCATGAAGCTCGATGAGAACGAGGCGATCGTCGACGTGGCGATCTGTACCGAGCGGGACGACGTGCTGCTGACCGGCGCCGGCGGGCACTGCATTCGCTTCCCCGTCACCGATGTGCGCGTGTTCCAGGGACGCACCTCGATGGGCGTGCGCGGCATCGCGCTCGAGAAAGGCGACACCGTCATCTCGCTGTCGATCCTGCGCCACGTGGACGCGACCGCCGAGGAGCGCGCCGCCTATCTGAAGCGCGCCAGCGCCGTGCGGCGCGGCAGCGAGGCGGAGGAGGTGAGCGGCGATGGCGAGGAGGCCAATGGGGCAATCGAGCTCGGCGAGCAGCGCTATGTGACGATGTCGGAAGCCGAGCAGTTCGTGCTCACGGTGACCGAGAACGGTTTTGGCAAGCGCTCTTCGTCTTATGAGTACCGCACCACCGGCCGCGGCGGCAAAGGCATCGTCGCCATGGCGGTGAACGAGCGCAACGGCCGCATCGTCGCCTCCTTCCCGATCGAGGAGAGCGACCAGATCATGCTGGTGACCAATGGCGGCCAGCTGATCCGCTGCCCGGTCGACGGCATCCGCATCGCTGGCCGCGCCACCCAGGGCGTGATCGTGCTCAACACGGCGGTAGACGAGCGCGTGGTCTCGGTCGAGCGCCTGAGCGAGGAAGGCGAGGGCAACGGCAACGGGGAAGGGTAGGGGCTGTTCGCTCCGCCCCTCACACGAACTGTGCTTTCGCCGGCTGTAATCGCGAGCAGGCTTTGCCTCGTTGAAGGGGACCAATCCGCATGCGGCGCGTTGCTTTGATCCTGGCCTTCATTTCGGTCGGCGCCTGCGTGGCGCGAGCCGGACCGGTAACGTTCGGACCTGGCGATGAGCCCGGTGCCCGCGTCCGCGTTGTCGCCCACCAAGTGCAAACGCAGCGCGCCCAAGCGAAGCCCTCCACGGTCACGGCCCTGGACAAGACCTTCGACGTCACCATCGAACGCCGGCCTTCAGGCCGCCGCACCATGCGCGCACGCCTCGCGGAGATAACGAACGTGTCCGTCGAATCCGACGATCCGGTCGTCCGCGTCGCCGGAGAGACCGAGCTTCGTCTTATCGACGCGCTGCGCTCGGTTCCGGTCGTGTTTGATGTGAACGACAAGGGCCAGATCACCGGCGTCGTCGATGAGGCGGCGACGGGTCAAGCGCTGCTGCGAGCCATCGTGGACCGGATCGGCGCGCTTGCGGCGGAGAAACCGTTGCTGCACGCCGATACGGCCCTGCCCTCCGATCGTGTCGGCGAGATCGACGCGGCGGTGGGAACTGCTTTTGTCAACGCGCTGTCGAAAGGCGGCACAGACGCATTCATTCAGTCCTACTGCGACGAGCTCGCGTTCATCTTGCTCGTCGCAGGCGAGCGGATCGACATCGGCCAAAGCGTCGAACGGCCAATCCGCGCGCGCAGCCCGGCCGACGGCAGCCTTATCACGGTGACGCACATCCTGAGCCTGCGTGCGACCGATGCCGGCCGGACTAAGGCCTTCTTCGACATCAAGGTCGCACGCGACACGGAAGCCCTCCTGCGGGGATTCGTCGAGGCGGGGCTCCGCAAGCAAAAACTCGGCGAGGATGAGATCCGCCGGCGCTCGGACGCTATGCCGATCGAATGGGAAGCAAACGGCGCCGCGGAAGCGGACATCGCGACCGGCCGAATGCTGGCCGTGCGACTCAATGCCCGGATGCGGGTGGGCGCGATCGAATTGATTGTGAGCGAAGACGTGGGCGTCTCGACGATCCGGTGACGTCGCCGCTCGAACGGCACTTGCGGAGCAGAGAGATCATGAAACCAAACCCACAAGAAATTGCCGCCGCCTTTGCACGCCGATGGGAGAACGCGTGGAACTCCGAAGGGGCTGCTGCAACGGCGAAACTGTACACCCCCGACGCCCTCCTTGTCGGCATGACCATCGCGGCCGGGCGAGGGGAGATAGAAAGCGCACTCGACCGACTATTCCAGCAGGGCTGGAGCAAAATCAGCATCAACGTAGTGCAAGCACGAGAGGTCGCCGGAGTTGTGCTGGTTGCCGGCGAATTCTCCGCCTTCGGCTCTGGGCCTAATGCCGGCAAGGTGTTGAACGGCAGATCGACCCACGTGCTCACGCAGATCGGCAACACGTGGCTATCTGCGATGCATTCCGCCAACTGAGCGGCTCGCGCGATCATGGAAGGTGTCAAAGGTTGCGCTGACCGCGGTCATGCCGGGAACTCGCCGTTGCTCCTCTTTACAGTCCGAGCGCATGATCCTGTTGACCCAGTGATCGCCGATTGCCCGGCCGGGGAGGGGTAGGGGGACGAATGGCAGAGTACGATCGCATACTCCGTCGGCCCCGTTTCGGCCAGGAACGCGGGGTAGACCTGAATTCCTGCCCTGGCTGCTAAGGATAGCGCGCGTGACGCCGAGATTTCCGATATCGCCTCGAGCGAGGTGGGACTGGCGGCGGCTGGTCGCCCACCTGGCGACCGTCGTGTTCCTGCTGCAGCCCTTTCCGAGCTGGAGCCTGCCGGGCGATAGCGTCGCTCAGGTCGCGGACGATACCGCGAGTGCTGACAAACAAGTCGACATCGCAAACGACGAGCTCGCCGGCAAGGAAATGGAGCTCGCACGCTATTACCAGGAGCGGAGCGCCTTTACTGGCGCCATCAATCGGCTCAAGGTCGTGATCATCCATTATCCGACTACGTTCCATGTCGAGGAAGCTTTGTTGCGTCTGACCGAAATCTACATGGTTCTCGGCATCGTCGGGGAAGCGCAAACTGCGGCGGCGGTGCTGGGTCGCAAATTCCCTGACGCTCAGCGGTACAGCAATGCCCGCGACTTGTTGAAGTCCAGTGGAGTCGAGCCGAGTGAGGACACACGTAGCTGGATCAGCAGAGCGCTCAATTAGATGTAGCCGTTCTAAGGAGTTAGGTTTGCGGCCTCAACGGAAAGCCCCGTTCGACGGCCGTGAACACCGAGTGGGCCGCGAACAGCTGCTCGGTTCAATACGTCCGTGTTCTGATAAGTGCGCGGATCATCGCATGAACGAGGGTTTGGCTACCGTATGGCCAGGGCGGACAGGATCGCAATCGTCGGGGGCGGCATCGGCGGCTTGACGGCGGGGCTGGCGCTGCTGCGGCGGGGCATCGACGTCGAGATTTTTGAGCAGGCGTCGGAGCTGAAGGAGCTCGGCGCCGGTGTCCAGATCAGCTCCAACGGGACGCGGGTGCTTTACGCGCTCGGCCTCGAGCAGGCGCTCAAGGAGGTCTGCTTCGTTCCGGCCGGCAAGGAGATCCGGCTGTGGAATACCGGGCAGAGCTGGAAGCTGTTCGACCTCGGCGCGGAATCGGTTGAGCGCTACGGCTTTCCCTACGTCACCGTCCATCGCCGTGATCTGCACGATATCTTGGCGCAGGCGATCCGCTACGCCAAGCCCGACGCTATTCGCCTGGGAAAGCGATGCGTCGGCATCACCCAGTCGGCTGAGGGGGTGGAGATCGGTTTCGCCGACGGCGAGACCGCATCAGCCTCGATCGCGGTCGGTGCTGACGGGGTCCACTCGACGGTGCGCAAAAGCTTGTTCGGCGCCGACGCGCCGGTCTTCACCGGGATTCTGGCTTGGCGCGGTCTGGTGCCGGTCGAGCGGCTGCCGCCCACGATCTCGCGCGCGGTCGGGACCAATTGGGTCGGCCCGGGCGGGCATGTGGTGCACTACCCGGTGCGGCGCGGCGAGCTGATGAACTTCGTCGGCATTCTTGAGCGCAACGATTGGACCGTCGAATCGTGGACCGTGCAGGGCACGCACGACGAGATCAGCACTGACTTTCGCGGCTGGCATGCGGACATTCATGCCATCATCCGCGCCATCGACGTGCCGTTCAAATGGGCGCTGATGGCGCGCGCGCCGATGCCGCGCTGGACCGTCGGGAGAGTGACGCTTCTCGGCGACGCGTGCCACCCCATGCTGCCGTTCCTGGCGCAGGGCGCTTGCATGGCGCTCGAGGATGGCTTGGTACTGGCGCGCTGCCTCGACCGGTATGCAGATTCCGCGCGCGCACTTGCGTCCTATGAGGCGGCGCGCAACGAGCGCAGCACGAAGGTCGTGCTTGGCTCGAACGAGAACGCCAAACGTTTCCACAATCCGCGCTTGGCCGGCGCCACCGGGGCCGAGGCCTATGTCGACACCGAATGGCAGGAGCGGCGGGTCAAAGAGCGCTACGACTGGCTGTTTGTCTACGACGCCGCGGCGGCGCCAATCTGAGCGCATGCTCGGGTAGATCGGGCGCCCGCCACCCGCAACATGCGCACGTAAGAAGCATTGCCCAGCGTCAGTGGCGGACTTGGACGACCATGGCCACACGGGCGGCCTGGCTCGGCGCCTTGGTTTGGCTGGTCGTCTTGTGCATGGGCTCCTTGGCGGGCGCGCCCTGCGGCAGCAGCGCCAGCAACACCGGATTCGCGGTCCAGTTCGTTTGCGTCAGCGTCGTCTGACTTGTTGGCGGCGCGGCGGCGGCCACCCTTGGGCCGGAATTTTGCGGCACGACCCGCGCCAGCGGCGTGGCGGTCGTGACGATCGTGGTCGGCGCGATGCGATCGGTCGAGATCACACGCACCTGCCGCAAATCTTTGCCGGTCGCGGCTGGATCGACGCAGCGCTGGTCGAGGTAGGGCCAGCTGTGCCGGTCGCAAGCGGCGGCGTCGATTAGCGCGCCGTCCATGATGCCTGCCGCCTGCGCACTCTCCCGCACGCTCGCGGAGGCCGAGTCGGATGAGACCGCCGGAAGCCCGACGATCAGTCCCGCACCGAGCGCCGCAAAGACGGCGGCACCGGCGAGCTTGAGGGAATTTTGGCCAAGGCGCGCCGATTGCGTGTGCCGCGAACTCGGATTGGCAAGCTTACGAAACATCTGACTATCCCCTGCTGGAGCCGGCGTCACGCCGTGGCTGTCGTCCGGCCCGTCTGACTTCAACTCTCCCGACAACCGTAGGTTCCTCTATCTGTTGGGAAGGATTGGGTCCCGCCGGCTGTCTGATGCAACATACGCTGGTCGCGCGCGGGGGAATGTGCGCTTGATCACAGGCTTTTCTGTAATCGTCACAGGCCTGATCGAGCAGTTGCGACCGATACCTCGGCCCTATAAATTTACCGCCGCAAGTTGCGCGCACGCGCGCTCAAAGCAGCATGGCGCCGCCGCTCAGCTTGCGGTCGGTTGAGCCGCGGGCTAGACGGGGGCCATGCCCCGCACCGCTTTTTATGCTGGATCATTTGATCCGGTCACCAATGGCCATGTCGATGTCGTGCGCCACGCGGCCCGGCTCGCCGACCGTCTGGTGCTCGCGATCGGCGTCCATCCCGGCAAGGCGCCCCTGTTTTCCGCCGATGAGCGGCTGGCGATGCTCGAAGAGACCTGCGGGCCGCTCGTGCGGGCGGCCCAATGCGAGCTTGCCTGCGTCACCTTCGGTGATCTGGTCGTCACCGCGGCTCGGCGAGCCGGCGCCAACCTGTTGATCCGCGGGCTGCGCGACGGGACCGATCTCGACTACGAGATGCAGATGGCGGGCATGAACGAGGCCATGGCGCCCGACATCCAGACCGTATTTCTGCCCGCCTCGCCCATGGTTCGCCCGATCACCGCCACACTGGTGCGGCAGATCGCCGGAATGGGTGGTGACGTGTCGGCGTTCGTTCCCGCGCCAGTCGCGGGTCGCTTGAAAGCCAAATTCGCCGGCAATGCCGGCTCCTAATCAGGAGATAACATGATCCGTGCTCTCGCCTTGCTGGCCGCGCTTGTCTGCGCGGCGCCCGCGCTCGCGCAAACTCTGCCGGCCGGGCTCGATCCGCAGAACACCATTCTGCTCGATACCAAATACGGCCGGGTGGTCATCAAGCTGCGCGCGGACATCGCACCCAAGCACGCGGAACGCATCAAGACGCTTGCGCGCGACAAATTCTACGACAACGTGCCGTTTCATCGCGTGATAGCCGGCTTCATGGCGCAGACCGGCGATGGCCAGAACGGCAACGGCACCGGCGGATCGAAGTATCCAAACCTGCCGGCAGAGTTCTCCAACGTATCGTACAAGCGCGGCATCGTCGGCATGGCGCGCACGCAGGACCCGAACTCGGCGAACAGCCAGTTTTTCATCATGTTAGGGGAGCAACCCTCGCTGAACGGCAAGTATACCGTCATAGGCGAGGTCGTCTCAGGCATGGGTGCCATCGACAAGATAAAAAAGGGCTCGGAGGATCAGAACGGCGCCGTGACTGATCCCGATCGCATCGTGCGCATGCAGGTCGCTGCCGACGCCAAGCCATGAGGGAAAGATGCCGCCCGCCGTGGGATGTTTCGGCACTTTGTTGACGGCTGCGGCTCTCGCCTTGGTGCATCCGCAGCAGGCCAAGGCGAGCTGCGGCCTCCTTCGAGACGGGCCGTGCCCGGCGGACTCGGGCATTCCGATTGGCCAAGGCCTGCGCCTCACCGCGCAAGATACATCGTCGGACCCGGTTCCGCGCCAACGGACCGCGAAACCCCTGAACACCATCCGCGATGTCTTTGCCGCTATCCATGCCTGCTGGCTGCCGCCGCCGATGGATCAAGCCCAGGAGGGGATGGAGATCGCCGTTCGGCTCAGCTTTACCCGTGACGGCGGGATTCTTGGCGAGCCACGGTTCACCTATGTGACGCGTGATGTTACGCAACAGTTACGGACCGCCTACCAGCGTGCCGTGGTGGCAACGCTGGCCCGCTGCACACCCTTGCGGTTTACGCCGGAGCTAGGCGGCGCCATTGCCGGCCGGCCGTTCGCTATCCGATTCGTTGATAACAGACCCAGACCCGAGAGGCGCGCATGAGCGACGACGACGACAACTCCCTCATCCTGGAAACCAACAAAGGCCTGGTCGTAGTCACCATGCGGCCCGACCTCGCGCCCAATCACGTCGCCCGCATCAAGGATCTCGTGCGCGACGGATTCTACGACGGCGTGGTGTTTCACCGAGTGATCGACGGTTTCATGGCGCAGACGGGCGATCCGACCGGCACCGGCTCAGGCGGTTCCGGCCAGAAGCTGAAGGCGGAATTTTCAGATGAAAAGCACGTGCGCGGTACGGTCTCGATGGCGCGCTCGCAGAATCCGGATTCGGGCGATAGCCAATTCTTCATCTGCTTCGACGAGGCGCCGTGGCTCAACGGCCAATACACTGTTTGGGGTCAGGTGACCGAAGGCATGGAGAATATCGACCGGATCAAGCGCGGCGAGCCGGTCGACGACCCCGACCACATCGTCTCGGCGCGCCTCGCCTCGGATGCGGCCTGACGTTCCACCCGCTCATTCCCGCGCTAAGCGGGAATCCGGTTCGTGCGGAACGTTTGTGATCGTATGCTGTGGGTCCCCGCTTCCGCGGGGACGAGCGGATTTCGCATTCCGGTCTCCCTATGCGTACCGATCTATTCGATTTCCAGCTGTCCCCGGAGCAGATCGCGTTGCGCCCGGTCGCGCCGCGCGACGCCGCGCGGCTGATGGTCATTCGACCCGGAGCCAACCCCGAATGGGAAGATCGGGCAGTGCGAGATCTGCCGGAATTGCTGCGGGAAGGCGACGCGCTCGTCGTCAACGACACTAAGGTCATTCCGGCGCGGCTGTCCGGCCGGCGCCTTGGCCGCGGTGCTGGTGCAAGGATCGAGGTGACGCTCTACGAGCGGGTCGACGGCGCGCGCTGGCATGCGTTCGCACGCGGCGCCAAGAAGCTCGCGCCGGGCGACGTGATCCGTTTCGGCGAGGAAGGCAGGGTGTGCTTCCTCGGACAACTCGATGCCACCGTCGAGGCGAAAGGCGAGGGGGGTGAGGTCACGCTCGCCTTTGCATTCCACGGTCCCGTGCTCGATCAGGCGATCGCGGAGCGCGGCACCATGCCGTTGCCTCCCTATATCGCCTCGCGACGGGCGCCGGACGAACGCGACCGCACCGATTATCAGACCTCCTTCGCGCGTCAGGAGGGATCGGTGGCGGCGCCGACCGCCGGGCTGCATTTCACACCGGCGCTGTTGGAGCGCCTCGATCACCGTGGCATTGCGGTGCACAAGGTGACCCTGCATGTCGGCCCCGGCACCTTCCTGCCGGTCAAAGCGGACGATACATCCGCCCACACGATGCATGCCGAGCACGGGAGCCTGCATGCGGAAACGGCGGAGGCCCTCAATCGCGTGCGCACGCGGGGAGGGCGCATCGTCGCGGTGGGATCAACGGCGTTGCGCCTTCTGGAGACCGCGACGGGTGATGATGGGGTCATCAAAGCGTTCGCCGGCACGACGGCGTTGTTCATCACGCCCGGCTGCCGTTTCCGGGCCGTGGATGTGATGATGACCAATTTCCACTTGCCGCGTTCGACCTTGTTCATGCTGGTCGCCGCGTTTTCGGGCCTCGAGCGGATGCGTCGCGCCTATGCGCACGCCATCGATGCCGGCTATCGCTTCTATTCCTACGGAGACGCGTGCCTGCTATGGCCCGCTCATGAATTGGCCCGAGAAATTGGCCAAGAAATTCGCGAATAATGGCGGACGCCTTTTCTTTTCACCTGCTCAAGACGGACGGCAATGCGCGCCTCGGCGAGATCACGACGCCGCACGGGCGCGTGCGCACACCGGCCTTCATGCCGGTCGGCACCCAGGCGGCGATCAAGGGCGTGCTGCCCGATGAGGTGCGCCGCTGCGGCACCGACATCGTGCTCGGCAACACCTATCACCTGATGCTGCGTCCCGGCGCGGAACGCATCGCGGGGCTTGGCGGGTTGCACCGTTTCATGAATTGGCCGCACCCGATCTTGACCGATTCCGGTGGCTTCCAAGTCATGTCGCTGGCGCAGTTGCGCGAAGTCGGCGAGCAGGGTGTCACCTTCCGCTCGCATCTCGACGGCGCGCTCGTTGAGCTCACGCCGGAGCGGGCGATCGAGATCCAGACACTGCTCGGTGCCGACATCGCCATGCAGCTCGATGAGTGCATCAAGCTTCCGGCAGAGCAGCGCGAGCTCGAGCGCGCCATGCTGCTTTCGTTGCGCTGGGCGGAGCGGTGCAGGCGCGCCTTCGATCCGGCAGCAGGGGGGGCGCTGTTCGGCATCGTGCAGGGCGGGGATGATCGCGGCTTGCGGCTCGCGAGCGCCCGCGCATTGGTCGACATCGGATTTCACGGCTATGCAATCGGCGGCCTCGCCGTCGGCGAGCCGCAAGCCGTGATGCTGGCGATGATCGAGGAGGTCGTCCCGCTGCTGCCGTCCGATCGCGCTCACTATCTCATGGGCGTCGGCACGCCGGACGACATTCTGCAGGCGGTTGCCCGCGGCATTGATATGTTCGATTGCGTGCTGCCGACCCGTAACGGTCGGCATGGCTTGGCCTTCAGCCGCCTCGGACCGATCAATCTGCGCAATGCGCGCCATGCGGCCGATCCGCGTCCGCTCGATCCGGAGAGCGGATACGCGCCGGCGCGGGACTATTCGCGCGCCTATCTGCACCATTTGACCAAAGCCAACGAGATGCTTGGCGCGATGCTGCTCTCGGCCATCAACCTCGCTTATTATCAGGATCTAATGCAAGGCATTCGCGCGGCGATTGCAGGGGAGCGCTTCTCGGAGTTCCAGCAAATGACGATTGCAGCGTGGGCTGAAGGCGACATTCCGGCGGTCTGAAGCGGGTGGCTTCTCGACCGGCGCCGGCGTCCATCGATAGAATGCATGGATTCGACCGAAGAGCCGCAGGCGATCGCGGCGGCTGCGGCGGACGGTCTGTGCTACCCAGCCCCAACTCGATGGACGCTATGAAAACTTCAGGTCAATGGATCGCGCGCCTCTGCTCAATCTTGGGGCTCGGATTTTGGCTCGCGGCGTGCGCGATTGGGCTGCCGAGATCAGCACAGGCGCAAGCCCAGTATCCGAACCGGTCGGTCCGCATCATCGTTCCGTTCGGCCCCGGCGGCGTTGCCGACATCACGGTGCGGGTTGTCGCGGAGAAGCTTGGCGATAAGCTCGGCCAGCGCTTCGTCGTCGAAAACAACCCCGGCGCCGGGGGCATCGCCGCGGCACGCGCCGCGCTCTCCGGCGGCACCGACGGCTATACGCTCGCCCTGTTGACGAACGGCACGGCGATCAGCGTGCCGTTGTTCAAAAGCCTGCCGTTTGACCCGCTGAAAGATTTCGTTCCGATCTCGAGTCTTGGCCAGTTCGATTTCGTCATCGCAGTCAACGCGCCTTCATCATTGCGCACGCTGGAAGACTTTCTGCGGGCGGCGCGCGAGAAGCCGGGGGTTCTCAATGTCGGCACCGTGAATGTGGGCAGTAGCCAGAACTTGGGCGCCGAGCTTTTTCGGACAAGCGCCCACATCGAATTCGCCATCGTGCCCTACCGCACCACGCCGGAAGTGCTGGTGGCCCTGTTGCGCGATGACATCCAGTTGACGGTCGATAGTTATGCGGGCCTGAAGGCGGCGCTGTCGGATCAGAGAATCCGTGTGATCGCGTCGACGGGTCGGAGCCGCTCGCAGATCCTCCCCGATGTTCCGACCGCTCTGGAGTTGGGCATTAAGGGATTCGAGGTTGAGGCGTGGAACGGGCTTTTTGCTCCCGTCGGTACGCCACCCAACATTGTCACTATGCTGAACCGGGCGCTACGCGAAGTCTTGGCCGATCCGGAGACGAAGCAGCGAATGCTGGAGCTGGGGATCGAAGCCAAGGCCAGCTCACCGGAGGAATTGCGCGTCCGCCTGCAGGCGGATATCGAGAAGTGGGCAGGTGTTATTGCCCGCGCCGGGATTCCAAAGCAGTGATCAAAGCGTGGGCGGTTGCCCAGATTCGAGAGCAGGCGGGTCGATCGGACCTATAAGGCTGGGACGGAGGATAAGGATGGGGTGGCGGGAAAGCGAGGTTGCACTGGCACGGCCAGGAGTTGGAGTCCTGCTGGCGGTCTGTGCCCTGGGCTCGTTGCTGATGGCGTCGGGTGCGCGCTCAGCGAATGCGCCGGAAGCCAAAAACATGCGCCTGGTCGGTTCGAATGATCTGCAGGGGCGCAGCGCCTATCAGCCTGTTATTCACCACCAGGGCGCCCGCTGGATCGCCTATATCGGCCACCACGGCGGGACCGATGCCGTGCCCAAGCCGATCAATGCGATCACCGGCCAGGCCGAGTTCAACGGCACCTCGATCGTCGACGTCACCGATCCGGCGAATCCGAAATACCTCGCCCACATCCCCGGGCAGGAAGGCACCTATGAGGGCGGCGGCGCGCAGATGGTGCGCGTGTGCGACGGCGCAACGCTGCCCAAGGGCGACCGCAGCATGGTGTACCTGCTGCGCCCGTTCGGGAGTCGCGCGCATCAGATCTGGAACGTCGCCGATCCGGCCCATCCGGCGCTCCTCAAGGAGATATCGAGCGGCCTCAACGACACACACAAGAGCTGGTGGGAATGCGACACCGGGATCGCCTATCTGGTCTCGGGTGTGAAGGGCTGGCGCGTGCGGCGCATGACCGAGGTCTACGACCTCAGCGATCCGGTCAATCCGGTGAAGATCCGCGATTTCGGCCTGGTCGGCCAGCAGCCGGGCGCCACCGGTGAAATTCCGACCGAGCTGCACGGGCCGATCTCGCTCGGGCCGGCCAGCAATCGCGTCTATTTCGGCTACGGCACCGACAAAGGCGGTGAGTTCCAGATCGTCGACCGGGAAAAGCTATTGAAGGGGCCAAAAGAGCCTACCCCGGAAAATCTGAAGTATCCGGAAGTCGGTCACCTCTATTTGTCTCCGCTCAATGGCGCGCATACCGTGTTTCCGATGCCGAAAATGCCGATCGCCGAGTTCGCCAAGGAACAGGAAGGGTCGGTGCGCGATTTCGTAATGATCGTCGACGAGGAGATCCGCAACGAATGCGCCGAGCCGCGGCAGATGGTGTGGTTCGCGGACGTGACTGTCGAGGCCCGTCCGATGGTGGTGTCGAGCTATACGGTGCCCGAGGCGTCCGGGAATTTTTGCAGCCGGGGAGGGCGCTTCGGGTCGCATTCATCGAACGAGAGCATGGCGCCGGTCTTCTACAAGAAGCTTGCGTTCATCTCCTTCTTCAATGCCGGCGTGCGCGCGCTCGATGTTCGTGACCCCTATCACCCGACCGAGGTTGGCTATTTCATTCCGCCGGTCACGCCGGCGACTGACAAGCGCTGCGTCAAGGTGGATGGCCAGGATCGATGCAAGGTCGCGATCCAGACCAACAATGTGGAAACCGACGAACGCGGCTACATCTACATCGTCGACCGGGCCAATACCGGCCTGCACGTCCTCGAGCTCACGGGCGAGGCCAAAGTCATTGTCGGAAAGCCTTAAACCGCACGCGGCAGCTCCGCTCAACGCTTGGCCGGCCCAGGTCCAGCTCGAGCGAGAGAGGGCTTTTCGTCATTCGCATGCGCTTGCGGCGTGCATACGCAAGGCCGTCGCAACTCGCTCGCCGGGGAGGCGCTTCCAGCTTTCCGCAGGCGCATGGCCGGTTGCCGCCGATAGTCGCCCTTCTCCGCGGGAAACTTTCAGTTGGCTAGGCTCCCTCAACAACGGGAGGGCCAATCGCGCGATTTCCTCTCCCCACAACACGTGCGCTCGCGCATTGGGGTGGAACCCGTCCGCAGCGAACAAATCTGGTCCGAGGTCGGAAAATCGCTCGACCGCAAGGCGCGGCAGCCGCGCTGTGAGTCGCTCAGCCGCGACCTGCAGTGCGGCCGATCGCCAGCCGAGGATCGATCCCAGCGGCCAAGGCACGGCTGGAAATGAGACGAGCGGCGCGACGCCCGCGATGATGACCGCCGCATCCCCAATGCGATCTCGTGCCGCACGGACGAGCGCCGCGAGATCGTCGCCGAATGCGGACGGCGAACGGTAAGTCAACACGTCGTTCACGCCGAAGGCGACGACAAGAAGATCGGCCGGCTCTGAAGCGATGCGAGGCAGCAATCGCTCCATCCCTTGGCTGACCGTCGCGCCTGAAAGTCCTTCGGCGCGCCAGGCCACCGGCCGGCCGGTCAAGCGAGCCAACGCCCGCGCCGTCGTAGCCGCAACCGTCTCGCCTCCGTGCTTGAGCCCGACGCCGGCAACAGTGGATTCGCCGATCGCAAGCAGGCGGATGATTGGACCTTCGCCCTCCACCTCGCCACAATGCGGTGGCGGCGCTGGGGGAAGGTACGGCGCGCGGCGCAGTGTGGCCTTCCCCTGCACGACCACCAATGGCAGCAGAGCGAGCGAGCCCAACAAGCCCGCCGCGAGCTTCGCGTCCGCTAAAGTCTTGGCACCATGAGCATTCGGAAGACCTCCTTTTGCCGCGGTGGATTCTTCTGCTTCTGGCAGCGTGCGCATTCCGATGCCCTCCGCGGCGTCCAGAAAAAGAATGCCGGGCGGAGGGGACTGGTTCCCATTTTGATGTCGATCGATGCTTGAAAGTTAGGCAGCCGATACGAACGGTTCGTCAAGCTGGAAACGGTTGGCGATATTTGATCACCGGTTCACCGGAACGTGCTTTAGCGTCCGCTTGGATACTCGACGCATCGATTTCGGCATACATGCCGGTTCGTCCTCAAGAAGATGCGTCAAGAAAAGCTGCTAAGGTCGTCCGGTTCCGAGCCACCCCCGCCTGCTGACTGTCATTAGCGTGCGCCCGATGCCCTGGTCGACGCCGGTTGACTTTTATTGTGAGCGTACCGATCCGTCGCTGTGGGCGGAGCCGGTCAACGCGGTTACCAATGCGGCGTTTCTCGTCGCCGCTTTGGTTGCATTCTTGGAATGGCGGCGCGGCACGCGCGGTGACACACCGTCGCTAGTGCTGATCGGGGTGGTCGCGCTCGTCGGCCTCGGTTCCTTCATCTTTCATACGATCGCAACGCGCGGCGCCGCGCTGTTCGACGTCATACCCATCGCCGTCTTCATCTATGGCTACCTTCTCTTGGCGCTGCGGCGATTTCTCGCCTTGCGTCTGCTGCCGGCGTTGGCGGTCTTGGTCGGGTTCGTTATTGCATCAGATGTCACGTCGTGGATGGTCCCGGCCGATGCGCTCAATGGCTCGGTCTCCTATGTGCCGGCACTGACGGCATTGGTCGTGGTCGGGTGGTTGGTCCGACATCGAATCGAGGGCAAGCCGGTCCTGCTTGCTGCCGCACTATTTATGATATCGCTGGGATTGCGCAGCGTCGATTTGCTGGTGTGCGACGCTTTTCCGCTCGGCACCCATTTCGTTTGGCACATCCTCAACGCCGTTGTGCTTTATCTGCTGCTGCACGCCGCGATGAGGGCCGGCGATATCCGGCGCTAGGATGGGTCCATAGCCGATCGACTGGGGCGGCTATGGACCTGGGGTGCGCCGCTTCGGGCCGACATCCCTTGATCGCAGGCTGGCGGCTACTTGGTGACCTGGCCGCGGATCTCGCCGCCCGGATGAGCCGCGGTATGGACGTTGGCGTAATAGCGTCCGGCCAGCAGGTCTGCGGCTTGCGCGTCGGTCAGCGTGGCCGAGCCTTCGAACGATGCGGTCGGATTCGGAATGGGGACGGCTACGCCGGAATTCTTGCCGGGCTCGGCGGGGCCGTGGAAATGGGCGGCGGTTGCGTTGCCGGTCAGGCCGGAATAGCTGCCCTTCCAGGACATGAGTTTGCTGCCGGTATCGTAGGTCACAGTGATCGTGCCGGTCCCCTTGCTGTCATTTGGCGGCACTTCGCTTGCCGCGTCCATGTTCACTTTCAAGCTCACGGTGTCGGCACGAGCCGGGGAAGCAAGCAGTGCCACAACGGCTAGCGCGGAAACGGTCGAGTAAGACATCAATCGCATTGCACCCTCCTTTGGGGAATAGTCGAGATAACACCACACGTGTCACACCGAACTACGACGTTTTATTCCGAACGGATCAGTGCTAGGCGCGTCGGCCGAAGGAGATTGTGGTGCGAAACTCGTTGCCGCAGGCTTCGCAGGCCCAGAGATGGCGGACACGACCATCGTCGATGAACTCGGAAACCTCTGGTGCCAGTAACAAGTCGCCGCATTCACGACAAACCGGCCGATCGACTTCCCGCGACGAGTATCTCACGTCCATAGGCGCAACGGCGTGAAGGGCCATGACCAATGCTCCTCAAATCCCCTCCACCGACGAACAGGCTACTTCACCCCTGTGGCGTCGCCAAGACAGATTAGTGAGATGCTCAGGCCCGATCGTGGTGCGGTGCGGAAAGATTTGGCGCGTCGCACTCGGCAATGCGAGCTAATTTATTTCGCGCGGCGAAAGCCCGGCGCGTGGCTGCGGACACGTCGCCTCGGCGCGCATTTGATTGAAGTGCTGGTCCCGCGCCGCATGCTCCTGGTACGAGCGCGTCCGAACGCGGGGTGTCATGGTGTGGTGGTGGTTGGTGGCTTGCCAGCCCGCAAGCGGTCCAATCGACTGCCTGCGGCTCCATAGGAGCGCGGTCACCGTCGTCCGCGCCAGCGACCGATCACGTCGCGCGGATAACTTGCGCCGCGCTCGGCGATCGCGGGCGATACCGGGCAGTGAGGAGGCGTCCTGGCGTCCGGCGTCGCCTCGACGAATCCGGGCGGGTGTTGCCGAATGGTAACAGTGCACCGCCAACAAATGGTATATGAGCACCGCCTATTGGGTGCCTTGAGTACCTGTTCTGTTGAGGGGTGTGTCATGAGGAAGTTGGTTGCAATTGCGTCAGTTGCGTTTGCGTTCGCAGGTTCCGCCTATGCCGCGGACCTGCCGGTTGCCTACAAAGCGCCGTCGTTCCCGGTCTTCTCTTGGACCGGTTGGTACTTCGGGGTGAACGGCGGTGGCGGTTGGGGAACCACCGACCACACGGCCACGTTCTCGGCTACGGGCCTACCCACACTGACTACGGGTGACTTCAATGTCAGCGGTGGATTGGTCGGCGGCACCGCCGGCTACAATATGCAGTTCGGGCAATGGGTCTGGGGTGTCGAGACGGACCTCGACTGGGCCAACATCAACGGTGCGTTCAATGGCACGATTGCGGGGGTGGTGCCGTTCTCGCTCGCGACACAGTTGAATTGGCTTGATACCGCGCGGGCACGCCTGGGCTGGACGTTCGACCACACTTTGCTCTACGCGACCGCGGGTGCGGCTCTCGGCGGTGTGACGACAACCGCCAGCGCGTCGATCCCCGGCATTTTCGGCATCAGCGCCGCCGACACCCAGACCCGGTTTGGCTGGACCGCCGGCGCAGGTATCGAACACGCATTCACGCCAAACGTGAGCGTCAAAGTCGAATACCTCCATGTCGATTTGGGGAGCCAAACGCAGATGCTCGTCGACAACGTGAAATTCACGACCGAAATCCTGCGGGGCGGCCTCAACTGGAAGTTCTGAGCCGATCCGTCTTGATCAAATCCAATGCCCCGGCTCCGTGCCGGGGCATTATCTTTGTCGGAGCCACCGCGGCCATCTCCTGACGGCGGCATCAGACCAGGGCAGGGGCCGGCTGGCCGCGCTCGGTTGTGGGCTGGACAAGAGAGAACTGTGTCACCAACACAATGAATGAGAACCAAGCGCCGGTGACACAAACGCTTAGGGCCAGTCTTTAGTTAGGTATGCCGCATCCTCGTTCGAGGTGGATGGCGGCAGCAAAAAGAGACCCCGGACGGTTGCTCTCTTTCCGCCGGGGCCGCCGCCAAGTGCTTGCGCGCGTCAGCGCAGGACTTGGCGGCTGCATCTTGATACTACGACCTTCACTTTAATTCCAGAGGCGCGCGCAAGCTTCACCGTGAGGGCGGCTAATTCTGATAGACTCTGAGGAAGTCGCTGTTTCCGGACTTGATTGTTCATCAGGATTAATACCGACAAGCTCCCTCGCGACGGAGGAAACAGCTGATCCGCAAGCGCGGTAAGGTTAATGTGCCTATGCGGCGCCGGAGGCGTCGTCGCGAGTCCTCGCCAGAAACCGTACGAAAAGCGTTCTGATCAAATTCATGCCGCAGGCCGTTGGGTGCCGGCGAACATGCATGACCTGAAGCCGAAGGGCGCTTCCCTAGCCTATCCTGCAAGGGGAGGCGGGGTGGCCGAACCGTTTGACAATTAGGGCGTGAGCCGTCGCGCGCGCGAAAGGAATTATTAACCACGGCAGAATACGAAAGCCCAGGCGACGCGAAGGGCAAGTGTAAATACCACGTGGTGGGAGGCATTCCGAAATCCGCCCAACGAGATCGCGTCTGCGACCTCAGGGGGGCCCCTTGAGTGGTGCGTTCAAAGCCCCGGCCTTGCCGGGGGCCCTCCGCCGGGTGGTGAAGCGCGCAAGCTGGAAGAAGTAGCAAGCGATGCAGCTGGCGCCTGCGATGACTCCGGCGGCCGCGGGACGTCCGCCTGCGAACAGGCTTGACATCGCTCCGGATGACTCGGACGTTGGCGTATGAAAATACCTCTGAGAGGAGTTGCATTGTGCCGATCAAGCTGTCCTGCCTCATGACCGCGGTTTTCCTCCTTTCGGGGGCGGCCGCCTTCGCTCAAAGTGCTGTTCAAGTCGGACCGAGCTCGGCGGTTCCCGCCATACCGGCACTCGCGGTCGGACCTGGCGGCACGCCGGGACCTGGCGGTACGCAGATTGCTCCGGGGAACAACCTGAGTGGCATCCAAAACTTGACGGCGCAGTCGTTGGTGCCGGCTGGCTGCGGCGCCAGCGGTTTCGGCGGCAGTGTCCTCAGTCTCAGCACCCTCTTCCCAACGGGCTCAGCTGCCGCAACACCGGATGTCGTCAACCCCGTTGTCCAGCTCAATACTCCGATTGGCTGTTGACGCGACGAGTAGGATAGACAAACTTCGAGCGGTCGCACTGTCGCGCGAGTCTGCCAAGCAGACGGGAGCGTCGTAATGTGCAAAAAACTGTTGTTGATCCCGCTCGTGGCATTTTGGTGCGGAGCGTGCAATGTGAACTCGGCCGAGTTGGACACGGCCAAAGTCGTCGCGACCGCGCCTGGCCGCGTTGAAGGCGCCAACAATCCGATGCCGGTCGGCGCCGCGGTCAGCGGAGTAATTGCCGAGGTGCTCGTGCACGAAGGCGACCGCGTGGCGGCGGGGCAGCTGCTTGTGCGCGTTTCTTGCGACAATATCCAAAAGGAGCTGGAGGCAAGAAAGTCGACACTTGCGGCCGCGGAGGCAACGTTTGAGCGCGTGGTCAATGGGCCCAGAGTGGAGGAAGTCGCTGTCGGGATCGCCAATGTCGGCCTGGCCGAGGCCAGGTCGGAGGAAGCAAGCATTTCGCTCCGAAGAGCGTTGGCGCTGGTCGAAGGCGTAACGATCAGCAAGGCGCAGCTGGATCAATCCAAGCGCGACGCCAGAATGTCCGCCGCTCTGCTCGATGAAGCTCGTGCCCGACTGGCCTTGCTCCGGGCAGGCTCAAGGCAAGAAGACATAGCGGAAGCGAAAGCGAGGCGTGACGCCGCCCAGGCACTCGCTGATCAAGCCACGGTAAGCCTGAATTATTGCTCCGTGCGCGCACCGGTGGACGGCTTAATTCTGAGTACTCATGTAACGCCGGGTCAGTTCATCAGTACGGCCATACCGGTGACGTTGCTCACGTTGGTCGATGATAGGAAGCAACGGGTACGGGCCGAGGTGGACGAACGCGATATTGGGAAGATCTGCGAGCAACAACGTGCCATCGTGGCTGCGGAAAATATTCCGGATGTGCAGGTCGGCGCTCTCTCGGAATGGATGAGTCCGCAATTGAGCCATCGCACCATGCTCGGCGGCGAACCGGACAAGAGCGCGCACGATGTTCGTGAAGTGATGCTTGCCTTGGAAGGCAAGAAGTCCAATTGGCCCATCGGGCTGCGTGTCCAGGTCAGGTTTGCGGCCTGCTCGTCGACACATTAGGAGCCGCCGGAGCGCCGTACGGCTTCCTCGGGTATGCCCGAAAGACACGAGCGACGTGGCGAGCGGATATAGCCTCGTGCGCTGTCGGGGCCTATATTGCAGCGAGTTGACCAGTCGTGGATCATTCGAGCCGCGGTACCGGCCTTGCATGAGAACGCGGCGAGCACGGCAGGACCGCCGACATGCCGCTTGAACAGCAACACCGACTCGGCAGTCCAAAGTCTCGGGCGGCTAGGGCAAATCGACAACAACGTTTGGACGGCTTCGGTGAGGAGGGCGAACCTCCGACCGACGAGCCGGTTGAATTGCTATGCGAAGATCACGTCGGCACCTACGTGATTCCTTTTCCCTGCCGGTGGGTGGATAGCGCGTGGCGCAACTTCAAATCCGGCGAGCCGATTGAGGCCAGGGTCGTCGGCTGGAGAAGACAAAGATAAATTTGCGGCGCCGCCGACGCGCCACTTCGATTACCGTTCCCATTCGCCGACCTTCGACGCCATTCGGCGTGATGCTTGCTTGCAATGCGTGCGCGCTTCGGCAAGCGGCGCGCACAAAAAAGCCCCGCCAGGGCGGGGCTGAGTTACTTCGGAGCTGCGTGAATCGTCAGAACCGGTAGTTCAACTTTACTCTGAGGATGCTGTTCTGAAAGCGCTGGGTATCCGTCGCCGTGGCGACACCCGCGGGGACGCCGGGCGCGGCAAGGAACGCTGCGCTGGGCGTTATGCTGGTGGTGAAATTGCCGGTGTCGATGTAGAGGTATTCGGCGGCGCCGGTCCAATTACCCCACAGCGCCGCCTCCACGCCGGCGCCTACGGTGTAACCCGTCCGCGTCACCGTCTCGCCGCCGATCGGCACACTGGCGC
>JBKQHQ010000187.1:0-44682 GCA_052148715.1 Xanthobacteraceae bacterium | reverse complement strand
GGCAAGGCGTCGTGCTATGGCTCTTCATGGCGTGATCTCCGCCGGCGTTGCAACGCCGGAATCGCTTGTTGGACCAAGCTGGAGATTACGCCGCCTTCACTTTCCAACCACTCCCGCTACGGCACCGGGGCGGACGTGGGCCCTGGATTCTTAGCAGGACATCGACCGTGAAGCTCGAGAACCTGTCTCCGGTCGTTTCTGTCGGTCTTTCGCGAGCGATCTTCGCCGGACGACGTGCCGCCTTGATTTTCAATCAGGGTGTGCTCACGACCGCGTGCGTGTCGAAGTCGAGCGAGGTCGAAGGCTTCGTCACAATTCCATTGGAGATATCACGCAGCGTCGTGGCGTTACCTTCGCAGATCATGCAGGTGCGAATCAATCAGGTCTCAAAGTCCAACGATCTCGTGAGCGCGGAACAGGCATTGCTGAAGGTTCAGCAGGCGAATCTAGCGGTTCTGCAAGGAGGCGCTTTCCAGAACGTTTCGGGTATCCCCACCGTTACACCCGGGCCGCCGGTCTTGCCGGCCGCTTTCGATCTCACCGGGGCAGGAACCCCAGCCGACACAGGTCTTGCTCCGCAGAAAGATGCAGTGGATTTTGGCGATTCGTCCGTCTTCAAGGGCACGCTTGCCAAAGTGTGCAGTGGGTGACGACGTGGCTAGCTTAGGACACTTCGCTTTAAATGTCGTCGCACTTGCCGCGGTCTCAATTGCCGTGCCGGCATGCTCGGACGTCATCGAAACGAAGCCGCTGGCAAGCAGTGAAGGATCGGCTTGTCACACGGCGGGGGCGCATATTACCTCCCGAAGCGGCTCGTGCATCTGAAGGTGGTGGGTGCAGCGGGTGGAAAGGGGCCGGGTTTCGCCATCGCAGGCAACGATCCTTCGCTCATCGCGACGGCGGACAGAACCCAAGTGTTTTGCCTCGACTATCTGATGCTACCGACCAGCTTGGACATCATCGCCGTCCAGCGGGACGAATTAGGGCTTCTCCAGCTGGTTGCCAGCGACGTTACCGACCGGACGCCACAGATTGTTCAAAGCTTGGTTCAAACCGCTGAAAATCTTGCAATTGCCGCCGGCCGCAACGCGCAGCTCGATACCGCATCAGTGAGCGAATCCGCGGAATTCGAGTTCGATCCCTTCGACGTCGGCGAGCTGAAGAGGATCAATGCGGGTCTACGTCGCTTTGGCTTCTGTGTTTTCGTCGCGGGCTATAGCTTTCCGGAAAGTCAGTGCGGCGATCGTCGGCACGAGGCTCCAGCGGGGCCTCAGAGCCTCGTTTTCAAGACATTGCCGGTGCGGTCGGAGGCGGCGCTGGCAGGAATCTTGTACCGACCAAGCCTGACTTACAAGTTGGTGATCCTCCGCAAGGCCGACCCGAACGGTCGTGGCCCGTGGACGCTGCACATGCACCGGAGCATTGAGATGCCCAACATATCTCCGGTGCTTTCAATCGGGGTCGAGCGGGCGATGTTCACGCAACGAACGACCAAGCTCTCGTTCGATCATGGTGTGCTGACCGACGTTGCAATCCATAAGGACAGCGAACTCGTGGGTTTCGTGAATATCCCGCTGGCGGTCGCTCAAGCCGTCGTGGATGTGCCTGCTCAGATCGTTCAGATCCGAATCAACGACGTCGATCAACAGGCTCAGCTCATTCAAACCCAATCGCAGCTCTTGGACGCGCTCAACAGCTATCGGGCGACGCTCGCCAATGCGGGGACGGTCGGCGGTCAACCGCGGTCGGCTACACGTGGGGCCTCCCTCGGCGATTGCACTGATAGTGGCGGAAGCCCCACCGATTGCCTGCGACTTTACGGGGTCGTTCGTTGATCCGCCTAGCGTCCTTGACGATGTTGATCCCGGCGGCGCTGGCCGGTCAGCACTTTACGGGCGTTGCCGCCGCCCAGCCGGTTGGCACGTCCAACCTGCCGGTCCGTTCGTTGCCCTGCACGCCGGTCCAAACGGTCAGGCGCGACACGCTCGCGCCCGCGACGGTGATCGACTGTGGTCCACAAAAAAAGATCACTGGCGGAAGTGTGGCCGTGCAAGAGGGTTATGTTCTTGCAATCCGATACGTGCGATTGAGCGGAGAGCAGGAATTGTGCTCGGGTACCTTGATTGGACCCAATCATGTGCTGACTGCTGGCCATTGCGGCTGCGGGATTCCCGAATCCTATCGCGTGAGTGTGCTGCCGGACGTGCGCAATCATGATTGGACGAGCGACATGGGGATTGTCGGGGCGCCGTATTTGTTCGATCCTTCCGTTTGCTCGGGTGTTCTTTGGCGCGGCAATGATCTTGCCGTGTTGAATCTTTCCGCCAGTATCAAAGAGATACCTGTCGAGCCCGTGATTTACGGCTATCCTCCTCAACTCGCTTGGGACCTGCGTCAGTTCACGGCACCGCCGAACAAACTTACTGCTATCGGCTTTGGTTATACGGAGGCGAGCGTGCTGGGCGTCAGGATGGAGGTTGGCATTCCCGTCTTGACCCCGGATTGCGCCGACGCCCGTTACTCCGGCATCTGTTCTCCGTTCTCCGAAATGATTTTGGCGGATATCGGCAGATCGACAGGGAGCTTTGGGCGCGACAGCTGCGGGGGAGACAGCGGCGGGCCCGTGCTACTTACTTTGCCACAAGCCCCGCCGAATCCACCGCTTACCATTATCGTCGCGGTTACATCGCGGGCGGTCACAAGCTTGCCGCAGAACCCGCTGCTCCAATGCGGAGGCGGTGGTGTCTATACGGTTATCGGGCGCAAGAGCGTGCATGCTTGGTTCCAATCGATCGGCGTGCCTAAGGCAACGGAAACTCCGCCGCCGTCGCGGCAGAATCTGCCGCCGTCCGCCTGTGTTTCGACTTGTCAATAGAAGCCTGCAACGGCGCGTGGAAGGGAAGGGTGGCGATATGCCACGAGCCCGCAAGTCCAACAGAATAGGCAGCCGTCCCCAGAAGGGTCGAAAGGGCGCAAGTCCGCCGCGTACTATCGAGCATCTTCGAAAGATTGGTCCAAGGCCGAACGCGCTTCAAATAGTTCCACCTCGTCACTTGTACCGGCATGCGTACGCCGCTAAGCACGAGCGGATCAACGTCGAGCTCGACACCGCCCCTTTGACGAGTCCAACCGGTCCGAACGGTGCGCCGGGATTCCATAACGTCGCCGGCAGCCAAATTACGGTGCCACAGGTGACAAACGTTTATGTGGGCGCGTTCTGGGGTGATCAGTCGATTTTGGAGAGCTTCAGTAAGGCCATTCTGGAAAACGGCTATCTTGATCCCTTGCGGGAGCTCGGCTACGGAACAGGACCTGGCGTCTATCTTGGATCGGTCGATGACGATCCGATTTCGAACGGGACGATCCATGACACGGATATCCGCGCGCGCGTCATCAAGATGCTCGACGGTAGCGTTCTCCATGCCGACGCCAATTCGTTGTTTATGCTGTTGTTGCCGACCGGCGTGACCGTTTACGTCGACCGGGACGGTAATGAGTCTTGCGCATCCTGCTGCGGATATCATGACGCATTCCCTTATCAGGGCATCGATGTCGCCTATGGCGTCATTCCCTCTCCGGTTGGGTGCAACAATTGTGGTAACGGAGATTTGGGCTATTTCACGGCCGCCTATGTGCACGAATTAGTCGAGGCCTGTACCGATAAGGTTCCCGGAAAAGGGTGGATCGCCGCCGACGGACAAGAGGCTTCAGATCTTGAGGCGTGGCATTTGTTTGGTTGGGGGCCGCCTAGCGACAATAGGCGTTTCGTCGTTCAGGGGTACTACACAAACGAGCGGGGTAACACTATCGGCGCATGGCGCGATGCGGGGGACGCCACCGTAGCCTAGGTCAGCATCCATTGCGTGTCTTCAACCATATTGGCATCAGGACACTAAATGGCTGGGCTGGTAACAGTGGCCTGGTTCTTGCACGCATTTCCGCGGCGGACGGGCGGTTCGCGAGCCTACGGCTGCGGTCCGTCGGCAGCCGCCAAAAACCTTGGGAGAGGCATGATGAACGGTCGGTTGTGTTGGGCTCTGGCATTGGCCGGCTCGCTGCAACTCGCGTCGGCGGCCTACGCCGAGGAGACCTTGCGCATCGCCATGACCGCGTCGGATATCCCGACCACCACCGGCATGCCCAATAACGGCTTCGAGGGCATGCGGTTTCTCGGCTTTCCGATCTTCGAGGGGCTGGTGCTCTGGGATCTGAGCAAGGCCGATCGGCTCGCGACCTTGCGGCCCGGGCTTGCGGAGCGCTACGAGCAGGCGCCCGACGACAAGAAGACCTGGATCTTCCACCTGCGGCACGGCGTAAAATTCCACGACGGGACGGACTTCAATGCCGATGCGGTGATCTGGAATCTCGACCGCTACTTCAAAAACGACAGCCCGCAATTCGAGCCGCCTGCCTCCGGCATTAGCCGCGCCCGGGTGCCGGTGCTGGCGAGCTATCGGAAGATCGACGACGACACCGTCGCGATCACGACCAAGCAGCCGGCCTCCTATTTCCCCTATATGGCGGTCTACCTTCTGTTCACCTCGCCGGCCTCGTTCGAGAAGGCGGCTCATGACTGGGCTCGCGTCGCGTCGCTGCCGGCGGCGGGGACCGGGCCGTTCCGCATCACCAAGGTGGTGCCGCGCGAGGCCGTCGAGCTTGCCCGCTTCGATGGCTACTGGGATCCGGCGCACAAGGCCAAGCTCGACGCGGTGCGGCTCCTGCCGATACCCGAGGCCAATTCGCGCCTGGCGGCGTTGCGGTCGGGCCAGGTCGACTGGATCGAGGTTCCGCCGCCCGACGGGGTTCCGTCGCTGAAAGCGGCGGGCTTCACCATCGTCACCAATTCCTATCCGCACGCCTGGCCGTGGCTGTTCAACATCGGCGCCGCCAACAGTCCGTTGAAGGATGTCAGGGTGCGCCAGGGGCTGAACTACTGCGTCGATCGCGCCGGCCTGGTGACGCTTCTCAACGGCACGGCGGAGCCTTCGGTCGGCTGGCTCAAGCCGAACGATCCGGATTTCGGCAATCCGAAAAACCACTACGGATTCGATCCGGACAAGGGCAAGGCGCTGCTGGCAGAGGCCGGCTACACCGCGCAAAAGCCGCTGTCGTTCAAGGTGATGATCTCGACGTCGGGCTCGGGCCAGATGCTGCCGCTGCCGATGAACGAGTTCCTGCAGGAAAATCTCAAGCAAGCCTGCGGCGTGCACGTCGAGTTCGACGCCGTGGAATGGACCTTGCTGCTGAACTCGGTCCGGCAGATGCCCGACAGCCCGGCGCTGCACGGCGTGATGGCGCTCAATATCAGCTCGCCGTCATCCGACGTGGGCATCATGGCGCGCTACTTCTCGTCCGCCAATTTTGCCCCCAACGGCTTCAATTTCGAGCAATGGAAGGACGACCAGTTCGACGCCGCGCTCGCGACGCTGGCCGAGGCGACCGATGCCGCCACGATCGAAAAAGCCTTCCGCGCCGCGCATGAGCGCCTGGTGGACAACCCGCCCTGGCTGTTCATCGTGCACGACCTGAACCCGCGCGCGATGAGCAAGAGCGTGCACGGCTTCGTCTCCGCCCAGTCATGGTTCCTCGACCTGACCTTGGTCAGCCTGCACTGAGCGCGTGGCATTGCAACACGTTCGGGCGGCGCACGCGACCGGCTTTGAACGATTGACACCGCTGCCATTGCGAGTCGTCACGCCCGCGCTCGTCGCGGGCATCCACGTCTTCTTGTGCGACCAAGCAAGTCGTGGATGGCCGGAACAAAGTCCGGCCATGACGCGGTTGGCTTGTTGTTTTAAGAGGCCGCCGAAATCTGTGTGACGCTCTATTTGGCCGCCGGCTTCGCTTCCGGTTTGGCGTCCGGCTTGGTCTCAGGCTTCGCGTCCGGTTTCTTGGCGGCGGTCTGCAGCTGCTCGACGCTGGTCCGCAGCTCCGCGATCGCCTTTTTGAGGGCGGCGATCTCATTGCTTGCGGCATTCAGCTTCAGTTGCGCATCCGCCGCGTTCTTGTTGATGGTCTTTATCAGGTAGTCGATGTCGCTCTGAAAGCAACCGGTTCGTTTGTCCAATCCGGCCGTCTTCGTGCAGTCCTCGATGCCGGCGATATCCTGCCCGTGCGCGAGGTTGCCCGCGAGCACGGCCAGCGCGACCAAGAAGGCTGTGGCTTTACCCATGTCGGCCTCTTTCCAAGCGGAATTAGCATTGCGTTAACCATACGACGCTACAGTTACCGCATCGGCATATCGGATTGGACCGCCGTATGTCCGTTGGCGAAGCCGCGCCGTCCACAGAGATTTGGCCCGTGCCGTCCAGCCTCAACAATCTTGCTGCGCAGGCGCAGCCTGATCTTGCCAAGCTCCTCCGGCAAGCCTTCTGGGCGCATCAGGAAGGCGATCTCGCCGTCGCGGAACGGCTCTATGCCGAAGTTCTGCGATACTGCCCCGACGAATTCGACGCGCTGCACATGCTGGGCTTGCTGCGCTATCAGCGTGGCCACTTGACCGATGCGCTTCGCCTGATCGCGGCGGCGCTGGAGCGCAATGGCGAATGGGCGGATGCCTGGTCGAATCTCGGGCTCGTGCTCGATGCGCAGGGGCGCGCCGCCGATGCCCTGGCGTGCTACGACAAGGCGCTGGCGCTAAGACCCGACCACGCCGACGTCCTCAATAACCGCGGCATCGCGATGAATCAGCTGGGCCGCCCTGGCCAGGCGCTGGCGAGCTTCGATGCTGCGGTCGCGGCGGCGCCCGACCACGTCCACGCGCTCTACAACCGCGCCACGACGCTGATGGATCTTGATCGCCTCGAGGAGGCGGTGGTGGGCTTCGATGCGGCGCTCGCCGTGCAGCCGAACCATGCCGACGCGCTCGGCCATCGCGGCAATGCGCTGCTGAAGCTCAACCGGGTCGAGGAGGCGGTTGCGACTTTTGCCAAGGCGCTGGTTCCGGCGCCGCGCGATCCGCAGATTCTACACAACCATGCGGGTGCGCTGCGCCAGCTCGGGCGGCCCGGCGGCGCGCTGGTCAGCATCGAGAAGGCGCTCGCCATCAAGCCGGATTTCGCGTCCGGGCACCTTGAGCGCGCCCTCGCGCTGCTGACGCTCGGCGACTGGCGCGCTGGCTTTGTTTCCTACGAGGAGCGCTGGAACACCGAGGAGTTCATTCCGCAGCGACGCGACTTCGCCGCGCCGCTGTGGCTCGGCAAGGAATCCATCGCCGGCAAGACCGTCTTGTTGCACGCCGAGCAGGGATTCGGCGACACGCTCCAATTCGTTCGCTACGCACCGCTCGTAGCCCGGCAAGGCGCGACGGTTCTGCTCGAGGTTCAGCCGGAGCTCCAGCTGCTGCTATCGCGAACCGAGGGCGTGGCGCGGGTTCTGCCGCGTGGCGAGGAGCTGCCGCCGTTCGACCTGCACTGTCCGCTCATGAGCCTTCCGCTTGCTTGCAGCACCGGGGTCGCCTCCGTTCCGGCGCAGGTTCCGTATGTGCACGCCCAGGAGGAGCTGGTGGCGGCCTGGCGCGACCGGCTGCCGACGGGCAAGCTCCGCGTCGGCATCGCCTGGGCGGGCCGGCCCACCCACAAGAACGACCGCAACCGCTCGATCGCGCTCACCCGTCTGGCGCCGCTGCTGGCGGCGGAGGTCGCGTTCGTGAGTCTCCAGCGCGAGTCGCGCGAGGAGGATGCTGCCGCGCTCGAAGCGTATCGCGATCTCGTTCATCTCGGCCCGGAGCTGCGCACCTTTGCCGATACGGCGGCGGTGGTCTCGCTCCTCGATCTCGTTATTTCCGTTGACACCGCTTTGGTGCATCTTGCCGGCGCGCTCGGCAAACCGGCCTGGATCATGCTGCCGGCGGGGCCCGACTGGCGCTGGCTGCTCAAGCGCGACGATACGCCCTGGTATCCAACGGCGCGGCTGTTTCGGCAGCCGCGATTAGGCGACTGGGAGAGCGTCGTCGAGCGCGTGCGCCGTGAGCTCGATCGGTTTGCCTCAGTGGGCCAATCTGAGCAGGATGCCGACGCGCTCGGCCGTGGCCGGATGGCTGCTGAGGAAGCGCTCGGAGTCCTCCCCGCGTGAAACCGCGGCCATGACCGGCAAACCGGTGTGATAACGCTCCAATTTATGCAGCGCCGCAACGAGCGCCTGCGGGTCGTCGATCAGCTCAAGCGCCGTCGCATCGGCGTCCAGCTCGCGAATGCGCGACAGTGCCAAGCAAAGCAAATGGCCGATCGCCGGCGCCCGGCTGAGCAGCATCGCCAGCGGTGCCGCCGCGCCGCTTTGGGCTTGTCGCGACAGGGCGATGAGCGACGTCAAGGCGATGGCCCGATGCAGCGCCACCGCCCAGCTCATCGCCCAAGTGTCGTTGTTGCGGATATGGCCGACCTCATGGGCGAGAATGCCGGCGATCTCGCCGAGCGTCATCCTTGTTTCTCGGTTGCTCGCTCGCCCCTCAGCCCGCGAAGACAAAGACATCGCATGCGTGCGCGGGAGCGGTTCCCGAACACGTGCGGCCTCTTATCAGGTGCGCGCGTAGGCGGGGATGGAACCCGAATACGTGCGGCCTCTTGTTGGATAGGTGACACCGGGGCAATGCAGGTCGACGCTCGTTTGTTTCACTGCCGAGAAATTATTTTTTGCCACGACCATCAAATTTCTTTTCGCCGGCGCCGAGCTGCTGCTCATGCACGCAAGCGCAGAGAACAATTCCCCTCGATGTTTCAAAGACGATGCGTTGCGACCCTCATCTCGGCCCGCCGCGCTATCATCGCGATTGACTCGGTTTGCTCAGAATCTATGCTCGCCTGCGGATTAGGCTGTGCGGTAAATTTGTACATGACCAAAGGCAACACGCTTCGTTCTCGGATCACCACCGATGGTATCGACCGCGCGCCGCATCGCGCCTTCATGCGCGGCATGGGCCTTGACGACGCGGCGATTGCGCGCCCCTTCATCGGCGTCGTGAGCACGGCCGGCGAGACGACGCCATGCAACGGCAACCTCGCGGATCAAGCGGCCTGGGCGCACGAGGGGGTTGCGGCAGCCGGCGGCGCGCCGCGCGCGTTCACCACCATCTCGGTGTCGGACGGCATCAGCATGAACCACCAGGGGATGAAGTGCTCTCTGGTGTCGCGCGAGATCATCGCCGACTCGATCGAGCTGGTCGTGCGCGGCCATGCCTATGACGGTCTCGTTGGTTTCGGCGGCTGCGACAAGAATTTGCCCGGCATCATGATGGCGATGGTCCGCTGCAACGTGCCGTCGGTCTTCGTGTTCGGCGGGAGCACCTTGGTCGGCAGCTGGCGCGGCAAGCCGGTCTCGGTGCTCGACACCTATGAGGCGGCGGGCGCGGTGCTGGCCGGCGAGATGCCGATCGCTGATCTCGACGAACTGGAACGCGCGGCCATGCCGACCGTCGGATCGTGTCCGGGCCAGTTCACCGCCAACACCATGGGCATGGTGTCTGAGATGCTTGGCCTAGCGCCGCCTGGCTCGGCCATGGTTCCGGCCGTCTACGCGGAGCGGCGCGCGCTCGCCAAATGCGCCGGCGAGCTGGTGATGCAGATTCTTGAACGCGGCGGCCCGCTGCCGCGCGACCTCGTCACGCGCAAAGCCCTCGAGAATGCGTGCGCCATCGTGGCGGCGACCGGCGGCTCGACCAATGCGGCCTTGCACATTCCGGCGATCGCGCACGAGGCCGGGATCGGCTTTGCGCTCGACGACGTGGCCGCGGTATTCGAGCGCACGCCGCTGATCGGCAATCTGCGCCCGGGTGGCGCCCACCATGCGCAGGACGTGCATCGGGTCGGTGGCGTGCCGATGATGGCCAAAGCTTTGATCGCGAGCGGCCATCTCCACGGCGACACGTTGACGGTGACCGGCCAGACCCTGGCCGAAGCCTGCGCGGCCGCGCACGATCCCGACGGCGACGTCATCGTTTCGCCGAGCCGGCCACTGTCGCCGACGGGCGGCCTCGTCGTGCTCAAAGGCAACCTCGCCCCGGACGGCGCGCTCCTAAAAGTCGCCGGGCTTGCCGCACTCCGGCACGAAGGGCCGGCCCGCGTGTTCGAGAGCGAGGAAGAATGCGTGACGGTCGTTCGCGCGCGCGCCTATGCGGCGGGCGACGTGTTGGTGATCCGCAACGAGGGCCCCAAGGGCGGCCCCGGCATGCGCGAGATGCTCGGCGCGACCGCGTTGATCTATGGCCAGGGCATGGGCGAGAAGGTCGCGCTCGTCACCGACGGGCGCTTCTCCGGCGCGACCCGCGGCATCTGTGTCGGTTACGTGTCGCCCGAGGCGCGCGCCGGCGGCCCGATCGCGCTGCTGCGAGACGGTGACCGCGTGCGCATCGACGCCGCCCTGCGCCGCATCGATTGTCTGATCGACCCGGCCGAGCTCAAGCGGCGCCAAGCCTCCTGGAAGCCGCGCCCGCGCGCAACTCCACTGGCCGGCGTGCTGGAGAAATACGAGGCCCAGGTCGGCTCGGCGCACCGCGGTGCGGTCACCCACAGCGGCAACCTGCGCTGGGAGGTGGAGACGCCGCAGTAGGCGCCGAGTCGGTGCCCGGATTTCGCTTACTCTTCTGATTCCACGTCTTCGAGCTTGATCCCACGCCCCGCTCGCAGGCTTTTCCGCGCCTGTTCAATTCGGTGCAAGAAACGTGAATCATTTTCAAGACGGTACTCGAACCAGTCCTCTTCTGATTCGAAGCCAATCAGCACGCCCGCCGGTTTGCCGTGGCGCGTAATGACGATCTCTTGCCTTTCGGCCTCGCGAAGATAACGGGACAAATCATCTTTGATCTCGGACAGCGGAACTTCCTTCACTCCGGATTTGCGAATCGTGCGAGCCATGCGTCAGCCTCCGATTTGGCCACGATCGCCAAGACCTCGACGGTCGTGCCGGAAACATCATAGAATACCCGAACCTCGCCCATGCGCGCTCGGTCGCTTCACCAATTCACTAGCGTATTGCGCACGCGCACGACCGCATAGTCGAGGAGGAAGCCGAGCAACGAGATCACGACCAGCGGCACGAACATCTGTACGGTCTCGAACGAGCGCGCGGCGCGGATCATGACGTCGCCGAGGCCGTCCTGCGGCGCCACCATTTCGGACAGAAACACCACGATGCAGCCGATGACGATGGCGATGCGCACGCCGGTCAAGATGGTCGGCAGTGCGGCCGGCAGGGCGATCCGGTAGCGGCACGCCGTCTCCGACATGCCGGCGGCGCGCGCCGACCAGATCAGCTTCTCGTCGACGGCACGGGCGCCAAAATAGGCGGCGAGCAGCGCCGGAAAGATCGCATCGATGACGACGAGAATGATGCGCGAGGAGTGGCCGAACCCGAACAACAACAGGAACGCCGGGAAGAACACGATCTTCGGCAGCGGCGAGAGCACGCGCACGACAGGCTCGAGCAACAGCGGGCCGAGCCGCGACTGCGCCGCGCTCACTCCGAGCGCAACGCCGAGTCCGATCGCGATAAATAGCCCGCTGAACAGACGGATGAGCGTCATCGACAGGTCGGTGAGGAAATGCGCACTGCCGAGGTCTTGCAGCATCGCCACGAAGACGGCGGACGGCGCCGGCAGCAGCGTCGACGGTGCGAGTCCCGATCGAACGGCCGCCTCCCATGCCAGAACGAGGAGCACGATCGAATAGCTGCGCCCCACCAACTGCCGCATCGCCGTCATGCCGTGGCCCCGATCCTGGTCGACTGCCGGTCGGGCGCCCATGGCGTCAGTCGCAGCCCGATCATCTCGAACAGCCAATCGAGCACAAAGCCCACGACCGCGATCACCAGGATCACCGCATAGGTCATGACGTACTGCCCCATGTCGAGGGCGGTGAAGAGAAAGTTGCCGAGGCCCGACTGGCGCACGATCATCTCGGAGGTGATCGTGACGATGACCCCGATCACGATGGCGACGCGTGTCCCGAGCAGGATCTCCGGCAGCGAGGCCGGCAGGATTATGGCCCACAAGCGGCGCAGGCTGCCGCAGCCGATCGCCTGCGCCGACCAGATTAGCTTGTCGTCGACGGCGCGCGCTCCTTGTTGCGCGTGATAGACGAGCGGCAGCGACACGGTGAGGACGATGATCAAGATTTTTGAGAAATCACCGGCGCCGAACCACAGCATCATGATCGGCATCAACGCCGCCTTGGGCACCGGATAGAAGGCGCCGAGCAGCGGCGTGATGAAGTCCTCGACGGCGCGGTTGCGTCCGCTGACGAGCCCGAGCGGGATCCCGACCGCAAGCCCAATGGCGAGCCCCGCGGCCAGGCGCCCGAGCGAGCTTAAGAGATCGGGAAAAATCTCACCGGAGGCGATGAGGCTGCCGAGCATCGGCAGGATCTCGGTCATCGGCGGCAGATACGAGCTGTGCACCGCCAGTGCGGCGAGCTGCCACAGCCCGAGCAGCCCCGCGACGACCACGAAGGGTGCGATGAACCGGCCCGCTCGCTCGGAAAGCTGCATCGTTCACACCGCCGCCGGCCGGTCCATCAGATGACCGATCTCGATGACGTAATTTTGGTAGTTGGGGTCGCGCAACAGCGCGTCGCGGTGCCGCGGGCGCGGCAGATCGATGGCGATGTCGGCCTTGATCCGGCCCGGCGCGGCCGTCATCACCAGCACGCGGTCTGCCAGATAAACCGCCTCGTCGACCGAATGGGTGACGAACAAGACGGTCTTGGTGTCGCGCTCCCAGAGGGCAAGCAGTTCGTCCTGCAGCATGGTCCTAGTATGGGCGTCGAGCGCGCCGAACGGCTCGTCCATGAGCAGGATCGCCGGATTGTAGGCAAGCGTGCGGGCGATGGCGACGCGCTGCTTCATGCCGCCGGACAGTTCCTTCGGATAGAGGTGCTCGTAGCCTTTGAGATGCACCATTTCGATCAGCGCCCGAGCGCGCGCATGGGCCTCCGCCTTCGGCACCTTCTGCTCCTGCAGGCCGAAGAGAATGTTGCCCAACACCGTTTTCCACGGAAAGAGTGCAAATTCCTGAAACACGGGTCCCCGATCGGGACCCGGGCCCGTCACCGGCACGCCGCGCACCGCAATGCGGCCGGACGTCTTCGGCACGAAGCCACCGACCATGTAGAGCAAGGTGGACTTGCCGCAGCCGCTCGGCCCCACCAAGGCGACGAATTCGCCGTCCTTGACCGATGCGGAGATGTGCTCGATCGCGTGCACCTCGGTGTTTCCCTGCGCGCGCCGATAGGTTTTTGATACCTCCTCGAGGGTGATCATCCTTTGCCAAGCCCCGGTGTCATTGCGAGGGCGCGTAACGCGGCAATCTCGTGCCACACGTTTGGCGCGCCCGCGGCAATCTCGTGCCAACCGGCTCGGGCTTGCTTCGTCGTGCTGCACTCCTCGCAATGACAGTTTTATTCGCTCGGCGTGACGTCGAGCCGCTGATAATCGGTGACCTTGATCGGCGTCTTGATGACGCCCTCGTCGTAAAAGATGTCCCAGGTCTTCTGGATGGCGGAAAAATTCGGCCGTCCTGAGGGCGGGCGGTAGAAATCGTCCTTGGTGAGCAGAAATCCTTTGAGCACGTCGTAGGGAAGCTTGGTCGCCTCGGCCGCCACGCGTCGCGTTTCCTCCGGGTGCGACAGCGCGTAGGCCATGGCGTCTTTGAAGTCCTCCATATAGGCCTCGACCACGGGAAGATTCTGATCGGTGAAATCCTTGCGGCAGACCTCGAACACATTGACCAGCGGGCTCTGCACCTCAGAGATCGAGAACAGTTTTGTGACCCCGCCTTTGTTGAGCGCGGCCGATCCCCACGGCTGTGCGAATGGTCCTGAATCGACGCGACCGCTGCGTAGCGCCTCCTCGACCAGCGGGAAAGGAATTTCGACGAGCTTGATGTCCTTGTCCGGGTCGATCCCGCGCTGCTTCATCCACACCCGCATATGATAATAGATGCCGCCGCCGAACGCCGTGGACGCGACGGTCTTGCCCTTGAGGTCGGTTGCGGACTTGATGCCGGAATCCGAGCGCACGCCCCAGAAGACCGAGAAGTAGCCGGGCTGCTCGTCGACTAGCGCGCCGAGGATATACCCCTTGAACCCGCCGTCGGCGATCGCGCGCGCAAGGCTGATCGGCGCCTGCGTCCCGCAGTCGATCGCGTTGGCGACCAGCGCCTGGCTGATCGGCGGTGTGCCTTGAAAAACCGTCCACTGCACCTTGTAAGTGTGGTTGACGTTCTTGAACAGTTCCGGCCGCTTGACGATCAGCCATTTCGGCTCCTCGCCCGGAAACGTGCTGCCCACGCGTATCGTCGGCAGATTCTGCGCCGTCGCGCGCGTTGTAACCGACAGCCCTGCGAGCAGCGCCATGGCGAGGACGAGCGGAAGGCGCAGCCGTACGCAACGAACGGCGCGCGCCGCAAAACCATGGCTCATCTTCCGTCTCCTGAGGCCGATCGCCCTTGCGGCGATCTTCCGGAACGCACATGCTGAAGCGTACCTGCAAGAACCGTGCATTGCCAGGGTGAGGCTCGCAACTCGAGGAGGGAGCGCGCATGACGACGGACATAAGGCTCGACGGGCCGTCCACGCGCACGGACGAAGCAGCGGCGCGCCGCGAGCGGACGCAAGCGCGGCCCGAAGTGCAGGTGCCGCGGCATTTGCGCCGCTTCCTGGCGCTGGCGGATTTCGAACGGGCGGCGATGCGGCATCTGCCGCGTCCGCTTGCAGGCTTCATCTCCGGCGGATCGGAGACCGATGCTTCGGTGCGCGCCAATCGCGATGCCTATCAGGACTATGCCTTCGTTCCGCGCGTGTTGACGGACGTGTCGCGCCGGAGCTTGACGACGACCTTATTCGGCCGCGAATACGCGCTGCCGTTCGGCATCCCGCCCATGGGCGCCTCGGGCGTCTGCGCCTATCAGGCGGATCTGGTGTTCGCGCGCGCGGCCGCGGCCATGAACATCCCGACGGTTCTCAGCGCGGCCTCGCTCATCCGTCTGGAGGACGTCCGCCGCGAAGGCAATACTGCCTGGTACCAGGCCTACATTCCGGGCGAGGCGCCGCGCATCGAAGCGCTGGTCGACCGCGTCACGGCCGCGGGCTTCGATACTTTCGTGCTGACGGTCGACGTGCCGGTCTCCGCCAACCGCGAGAACAACGTGCGCAACGGCTGGAGCCTGCCGCTGCAGCCGAATTTGCGGCTCGCCTGGCAGGGCGTCAGTCATCCGGCTTGGCTCGTCGGCACGGCAGCCCGCACGCTGCTGCGCGACGGCATGCCCTATTTCGAGAACATGGATGCCGTGCGCGGCCCGCCGATCATCTCGCGCAACCTCGTGCGGGCGCTGGGCCGGCGCGATCAGCTGTCGTGGGAGCATGTCGAGTTGATCCGGCGGCGATGGAAGGGCCGCTTCGTCGTGAAGGGGATTGTGTCGAAGGAGGACGCGCGCATCGCGCGCGAGTCCGGCGTCGACGGCGTCATTGTCTCCAATCACGGCGGACGTCAGCTCGACGGCACCATCGCCTCGCTGCATGCGCTGCCGGCGATCGCCGCCGAGGCCAAGGGGCTGACCGTGATGTTCGACGGCGGCATCCGGCGCGGTACCGATGTGCTCAAGGCGCTGGCGCTCGGCGCGCAATTCGTATTTGTCGGCCGGCCATTTCTCTATGCGGCCGCGGTCGGCGGGCAAGAGGCGGTCGAGCACGCGGCGAAACTGCTCGCCGAGGAGCTCGATCGTGACATGGCGCTGATCGGCATCCGCACGCTCGGCGAGATGGGCCCGGCGCTGATCCGCCCCGTCGGGCGCAACCACGGCGCCGCCTGACGGCGTAAGGCTATCGCGCATACGCCACGGCAAAATCTTCGCGTCCTCCGGTTCTCGGCTTGCTCCAAGACGCAGCGGTCGCACCGTTGACCGCGCGACTACGCACGCCGTCGATGAGAAATCGCGCTGTCTGCGCGTGAGTATTCAACCGGACAATGCGAACCCGTCGCCAATTCATAATCATTATAGATTGGAGCCATTCCACTTTAGAAAAGCTGGAATATGGTAATTGCTTTGTTGTTCGGACAGCCGCGGGGTGTTAGAGAAAACATCAGCGAAATCATCAGTTTGGCATGATTCCAAAGTGCGGTTCAGGTGAGCGTAATGCGTCGATGTTGCGTTTGGTCGAGTCGAGTGATGTGGCGAAGCGCTATGGCGGCGCTTGCGCCCGCGATCGGGGCGGCGCTGTTCTGCGTTGCCAACCCGGTCGGCGCCGCGGCCCAAGACGCGCCAAAACAAGACGCGCCCAAAGACGAAGCGACAAAGGACGCAACGCCGCTGCCTGAGATCAAGGTGATCGCCAAGAAGGAAACGCCAAAGCGGGCGCCCGCAAGACGCGCAGCTGCAAAAGGCGGCGCCGCTGCCGCGGCGGCCCAGGCGGCGCCCGCCCCGGGGGCTCCCACTGCCGCGCAGGCGGCGCTGGACCGGAAGATGCAGGTGATGGACCAGTCGCGCGAAAACCTGCTGCCCAAGCTCGGAGCCACTTCCTACACCATCAATCGCCAGGCGATCGAAACGCTGCCGCAAGGCGACAACACGCCGATCGACAAGGTCATTCTTCAGGCGCCGGGCGTGTCCTACGATTCGGCCGTCTCCAATCCCAATTTCCACATCCGCAACGAATACGCCAACGTCCAATACCGGATCAACGGCATCGTGCTTCCCGAAGGGGTCTCGGGTCTCGGGCCGGTGATTGACACCAATTTCGTCGGCAGCATGTCGTTGTTGACCGGCACGCTGCCGGCCCAGTACGGGCTTCGCACCGCCGGCGTCATCGACATCACGAGCCGCAGCTTCTCCGCTCCCTCCGGCAGCGTCAGTATCTACGGCGGCAGCTACGGTACGATCACGCCGAGCTTCGACTACGGCGGCAGCGTCGGCAATACCCAGTATTTCGTCACCGGGCGCGGCAACTGGAACAACCTCGGGATCGAAAATCCGACCTCGAGCATCGACGCGATCCACGATCAGACCGCGCAGGGGAAGTTCTTCGCCTATGTGTCGACGCTGCTCAACGATTCAGCCCGGTTCAGCGTGATTTCTGGCGTCTCCTACAGCCAATTCCAGATTCCCAACAATCCGAACCAAGTGCCGCTCGGCGACTTCGGTCCGGCGAACTACAGCTCGTCGAGCCTCAACGAGAATGAATACGACCGGTACATCTACAATATCGCGGCGTTGCAGACGACCGGGGACAAGCTCGACACCCAGCTTGCGGCCTTTGTCCGCTATGCCAAGGTGCACTTCGTTCCCGATATCGTCGGCGACCTCGTGTTCAACGATGTAGCCTCCGACGTCACCCGCGAAAGCTACCTCTACGGCACCCAGTTCGACGCCTCCTACCAGCTGAGCGACACGCACAAGCTGCGGGCGGGTTTCGCGGTGAGCGCCGAGAAGACCAACGTGACCAACACGTCGACCGTCCTGCCGGTCGATCCGAACACCGGAGCCATTTCGCCGACGCCGTTCGCGGTTACTGACGCCAATTCGCTGCTCGGCTGGAACATCGGGACCTACGTGCAGGACGAGTGGAAGCTCACCCGCACGCTGACCCTCAACCTCGGACTTCGCTTCGATCAGCTGTACCAGTTTGTCGACGCCAACCAATTCAGCCCGCGTGCCGCGTTCGTTTACAAGCCGGTCGACGGCACCACGATCCACGCCGGCTATGCCCGCTATTTCACGCCGCCGATGCAGGCGCAGGCGACCCAGTCGAACCTGGCCTTGTTCAACAACACGACGAATCAGCCGGCAGTCCCATACAACGATCCGGTTCTGCCCGAGCGCGCCCATTATTTCGACGCGGGCGTGGACCAGAAGGTGGTGCCCGGCCTCGATGCAGGGGTGGACGCCTTTTACAAGATCGCGACGGACCAAATCGATGACGGCCAATTCGGTCAGGCTGTGGTCCTCACCCAGTTCAACTGGGCGCGCGGCTTCACCAAGGGCGCCGAGTTCAAGGTCAAGTACGAGAACGGCAACTTCAAGGCCTATGGCAACTTCTCCTACACGATCACGGAGGGCATCGACCCGGTGTCGAACCAATATGTCCTCGATCCCGCGACCTATGCGTATCTCCTCGATCATTCGCACTACACCGACGACGCGCAACTGATGACAGGCTCGGCGGGCGCGTCCTACCGCTGGGACCAGACGCTGTTCACCGTCAATATGCGATATGGCAGCGGCCTGCGGTCCGGATTCGCCAATATGGATCACGCCGCGCCCTATGCGACGGTGAATCTCGGCATTTCGCGCGAATTCCAGGTGGCGCCGGACGCCAAGCCGCTTACCGCGCGGTTCGACATCGTCAACCTGTTCGACCAGATCTACCAGCTCCGTACCGGCACCGGCATCGGCGTGTTCGCCCCGCAATACGGGGCGCGCCGGGGCTACTTCGTCGGCCTGTCGCAAAAACTATGATCGGATGCTTTGCGCGGCAGGACCATATCTGGTACCGGCGAGAGGCCCGCAAGATGCTGGTCTTTTGTGGGCATTCCCATCAATTCGGGTGGCAGCATAAGAACCCGGCGTATCCGCGCCGGTGCCATGACATGAGCCAAGAATGACGCAACGCATCGCTTCCAAACTTCGCACCGTTGCCGCGCTTCTTTGCACGGTGTTGCTGCTCGGCAGTCTACCCGGGGCGGCGTGGGCGCAGCCCGCGCCGGTGCCGCCTAGCCCGAGCCTCTCGGCTCCGGCCGCCTCGCCGAAGCCAAGCACCGACCTAGCTTCTCCCGGAACCGAAGCCGTCGAGATAGCCGGGCAGGCGTCCCCTGACCTGTCCCCGTGGGGAATGTTCCTCAACGCCGACCGGATCGTGAAGGCGGTGATGATCGGGCTGGCGTTCGCCTCGCTGGTCACCTGGACCGTCGCCTTGGCGAAGGGGCTCGAGCTGATCATCGCCAAGTCGCGGCTGCGTGCCGCGGTAGCGGTCTTGGCCAATGCCGACTCGCTGGCGGAGGCAAGTCAGCAGCTGCACGAGCGCGACCGCGTATCCGAGTTGGTCCGCGCCGCGATCACCGAGCTGCGCATGTCCGCGGACACCGCGGACAAGGAGGGGGTGAAAGAACGCGTGGCCTCGCGCCTGGAGCGGATCGAGGCCGCGGTAGGCCGCGCTATGGTGCGTGGCACTGGGCCGCTCGCGACGATCGGCGCCACTGCTCCGTTCGTCGGGCTGTTCGGCACCGTCTGGGGTATCATGAACAGCTTCATCGGCATCTCCTACAAACACACGACGAACCTCGCGGTCGTTGCGCCCGGCATTGCCGAGGCGCTGCTGGCGACGGCGCTGGGCCTCGTGGCGGCGGTTCCGGCGGTGGTGATCTACAACATGTTCTCGCGCTCGATTGCCGGCTATCGAGCGCTGTTTGCCGACGGCGCGGCGGAGGTCATGCGGCTGGTCAGCCGCGATCTCGATCGGGCGGAGAGTCAGCCCACGCCTGTAGCGCGTCGGCGCGCGCCCCTGCCGGCGGCGGAGTGAGCACGTGAGCGTCCGCCTCGATCACGGCAGCGTTGATCTCGAGGAGATGCACGAGATCAACGTCACACCGTTCATCGACGTGATGCTGGTGCTGCTGATCATTTTCATGATCGCGGCGCCGCTGGCGACGGTGGATGTTGCGGTCGACCTGCCGTCCTCGAACACGCAGCGCCAACCGCGGCCGGACAAGCCGCTGTTTCTCACGGTGAAGTCCGATCTGACGCTCGCGGTCGGCGATGACCCTATCGCGCGCGCCGACCTGAGCGCGGCGCTTAACCAGGTGACTGGCGGCGATAAGGAGCAGCGCGTGTTTCTGCGCGCCGACAAGACCGTCGCCTATGGCGACCTGATGCAGGTGATGAACGAGCTGCGCGCGACGGGCTACCTCAAGGTCGCCCTGGTCGGGCTCGAAGCGAATGTGGCGCGGTGAACGCGGTTGCCGAATATTTCGCGAGCCAACGGGCTGATGCCGCGCGTTGGGTTGCTTGCTTCGCGATCGTACTGATCGCGCACGGCGTTGCCGTGCGGGCATTTCTGGACTCGTCTGAGACTTCCGATTTCGACGCCGGCGCGCCGGTCGTCGTGCTTGAGATTCCCGAGGTGGCGGCGGCCCCAGCGATCCCCCCGAACGACCTCATGCCCGGGCCGCCGGAGCCCGAGACCGAGCCGGCGCCGGCGCCCAAGGAGGAGATCAAGCCGCCCGAGACGCCAGCGGACGTCGCCCTGCCGACGCCGGAGCCCCCCAAGCCCCAGCCGCCGGTCGACGAGAAGCCGCCGACCGCCAAGCCCTCGGTCGAAATTCCGCCGTCGGAGGCGGCTCCGCCGGCACCGGGAGCGGCAGTGCAAACGCCGCGCCTCGACGTCATCCGCTGGCAAAGCGCGCTTGCCGCCCATATCGAACGGTTCAAGCGCTACCCGGCGCAAGCGCGCTCCAGCGGCGAGCAAGGCGTCGCCAGGGTCGCCTTCACCATCGACCGCCAAGGGCAGCTGCTGGCGAGCCGTATCGTGCAAAGCTCGGGATCGCCGACGCTCGATCGGGAGACGCTCGCGATGCTGGCCCGCGCCCAGCCGATGCCGCGACCGCCCGGCGAGGTTCCCGACAACAAATTATCTTTCGTCTTCCCGGTACGCTTCAATATCAGGTGACCGGAGACGTTCTGTCAAACCACATGGGCGGGCGCGAGGCGGCATTCATGATCACCCGCCTCGATCTGCATCGTCACGTGGTGAATGCCGAAGCGGCGCTCCAACTCGTGGGCGGCGTCCAACAGCAGATGGTCGTCAAGCCCCGCGCTGGGCCGCACCAGATGCGCGGTCAACGCGGTCTCCGTAGTGCTCATGGCCCAGATGTGCAGGTCGTGCACTTCGGTCACGCCGGGAAGTCCCGCGAGGTAGGCCTCGACTGCCTCACAATCGATACCGGCCGGAACGGCGTCGAGCGCGAGATTGAGGGCGTTGCGCGTGAGCCCCCACGTCGCGGTGAGGATAATGACGGCAACCCCGATGCTCACGGCCGGATCGAGCCACAGCCAGCCGGTCAAGCCGATCAGCACTGCCGCGACCACGACACCGAGCGACACCGCCGCATCCCCGGCCATGTGTAGGAAGGCGCCTTTGACATTCAGATCATGCTCGTGGCCGCGCATAAACATGAGTGCCGTGACGGTGTTGACGACGATGCCGAGGCCGGCGACCCAGAGTACGACATTGGCCGCAACCGGCTCAGGCGTGAACAGGCGCCGCACCGCTTCAATGAGTATTCCGCCCGTGACCACGAACAGCAGCGCCGCGTTTCCGAGGGCGGCAAGGATCGATGCGCGCCGGTAGCCGTAGGTGCGCGAGGCCGTCGGGCGCCGTGTGGCGAGCCATGCCGCGCCCCACGCCAACAACAGCCCGATCACGTCGGAAAGATTGTGCACGCCGTCGGCAGTCAGCGCGAGCGAGTTCGCGAGCAAGCCGAACCCCAACTCGGCGGCGACGAGGGCGAGGTTGAGCGCCGTGCCGACCGCAAAGGCCGTCCCGAAGTTTTTTGGGGCATGACCATGCCCAGGACCATGGCTGTGGCCGGGCTCGTGGCGGTGCTCGTCGTGCATGACCCTTCATGTACGGTCCGGCCCGGCGTCGCAAGAGGCATCGGCGATGGTCTGCGCGGGAATTCTATGGCGGCGCCGGCGCTCGCGAGCCGTCCTTGCTTGACGCCTCGGCGGGTTGATCTGGAACTCGAAGCCTTGTGCCGCCGCTCTGCTTAGTGGCCCATCTTCATGCCGGGCATGTCGTGGCCAGGCTCCGCGCCTATCGCGCGCACGTCATATTCAACGTTCACGGCGCCGGCCTTGTCGAACACCAGCGTGGCCGCGACGTGGTCGCCTGCCTTGAGCGGGCTCTTCAGGCCGACGAACATCACGTGGAAAGAGCCGGGCTTCAGCTCGACGGTCTCCCCTGGCTTGATCTCCAGACCGTCCTGGACCGGGCGCATCTTCATCACGCCGTTCTCCATCTTCATCTCATGGACTTCGAACTTGGGCGCGATATCGGAGGAGCCGCTAAGCAGCCGGTCGGGTGTAGTGCCGGTGTTGGTGATTTTCATGTAGCCGGCGCCGACTGTGGCGCCTTTCGGCGTCGCGCGTGCCCACGGGCTCCCGATCTCGATCGAGCCGGCTTTGAAGGTTTGCGCGAATGCGCCGGGGGTGATCAGAATCACGACAGCCGTAGTCAGCGTCGCGACCAGATTGAGCTTGTTGGTCATTAGCGACATACCTTCACCCATGTGCAGATCTTCTTGAAGTTTTCCCAATGGCATTGCTGCTCCATGGTGCAGGTCTTGCCTTTGGTGTCTGTGCCGGAGGCGGCGACGGCGAGGCTGCCGCCAAATCCGACAGCAAGGATACCGACGATAACAGCCCAAGAGAAACCGCGCATCATGGGTCGACCTCCTCCGCAACGGTGATGATTTCTTGCCGGGGTTCGCTCTCCCCGGCAGGCCTTTGCATGGATCGGATGCTAACGAGGACGATAGAATCTGGCAACGTCAAGCTCCTGATGACGTGGACGCTTGGGCGCGGCGCGGATCGCGTGTCACGGGCAGTCGGACAGCGGAACCCCGAGCGAAGCTTTTCGCTTTTGGTCCCGGAAGCATCCGTCCTTCCACGTTCCTTGAAAAACACCGCTGGCGTTTGTCATGGTTCCGATGCCGTTCGCCTTACCATTGCGAAATTCACCATCATAAAGCACACCTTGCAGCGTCAAGACGCCGTGGCCGTGCGGGTCGCCGTCCGCCATCTCGCCGTCGTAGCGGCCCGACGGCCAGACTTGGACGCCCTTGCCGACCTGCCGGCCCTCGCGCCACTCGCCTTCGTCTTTTTCATACGCGACATCGCCCCTGTACCATTGCGCCACCCCGCGGCCGTGCGCCAAACCGTTCGCGCATGGCCCCGACCACTTGATCGACTCGCCGGCCTGAGGATGCGGATTCCAAACCCGGCAGCCGGTGCTGGCGTCGGTGATCCAGGCGCCGGCTTGCTCCGACCGAGCAACGGCAATCGAGCAGCTCAGCGCGAGCGCCATGCATGTCATTCGATGGAAGCGAGTTGTCGATGCTGACATGATCGTTCATCGCTCAGTGGGGCAACAGCGGAACGACGACATCCATCAGCAGCTTATTCGGCGCGGCGATGAACTTGTCCCGCACCACCCCATTGGCGTCGACGACGTAGGTCAGGGGAGCCCCCTCGGGCGGGCCGAAGCCGTTCACCGTGATCTCGTTCAGCATGGCCCCCGGATAGGCCAACGAGGTCATGGTCTTGCGCACTTTCTCCAGCTCGCGCGGACGATCGATGCTGATGCCGATCATTTCGAGCCCCTGTTCGTGATAACGGCGGTAAAAGGCGTCGAGCGTCGGCATCTCCTTTCGACACGGCGCGCACCACGTCGCCCAATAGTTCACGAGGACGACTTTGCCGCGCAACTTGCTCAGGTCGAATGTCTGGCCGTCCAATTCGGTAACGACCAGGGACGGCGCCGCCTCATCCATTGTGGGCGCCGCGCGCACCGCGTCACCCGCGAAAGCCGATGCCAGTGATCCAGCCAACAGGGCGGGGATGACGCGAGCCAGTCGCATGGAAACTCCTCCGAGTGGTCAGAAGTTATAGCTGGCTACTGCCTTGTACAAGATCGGCGCGACCAGCTGGCCTTCGGTTCCGCCGACCGACGGCGGTCCGCCATTGTCGGCCGCGTTGGTCCGGTAATAGAAAGGAAGCTCGACATCGACGTAGACCTTAAGGACGCGGTTGTTGGCCTCATCGAGCACCTTGGTCAATTCGACGCCGGGCGAGAACATCATCCGGTCGAAGCCGCTGTTGAGCGGATCGGCGGCGTCGCCGCTGTCATGATTACGGTGCGACACGATGATTTGCGCGAGCGGCGTGATCTTGTCGAAGCCGAACACGTGATACCAGTTGTTGTAGAGAATGCCGATGGCACCATCGGCCTGATAGCCGGGCTTGTAGGTCTGCACGAGGCCCGGATTTCCGTCGAAGAAGCCCTGCGGGTCTGCGGCGGCACGGAAGAGGAACGGCACTTGCCACCGCACCTGGGAGAAATACTGCCACGCATTGTCACCCGTGATCAGGCCCCGATGGAACCCGCCCAGGATGAGATCAGTGCTACCCGAGCCGATCTGCGTGTCGCGGTCGAGCCCGGGGGCAGTATAGGTGCCGGTCGGAAGTTTGAGGCCGAAGATGACGCCGGTCGACATATCCTTGAAGAAACCGGTGTACATGCCCATGATCTCGGCATCGCCGATGTCCCTGGAATTGAAGGTCTGCAGCGTACCGGAAGCCGGATCGGTGGTGGTGGTGAAGTCGCGATTGACGACCGGTACCCGCGCCATCACGCCCCAATCGCGGTTGAACATGTACTGGAAGCCGACATTGTACCAGCTTGTGGTGACGTTCTTGTCCTGGTTGAGGGCGGCGGCGCCCTTAGCGTTGCCGATCCAGTTGATGTTCTGGTCCGAGTGCCAATATTCGAAAAACACTCGGCCGCCGTGATCGCTTTCCTGCGGCAGTAGGCCGCCTCCAACGTCGAACACGCTGCAGCCGCAGGCGCAAGCGCGCGCCGCCGTCGTGGTGAAGCCGAGGAGCGGTACCATGGCGCCAATCAGCGACGCTAAGAACGTAACGAAAGCTGCGGCCTTTCGCTGGGGCGCGCGGCGGCGTGGCGCCACAGGCGGAGTGTTGAGGGTGGTCGACATGGTGTCCTCGATTGGGTTGGCGCGCCGCGCCGCAGCCGCATGACGGCGCGTATGCAGGCGGGCGATGAAGGTGAAAACGGCGATCGCGGGGTTGAACATGACGGTCTCGCGTGGTTGCGGGTGTCGTCTCGGGCGCGCCGTCGCTCAGAATTTGTAGTTGACGCCGAAACGGGTGGTCTGGATGACGAGATCCCCGGAACCGTGCAGCGTATTGCTTCCGCCTGCGGGGTCGGTGATTGCGCCGAGCGCGCTGGTGGTCGGGAACATCGCGAACAGATATTCGAACCTGAGCGTCCAGTTGTCCGTCCAGGCGTATTCCCATCCGGCGCCGGCGGTCCAACCCACGAGCGATTTCGAGCCTGATGCGCTGCCGGTGCCCGGTGTGAGTCCCGCGTTGAGGGCATCCGCGTAGGTCTGCGTGTAGCTCGTCTTGGTGAATGCAGCGCCGCCGGTGATGTAGCCGAGGTTGCGGTCCGCGGCGACGCCGAGGCGCGGACGGACCGTCGCAAAGAGATCGGTCGTCAGCGACTGCGTGACCGTGAACGGGTCGCCGGTGCTCAGCGTCCCGGTCCCGTTGATGTACCCCGGATTGCTGTGGAAGTAGTCGACGTCGCCTTCAAGCCCGAAGACCAGCGTTCCGGACTGCCAGTTGCAGCCGGCCTGCCCGCCGCCGAGGAAATTGGAATCGTTGGCCGATCCGGTTCCGGTCGCGCTGACTGTCGCGGCGTCGACCGGCAGCAGGTGCGTTCCGTTGTCCACCGCGGTGGTGAAACTCGTTCCGCTCGCACCGCCGCCGGCGTTGAGGCCGACATAGCAGCCGCTCCAGTTATAGGGGCGCGTCGCCGCCGCCTTGACCGACATGTCTGCCGCTATCGCAGAATCGGCCAAGATAGGCGCGCAAAGTGTGATGCTTCCAAGCCCGACCGGCAAGGCGATGATCGGCACCAAGCCCTTGGCGAAGCGCTTGCTCGGCGACCTTCGTTCGAGCCGAGGCGATTTTAGTAACGTATTGACGATGCGATAGGACATGAGTTCCCTCCGCTCCAATTTGGCAACGTGCCATCCCGGGGGCGCGTAGACGCTTGTAATTGGTGTGATGGCTGAGGCGGCGAACGCACCGCCTTGGGTTCAGGCGCTAAGCGGAGGGCCGCGCGGGCGCGCTATGGAATATTTTATGAAAAGAGGGAGTCGCCAGGCGACAATTGTCGACAAAACGTCGGAGGCGCGCAGAGCGAGAGGCCGGTACGAAACATCAACGGTTGCCGCAAGCGAGTGGTGTGCGGCGAGGCACCAGGACAAGCAATGCAGGTCGTCGTGGCCGCCCGGCACATCAAGCGGCGGCGGGACGCTGTTTGTGCTGTGCAGACAGAGCTCGACACCCGGCACGGCATCGGCGACCGCGCTGGCCGCCAAATGCGCGGCCAGAATGACGATAAGAGCATTTTGTATGACGAGCGCGACGCTGACCGCGACGGCGAGTTTCGGCCGCCAAAACCGGCCCGTACCAATGCTCACTCTTGCCGCGGCGATTCGCATGTCCGGTATGCTATGACCTGGTCAACCCCCGTTCAATCGTGGCGGGATTGAGCCAACAGAAATAAGCGCGATTCTGTGATTATTGCACGCCAGATGGATGGGCTATAGCGCTGCCATGGTGGGTGAAGAGGAACCTCGGTCGTGGCGGGTTGCACGCGGCGTAGCCATCCCTTCCTTTTGGGTTAGATAAACCTGAGACAGGTTAACCCATCAGAGCGCGGCCGATCGGACATTCTCGATCCTTGTGAAGAATGGAGCCATGGGCCTAATTGTCGATCCGGCGAGAATTGCCAAAGCCACGTGGCGTTGTTCCCGCCGCGGCTTCTCTGTTTTTGGTGCGGCGGCGGTTTTTTCGATCGTCATCGCGGGGGTCCAACCATCTATCAATGTGGCGCAAGCGCAGTCCACCGCCGTACCTGAGATTCGGCCGGGCATTTTGGCCGGCTATCTATCATCCAAGGCGCTCCCCAACAGCCTGGCCTTGCTTCCCTCTCCGCCCACCGCCGGCTCGGCCGCTCTCGCACTTGATGAGGAATTCAGCCGAAAGAGTCTCGATTTGCGGGGCACGCCCTCCTGGATGTTGGCGGCTGAGGATGCCGATCTGACGTTTCCGCACGCGGCTGGCACTTTCTCCTGCGCGTTGAACGTCCCGATCACGGAGCAGGACACGCCGCGTCTCTACGTGTTGATGCGCCGAAGTCTCGTTGATGCCGGGCTTTCCACCCGCATGGCGAAAGACCATTACAGCCGTGCTCGTCCCTTCGTCGTGAACAAGGAGCCCATCTGCACGCCGGGCGAGGAGAAGCAGCTGGCGAACGACGGCTCTTATCCTTCCGGGCATACGGCTATCGGCTGGGCCTGGGCGCTCATCCTAAGCGAGATCGCGCCCGATCAGAGCGATGCTATCCTTGCGCGCGGCCGGGCTTTCGGACAGAGCCGTGTGGTATGCAACGTGCACTGGGAGAGCGACGTGATTGAGGGGCAGTTCATCGGCGCTGGTGCCGCTGCTCGACTGCATGCCGATTCGACATTTCTTGCCGATTTGGAGGCCGCCAAGGCCGAGCTCGCGGTCGCCCGCGCCAAAGGCCTCAAACCTACGCGGGATTGCGATGCGGAAGCGGCGGCAATGGCCCTCGTGCCGCCTCGTGCGCCCTGACAATTACGCGATTGGCTTGCGCGGGCGCCGCTCGTCTGATGACTGCCCGAGTCAAGTCCGCTGCGGGCATGCGGTCTACTGATTCCGCCGCTGCCTCCAATCGGCGACGCGAGCGCTGGTTGCGGCAGTGGGATCGCCGAGGCGGGCCGCCTCGTTGTAGTCGGCGATCGCGCGGTCGTATTCCTTCTTCGCTCGCCAGGCTGATGCTCGCGCGGCGTGGTGGTCAGCCGTTGGCTCGAGGCGAATTGCCTCGGTATAGTCCGCGATGGCTTGATCGTAGCCCCGCTTGTTGAACCAGGCCTGACCGCGCATGAAGTAGGTGCCGGCATTTGGGTCGAGGCGAATCGCCTCGGTGAAATCGTCAATGGCGTGCTCAACGTCATTGCGCACATACATCAGATAGATCGCGCCGCGCATGTAGTAGGCGAACGCGCGATGGCTCTGCGTCTCATTCTCGGTATTGATGATGTGCGTGCAACTGTCGATCGCTAGCGGCCTGTGAGGATTCTGGCCACACGACCGCAGATCCTCCGCATCGGCGCCGGGCATTCTCGCGACGAGGCGAAACGTCTTCCCGTATTCGGCGATTGCCGCGTCCAGATCGCCTTCCTGGAGGCGGGCGTCCCCGCCGCTGGTGCAGATGAGAGGGCCTTTCGGATCTGGCCAAACGGCTTTGTCCCGTTCGGCAACCTCGCGCTGCAGATCGCCCTGTGAGCTCGAGTGAATCGCCGCGGGGACGCCCATGCCCGTCAACATCCCGACGCATGCGAAAGTCGCCACTAGGCGCATAGGAGGCCCCGAGCCAAGTTCTTGGCGTTATTGTGGCACAGCGCAACCGGCACCGGAAGCAGGCACCGGTATTTTCCGAGATGTCTACCCACCAAATGGATTGGAGGTGGTGATGGGTGGGCTGCGCGAAGCTCCCAGCCTTTCACCTCACTTACGAGATTTGCCGGTTGCGCCAGGGGACATGTGGGTACGCGCCAGAGTGTGCCTGCCGATTACACGGCACCAAGGGCCAACCTCGCCATGCCACGGACATTGCCCGCGGTAGCCGAAATCGGGATAAGGCGGCATGAACGGACTGGGCATGCCGGTGGCCGCTCCTGCTTCAGCGGTGCGTGCGACGACGATGTTGATTATGACCATCGAAAGCAGAAGGATCACTTTCATGGCGGGTCCATCCTTTGGTGCATCATGACCAATCCAATTGTGAATGCTAGCAGACAAATTGGGCTCTTGCAGCTCAGGGCCCGCCAAGCGGCGCGCCGCCAAGCCGGATCTACTGGGCGGCTATCCACCGGGCGATCGACGGCCAGTGCTCCTTCAGGGTACTGGCTCCCATGAACAGTCCGATATGGCCGCCCGGCACGGTCTTCCGCACAATGCGATCCTTCGGCGTTCCGAGATATTTGGTCGCGTCGAGGACCTGCTCCGGGGTCGTGATGTCGTCGGACGCGCCGGCCAGCAGGTAGACCGGGCAGGTGATATTGCTGAGACTCAGCTTCCTGCCCAGCCCCACGAACTCGCCTTTGGCAAGCCGGTTCTCCTTGAAGATCTGGGTTATCACCTGAAGGTACCAGCGCCCGGGCAGGTCGGTCGGGTTCTCGTACCAACTGTTGAAGGTCTCCTCCTTGGCCAGATAGGCCGGGTCGTCGATGTGCTCGTACAGATCGATGTGCTCCTGGACGTAGTGCTGCCCGGGATGCATGTTCTTCCAGCCCTGCAGCATGTAGCTGCCCTTCATCAGGCCGCCGCCGAGCGCTACCAGCTCCTGGTAGAACGAGGCAGGGGATGCGTGGACCATCCGTTTGATCGGCCCGTTGCCGGCGTCCGTGTCGATCGGCGCGCCGGCGAGCACGAGCGAGTTCACTTTGTCGGGGAAACGCGCTGCGATCATCGCCGACGCCCAGCCGCCCTGACAAAGGCCAACCAGATTGACGCGCCCCCCGAGATCATCGATCGCGACGACGAGCTCGGCGAGATAGTTGTCGATCTCCAAGTCCTTCATGTCCTCGGTTGCCGACTTCCAGTCGGTCAGCGCGACGTGGCCAATACCGTTGGCCAGGAGAGTCTGCACCAAGCTCTGACCATTGTGATAGTCCGCGATCATCGCGGTATGACCGGCATGCGGCGCGTCGATAAGCGTGGGAATTTTGCCCGGCTTTCCGTAATCGCGCAGCACCATGGTCCGCAGATCGAAGCGCACTTGGTTGGGCGTCGCCAACGCGGGTCTCAGCTCGCCATGAATCTTGATTTCTTCGGCGACGAATTTGAGGTTCTTGGCAAAAAGCTCTGTCCCCTGCTCGAGCATTGCCGACGCCATCGCCATCGGCCAGAATGCCGGAACGCTCATCAGCGATAGGTCGGAGGATCTGACGGATGGCTTCTTCGGCATGGCTGCTCCTTTCCCATCGACGCGCCCGAGAAATTAGGGCTGCCGATCTGGCAGAGGCGTCGTTCTTTCGGTTCGTCTACTCATAGCGGAAAGCCTGACAAAGTTCCCGCTCCGTCAGACCTGTGACAGGCTCATCTGCCCAAGCCAGTTCGGTAAATTCAGCGGCCGGGTGAGAGCGATCAAAAATCGCTCGCCCCATAATTCAACATTGTTTGTCGACAGCACTTGGAATATTGCTTCATGACGAGCGCGGCGCTCGTCGAGTGGCATCGACAGCGCTTGCGCGATCGCAGTCCCAACCGACTCGGGATCGTAAGGATTGATCAGGAGCGCCGCTTCGCATTCGACCGCTGCCCCCGCGAAGCGCGACAGGATGAGGACGCCTGGGTCTTCGGCGTCCTGGGCCGCAACATATTCCTTGGCGACGAGGTTCATCCCATCCCGCAGTGGCGTCACAAGTGCGACACGTGCAGAACGATAGAGACCAACAAGGGCGGATCGGCTGTGAGCCCGGTTCACATAGCGGATCGGCGTCCACGACGCCTCCCCGTATGTCCCGTTTATCCTGCCTGCGGTTTCGTCGATCTGGCGTTCGATATCGGCATATTCGCGAATTTCCGAGCGACTTTTTGGCGTGATCTGCAGAAATGTCACCTTTCCCCGCCAATCCGGATGGGTGGAGAGAAAACGGTCGAACGCTTCCATCCGCAGCGCGATGCCTTTAGAGTAATCCAGGCGGTCGACGCCAATGATCATAGCCCGGCCGGCGAAGCTCTCGACGACGCCCCGCACGAAAGGCGAAAATACCGCGCGCCGTGCCAGCCGATTGAGTTGCGCCGTCTCGACGCCGACCGGAAAAATGCCGATGCGGAGTGTCCGGTCCGCCGCTTGGAACGTGTACTGATCACGGCTCGGCATCCGACATTCGCCCCGCAGGTAGCGTCCGAAATTGGTAGCATCGATCTCGGTTTGAAATCCTACGAGGTCGTAATGACACATCGCCGGAATGAGGTGTTGATGGTTTGGAAGCGCGGTGAGAATCTCTGGTGGCGGAAAAGGGATATGGTGAAAAAATCCGATTTTGTTGCGATGACCACCGTCGCGAAGCGCCTTGCCCAACGGAAGCAGATGATAATCGTGGACCCAGACGACATCGTCGGGTCGCAGAACCTTGTGCAATTCCGTGGCGAAGTGCTGGTTGACCCGCATGTAGCCGCTGAGATCGCGGCGAGAGAATTCCGCCAGATCTAGCCGGTAGTGCAAAATCGGCCAAAGCACTCGGTTGGCGTATCCGTTGTAATATTCCTGGTAATCCTCCTCGGCCAGGTCGGTCATCACGTACGATTGCCGGCCGCGCAGAATCGTCCGCACCCGCACGTCCGATCTCGCCGCGACCTGACCGCTCCATCCGAACCAGACCCCGGGGTGTCGCTTCAGGACGGGGCGGATCGCGACCGCAAGTCCGCCTGCCCGGCCGCCGCCGTCGTGGCTCGGGACCGCAACGCGATTGGACACCACGATCAGCCGCGCCAACACGAACCTCCAGTTCTCCAAGGCCGGGGCCCACAGAGCGACAAACCCAGCTGACGCCCAGGCTTGGCGATTTTGTGATACTTTTGCCGGAAACGGTGCGGCGACTCAATAATGGGCAGCCTTCGCTCCCCGCCGCACGGCCGATCCACGCGTGCCGTCAAGGAACCTTCTGGGCATCATTACGTTCTTATTACTGTCAAAATACTCTCCAAAAACACATCGATGGAACGGGCGCAGCCCCCAATGTGCCGCGCGGTGGGGAACAGCTAGGAGACAAGGTCATGTCATTCGCCCGTACCGTTTTCGCGGCCCTGCTCGTTGCCTGCGCAAGCGTGGCGTTTCATGAACCTGCACTGGGCGCTGATAACACCGGTAAATTGGAGCAGCGAGATGGCGTCGCTCCGGATCTAAAGCTCGGAGGTCCCACCAATCGGTTCGGGATAACGGTTTTCAACGGCTTGCTGAGTTCCGGCAGCCGTCAGGCGCTGGTCATGTCGCCTTACAGCCTCGGCGCCGCACTCGACATGTTGGCGCTCGGCGCTGAAGGCAAAACGGCCACGATGTTGAAAGAACGCGGTGGAGAGCCGGGTGCGTCGGGCGAGGACGCGGCGAAACTGTATCGCTCGCTGGCCGGCGCCTCCTCCGACGACGTGATCCTGCGACTGGCGAACTCGGTTTGGCTGCGGCCGAATGCGGAGCCGCTCCAGGGCTATATTTCGGCCGCGCTGGGGGCTTTTGATGCGCAGGTGAAGACGATCGACTTCGGGCAGCAGGCGAGCGCAAATAAGATCAATGCGTGGGTGAAGGGCGCAACGCAAGACGTCATACCGAGTGTCGTTGATGAGCTCAATCCGCAAACCGAATTCATGCTCATCAACACGACCTATTTCAAGGGGAAATGGGCGGTTCCGTTCGATGCGGCGCATACCGGCCCGGCGCCGTTCACGCGCGCAGATGGGTCCAAGCACGACGTCCCGATGATGAATGCGGCGTTGAGCCTGCAATACGCGGATGGCCCGCAATGGCATGCCGTGATGATTCCCTATCGCGGTGAGCGCTTCGAAATGATCGTGATGACGGCCAAGGATCCGATCAGCAGCTCGGACGTTCGCGCCGAGCTGGGCGGCAGTGAATTCATGGCGGCTCTGGAGACGATCAATTGGCGTACTCGGGAGGTGGTTCTGCGCCTTCCGCGGTTCCGGGCGGAGTTTGGGGCCGATTTGACACCATTGCTGATGAAGCTAGGCTTGAGTGGCGCGTTGGGTCCCAATGCGGACTACCGGGGGATCACGAAGGAGCCCCTGGGTGCCATGACAGTGCTCCAGCGCGCACTCGTTGAAGTGACCGAGGAGGGCACCGAGGCGGCAGCGGCGACGACCGTGACCGCCACCCGGTCGATCGGGCAGCACTTGGCGTTCTCGGCGGATCGTCCGTTCTTTTTCGCAATCATCGACAAGCAGACGGGAACAGTTCTGTTCGTTGGCCATATCGCGGATCCGGCCAAGGGTGAGCCGACGTAAGGCCGTTGACATCGCTGCTTATCTAGGTTCTTTCGTCAAGCTCGGTGCGCGTGCACCGGTTCCTCATGCTCCATGCACCGCGAGAAAAGGCCTTTTTCCATGAGCGAGCATCATTATCATGCCGTCATTTGGATCGATCACCATGAAGCGCGCGTGTTCCATTTCAGCCCGACCGACGTCGAGCGACTCGTTTTGCATCCGGATCATCCGACCAAGCACATCCACCACAAGGCGAACTCTATCGGCAGCGGGCACGCTGCAGCGGATCACGAGTATCTTCACGCAGCCGTTGAAGCGATTGCGGACGCCGGTGCGGTTCTCATCACCGGGCCCGCCAATGCAAAGACCGAGCTGGTGAAGCACATTCACCAGCACGATCCCAAGCTGATGAGCATCATCGCCGGGGTGGAGACCATCGATCATCCAAGCGACGCGCAACTCGTTGCCTATGCCCGAAAATACTTCAAGGCGAGCGATCGGATGCAGCCGCAGAAGCCGTAGGCTCTGAGCGAGGCGCGTCTGGCGACGCCCCATGACCTCCCTCAGCTTGGCCGCCGTAATCCCAGCTTGCGCAGCAGAAAATGTTCCAGCTGGGCTGACTCGCGGATGCCAAAAAGTCGGGCCAGAGTAAAATAAATGCCGACCGCGATGGCGCAGAGCACGGTGGCGCGCAGCAGGATGACCATAAGGTGCGTGCCGGGCAGGTATGGCAGGAGCAGGGCGCGCACCGCCAAGCCTACGCCGATCGCGATGGCCGCCGCCACGGCGAGGCGCAGCGCCGCATGAAACATGCCGGGCACATCGTGCAGCGTGGTGCCCTTCGCCGCGGCCTCGCGCGCGAAGCGCCGATGCTGCAGCCAGCCGAGCAGCAGCACGTAGACGAGGATGGCCACTGAGCTCGCGATCGCCAAGCCGATCGCGCCCCATTGCTGACGCAGCACGACGTAGAGCGGCACTGCGAGGAAGGCAACCAACGTGCCGACGATCGTCGGCAGCCACGTGCTTCCCAGCGCATAGAAGCCACGGCTGATCACCGTCTGCGCCGCCCAACCGCCGAGACCAAGGCACAGAAAAGCAAGGACGGTTCCGGTGGCCTGCGCATCCGCGACGCTGAAGCGGCTGCCGAACACACCCCAGATCAAGTATGCGGCTTCGAACCCGGCCAGCGTCAGGCACACCTGTGCCGCGAACGTTGCGAACAACATCAGCCGCACCGCGCCGCACAGCACGCCGTAGGCCTCGGCCACGCTCCCGGCCGCAACCATGCGGCTGATCGTGGGATAGGCCGCCACCCCGGCCGCCATGCCGAACACGCCGATCGGCACCTTCATCAGGGTCCGCCCGTATTGCAGATACGACAGCGCGCCTTGGGCAAGGTACGAGGCTTGGTTCTTGATGATCCACTCGTCGACCACTACGATCGAGAAGCCGAGCATGATTGGAAATGAAAGCCAGAGGTATTGCCGTAGGTCCGTATTTTGGAACGAAAGGATCAGATGCCAGCGCATGCGAGTCTTGAGGCAGCCATAGAGCGGCAGCGCGAATGGCCCCAGGGCGGAGCCGGCCAGCACGCCCCACGCGAATCCGTCGGCTCCCGTCCCGGGGTAGTGCGCCCCAACCAGGCCGCCTGTGATGATGCCGGCCGAGTATACGAGCGGTGCCATTGCCGGGAGAAAGTGTCGGTCCTGGGCTTGCAGCGCTGCCGACAATAGACCTCCGATCACGTGGAAGAATTGCGCCGGCAGGATGATCCGGATCAGCCGCACCAGCGTGTCCACCTCGCCCGGCTCGGTGAAGCCCGGCGCCACCAATCCGGCCAGCGGCCGCGCAAAAATCATCAGCAGCGCGATCCCGATGCTCCCCACCAAGAGGACGAAATTCGCGATGACACTGAAGGCTGCCCAGCCGCCCTCGCGGTCACCGCGTTCGAGATACGCAAGGAAGATCGGTATGAATACGATCGACAACGCCCCGGCTGCTAGAAGGTAGTTCAAGAAGTCCGGAAGCGTGAAGCTTGCGAAGTAAAGGTCGGCCTCGCGGCTGGCGCCCAGCGTCCGGCCGATGACCTGCTCGCGCACCAGGCCCATGACGCGGCTGAGGAAGATTGAGCCGCCCCAGATTGCCGAGGCGATACCGATCGTGCGCGCCTGGCTTTTTCTGCGCTGCTGCGGCGGGGGCCGTTCGGATTTCAACTTCCGCCCGCAATTGATTCAGCGTGTTGCAAAGTCCGGTCCTGTCGCAAGGTCGGCGCGTGCACTTTGGTTCTTTATCTTTGGTCGCATTTCCCGTGGAAAACCGGTGTCCACCCTCGGGTCAAGCCCGAGGGCAGGCTTTTTCCGGGAAATGCTCTCGCCGTCGCGGACCCGTCGCTCAGTGTGACATGAGAACGGGTAACGTCATCGACGAGAGGATGCTGCGGGTGACGCCGCCGAGCACGAATTCGCGCAGGCGCGAATGCCCGTAGCCGCCCATCACCAGGAAGTCGGCCGAGAGGTCGGCCGCATAGGACAGAATGACGTTGGCGACGTCGATGTCGGAGACCGCAATCCGGTTCACCTCCACCTTGATGCCATGCCGGGCAAGATGCTGGCCGATATCGGCGCCGGGAATTTCATCTCGCTTGCCGCGCTCGCCGCTCACGATGACGACGTGCACGGACTTGGCGCGCTCGAGCAAGATGGACGCGTCGCCGATCGCCCGCGCCGCCGCCCGGGTCCCGTCCCAGCAGACCAGGACCGTGTCGAGCTTGAGCGGATCTTTTTGGATGTAGGGAACGACGATCACCGGCCGGCCGGAATCGAACAAGGCCGCCTCGGTGATCATCTCCTCGGGGCCGAGCATTTCGGGCGCCGCCTGGCCGACGACGGAGAGGTCGAAGCGCCGGGCCAGGGGTCCGAAGACATCCGCCGCGCCCGCAATGCTGACCTCGAACATGTGGCTCTCCGCCGACAGCCCCGCCTTGACGGCGGCTTGGTCGAACCGCGCGACCGCGGCGCGGGCCGCCTGGGTGCTCGCCGCCCACTGCATCTCGATGAAGCCGGCGGGAACGGTGCCCATGTCGGAGACCGGAACCACTGGCTCCAAGGCAAAGGCGACGCCTGCTAGGTGCGCGCCGAACGCGTCGGCGACCGAGATCGCGTAATCGGCTGCCGGATCCTGCTTGCCCGCGGTCGACAGGTTGACAACGACGTCCTTGATCATGGTCCAATCTCCTCGGCGTACTCGCCCGTGATTGCCGATGTCGGAAACGATCGCTCGGAAGCAGGTCCGCAGACATGGCGATCAGACATGGCGAAATGTTCTATTTTGAGCAAGTCAGGGGGGTATTGATCAAGCTCAAAGCGGTGGCGTCCAAACGCGCATGGCCGGGACGGCCCCGGCCATGATACTACATCGCCAGCGATCGGGCGCTACTTCTCCATTCCATTATTTGTAAATACCGACACCGACGAGGTAGGTCTTGCCAAGAAGCTCCACGTAGCTCGATTTGTCCTGGATCTGCTTCGTGATAGGGTTAGGCCAACGGAAATCGACCCAGCCGCTTCCGGGACCCTTGGCCACGGCCACCAGCTCCTGGATCAGTAATTTTCCGTTATCGTCCTTCACGTTGATCAGATTTTTGCCGACCAAGGTCGCATCGGCGCCGTGCGCGATGCACACGCCGTTGAGGTCGTAGATGAACGGATACAGATCCCGATCGTGAAACTCGGCAACCTTTTCCGTGACCGCCTTGAACGTCGCATCCGGACCATCCTTCTTGAACTTTTCCTGCACGCGCTTGACCATCGCCACGGCCTCGTCGCGCGTACCGAACTCCGCGGCTCGCGCCGATGGCATCATCAGCGCCAAGCCAAAGAAGATTGCCAGAAATACTCGCAGCATGTCGCTCCTCCCATTTTGAATGAATTGAAAGCTAGACTTCGGTTAAGGAGTTGCCCTTGATCTGGATCAAGCACTCACAGGGCGGCGACGGGCGAGTGCATCGGTGGGCGATGTTCATCAGTCGCCGACGACACCGGGAAATCACGTCAAAGGCCGAGCTACCGACGGATGCTCCGCGATGCCTCGGCACCGGCGGCGAGCTCGACGATCTCGGTGGTGATCTCTTCCTGCCGAAGCTGGCGCTCGCGTTGCGAGAGTCCGGCGAGCTTTGCTTCGATGTTGGTCTTGGTCGATGCCATGGCCAGCATGCGAGCTTCGTTCTCGGCTTCGAAGGCGTGCATTGCCGCTTCGCAGAGCTGCGCATAGACGTATTCCCCGGCCAGGCGTTCGAGCAAGAGCTGGGGCGCGAGGGTGGTCAACGGAGGCAGTTTCTCGATTGGCCGCGCAAAGCGCCCGAAGTCGATCGGCAGCAGGGAATGGCGATCGACGTGAATGCCGCTCGAGGACGCCGCTCGGGAGAAGAGGATGTCGACCTTGGCGATCGCGCCGGCGGCGACATAGCCGTATAGCGCATCAGCCAGCCGGTTTGCGAAACCTGGAATTACATCGACCTGGGTGGCCATCGGAGCCGACCAGGCGGGCTTTATTCCTCGCTCGTTCGCCACGACCGCACCGCGGGTCCCGACGACCAAGGTCGTCGCACCTTCTATGTCGGCCGCCGCCGCGTCCAGGACACGCTCGCTGAAAGCTCCAGCGAAGCCTTGCTCGGCGCAAAACAGGATGAGAGCATGTCCGTCATGCGCGGGCGGAGGCGACGCCGATGCCTCCGGCGGCAGCAGGCTCAATGCCTGTCCGATCGCGCGCGACATCACGTCGGTATAGGCCTCAGTGCCCGCAAGCAACGACCGACTTTTCTGTGCTCGGGAGGCAGCGATCCCGCGCATGGCCGTGACGACGGCCTCGAGCTGGCGGACGTTCTGGATCTGCGTAACGATATCGGTCAGCCGCTCGACCATCACTTGGTCCTCGAGGCGGACACAGTTGGCGGCGGTGCAAGCTGCATTACCAGCTGAGTGAGACTCGCCTTTAGCTCAACGCTCTTGCCGTCGTCGAGCCGTCCGGTGCGCTCGATTTCATCGACGATCGATGCCGCCGAGCGGTTGAGCCAGCCGGGAAGCTCGGAGCGGAATTTTCCGATTTGTTCCAGCGGTAAGGTGTCGAGAAGGCCGCCCTGCAACGCGAGCACAAGCGCAACCTCGTCCGCGAGCCGCAGCGACGCGTATTGGGGTTGCGAGAGAATTACGCGAATACGCTGGCCGCGCGCGATTGTGCCCTTGACTTGAACATCGGTGATGCCGCCGAACCGCGTGAACATTTCAAGTTCCAAGAACTGGGCATAGTCGAGCCGCAACGCCTCCGCGGCCTCGCGCAAGGCCGGCGCCTGGGTCTTGCCGCCGACACGGCTGACGCTGGTCCCGACATCGATCGCCGGCTTGTGACCTTGGTAGAACAACCGCGAATCGAGAACGATCTGACCGTCGGTGATCGAGATCAGGTTAGTGGGAATGTATGCGCTCAAATTGCCGGCATCCAACTCGGCGATGGGAAGCGCGGTCAACGACCCGCCGCCTGCGGCCTGCGAGAGCTTTGCGGCGCGCTCGAGCAGCCGCGCATGGACGTAGAACACGTCGCCGGGGTAGGCCTCGCGGCCCGGAGGCTGCCGTGTGAGGAGGGCGATTTCGCGGTGCGTGGCGGCGTGCTTGGTCATGTCGTCGATGACGACAAGAGCGTGCTGGCCGCGATCGCGAAAGTACTCCGCCATCGTGAAGCCGGAAAAGGGAGCGATCCATTGCAGTCCTGGAGCCGCTGACGCACCCGCTATCACGAAAATGCAGCGTTCAGGTGCGCCGTGCGTCTTGATGGCATTGATCACCCGCTTGACCGTGGACGACTTCTGCCCGACCGCGACATAGACGCAGATAATGTCGCTGGTTTTCTGGTTGATGATGCAATCGACGGCGATGGCCGTCTTACCGATGGCCCGATCCCCAATGATCAGTTCGCGCTGGCCGCGTCCCAGGGCAAACATGGAATCAAGGACGAGCAAGCCGGTCTGGACGGGCTCGCTGACGAAATCGCGGTCGATGATCGCCGGGGCAGGGCGCTCCACGGGTTCGTAGCCCGCGGGATCGACCGTCCCGCCGCCGTCGAGCGGACGGCCCAGCGGATCAACGGTACGGCCGAGCAAGGCTGGCCCCACCGGCACGCGCGCCACCTCGCCGGTGCCGCTGACTCGGTCACCCGCCTCGATGCCCTCGGTCTCGTCGAGGAGGACGCAGCCGAGAGAATCGCGGTCCAGGGTGAGAGCGAAACCGACCTGGCCGCGCTCGAAGCGCACGAGCTCATCGAGCCGCACATCGGGCAGTCCGGAAACAAGCGCGACGCCGTCGGCGACCGCCTCGACACGGCCGACCTGCTCGGCGACCGGTGCGAGCGTCGTCGCCTTGACGCGCTCCTTCGCGCCGGTCAGCCAGCCGTCAAGATCCGTGGGTATGTTCGTCACGACTCAGCTCCCCGCGAATTCGATCGAGATCCGCCCGCCAGCTATTGCGTACGATCGTGTTGCGGCTGTGAAGTTCGATACCGGCAATCAAGGAAGGATCAGCGCGAAAATCGAATGCCAACTCCGAACCGAACGCCGCTGTGAGTGCATCGCCGACCTGCCCCATCTCTTCCTCGGAAAGCGGCGCCGCAGTCACGACCTCGGTTGCGTGACCCGTCACCGAGGTGAATCGCTCTCTCTCCTCGGATGGTAGGGCGCGCAGCTCCTGGCAGAGCTCATCGAGGAACGCGGACAACGTGATCTTTGACCGAAGTCGTCCAAGCAGACGCCGCGCAATTTCCACGGAGAGTTCGCTTGCACGCGCGATGATCGCCTGTTTGGCCGCTATTCCCCCCCGGGCGATCGCCGCTTCGGCCTCGCTGCGGAGTCTCGCGATCTCTTCCGACGACAGCACGAGCAGATTTGCTTTTTCGATCTCGGCCGACTTCCGCGCCTCGGCCATCAGCCGGTCCCGCTCGGCGCCGATTTGCGCGCGCGCTTTTTCTGCCTCGGCACGGGCCTCGGCAGCTTCCTGGCGGGCCGCTGCCGAGGCGGCCAGCAGCATCTTTGCCTGTTCCTGCCGCTTGGCTACGATGTTCACGACCGGCCGAAAGAAGAACCGGGCGAGAATCCAGATGAGAACAAGGACATTGACGGTCTGGAGCGCCAGCGTCCACCAATCGATATGCATAAGCTCAGTGGATGAAGGGGTTGGCGAACAGCACCAGCAGCGCGATCACCAGACAGTAGATCGCCATGGTCTCGATCATCGCCAGGCCGACGAACAGCGTCCGCGATATTGTGCCCGCGGCCTCCGGCTGACGCGCGATGGCGTCCATCGCGGCGGCGACGGCTCGTCCTTCGCTGAGCGCGGGACCAATGGCGCCGAACGATACCGCTATTGTTGCAGCGAAGATGCTGACGATCTCGATCCAGTTCATGATTTTTCCCTTTCATTTTCATTGCTGCCGTCGGTGCGTCCTTCGCTCACGGCGCCGCCGATGAACACCATGGCCAGCACCGTGAAGATGTAGGCTTGGATGGCTCCCGTCAGCAGGTCGAGCGCCATCAGCGGAATAGGCACAAGCAGGCCCGCGAGCGAGAGAATGATGCCGATAATGAAAACGCCGCTCATGATGTTGCCGAACAGCCGCACGACCATGGAAAAGGTGCGGGTAAACGTCTCGACTACATTGAGCGGAATCATAAAGATGGTCGGCTGGGCGAAGGTTTTTAGGTAGCCGCCGACGCCGCGCGCGCGAATGCCGAAATAGATCACGGCAAAGAAGACGATCAATGCCAGCGCCGCATCCGTTTCGATATGGGCCGTCGGGGGGGCGATGCCGGGAACCACCGACGACCAGTTCGCCGCGAGGATGAACACAAACAGCGTACCGATGAGCGGCAGGTAAGGCGCCGGCGCCACACGCATGGTGTCGCGAATCTGGTCTTCGATTGCGCCCACGATGACCTCGATCACCGTTTGGCTGCGCGATGGCGCGACGGCGAGCGAACGCGTTGCAAGGAAGCCACCGAGCGCCAGGACGGCCATGAGACCCCAGGTCACGACGACGGGCTCGGTGATCGGAACCGGTCCGACCGTGAACAATGTCTTCAAGGCAAGCGGCGATCCGATCACGGCCGCGCTCCCAATCGAACGACGGCGGTCCGCGTGGCCAGGACGCCGGCGGCGGCGACGAGCAGGGGCACGGCACCGAACTGACTGGCGATGACGGCGAGCACGCCGGCAATCACCGCGAATCGAACCAGCTGAACCGCCAATGCCAGGGGCAGCGATTGGCCTGTTGCAAGCATTCCGACGTTCCATCGCAGCGTCAGAAAGTGGAACATACCGATCAACGCCCCAGCGGCCAGCGATGCGCCCACGCTAAAGACAAGTCGAATGAGCTCGTGTTCGGCCAGGTAGAGCTTCATCATTGCTTGTGCATCCATCGCCACGCTGACCAAAACCCGACCACCACGCCCAACAGCAACAAAGGCGCGCTCCAAAAAATGCCGGTGCTGAACTTGTGATCGAGCCATCGTCCGACGAAGAGACCGATCAAAGTCGGCGTGACGATGATCCAACCGAGAACGCCGATTTGACCAACGAAGCGCGCCACGGAGGGCTCGCCTTCATTCAGCCAATGCTTGCGGCGTTCCTGTTGCTTGCGAACCGCGCCGGTCATGCCGTCCGGGACGCTCGGCTCAGGCTCAACGGTCTTGGCATTCATGATCCGCCTCCGAATACGCCGGATCGTTCCGGCCGCAGGTAGCGGACGATCTGTCTGATCGCTTTCATCTGCAGTTGCAGGCTTTCGGTCCGCGCGGTCCGCTCGGCTTCAAGTGAGTCACGGAACTGCGCCAGCACCACTTGTTCGAGATGCTCGAGGTCATCGCCCGGGATGGCTTCCCGCGTCGCGATCGCCACCTCGCTGCCGTTAGTTACCGACAGCACCCCGCGGCGCACGGCACAGAACCGCTGGCGATCGTTGGCGTGGTGCCAGCTCACCACCGAAACCGTCAGCGCGGTCAGGAAATTGGCATGGCCGTTGAGAATGCCGAAGCTGCCGCTCTCGTCCTCGGCGCGCACGGCGGCGACATCCGGATCGTCGATGACGACGGCCGTGGGAGTTGTGATCAGAAGTCTCATGCCGGCGTTGCCTCGCGGCCTGCGGAACGTTCATTGTCTCGCGCCTCGTCGATCGTGCCGACCATGTAGAGCGAGCTCTCCGCCCACTTGTCGCACGTTCCGTCAAGGATCGCTCGGCAGCCCTTGAGGGTCTCCACCAGCGGCACGGATCGCCCGGGTTTGCCGGTGAAGGCCTCCGTGACCGCGAAGGGCTGCGTGAGGAAGCGTTGCAGCCTACGCGCCCGCATGACGATGAGGCGATCGCGGGCGCTCAGTTCCTCAATTCCAAGCAGGGAGATGATGTCTTGCAGTTCCTTGTAATGCGCGATCGTCTCGCGCACCTGCTCGGCAATGTGGTAATGCTCCTCGCCGACGACGATCGGATCGAGCAGAATGGACGATGAGCTCAACGGGTCGACGGCGGGATACATGCCTTCGGCGGCCATCGATCGGGACAGCACGATCATGCTGTCGAGGTGGCTCGAGATGGACGTCACTGCGGGATCGGTGAAGTCGTCGGCCGGCACATAAACGGCTTCGATCGCGGTAACCGATACGCCCGCGACCGACGCTATGCGCTCATGCAGCGCCGCAACTTCCGTGGCGAGGGTGGGCTGATAGCCGACCCGCGACGGCAGGCGGCCGAGAAGGCCCGAAACTTCGCTGCCGGCCTGGACGAAACGAAACACGTTGTCCATGAGCAGCAAGACGTTTTGTCGTTTCTGGTCGCGGAAATATTCCGCAATCGTGAGCGCAGTCAGCCCGACCCGCCAGCGCGCGCCGGGCGGCTCATTCATCTGGCCGTAGACCAGGACGCTTCGGTCGAGCACACCGGATCGCTGCATTTCGGTGAGGAGCTCGTGGCCTTCGCGGGAGCGCTCGCCAATGCCGGCGAAGACCGAAATGCCTTGGTAGCTTTCGACCATCGCATGGATGAGCTCCATGACGACGACCGTCTTGCCGACACCGGCGCCGCCGAACATGGCGGCCTTCCCTCCTTGCGCGAGCGGAGCCAGAAGGTCGATGACCTTGATGCCGGTTTCGAATATGGCGGTGGCCGGGCTGCGGTCTCCGAGCGGCGGTGCCGTTCGGTGGATGGGCCAACGCAACATATCGGCCGGCAGTGGCGGGCCGTTGTCGCGAGTGTTGCCGGCGACGTCGAGTAGACGACCGAGAATAGCATCGCCGACCGGTACGGTGAGCGGCCTTCCGGTCGCGCGCACCGGTGCTCCCCGTCTGAGCCCGGCGGTCGCTTGCAGCGCAACCCCGCGCACCGTGGTCTCGTCGATATGCGCCTGCACCTCGACGATGAGCGTTTCGGGCCGGTCCCATTCGACAACGAGGGCTTCGTCGAGCCGTGGAAGCCCAGCGCCATCGAAGGCGACGTCGACCACCGCTCCACGCACGGCAAGGATCTTGCCTCTCGGCGGCGTCGACTGTCCCTTCGTATCCACTGCTCATCCCTTACAGCCAACGAACGGTGCTGGCCATCGCTCCCGCAAAGTCGGTCAAAATACCGGTCCGCGATGCGATCGCTTTGATTAAGAATAATAGTTGTGTCGCGCGTCGGAAGGTTGCAATGCAACGTGTCGGCGTTCTGACGTCAGCAGCCTTCATGCCCGACCTTATCAGCTTAGGGGTTGATCGCATTTAGGTTAGAACCTTCACGCGGGCTGGCCGTTGCCGATCGTGTACGGATCAGCCGGCGGGCGGCGAGTTCGACGGTTGAAGGGCCGTCGATCTATCCGGCCTTCCGGCGGAGACCCGGAGCGCCTCGTTACGGCGGAGCTCGTGCGGCTCGCCGCTCACGACAAGCGTCATCGGCTCTCCTTCTTTCAGCGTTGCGTCGAGGCGTTGCCCGGCCTGGTCGATCCTGATCGTGAGGCGGCGGCCGCGCCACTGTAGGCAGAAGCTGAGGCTGCGCCAACCCGCCGGCAGTTGCGGGTCGATGGCCACGCCATTGCTCCGCAATGACAGCCCCGCGAAACCGAACACGGCCGTCAGCCAGATGCCGCCGAGCGCCGCTATGTGCACGCCACCGCCGATTGCCACATGGGTATCGGCGAGATCGATCGCCGCTGTCTCCCGGAAGCAGCGCAGCGCCACGTCCGAGTAGCCCAGCCGAGCGGCGACGAGCCCATGCATGGCGCGGCTCAGCGAGCTGCCGTGGTCGCAGCGTGGCTCGTAGTAACGAAAGTTCTTCGCAGCCGTGTCACGAGCGAACTCCTCCGGCAGCAGCCCCAGAAGCGCCACGACATCGGCTTGTTTGATCACCTGGGATCGTTGCGTCCGCTCCCGCCCAAGCACCACATCCATTGGCACGGATCGGCCCGCGTAGTCCGCCAGATTGATCTGTTCGAGAGCAAAATAGCCCGCAAACTGTTCGAACAGCCCCGTTTTGGGATCGAGGCCGGTCGCCATGTTGTCTGCGGTACTCTTCCACTGGTCCAGCTCAGTGTCATCAAGGCGTAGGCGGCTTGAAAGGCTTGCCCAGCACTCCGGCCAGCGCTTGCGCAACAATGCTGCCACATCGATCGCGCGCCGGATGTTCCAGCGCGCCATGACGTTAGTGAACGCGCTGTCGTCGACATGTTCGTGATATTCGTCCGGCCCGATGACGTTGCGGATGTGGCAGTAGCCATCCGCATCCGACTGGGCGCGGCTAGCCCAGAA
>JBKQHQ010000186.1:0-2525 GCA_052148715.1 Xanthobacteraceae bacterium | reverse complement strand
GGTGCGAGCACGGCGTTTGCGGCGCCTGCACGGTGCTGGTCGACGGCGACAGCATGCGTTCGTGCCTGCTGTTCGCCGTCCAGCTCGACGGAAGCAGGATCGAGACCGTCGAGGGTCTCGGCGGCATCGGCCGATTGAATCCGCTGCAGGAGGCGTTTCGCGAGCACCATGCGCTGCAATGCGGCTTCTGCACGCCGGGCATGCTGATGACCGTCACCGATCTGATCAGTAAATATCCGCTCGCAACCGATGACGAGATCCGTGCTGGTCTGTCGGGCAATCTCTGTCGCTGCACCGGCTACGAACACATCGTGCGGGCCGTCCGCGCCGCAGTCGGGCGAACCCAAGAGCAGAGCCAAGAGCAAGCGCCATGAAGATGCATGTTCTCTCCGGCGGCTGGCTGCGGATGCGGAAAAACATCTTCCTGCCCGACGCCGATCGCAGCGAGACGATCGAGCTTTCGGTTCCTTGCGTGCTGCTGCGGCACGCCCAGGGCAACGTGCTGTTCGATACCGGCTGTCATCCGTCGGTGCCGGAGAATCCGGAGCACCGGTGGGGCGGTCTCGCCAGGCTGATGACGCCGATCATGCGCGTCGGCGACAATGTCATCAACGCGCTTGAGCGCATCGGCCTGAAACCGGACGACGTCGATGTCGTCGTGTGCTCGCACTTGCACCCGGACCATTGCGGCTGCAACGCCTTCTTCAAGCAAGCGACGTTCGTGATCCACGCGCGCGAGGTCGAGGCGGCGCGCGCACCGGGCGCCGAGGCCGCGGGCTACCTGGCGGCCGAATGGGACCTGCCCCTGCCGATGGACTTGATCGCGGGCGAGCGCGATCTGTTCGATGACGGGCGGATCGTGTTGATTCCTCTGCCCGGCCACACGCCCGGGACGATCGGGGCGCGGGTCGAGCTCGAGCGCAGCGGCACATTTCTCCTCGCCTCCGACACCGTCAGCCGGCGCGAGACCCTCGATCAGGGGATCGTGCCGCGCAACACCTGGAATGCGGACACGCTCGTGAAATCGCTGGCCGAGGTCAAGCGCATGGAGGCGCGCGGCGCCACGGTTCTCTGCGGTCATGACGACCGGCAATGGGCGAGCCTGCGCAAAGGCGCCGACGCCTATGACTGAGCAAATGCATACGCGGCCAAAGATCATCGGCGCTAGCGTGAAGCGCACCGAGGATCCACGGCTGCTCACGGGCCACGGCCGTTACGTTGACGACGTGCAGATACCTGGCCTGCTCCACGTTGCGTTCCGGCGCAGCGATCATGCGCATGCTCGCATCGGCGCGATCGACTCTGCGGGGGCCCGCGCCGCGCCCGGCGTTGTGGCGGTATTCACTGCCGAAGATTTCGCCGGTCAAGTCGAACCGATCTTGGCCACCTCGCGCATGGCCGGCTACTACGCGACGCCGATCCTGCCGCTCGCCCGCGGCAAGGTCCGCCATGTCGGCGAGGCGGTCGTCGGCGTGATCGCGGAGAGCCGCTACCTCGCCGAGGACGCGACCGAGCGCATCGTGATCGACTTCGAGCCGTTGCCCGCCGTCGTGGACCCGGAACAGGCCGCGTTGCCGGACGCGCCGCTCCTGCATGAGGAGGCGGGAACCAACGTCCTCATCGCGCGCGAATTCAAGCGCGGCGATGTCGACGCGGTGATCGAGGCGGCGCCCGTGCGGGTCAGCGGCCGCTTCCGGATGCACCGCAAGACGCCGGTCGCGATCGAGCCGCGCGCCTGTCTCGCCGAATACGACCCGGGCCGCGACGCGCTCACGCTGCACTCGGCGACGCAGATCCCCGGAATCATCCGCGACGCGTTGGCGCAAGCGCTCGACATGCCGGGCTACCGCCTGCGCGTCGTCGCCCCCGACGTCGGCGGCGGCTTCGGCGGCAAGGCCTCGCTCTATCCCGAGGAGATCTTCGTGTGCGTCGCCGCGCGGCGGCTCGCACGGTCGGTCAAATGGACGAGCGACCGCATGGAGGATCTCACCGTCACGAGCCAGGCCTTCGATGAGATCGTCGACGCGGAGCTCGCGCTTGACCGCGACGGGCGCGCGCTCGCGCTGCGCGCCGAGGCCATCGGCGACGTTGGAGCCTATTCGATCTATCCGTGGACCGCCGGTCTTGAGCCGGTCCAGGTCGTCAGTTTCCTGCCCGGTCCCTATCGCATCGCGCACTACCGCGGCCGGGTGCGGGCGGTCGCGACCTGCAAGGTGCCGACAGGTCCCTATCGCGGCGTCGGGCGGCCGATGGCCACCTTCGTGATGGAACGGCTGATGGACATGGCGGCCCGGCGGATCGGCATCGATCCCAAGGAAATGCGGCTGCGCAATTTCGTTGGTCCCGAAGAATTCCCGTTCAAGATCGGCTCAGGCATTGTCTGGGACCGCTCGGGCTTTACTGAGTGCTTGACGGCGGCGTGCGATGCCCTCGGCTACGAGGCTCTGCGCCGCAGGCAGATCGGGGCGCGCGCGGCCGGCCGTCTGTTCGGCATCGGGATCTCCTCCTATGCCGAGCTCACCGGC
>JBKQHQ010000185.1:0-23390 GCA_052148715.1 Xanthobacteraceae bacterium | reverse complement strand
CCATCTCCTCCCTGTCCGGCGGACAGATGCAGCGCATGCTGTTCGCGCGGCTGCTGCTGCAGGATTCCCCGGTGATGGTGCTCGACGAGCCGTTCAACGCCATTGACGCCAAGACCGCGGCCGACCTCGTGGCGCTGGTCGAGCGCTGGCACGCGGACAAGCGCACCGTGCTTGTGGCCCTGCACGACCTCGATCTGGTCCGCGCCCATTTTCCAGAGACGCTGCTGCTCGCGCGCGAGCCGGTGGCCTGGGGCCGAACCGCCGACGTGCTGACCGCGGAGAATCTTCTCAAGGCGCGCCAGATGTGCGAGGCCTTCGACAGCCACGCCCCCGAATGCGTGCAAGTGGCGTGATGATGGCCCGATGCTCTACGAGCTGCTGATCGCGCCCTTCGCCGATTTCGAGTTCATGCGCCGCTCGCTCGCCGGCAGCATCGCGCTCGCGCTCGGCGCCTGTCCGATCGGCGTGTTTCTGATGCTGCGCCGCATGAGCCTCATGGGCGACGCCATGGGGCATGCGATCCTGCCCGGCGCCGCCGTGGGCTTTCTCCTCTCCGGCCTCAACCTCTATGCCATGACGGCGGGCGGCCTGGTGGCCGGCCTCGTGGTCGCCTTCGCCGCCGGCTTCGTCGCGCGCGCGAGCGAGCTCAAGGAGGATGCCTCGCTCGCCGCGTTCTATCTGCTCTCGCTCGCGATCGGTGTGACCATCCTGTCCGTGAAAGGGACCAGTATCGATCTCCTCCATGTTTTGTTCGGCAATGTGCTGGCGCTCGACGGTCAGACGCTGTTGCTGATCGCGACGAATGCGACGATCACCCTCATCGCTCTCGCCGTCATCTATCGCCCGCTGGTGCTCGAATGCGTCGATCCGAGCTTTTTGCGCTCGGTCAGCGGCGCCGGCGCGCCGGCGCATTTCGCCTTCCTGGCGCTGCTGGTGGTGAACCTGGTGAGCGGCTTTCAGGCGCTCGGCACCTTGCTCGCGGTCGGCATCATGATGCTGCCAGCGGCGATCGGGCGGTTCTGGGCGCGCGACATCAGCGCCATGATCGCGATCGCGACCGCAAGCGGCATCGTGTCGAGCTATGCGGGGCTGATCTTGTCCTACCAAACCGGCGCGCCGGCGGGGCCGGCGATCATTCTGGCCGCGGGCGTCCTCTACGCCGCCTCGGTGCTGTTCGGCCGCGTCGGCGGCCTCGTGCGCCAGGCTTTTCCGGGCCGGCATCTCGAGGCGTGAGCGGATCGGGAGCCGGACCTGCGCACAACAATCCGACGCGCCCTATTCCAGCGCCTGGACCGGACGCACCGTGCTCGCGCGCGCGGCTTGCGCCGAAGCCTTGGTGGATGCAGCGGCTTTTTTAGTGCCGTGCGACGCGGGATGTTTGGAACGTGCGTGGTGATACGGCCGGTGTCGCTGCATTCCCCACGCGTGCGCAATGGAGGGTCCCGTCGTGTAGCCGACCATGGCGCCGGCGACCGCGCCGACCGGTCCGAAGAAAACGGCTCCCGACAGCGCACCTAATGCCGCATCGCCGACCCGCTCCTGGGCCACGGCTTCCAGCGATGCAAATGATACCGCCGCGACTGTCATTGATGCAGCGAAAATTCTTTTCATCACGCCCTCCACACTTTTCAATGACGAAGACGGGACGCCCGGATCGCGGCAAAATCGCGACAAGCTGATGGCGTTGACGCTATATCATGATGCCGCCGGCGAGTAATTTGGTATCAGATAACCGGTTCATGCGCAAAGTGGAATCAATCATCACCGCTTTCCACAACCTAATTCTACGATCTACAAATCCGGCCAAGCCGGCGGATGCGTTCCGGGCGACGCCGATGGCCCCTCCCGGCGCGGCGGGGTTTCCGCATAACCAATTGAAATTGCGCGAGTTGCCACTTTTCGAGAGTTATTGGAAGAAAAGCGGCAACGAGATGGCCGCGGCCAGAACGGTGCGTAAGCTAACGCCCGCGCCGCGGCGCCGACCGCGAACGCGACTACGCGGCTTTCTTGCATGAAAGAGATTATGATGCTGGCCGCGAGGAAGGCCGCGGCGTCGGCCGGGCCGTTGCGGGCCAACAGGCCATCTTGATGAGGAGCTTGCAAATGAGCGGCAAGCGCTACCGGTTCGTGCCGCCGGGCGGCGGTCTGAGCTACGATTGGGCGCGCGACCATACCTTTTGAAGGTCGCGGCCGGCGATACCGGCGGCGCTTACGCGCTGATGGAGGACAATCTCAAGCGGGAGTTTGCGCTCGGCCTGCATCTGCATCGCCGGCATGCCGAGACCTTCTACATCCTGGAAGGGGAGGTCCATTTCTACCTCGACGGCGACTGGATGGATGCCCCGCCGGCGACCTGCATCCATATTCCGCCGGGCGTTCCGCACGCCGTATCGCTGCCGCCGGGCGGCACCGGCCGCATGCTGATGATCTTTCAGCCCGCCGGGTTCGACCAATATCTCGCCGAACTCGCCGCCATGAGCGCCGAGCAGTTGGCGGACCCGCGCCTGATGGAGGCCCTGGCCGTCAAATACGACATCATCAACCTCGGCGGTGTGCCTCCGCGCCCGTAAGACCGATCAGGCGGTCGGTCGGACCGTCGACGCCAGGGCCGCCGCTCTAGCCCAGCCCCTCGGCCCCGGGGTGCATCGCCGCGGCGATGCCTATATATCCCGGGGAAGCGGAGGCAAAAGATGTCGGAAAAGGTTCCTGTTACCGTGCTCACGGGCTATCTCGGGGCCGGCAAGACGACGCTGCTCAACCGGATTCTGTCGGAGCCGCATGGCCAGCGCTATGCGGTGATCGTCAATGAATTCGGCGAGATCGGCATCGACAACGACCTCGTCGTCGGCGCCGACGAGGAAGTGTTCGAGATGAACAACGGCTGCATCTGCTGCACCGTGCGCGGCGATCTCGTGCGCATCATCGATGGGCTGATGCGGCGCAAGGGCAAGTTCGACGCCATCATCGTCGAGACCACCGGGCTCGCCGATCCGGCCCCGGTGGCGCAGACGTTCTTCGTCGACGACATCGTGGGCGCCAAGACCAAGCTCGACGCGGTGGTCACCGTCGCCGACGCCATGTGGCTGCGCGACCGGTTGACGGATGCGCCGGAGGCCAAGAACCAGATCGCCTTCGCCGACGTGATCCTGGTCAACAAGACCGACCTCGTGAGCGCGCAGGAGCTGGCGGAGGTCGAGAGCCGCATCCGCGGCATCAATCCCTACGCGCGTGTGCACCAAACGGAGCGCTGTGCGATCGCGCTCCCGGAAGTCCTCGGCCGCCGCGCCTTCGACCTCGACCGCATCCTGACGATCGAGCCCGATTTCCTCGGCGGCAACGGCCACGCGCACGACCACCACGATCATGAGCATCACCACCATGGCGATGACCACGACCATCACCACGATCACGCGCACCCCCAGGCGGGCGGGCTCAAGCACTATCACGACGAGGACATGCAGTCGCTGGCGCTGCGTACCGACAAGCCGCTCGATCCGGACAAGTTCTTTCCCTGGGTGCAGGATCTGGTCAGCAAGGAGGGCCCGAGCATCCTGCGCTCCAAGGGCATCCTCTCGTTCAAGGACGATCCGCAGCGCTTCGTGTTCCAGGGCGTGCACATGATTCTCGACGGCGACCACCAGCGCGACTGGCAGCCGGACGAGAAGCGCGAGAGCCGGATCGTCTTCATCGGCCGCAACCTGCCGGAGGAGAAGATCCGCCAGGGGTTTGCCAGCTGCATCGCTTGATGATGGCCGGTCATTGCGGGGGCGTTGGGTAGCCTCGCAGTGATCGTGGAGGGGCTTTGCAACACCATGGCGGATACCCAGGCCAACACTCCCTCCCTGACCGACCGCGTCCGCCCGGTGGATGCCGGCGCGCCGGTGATCGCCATCCATTTTCTGGGGCCCACCGCGGCGTTCGTGCTTGGCGAGGAAGCGCTGTTCCTGGCCACGACGCAGGGTGAGGAGCGGCGGATCGCCGTCCATGACGGTGGGATTCTGGCGGCCGCCGGCGACGGCAAGCGCGTGATCACCGGCGGCGATGACGGCAAGGTGGTGGTGACCGACGTGGACGGTGCGACGCAGCTGATCGCGACCGACGCGAAGCGCCGTTGGATCGATCACGTGGCCGCCGGGCCGGACGGCGCCGTCGCCTGGTCGGCGGGCAAGACCGCCTTCGTGCGCCCGGCCAAGGGCGAGGTGCGCTCGCTCGACGTGGTCTCGACCGTGGGTGGTCTCGCCTTTGCGCCAAAGGGCTTTCGCCTCGCCATCGCGCACTACAACGGCGTCTCGCTCTGGTTTCCCAAGGCGCAGGCGGCGCCCGAGATGCTGGAGTGGAAGGGCTCGCATCTCGGCGTGCTGTTCAGCGTCGACGGCAAGTTCCTGATCAGCACCATGCAGGAGCCGATGTTGCACGGCTGGCGCCTGCCCGAGCAGAACCACATGCGCATGTCCGGCTATTCGGCGCGCGTGCGCTCGCTGAGTTTCAGCGCGGACGGGGAATGGCTCGCCACCTCCGGTTCCGAGCAACTCATCCTGTGGCCGTTCCAGAGCAAGACCGGGCCGATGGGCAAGCAGCCGCAGATGCTGGCGCCGACCGGCGCCCGCGTCACCGCCGTCGCCTGTCACCCGAAGCAGGGCGTCGTGGCGGTCGGCCATGCGGACGGCCTTGTGTTGTTGGTGCGGATCGATGACGCAGCGGAGATCCTTGCCAAACGGCCGGGCGGCGCGGCGGTCTCGGCGCTCGCCTGGGACGCCGCCGGCTCGACGCTCGCCTTCGGCAGCGAGGACGGCGAGGCCGGCCTGCTGCCGCTCTGATGAGCGTCAACGCGCCGCGTATTTGCTCAAGCCTTGACGCATAGGATCACGTGTAGGGTGGGCAAAGGCGGCCCGGAGGCTTCGATTGATGCACAGCGCCGGGTCCGCCGTGCCCACGCGGTTTTCCAACAGATCCATTGCGGTAAGGCCTCACTGCGTGGGCACGGCGGAACGCGCTCCGTGCCAACACCTTGATGTCTCGGCAGCCTTTGCCCACCCTACGCCGCTGGGACGCCGCCGGCGCGACGCTTGCCTTCGGCAGCGAGGACGGCGAGGCCGGCCTGCTGCCGCTTTGAACTGAGGCGCTCAGGCCACCAGCACGTTCTTGAACTGCCACGGGTCGCTGTGGTCGACGTCCTCGGGAAACAGCTCGCCGCGGCCGTCGAGCGGGGTCCAGTCGGTATAGTGGCCGACCACCGGGCCGAGATAGGGGCGCTGGACCTCGAGGCAGCGGCGGAAATCCATCTCGTCGGCCTCGACGATGCCGCGCTCCGGGTTCTCCAGCATCCAGACGATGCCGGCGAGCACCGCCGAGGTGACCTGCAGCCCCGTCGCGTTCTGATAGGGCGCAAGCCGCCGCGTCTCCTCGATGGAGAGCTGCGAGCCGTACCAGTAGGCATTCTTGGCATGGCCGTAGAGCAGCACGCCGAGCTCGTCGATGCCGTCGACGATGTCGTCCTCGCTGAGGATGTGCCACTCCTCCTGCCGCGTCCACTGCGCGCCCGCCATCTCATGCAGCGACAGCACCGCGTCGTCGCAGGGATGGTAGGCGTAGTGGCAGGTCGGCCGATAGACCACCTTGCCGCCCTCGCGCAGCGTAAAATAATCGGCGATCGAGATCGACTCGTTGTGGGTCACGAGAAAGCCGTGCTGGGCCTTGGCGGTCGGCGTCCACGAGCGCACGCGCGTGCCGGCGCCGGGGCGCAGCAGATAGATCGCCGCCTCGCAGCCGAACGAATGCGTGCTGCCCCCTGACGGCAGGGACTTCTCGTGCGTCCCCCAGCCGAGCTCGGCGGGCTGCAGCCCCTCGGACACGAAGCCTTCGACCGACCAGGTGTTGACGAATTTTCCGCGCGGTTTTGGGTCGCGCGCGCGCTGGGTGTCGCGCTCGGCGATGTGAATGCCCTTGACGCCGGCGCGCCGCATCAGGCCGGCCCATTCCTCGCGGCTGCTGGGCTCGGTGAAGGCGATGTCGAGATCGTCGGCGATGTCGAGCAGCGCCTGCTTCACCATCCAGGACACCATGCCGGGATTGGCGCCGCAGCAGCTCACCGCCGTGACGCCGCCGGGCATGCGGCGGCGCAGATCGAGCAGGCTCTCGCGCAGCGCGTAGTTGGAGCGGGCCGACGGCGACAGGGCGCGGTTGGTGTAGAGGCCCGGCCACGGCTCGACGACGGTGTCGATGTAGAAGGCGTCGAGCTCCTTGGCGAGCGCCATCATGTCGACCGACGAGGTGTCGACCGACAGGTTGACGACCATGCCGCGGCCCGGGCCGGATTTAAGCAGCGGCGTCAGGATCTCGCGGTAATTATCTCGGGTCAGCGCCAGGTGCAGGAAGCGGATCTGCCGCTCATCGAGCAGCTGCCGATCCGTGTCGTCGGGGGCGATGACCACGAACTTCGAGCGGTCGAAGGCGATGTGCCGCTCGAGCAGCGGCAGGGTGCCTTTGCCGATCGAGCCGAAGCCGACCATCACGATCGGGCCGTCGAAATGAGCATGCACGCCGTTCTGGCTCATCGGTCTTACTCCAAAGTCGGAAGAGGGTATGGGGTGCTCAGGCCGCTTGCGCAACCGCCTGCACGGCGCCGCGGTCGGCGCGGGCGATCAGCGCCGCGAGCTCGGGCTTCGGCGCCAGCGCGCCGGTGGCGCTGATGAGGCCGCGCGCGCCGTTGAGCGCGCCGCGAGCAAGCTCGCGCGCCAACAGCCGCTCCGGCTCGAAGGCGCCCGGCAGCCACAGCGCGGCGGTCTGCGTGCTGGCGAAGCCGAAGCGCGCATAGTAGGGCGCATCGCCGACGAGCAGCACAGCGCGATGGCCGAGCCGGGGCGCTTCGCGCAGCGCCCGCGCCATCAGTGCCGAGCCGATGCCGCGGTTGCGGTTCTCCGGCGCGACCGCGAGCGGTCCGAGCAGCAGCGCCGGGCGGCCGGGCCCCGCGGTGACGTGCCAAAGCCGCACGGTGCCGACCAGGCGGCCGCTCTCGAGCGCGACGAACGACAGGCCGGCGGCTGGCAGCCGGCCCTCGCGCAGGCGTTCGGAGGTTTTGGCGCAGCGGTCCTCGCCGAACGAGACGTCGAGCAGGTTTTCCCGGGCCGCAATGTCGATTTTTCTCTCGTGACGAACGGTGAGCATGGCCGTGTCCTTCCCCGCCCAGCGTCAGAGGGGCGTTGTCAGATCGATGGTGACAGGAAGGGAGCCGGCGAACCGGCTCCCGGCGATCACGGCGGAGCGCGAGCTCGGCCGTGGCGTCTCAGATGTGGTAGGTCTTCAGCGGCTGGAAGCCGTTGAAGGCCACCGAGGAGTAGGTCGCCGTGTAGGCGCCCGTGCCCTCGATCAGCACCTTGTCGCCGATCTCGAGGCTGACGGGCAGCAGATACGGCTCCTTCTCGTACATCACGTCGGCGGAGTCGCAGGTCGGGCCGGCGAGCACGCACGGGACCAGCGGCGCCGCGTCGTGCGGCGTGCGGATCGGGTAGCGGATCGACTCGTCCATCGTCTCGGCGAGGCCGCCGAACTTGCCGATGTCGAGATAGACCCAACGCACCTCGTCCTGCTCGCTCTTCTTGGAGACGAGCACGACCTCCGCCTCGATCACGCCGGCATTGCCGACCATGCCGCGCCCCGGCTCGATGATCGTCTCCGGGATGCGGTTGCCGAAGTGCTTGCGCAGCGCCCGGAAGATGGCCATGCCGTAGGCCCGCACGCTGGGCACGTCTTTCAGGTAGCGGGTCGGGAAGCCGCCGCCGAGATTGACCATGCCGAGCGTGATGCCGCGCTCCGCGCAGGCGCGGAACACCGACGCCGCCGCGGTCAGCGCCCGGTCCCACGACTTGGTGTTGCGCTGCTGCGAGCCGACGTGGAACGACACGCCGTAGGCCTCCAGCTTGAGCCGATGCGCGTGCTCGAGCACGTCCACGGCCATCGCCGGGTCGCAGCCGAACTTGCGCGACAGCGGCCATTCGGCGCCGACGCAGTCGCACAGGATGCGGCAGAAGACCTTGGCGCCGGGAGCGGCGCGCGCGATCTTCTCCACCTCGGCGAGGCAGTCGACCGCGAACAGGCGGATGCCGAGTTCGTAGGCCCGCGCCACGTCGCGCTCCTTCTTGATCGTGTTGCCGAAGGAGATGCGATCGGGGCTGGCGCCGGCCGCGAGCACCATCTCGATCTCGGCGACCGAGGCGGTGTCGAAGCAGGAGCCGAGCCGCACCAGGAGCGACAGCAACTCGGGCGCCGGGTTCGCCTTCACGGCGTAGAACACGCGCGTGTCGGGGAGCGCCTTGGCGAAGGCCGTGTAGTTGTCGCGCACGACGTCGAGATCGACGACGAGGCAGGGCCCGTCTTCGGTACGGGCGCGCAAGAAATCGCGGATGCGCTCGGTCATCGGCGCTCTCCTTACCCAGGGTTCAACGGCCGGCGAGCCGGCCTTGGTTGAAAATCAGACGGCGAACCGCCCGGCGTCAGCGGGTGAGGGTCTGCGCGCGGCCGTGCGATGGAGACACGGAGAGCGCGGAGGGTTCTTCACCCGACGATGCTGCCTTGGTTTGGAGCGGGAAACCCGTTCCGCACGCCCGGCAAGGATGGACAAGCCTCTTCGGTGCTGACCTTTGGAGGGCCAACGAGACCAAAAAAGCCCGCTCCGTCGTTGCTTTAAGCCGCGTCCCCCGTTGAGCGCGGGGTGCGCCGGTTTCGCCTCCGGCTGCCGGTCGCGGGTGCAAGGAAGTAGATCCTTCCTTAGGCGGCTGTCCGGCCTCTTGTCCGGATGCCCACCGACCGACACACGGCCACAGGCACGTGCGAAATTGGGCAAGTCCTGAAATAAGCGATTCAGTTTCGGTGTCAAGAAGTTTTCGTGACACTCGCGGGAAAAACACGCGCGGGCGTCTGATGTTCCGAAAATTTTGTCGGCTGGGCGACTCGCAAGCGCTCGCGTCAACTAAATCGCAAGGAATGCTCAGCCCGCGCTGGTGAACGGCTCGATGCGCTGGGCGTTACGCACGAACGACACCATCACCATAATGCCGACGACGAAGAAAATGGCTTGCATCACGTGGGTGCCGTCGAGGACGATGCTGCCGAGCGGCACGCGATATTGGCCGAGACCGAGCAGATTGGCGACCGCCCAGCCGCCCGCGAAGGCCGCGCCGAAAACCTCGGCGCTGATCAGGATCGCGGCGCTGATGACCGTCAGCACGCTGGTCCAGTTGATCCGTCGCCCGGCCGGGCTTGAAGCTTGGTCCATGGCTTACTTCCTTCCGTGGGCGGGAATGTTCACCAAAGCGCGCCCCGGATCAAGTGTGCGTCGGCCGCGCCGTGCCGCATTTTCGCCGCCGAAGGGGGCCTCGTAGCCGGTGCGCCGGCGACGGGGCGCGAATCGAGAGAAAGAGCGATCATGAACGAGCCCGCAGCAGCGGCCCCGCCGGAGAAGCCGGCCGAACGGCGCAATCCCCTGTTTGGCGACTGGTCGTCGCCGTTCGACGCGCCGCCGTTCGACCGGATCGCGCCCGAGCATTTTCCCACGGTCTTTGCCTGGACCTTGAAGGAGCATGACGCCGAGATCGCCGCCATCGTCGCGCAGGCCGACGAGCCGAGCTTCGCCAATACGATCGAGGCGCTGGAGCGCAGCGGACAGGGGCTCGCCCGCATCGCCGACACCTTCTACGCGCTGGTCGGGGCGCATAGCGACGAGGCGCTGCTCAAGATCGAGCGCGACATCAGCCCGGTGCTGGCGGCGCATCGCAGCCGGATCTACCTGAACGAGGCGCTGTTTCGACGGGTCGAGACGCTCTTTGCACAACGCTACCGGCTCGAGCTGACGCGCGAGCAGGCGAAGGTGCTGCAGCGCTACAATATCGCCTTCCGCCGCGCCGGCGCGCATCTGCCGGCGCCGAAGAAGGCGCGGCTCGCGGAGATCGCCGAGCGGCTCGCCACGCTCGGCACGACCTTCAGCCAGAACGTGCTCGCCGACGAGCAGGCCTATACGCTCGTGCTGGAGAGCGAGGAGGATCTCGCCGGGCTGCCGGATTTCGTGCGCATGGCGGCGCGCGAGGCGGCGGAGGCACGCGGGCTTGCGGGCAAGCATGTGATCACGCTGTCGCGCTCCAGCGTCGAGCCGTTTCTGCAGTTCTCGCAGCGGCGCGATCTGCGCGAGAAGATTTTCTCCGCCTGGATCGCGCGCGGCGAGGGCGGCGGCGCGACCGACAACCGCGCGGTCATCGGCGAGATCGTCGCGTTGCGCGCCGAGCAGGCCCGCCTCCTCGGGCATGAGAGCTTCGCGCACTATCGGCTCGACGACACGATGGCGAAGACGCCGGAGGCGGTGCGCGAGTTGCTCGACCGGGTCTGGCCGCTGGCGCGCGCCCGCGCCGGCGCCGACCGCGAGGCGCTGCAGGCGCTGATCACCGAGGAGGGCGGCAATTTCCGCCTCGCCCCGTGGGACTGGCGCTACTACGCCGAGAAGCTGCGGCAGCGGCGGTGCGCCGTCGAGGAGGCGCAGATCAAACCCTACCTGCAGCTCGAGCAGATGATCGCGGCGGCGTTCGACACCGCGCAGCGGCTGTTCGGCCTCACCTTCACGCCGCGCGCGGACGTGCCGGTCTGGCATCCCGATGTGCGGGTGTGGGAGGTGCGCGACGCCGGCGGCGGCCACGTCGGCGTCTTCTACGGCGATTATTTCGCGCGGCCGTCGAAGCGCAGCGGCGCGTGGATGACCGCGCTGCGCGACCAGCAGAAGCTTCTCGGCGAGGTGCGGCCGCTGATCGTCAACGTCATGAACTTCTCGAAGGCCGCCGAGGGCGAGCCGGCGCTCTTGAGCTTCGACGACGCGCGCACGCTGTTCCACGAGTTCGGCCACGCGCTGCACGGGCTCCTCTCCGACGTGACCTATCCGCTGATCTCGGGCACCGGCGTGCTCACCGATTTCGTCGAGCTGCCCTCGCAGCTCTACGAGCACTGGCTCGAGCAGCCGGACCTGCTGCGCCGGTTCGCGCTGCATTGGCGCACCGGCGAGCCGATGCCGCCGGATCTGCTCGAGCGGCTCCTCGCCGCGCGCACCTTCAATCAGGGCTTCGCCACGGTCGAATATGTCGCCTCGGCGGTCATCGATCTTGATCTGCACGCGCAGGGCTCTGTCGAGAATTTCGATCTCGCCGGGTTCGAGCAGAAAACCCTCAAGCGCATCGACATGCCGGAGGAGATCGTGCCGCGGCATCGGCCGGCGCATTTCAGCCACGTCTTCTCCGGCGGCGGCTATGCGTCGGCCTATTACAGCTACATGTGGTCGGAGGTGCTCGACGCCGACGCGTTCGAGGCCTTTGCGGAGACCGGCGATGTCTTCGATCCGAAACTCGCCAAGCGCCTGCGCGACCACATCTACGCCGCCGGCGGCACGCAGGCCCCGGCGGAGGCCTACACGGCCTTCCGCGGCCGCCTGCCGACCTCCGACGCCCTCCTGCGCCGCCGCGGCCTGGCCGAGCCCCCGACCGAGGGCGGCTTAGCTTAGATCCGATCGAGTAGACGCGTAGGGTGCGCAAAGGCGGCCCCGAAATTTCGTTTGATGCACGGCCTCCGGTCCGCCGTGCGCACGCGGTGGGGCCTCGCCGACTCTTAGATGAGCGCACGCCTCGCGTCAGCACGTGGGCGCGGCGGAACCCGCGCCGTGCCGACACGGTGACGCCTCGGCCGCCTTCGCCCACCCTACGCCGCTGAGCTATTTTCCTGCGTCATTCCGGGGCGTCGCGATGCGACCTCATTGCTTCTAGCCGCCGGCCGTGCCTCCCGTTTCGTCTTCGGGGTCGCGCGCGCCGCTGTCTTGTCGTGGCCGCTTTTGCCCCTCATCCGGGGAGCCGCCTTCATCGGACGCGCCCTGAAGCTGCAGTCGGAAGGCGGCCAGCACTTGCTCGTCGCTGGTGGCCGCGCGTTGCCGCTCCATATTGCGGCCGGCTTCGGCGGCAATATCGAGGATACGATCGGTCGACTGGATCAGATGCGCGGCTTCAAGTTCGCGTAGGAAGTCGCCCGTGCTTATGAGGCCCACGCGCTCATCGACGATTGCGCGCCGACGCATGATATCGCTGTCCTCGAATAGAAGCAGCGCCTCGGCTTCGGAATCGGTGTTGAGAAAGCGCTCAAGAGCTTCGACGGCCGCGGCTTCCCCAAGCCCGCGAATGGAGCGGCCTTCCTCCAGCCGTCGTTGCTGGTCGATACCGACTTCGGTTGGAATGATGTGAACCTGGTCAAGATGCGCGTTCAGCCATTCGACGATCGCGCTCGCGCCGCCGGCGGTCCGAATGCGCGTGGCCTCGATGTACACTGCCCGGGATGTTTACGGGAATACCGGGCCGCAAGAGCAAACCAAGCTCATCCGCCAGCGCCAGCGTGATCAGCGGCGAGGTATCGGTTACAATGAGCGCGTAGGTTCGGCTCACAGCCGTGACTGGGCAAGAAGCTCGCGTAGCCGCCGCGTGCCGCGCCGGCGCGCTTCCACGTTGGGGCCTTCCAGCGGCGCGATCGGCGGGCGCAGACCAAGCTCGCCAAGGCCGCCCAACACCTCGACATAATTGAGCCCGCGCGTCCGTAGCTCGGCCCACGACAGCGTGCCGGCAGCATAGGCGCGAATGGCCTCACGCGGGTCGTGCTTGATCGTGCTGTCCATGCTCCTCATCTAGCACGAATTAGGGCCAGAACGCACGAATTAAAGGCCCCGGATCAAGCGACTTGTTACGCTTCGGGACGCGCCGGCGCTTGCGAGCTGGCGCCCCCGGCCTTTCCCTCCCCGCGCGGAGGTGAGAGGATGCGCCACCCCATCCCCCACATGATGCGTGCCCATGAACCTTCATACAACCGGCCATCGCCGCGGCGTCGTTGCCGCTCCCCATCAGGCGGCCTGCGCGGCCGGGCAGCAGATTCTCGCCGAGGGCGGCAATGCGGTCGAGGCGATGGTGGCCATGGCGGCGATGATCGTCACGGTCTATCCGCACATGACGCACATCGGCGGCGACGGGTTCTGGCTGATCCGCGAGCCGCGCGGCAATGTGCGCGCGATCATGGCGGCCGGTCCGGCCGGCGCGCGCGCCACCGCGCAGGCCTATCGCCAGCAGGGCTACGATGAGATCCCGCCGCGCGGACCGCTCGCGGCGCTGACCGTGCCGGGCGCGGTCGGCGGCTGGATTCTGGCGCTCGAGGCGGCGCGCGCGCACGGCGGCAGGCTGCCGCTCGACGTGCTGCTCGCTGCCGCCATCCGCGGCGCCCGCGAGGGCTACGCCGTCACCCGCAGCCAGGCGCGGCTCACCGCCGAGCATCTCGGCGGCCTGCAGGACCAGCCCGGCTTTGCGCCGACCTTTCTGCTCGACGGCAAGCCGCCCGCGGCCGGCGCCACGCTGCGGCAGACGGCGCTCGGAGCGACGCTCGATCAGCTGGTGAACGCCGGGCTTGAGGATTTTTATCGCGGCGATGTCGGGCGCGAGCTCGCGGCCGATCTGGAACGCCTCGGCAGCCCGGTGACGCGACCCGACCTGGAAAAGTTTGAGGCGACGCTGACGCGGCCGCTGAGCGTCGGCGTCCAAGCCGGCACGCTCTACAACACGCCGCCGCCGACCCAGGGCCTCGCCTCGCTGATGATCCTTGCGCTGTTCGACCGGCTGCGCGTGAGCGAGGCTGAAAGTTTCGACCACCTGCACGGCCTGGTCGAGGCGACCAAGCGCGCCTTTCGCGTTCGCGACCGCTTCGTCGGCGATCCGGACCGCACCGGGGAGGGGGGCGAGCGCTTCCTCGCCCCGGCGTTTTTAGATCGCGAGGCGGGCAAGCTCGACCGCCGCAAGGCCGCGCCGTGGCCCTCGCCGTGGCGGGAGGGCGACACGGTCTGGATGGGCGCCGCCGACGCGCAGGGCCTCGTCGTCTCCTACATCCAGTCGCTCTATTGGGAGTTCGGCTCCGGCTGCGTGCTGCCGCGCACCGGCGTGCTGATGCAGAACCGCGGCGCGAGCTTTTCGCTCGAGCAAGGCGGCGCCAATCCGCTCGAGCCCGGGCGCCGCCCGTTCCACACGCTCAATCCGGCGCTCGCGGTGCTCCGGGACGGGCGCGTCATCGGCTACGGCACCATGGGCGGCGACGGCCAGCCGCAGACCCAGGCCGCCCTGTTCAGCCGCCACGTGATGTTTCGCCAGACGCTCGAGGCGGCGCTCGACCGCCCGCGCTGGCTGCTCGGCCGCACCTGGGGCGCCGCGCACGTCAACCTGCGTCTCGAGCCGCGCTTCGACGACCGCCTGCTCGAGCGCCTGCACTCCGCCGGCCACGATGTTGAAGTCCTGGGCGAGCCCTATTCCGACCTGATGGGCCACGCCGGCGCCGTGGTCCTCCACCCCGACAACACCTGCGAGGGCGCGCACGACCCGCGCGCCGACGGCGGCGCCGCGGGGGTGTGAGGGAGGAGCCCTGAGGCTAAGAGCACGCTCCTCAATCCACCCACCGGCGTCATCCCGGGCCTCGTGCCCGGGACCTATCGTGCAGCATGCGCCAGCGCGGATGGCGAGAGCGCATTGGCGCGCCGGGAGCGAACTAACCAACGCGCGGAGCAAGCTTCGGAATAGGTCCCGGGCACAAGGCCCGGAATGACGCCGGAGTTTGCTCGGTCGTTTCTCCTAAAACCTCCCGCGCCGTGAGCACGACAGGCAATCCACGCCCGACCGTCATTCCGGGCCTCGCATCGGCCAAACACGTGATCTAAAACCACGCGCCTGTGGATATAGGACCCCATTCGACGTGTACCACCTTGACGAGAGAATTTGTACTGGCGAGGATACAGATTAGTCAAATGCGACGGGACAGTGCGTGTAACAAGGCTTTCAAATTTGGAGAATTGTCATGCCGATTGCGGGGGACGCGAATTGGGCACAAGCGCTTCAAGTGGGCGCTTCAATACTCGGGTTCGGATTCATCGCCTTTCAAATTTGGCTAATAAGGCGCTCGATAGCAGGCGCGACACATGATCGACTGTATATTCATTATCATCAAATTATTGAATACCTAACCAAACATGAAGAGATGCTTCCCTATTTTCGCGGCGATAAGTCGGCAAAGGACGCCGACGAGTGTGTGAGGCAAAGGCTGGACCTTGCTTCCGAGGCGATATTGGGGTTGCTTGAACATGCCGCCGTGCAGAAAGGAAATATTCCGCAAGACTCCTGGGAGCACTGCTGGGAACCATATTCGGCTCTAACATTTAAGGGAAGTAGGGAGCTCCGGAATTTTTTCTCGTTACACCGAAGTATGTACACGCACGCCTTACAGGCCATTTTCGACCGCATTAATTCTCCCTGATGGTTATCTGAATTGCCGGCGTGAAACTTTCTCGCCCGAACCGGACGCCTTCGAATTAGACAATTGCGACCGGCACAACGCCGCGTCCACTATAGGGGCCTTCAGAGGCATACGCACATGATCTCATCGAGATTACGTCGCGGTTGCGTAGTTTGAGGTGCGATGCTTCCCTCCGCAGTCGTTCCATGTCAGGTTATGGGATGACCCGTTGGGAACGCCCATGCCGCTGGACGAATTCCGCATCTTCATTTCCGCTGTGACGAGCGAGCTCGGCAAGGCGCGAGACGCGGTCGCCGCCGATCTGGGGGCGCGCGGGTTGTCGGTCAAGGTGCAGAGGGAGTTCCGCCAGGAGGGCGACGCCGATACGACGCTGCGCAAGCTCAATAACTACATCGCAAGCTGCGCGGCGGTCATCTGCATCATGGGCAAGCGTAGCGGCGCCTGCCCGCCGGCGGCGGCCGCCGCGCCGTTCGCCGCCATGCTGCCGCCGGGTATCGCCGGCGCCTCCTATACCCAGTGGGAGTTCTTCTTCGCCCGCCATCACCAGCGGCCTCGGTTCATCTACATTGCCGACCAAGATTATGTTGCGGACGGGCCGGCGGCGGCTGAGTGTGATATTGCCGGCCTGCAGGCGGCTTTCATCAAGTACATCGTCGACGAACAGGGCTTCGACCGCGCCGGCTTCGCCAACGTGCATCAGCTTCGCGCCGAAGTGCTCAAGCAGAACTGGCCGCTAAAGCTGCTGCGCCAGCCTAACAATCTCCCCTGCGCCAGCCTCGGCGATCTTTTCAAAGGCCGCGAGGATTTCATGGCGACACTGCACGCCGCGCTAGCGCGCGCCCGCGACGGGCGGGCGACCGCGGTCGTCGGGAAGGCGCTGCACGGGCTCGGCGGGGTCGGCAAGACACGGCTGGCCGTCGAATATGCGCTGCGGCATGCGTCCGAGCATTCGGCTTTGCTGTTCGTATCGGCCGAGACACCGGAGCGGCTGAACGCCGGCCTCGCGGCGCTCGCCGGCCCCGACATTCTCGACCTGCCGGAGAAGGACGCGCGCGAGGACGCGGTAAGAATTCCCGCCGCGATCGGTTGGCTCGAGGGGCATCCCGGCTGGCTCATGATCCTCGACAACGTCGATGACCGCGGCGCCGCCACGGCGGTCGAGAAACTGCTGGCGCGGCTGCGCGGCGGGCAGGTCCTCATCACCGGCCGCCTAACAAATTTCCCTGCCGTGATCAAGATGCTGCGGCTCGATACACTGCCGCTGGAGGAGGCGAGCGCCTTCCTGCTTGAGCGCACCCAAGGCCTGCGCGCGGAGGCGTCGGACGACCAGGCCCGGGCGCGCGAGCTTGCCGATGAGCTCGGCGGCCTCGCGCTCGGCTTGGAGCAGGCAGGTGCCTACATCGCGACCCAGCGCGTCATTGGATTCGCGCGCTATCTGTCCCTTTGGCGGGAGCGGCGCGAAAAAGTGCTCGGCTGGTTCGACAAGACCCTGATGGCCTACGACCATGACGTGGGCCTAGCCGCGACCTGGGCGACCTCGGTCGACCAACTGAAACCCGCCGGCCGGCGCCTCCTCGAAAGACTGGCCTTTTTTGCCGCGGAGCCGATCCCCGAGACCCTGCTCGATGTGGCGGCGCCGGGCGACGAAGCTGACTTCGATGCCCGCGACGCGCTCGCAGACTTGTTCGCCTATTCACTCGCCGCGCCGGCAGCGGCGGACGCCAAGGCGACCGGGCGCGCCTTCGCGGTGCATCGGCTGGTGCAGGATTTCACGCGCCGAGAGCTGGATGAAACGCAACGGCGCAAGACGCTGGAGCAAGCCTTGGGCTGGGTGGATGCGGCCTTCAAAGGCCGTCCGCAGGACGTGCGGACCTGGCCGGTGCTCGACCCGCTCGCGCCGCATGCGATGGCCGTGGCGGAGCATGGCGATGCGGCAAACATCGCCGCGCCGACAGGACGCCTGATGGGCATGCTCGCACTGTTATTTGACGCCAAAGCTCGCCTGGCCGAGGCGGAGCCGCTGATGCGCCGCGCGCTCGCCATCGGCGAGGCGAACTACGGGCCGGACCACCCGGCCGTCGCGCTCCGCCTCAACAACCTGGCCACATTGCTCCAGGCCACCAACCGGCTGGCCGAGGCCGAGCCGCTGATGCGCCGCGCGCTCGCCATCGACGAGGCGAGCTACGGGCCGGACCACCCGGCCGTGGCGACGGACCTTAACAACCTGGCCCAACTGCTCCAGGACACCAATCGCCCGGCCGAGGCCGAGCCGCTGATGCGGCGCGCGCTCGCCATCGACGAGGCGAGCTACGGGCCGGATCACCCGGACGTCGCGACGGACCTTAACAACCTAGCCCAACTGCTCCAGGACACCAACCGCCTCGTCGAGGCCGAGCCGCTGATGCGCCGCGCGCTCGCGATCCTCGAGAAGAGCTACGGGCCCAATCACCCAAATGTCGCGACGAACCTCAACAACCTGGCCCAGTTGCTCAAGGACACCAACCGCCTCGTCGAGGCCGAGCCGCTGATGCGCCGCGCGCTGGCGATCGACGAAGCGAGCTACGGGCCGGACCACCCGAACGTCGCGAGGGACCTCAACAACCTGGCCCAATTGCTCAAGGCCACCGACCGCCTCGCCGAGGCCGAGCCGCTGATGCGACGCGCGCTCGCGATCTTCGAGAAGAGCCTCGGACCCGAGCATCCCTCGACCGTGACGGTCCGCGACAATCTTGCGGCTCTGCGGTCGCAATAGGCGTCAATGGCGCTCGTCAACAGTCAGGTCGGCCAGCGCGCCAGCACGCGGCCCGGGAACACAAATACCGCCGCCCAGAGTAAGATGCGTAAGAAAGTAAGATTGGAGAGACAACTGATTGAATTGTCTACAGAAATGCAATTTGTTGAATCTTACGCAATCTTACTCTGGCTGCGGCCGCGTAAGAAACTTGAGGCCACGAGCGCGATAGCAGCGCATGCGGATCGGGCCGAGCCACCTGCCGCAAGCGGTCGTGGACAACGACAGACTCGCCACGTCATGGCCGTGCTCGTTACGGCCATCCACGACTTGGCTCGTGCCGGAGAAAGACGTGGATGCCCGCGACGGGGCGCGGGCATGACGCGGTGGGGGGAGTCCTCGTTCCAACGACCGTGTTCGCTTGGACGGACCGCGCGAGCGAGTCCGGGCATGCCCCGGAACGACGGTCCTCAGGCTCGATCCGAGGATGGCCTCGGCCGGCGTTTCTTACGCGTCCGCAGCGAGAGTAAGATTACGTAAGATTGGTTGCTCGCCGTTTCTTCTTTGATATCAGTCGGTTGATCGTCCAATCTTACTTTCTTACGCATCTTACGCGGGGATCGCGTATTTGCCGCGGCCGACCTTGTCGATGTCGCCGTCGGCGGCCATCCTGAACAACAGCGCGTCGACCGCATTCCTGTCGTTCCGCCCGAGCGCGGCCATGATCTCCTTCGGCCCCAGCGGCTCGTCGGCCTCGGCGAGCGCCGTCAGCACGCGGGAGCGCTCCTCGGAGCGGTGCACCTCGGCGGCGGCGCCCAAAATGGTCCAGCGGCAGGTGGCTTTGTTGAAGGCGATGGCGAGCTCGGCCTGTTCGATGTCGCGGCCGCGCACGTCGAGCACGGCGGCGGCGCCGCGGCGCTCGAGCACGATGACGGTATCGGCGGCGCCGACCAGGCCGAACGAGCCCGACACCGTGTCCAAAAGATCCTCGGCGGCCATCTTGCGCGTGTGGTGGACGACGATCACGGCGACGCCGAGCTCGGCCGCGAGCTTTTGCAGGCCGCCGAGCGCCTCGTAGTCGAGCTCGTAGGCCGAGCGCGAGCCCTTGGTCACCGGCCGCACCTTGACCAAAACATCGACCACGACCAGCACCGGCTTGCCGGCCGCCTTGTGCCAGGCGCGGATATCGTCGAGGCCGCCCTCGTTGACGCGGCGCCAGCTGGTCACCAGGGTGAGGCCCTTCGGCCACTCGCCGGCGAAGCTCGGCAGGAGCTTGGTCAGCCGCCGCTGCAGGCGCCGCCGGCTGTCCTCGAGCGCGAGATAGAGCACGTCGCCCTGCACCGGCTTGAGCTCGCCGAGAATGAAACGGTCGGTGGTGCAGCCGAGACAGAGGTCGAGCACCAGCCAGCTCTTGCCGAGCTTCGGCTTCGAGCAGATCAGCGTCACGCCTTCGGCCGGGATCAGGTCGGGGACGAGGAAGGCGATCGGCGCGAACACCTCGTGCTGCAGCTTTTCCGCCGTGATCGCCTCCTGCTGCCAGGCGGCCGGGCGATCGTTTGGTGGCCGCGCGGCCTGCGCCGGGGCGCGGCGCGGCTCGTCGGCGAGACGCGACCATTCGTTCGCGGGCAGATCGATCAGCGGCACCACGCGCGCCTCATCGAGCGCGCGGCGCAGCGCGCCGGGACCGCCGGCGCGCAGGATGTCGTTGGCGTCCGGCGCTTTTGCGCGCGGCGGCTTCGCGCCGGCGTCGCTGCTGCGGCGTATCCAGGGGGACTGGAAGTCGTTGTTGGTCATGCGGGAGCCTCGATCAGGTCGACGAAAAATCCGCGGCGGATCAGCGCCTGCGCCAGGGAACGGGCGCCGCGCTGCCCGCCGGCGTCGTCATCGGCGATGACGCTGATGGAATTCGTGTAAACAGGAACCGTGTTGGCGAGCGCCGGCAGCAGCGCGCAGGAGCCCGCCGCCCAGGCGCCGAGCCCGGTCTCGCCGTGCACCGACAACGCGTCCTCGATGCCTTCGGTGATGGCAAGGCCGAGCGAATCATTCATCGGCGCCAGCATCAGCGGCATGCCTTGCGGCGATCCGACGGTGATCTTGGCCGGCTCGATGTCGGCCTTGCCGGAGCCGTCGGGCCTTAGGAAGGTGAGATGCACGGCGGTGATCGCCGCCTCGGCGATGGCGAGCTCGCCCGGCTGCGGCTCGCTCGCGAGGCCGAAGGGGACGAGCATCGCCGGGTGGCGGCCGGGCTCGTCGGGCGGCAGGTAGCGGATGATCTCTTGCGGCAGCGGCCCGACGATGCCGCGCCGGCGCAGATAGCGCTCGACGCAGGTTTTTTGCGCCGGCAGCGCGGCGCGCCACAGCCGGCGCGCCTTGCGCCGTTGCGCCTCGGCATGCGCCTGCGCGCTCGCGGCGGCTTGCGCCTTCGCCTCGGCGCCGCGGCGCCGGTCGCGGCTCGCGCCGGGGCGGCGGGCAAACCCTTGCAGCCCGCAGCGCGCGCAGTGGTAGCCGGCGAAGTCCTCGTCCTCCCGCCACACCCGCAGCACGCGCCGCCTGGCGCCCCGCGCCGACCGCTGCGGCGAGCGCGCGCAATGCGGACACGGCACGTCGACCCGGCCCAGCCGGTCATGCGTGAGACCGACCAGCGCCTCGAACGAGAGACCGGAGCTTTCCGCCGGACCGCGCATGCGCGTCCCATTACACCATCTCCCCGGATTCGATCAACAGAAACTATATTAATCGATTCGATAGACAGAATTGATGTTGATACGTGCGCGCGGCATGCGTTCACCTCCCCCCTCGTGGGGGAGGTCGGCCGCGCAGGCTTGCCTGCGTGGCCGGGAGAGGGGGTCGCTTCGGATAAAATCTTTTTCAAAATCCTGCTTGCCGACGCGGATTCAGATCGATAACCCCTCAAACTGAACGCCAACCAAGTGGGAGTTTTTTCGAAGCAACCCCCTCTCCCGATCGCAGCGCAATTGCGCTGCGATCGACCTCCCCCACGAGGGGGGAGGTGAAGATTGGAGCAAACTTGAAGATGGGTGCCGGGCAGCAGGGACGTCGGAGTTCGTTGGAAATCTTTGCTCTGGCGCGAACTACCGCGCGGCGGCGCGCTGCTTCGGCCGCGGCCGCGTCGCGGCGGGCTGCCAGGTGCGCTGCGCCACCTCGATGAAGCGGGCAAGCGCGGTGGAGACGAAGGCGTCGCGGCAGCGGACCAGCACGGTTTCCACGCGCGCGGTCGCGGGAGGCAGGGCGTGCAGGCGCACCCGGCCTTCGCGCTCGGCGGCGCTCACTACCGCGCGAGGCAGCAGCGTTAGGCCGAGGCCGGCGCCGACGCAGCCGATGATGCCTTCGAGCGTGCCGAACTCGAGCCGGCGGATGTCGACGACGCCGCGCCGCGCCAGCAGCGCCTCGAGGCAGACCCGGTAGGTGCAGCCGGCGCGAAAGACCAGGATCTTTTGCTTGCGCGCGGCGCCGGCCGCCAGCTGGTCGAGGCTTTTGATCCACGGCGCCGTGACGATCACCAGCTCCTCGGTGACGATCGGCACCGCGAGGAGTTCCGCATGCTGCACCGGACCGGCGACGAAGGCGGCCTCGATCCGCCGCGCCAGCACCGCCTCGATCAGCGTGCCCGAGGTCGCGGTATCGATCTCGATGTCGACCTCCGGATAGGACGCCGCGTAGGCGGCAAGGATCGGCGGCAGCCGCAGCGCCGCCGTCGTCTCCAGCGCGCCGAGGACCAGGCGCCCGCGCGGCTCCGGTCCGTCGGCGGCGGCCGCCTTGGCCTCGCCGATCAGGCGGCCGATGCGCTCGGCGTAGGGCAGGAGCTGCGTGCCGGCCGTGGTCAGGGTGACGCCGCGGCTGTGGCGGTGAAACAGCGGCACGCCGAGCTCGGCTTCAAGCAGCCGGATGCGCTGCGTCACGTTCGACTGCACGGTGTTGAGCACCTGCGCGGCCCTGCCGATGCCCCCCTCCCGCGCCACCGCCGAGAAGATGGCGAGATCGCCTGCGTCCATCTCAAAGCCTCCCGTAGCCATCACGATAAGCGATGGATCCGCTCACTATAAACCATTTTTCATGAACGCACAGGTGGCCTATCCTGCGCGCGCGGCACGAGGAGGCAGGCGATGGCGGCGAATGGATTGTTGCAGCGGCTCGGTCTCGACAACCCGATCGTCCAGGGACCGATGGGCGGCGGCCACTCGACGCCGGAGCTGGTCGCGGCGGTGTGCAACGCCGGCGGCCGCGGCTCGCTCGGCTGCCCCTACATGACGCCGGAGCAGATCACCGCCGATATCCGGCGCACGCGCGAGCTGACCGAAAAACCGTTCGCGGTGAATCTATTCGCCGGCGGCCATCACGGCGAGCCGGGGGTCGACCCGGTGCCGATGCTGAAAGTGCTCGGCGAGGCGCACGCGCGGCTGGGGCTGCCGGCGCCGGTCGCCGCGCCGGTGCCGCCGGATCCGTTCCCGGCCCAGTTCGAGGCCGTGCTCAAGGCGCACCCGGCCATTTTCAGCTTCACCTTCGGCATCCCGGCGCGCGACTTTCTGCTGCGGCTGCGGCTGGCCGGGATCGGGGTGCTCGGCACCGCGACGACGGTCGAGGAGGCGCGCCGCCTGCAGGAGGCGGGCGTCGACGGTATCGTCGCGCAGGGCGAGGAGGCCGGCGCTCACCGCGGCACCTTCGCGGGGCCGTTCGAGCAGGCGATGGTGCCGACGCGCGAGCTCGTGCGCGGCATCTGCGCCGCGGTTGATGTGCCGGTGATCGCCGCCGGCGGGCTGATGGACGGCGCCGACATCGCGGCGGTGCTGAAACTCGGCGCCGTCGCGGTCCAGCTCGGCACCGCCTTCATGCCGTGCCCGGAATGCGGCACGCCGGCGTCGCACAAGCAGGCGATCCTGACGGCGCGCGCCGACACCACCGTGATCACGCGCGCGTTCTCGGGACGGCCGGCGCGCGGCCTCGCCAACGGCTTCATCGCCCAGCTGCAAGGCCGCGAGGACACGATCCCGCGCTTCCCGTTCCAGAACAACCTGACCCGCCCGATGCGCGCCGCCGCCGCCAAGCTCGGCGAAACCGACTACCAGTCGCTCTGGGCCGGCCGCGGCGTCGCCCGCGCGCGCCAGCTCCCCGCCGCCGACCTCGTGCACACCCTCATCGCCGAAATCGCCGCCGCGTGACGGCGGGCTATTCTTCACCTCCCCCCTCGTGGGCTACGGGATTCACACATTTTGTGTAGCGGTTGCAAGGAGATAACCATGGGCCATGGCGGTGAGTTTGGTCCAACCGGCCCGCATCGTCTTTGGACCAGGCGGTT
>JBKQHQ010000184.1:0-65032 GCA_052148715.1 Xanthobacteraceae bacterium | reverse complement strand
GTTTCGGGTGAAGGGACCTCTCCCCGCGCTCAGACTCGCGGAGAGCCCCCCTCACCGGGAACAAGCGCAAGCGCGCGCTTGTCCCGACCTCTCCCCGCAAGCGGGGAGAGGTAAGAAAACGGGGCCGATCGGCCCATGTCCACTTCCGCCGATGGTGCTGCACAAACGCAGACGATCCACGCGTCCGCCGTGCTGGTCGGAAGGCACGCCGCTATCATCCGCGGCCCGGCCGGCTCGGGAAAGTCGCGCCTTGCGCTCGCGCTTATTGTGGCCGCGGAGAGCGGGTTCCTGAAGTTTGCCCGTCTCGTCGGCGACGACCACATCCAGGCCGAGGCGCAGGGGAGGCATCTCATCGTCCGTCCCGCAAGGGCGCTCGGCGGCCTGATCGAGGTGCGCGGGCTCGGCATTCGACGAATTGCCTATGAGGCCGTGGCGGTTGCCGGCCTTGTCGTCGACCTTGCTGACGACGTAAAGCGGCTCCCCGATCCCTCGGCACAAGAGACCGTGATCTTGGGAGTGCGTCTGCCGCGCCTGGGGATCGGCCGCGGCATCGACCCCCTTCCGATGATACAGGCCTTGGTCCAAACCGTCGCACACGACGTATAGTGGATAAATTCCCTCTTGGCATTCTCGCCCAAACGCTTACTTTATGCCCCGTTTATCGCAATGCAACATTGGGCTGAAGAGCCCCTGTGCTGGGACTTATTGACATGAAGATCACGGCCCTTGCGTGCGCCGCAGCGTCGGCGCGCATGGGGAGTCTCACATGATCGGGATCGTCCTCGTGACCCACGGGCGGCTCGCCGTTGAGTTCCGCGGCGCGCTTGAGCATGTTGTTGGTCCGCAGCGGCAGATCGAGGCGGTAACGATCGGGCCGGAGGACGACGTCGAGCAGTGCCGCAAGGACATCATCGACGCCGTGCGCCGCGTCGATACCGATGACGGGGTGGTGATTCTCACCGACATGTTCGGCGGCACGCCGTCAAACCTGGCGATCTCCTGCATGAGCAGGCCCAAGGTCGAGGTGGTGGCCGGGATTAATCTGCCGATGCTCGTGAAGCTCGCGAAAGTCCGCGACGAATATCCGCTCAACGAAGCCGTTGCCGCCGCCCAGGACGCCGGCCGCAAATACATCACGATTGCCAGTCGGGTCTTGAGCGGGAAATGACCGAGGCCGCCGGGCACGGGGATCGTCCGCCCGATCCGCCGCCCGCCGAGGGCGTCCTCGTCCAAGTGCTGCAGATCGTCAACAAAAAGGGCTTGCACGCCCGCGCCTCCGCCAAGTTCGTGCAGACCGTCGAGCGCTTCGACGCCCAAGTGAAAGTCACGCGCGGCGGCGAAACCGTCGGCGGCACCTCGATCATGGGCCTGATGATGCTGTCCGCGGGTCCGGGGACTTCCATCACCGTCGAAACGAGCGGAACTCAGGCGGCCGAGGTCATGCACGCGCTCGATAAACTGGTGGCTGGCCGCTTTGGGGAAGACGACTAGCGCGCTGCACGTTCGCGCGTCATCCGGGACACGCGCCGGCACGCGGCCGGGGATGACGCTGCGAGGATATAAAGAAAGCTTTATATCTTCATTGCGGACCCAGGACCGCCCTGCTATAGCCACGCCTCGCCCGCACAACTTCGCGCCTCGACCCTCGCGTGCCGCAACAAGAACCCCAAGGACCCCCCATGACCGCTTCCCCGAAAAAGGCCACGACCGCTACTGATTCCATCGTCAAGGACATCGGCCTTGCCTCCTGGGGGCGCAAGGAAATCGCCATCGCCGAGACCGAGATGCCCGGCCTGATGGCGACGCGCGAGGAATATGGCCCGGAGCAGCCGTTGCGGGGCGCCAAAATCGCCGGCTCGCTGCACATGACCATCCAGACCGCGGTGCTGATCGAGACGCTCAAGGCGCTCGGCGCCGACGTGCGCTGGGCGTCGTGCAACATCTACTCGACCCAGGACCATGCCGCGGCGGCGGTCGCCGCCGGCGGCACGCCGGTCTTCGCCATTAAGGGCGAGACGCTGACCGAATACTGGGACTATCAGCACCGCATTTTCGAATGGACGGATGGCGGCACGCCCAACATGATCCTCGACGACGGCGGCGATGCGACGCTGCTGGTCCATCTCGGTCTGCGCGCCGAGCAAGGCGAGGCCGGCGCCATCGCACACCCGGCCAACGAGGAAGAAGAAATTTTGTTCGCCGCCATCAAGAAGCGGCTGAAGGAGAAGCCGGGATTCTACAAGAAGAACGCCGAGGCGATCCGCGGCGTCACCGAGGAGACGACGACCGGCGTGCATCGCCTGTACGAGATGCAGAAGAAGGGCAAGCTGCTCTGGCCGGCGATCAACGTCAACGACAGCGTCACCAAGTCCAAGTTCGACAATCTGTACGGCTGCCGCGAATCCCTTGTCGACGGCATCCGCCGCGGCACCGACGTGATGATGGCCGGCAAGGTGGCGATGGTTGCAGGCTTCGGCGACGTCGGCAAAGGGTCGGCGGCCTCGCTGCGGCAGGCGGGCTGCCGCGTGCTGGTCGCCGAGATCGATCCGATCTGCGCGCTGCAGGCGGCCATGGAAGGCTACGAGGTCACAACCATGGATGATGCGGCGAAGCGCGCCGACATCTTCGTCACCGCCACCGGCAATGTCGACGTGATCACGGTCGATCACATGCGGCACATGAAGGATCGCGCCATCGTCTGCAATATCGGCCACTTCGATTCCGAGATTCAGGTGAGCGCGCTGAAAAACTTCAAATGGCATAATGTCAAGCCGCAGGTCGACGAGGTCGAATTCCCGGACGGCAAACGAGTTATCTTGCTGTCGGAGGGGCGCCTGGTGAACCTCGGCAATGCCATGGGGCATCCGAGCTTCGTGATGTCGTCCTCGTTCACCAATCAGACGCTGGCGCAAATCGAGCTGTGGACCAATCCCGGCAAGTACGAGAAGAAGGTCTACACGCTGCCCAAGCGCCTCGACGAGAAGGTGGCGCGGCTGCATCTCGCCAAGATTGGCGCCAAGCTGACCCGCATGTCCGACAAGCAGTCGACCTACATCGGCATCCACACCGACGGGCCCTACAAGCCGGACCATTATCGGTATTGATCCAACGTCGCCGCCGCCGTTCACCGTCATCATCCGCGAAAGCGGATGACCCAGTAATCACCGGCGTCGAAGCCTGCCGCCCCGTGCGTACTGGATGCTCCGCCTCCGCGGAGCATGACAGCGCAGACGTGACGGGCCCGTTGCGGCACGACGTCTTTCGTGCCTAAGATCCTCCCAAGCGACCTAACAACGAACACTTGGGAGGATGACATGCAACGAGCGCCGGTTCGGCTCGCGTGCGCGGCGTTGTTCCTGCTCGGCGCCGCGTCGGCCCATGCTCAGGACACCATCAAGATCGGGTTGATCCTGCCCTATTCGGGACAGTTCGCCGATCCCGCGGCGCAAATGGACAGCGGCATCAAGCTTTACCTGAAGCAGCATGCCGGCCCGGTCGCCGGCAGGACGATCGAGGTCATCCGCAAGGACACCGGCGGGATCGCGCCGGACATCGCCAAGCGTCTCGCCCAGGAACTGATCGCCCGCGACAACGTCGACCTTCTGGCCGGGTTCGCGCTCACCCCCAATGCGCTTGCCGCCGCCGACGTGTCGGCGCAGGCAAAGAAATTCATGGTCAACATGAATGCCGCAACCTCGATCATCACGACGAAATCGCCCTACATGGTGCGCACCTCGTTCACCGTGCCGCAATTGATCGAAACCCTTGGAACATGGGCCTATAAGAACGGTATCCGCAAAGCCTATACGATGGTTTCGGACTTCAGCCCGGGGCACGACGGGGAAGCCGCGTTCCAGAAAGGTTTCAAGGATGCCGGCGGCGAGATCGTCGGCTCCGCACGGTTTCCGGTGGCGGCGCAGGATTTCTCCGCCTTCCTGCAGCGCGCCAAGGATGCAAACCCTGACGCGATCTTCATTTGGACGCCCGGCGGCACGCAGCCGGCGGCCATCGGCAAGACGCTCGCCGAGCGCGGCATCGATCCGGCGAAGACCAGGGTTCTCGGCCAGGGGGAGTTGACCAGTGAAGACGCGTTGAAAAGCATGGGCGATGCCGGGATCGGCATCATCACCTCGTTTCACTACGACTACACGCACGACTCGGCGCTCAACGCGGCCTTCGTCAAGAGCTACAGGGAAGCTTTCGGGCGCAATCCGGACATGTTCTCCGTCGGCGCCTATGACGGCATGCACGTGATCTACGAAGCGCTGAAAAAAACCGGCGGCAAGAGCGACGGCGAGGCGCTGATCGCGGCGGCGAAGGGGATGCAATGGGAGAGCCCGCGCGGCCCGATCTCGATCGATCCGGAGACCCGCGATGTCGTTCAGACCGTCTATATCCGCCGCGTGGAAAAGGTGGGCGGTGCGATCCAGAACGTGGAATTCGACAAGGTCGAGAACGTCGTGGACCCGGTCAAGGCCCGCATGAAGAATTAGCGCGTATTTGTTTGGGATTTATATACTTGACTCCCATGCACCTAACCCGAAATAGCGCGAAAGATTAACAACGGAGTTACGCCAAACGATTTACTTGGTCGGCCAAGCATGAGTCTGACGGCCGGACCAAACTTGGCCACAAGCTCCCCTAATGACCCCAAAGCGGTAGCATCACGCTCCGCCTCCAATGCCTGAGATGTTCCGTCGTTTGGTTCCTCAGGATGGGCGTCCATTATGCCTAAGACACTCCACACTCCAGCAACAGAGACACCGTGCTTGAGAAGAATATCCGATGATGATCCAACAAGATTTTAACTGTTCAAGTTGCACCATACATTTCCTGCATCGAAACGGATGGAAGCGACTATTCCGTGCGGCAAAAACTGTAGCATCCCTAGTACAGCGTCCGCTGGGCTTGCTTGATCGGAAGAGGTAGGATGCTTACCCGATGCTCTCCGTTGTTGCCTGCTTAATGGCTGGGGCAGGGCTGTCCCCCCTTCCATACCGATCTTAAGAAGGTTTCTGATATACGGCTGTTCCCACGCCGATCGCAGCGTCGAAAGGTCGAAAATAGCAAGCGAGCCAGATAGCAGTGTAAATTGTCCGATCCTAGTTTTAGAGACATTGCGATGAAGCAAATCAGCACCGTGTAGGTAATCAAGAAATGTACGTGCGTTAGTCCAAAGCGGGTCATAAATACGTTCGCTAGCTTCAGCCCCCTCGTCACTTGGCCCGCGCTTAAAAGCAACGTTGCCGGAGCCTCCCGTACCAGCAAGGCTAGCCCCTCCGCCCAGACTTAGCTCCACACCTCTTTTAACACCCTTTGTGAGGCTCTCCCGCTGGATTACTTTTTCAAGATGCCCCGCGTCGTCAAACTGAGCTAGGAAAGAACCGATGCGACGCGTATCACAATAAAGGAAATCAAAGACGGAATCTTTTTGGTGCTCTTCGGGCGCCTTTATGGATGCTTTCTCGCCGTTCTTCGACATAGCGCTCTGCCTCCCCTTCCTCTTGCGCAATTTCTTTACCGACCTTAGCAATCTTTGCTGCTAGTCGCTTGCGCTGCTTTGCTGCCTTTGTCTTCGGATTTGGTCGATAAGCAAGGACAAGATCAGCAATAGCATCTAACTCTTTTGGTATTTTTGGGTTGCTCATTGGATCAACCCTTTGTACGTCAGCCGCTTGCCGGCCACGCCGTCAATGAAGCTGTCGAGCCGCGTCAAAGTATGATTCTTGACGTTACCTTCATTCAAGCGGAAGGCAAATTCATCGACATAGCGGGCAAGGTGCTTGTCGCTCGTATGGTGATAAACCCCATAAATGCCGCGCTTGAGAACGGCAAAAACGCTCTCAATGCCGTTCGTCGTCACACCGTCGCGAACATATTCGCCGGCACTATGGTTGACTGTATCATGGCCCAAACCATCGATGCCGCGATATGCGCCCGCTTCGTCGGTATGAATGACCGAGCCATCTTCAACGTGCTGATGAATTGTGGACTGGACGGTGTTGGCATCGGTGCCGCTGATCGGCATGGCGATGGTTCGGCCGCCTCGTTCGCGCATACCGAGAACCGGTGTCTTACCGACCGTGCCGCGACCAGCTTTGAGCTTCTTATTTTCGTGCTTATTGGCTTCCTTCCCACCGACGAAGGTTTCATCGATTTCGATAATGCCTCGAAGTTTGGTAAGGCCCTTGCCGCCGCAGGCTTCGCGCAGCCGGTGCAGGACGAACCAAGCCGACTTCTGAGTGATCCCGATCTCTTTGGCCAATTGCATGCTCGATATTCCCTTGCGGGCCGTGACGAGCAGGTACATCGCATAAACCCATTTGTGCAGAGGAACGTGGCTCCGCTCGAAAATGGTGCCCGTGCGCACAGTGAAATCTTCCTTGCACTGGTTGCAACGATAGAAGCCGTCTTTCCGTTCCGTGATGCGCTCGCCCATTCCGCACACCGGACAGCGCGGGCCGTTCGGCCACAATCGGCCTTCGAGGTAGGTCCGAGCCGCTTCTTGGTCCGGGAACATCTCGAAAAGCTGGAAAGTGGAAATCGTGCTCTTGGACATGTCCAACCCCTCAATCCATGGAGAAATCCTACCCCGAAAAATCGAGGGAGTCAAGTATATAAATCCCATTTGTTTGAGGCCCGCTTTCTCACCTCTCCCCGCTTGCGGGGAGAGGTGAGAATCATCGCGCCGGCGGGACGGTGACGAGCAGATAACGGGCGGACGGGCCCGGCACGCCAAAATATTGCCGCGCCAGCTCGACTTCGACCCGGCGCCCAGCCGGAGAGCGCGCCGCATATGCCGCGACCTGGTTGACGCAAGACGGATACTCGGCCTGGCAAAGCAGAGCGGCGCCGCCGCGCGCGATCTGCGCGTCATCGATCCAGGGTGCCATGCGCTGGTCCAGATCCGGCCAGACCTCGGACGGCCCCGGAAGATAGAAGGCCACGCCATAGGCAAGGTCGGACTGGCCGGCAACGATGCGCAGCGGCTGGTCGGTCGTGGCGCGCCACAGCTCATCGAGCTTGCCTGCCAAAAGCCGGAAGTGCGCACCGTCATGTGGCACGCCGGCGAGGTTAATCTTGAACGCGATCGCCGGCGCAGCCAGCACGAACGCCGCGGGAAACGCCAAGGCGAAAGCGACGACGCGAATCGTTGCGCGGTGATCAGTCGGGGCTCGGGGCGACGCCAGCAGCACGACGGGCAGCAGCGTCCAGCAGGACATGGTCCATAACGGCGTGGTGCGGCCTCCGGCGACGAGCGTCAGCAAAGCGGGCAACAGGAGCGGCAGCCAAAACGCAATCACGACCATGCGACGATCGATCGTCTGCGGCCAAAGGATGTCGGCGACCGCTTGCCGGCTCGGCCGCACCACGGCGAGCGCCAGCGCGACCGGCAGCGCCGTGTAAGCCGCTGCGCCGGCGAGATACGTAAACGCCGTCTGCGCCGCTTGGGCGAGACCGTGGTCGCCATACGCTTCGGCCGCATAAGAGAACGGGGCGAAATCGTGCTCGTACAGCCAGAGCAGATGCGGCGCGAGCACGACGGCGCCGACGACAGTCGTGGTCCACGACGCCAGCGAGCGGAAGTAGCTGTCGCGGCGCGGATCGGCGAGCACGGCCAGGGCAAGCCCGAGCAGCAGGAAGACCGACCAGTATTTGGCGAGCATGGCGGCGGCCGCAGCGACGCCCGCAAGCGCCGCGTCGCCGAGCTTGCGCGTCTCGTAGGAGCGCAAGAACCAGAGCGTGGTCAGCGCCCACGTCGGGATCAGGACGACGTTGGGGGTGAACTTTAGCGCCTGAAAGTTCAGGAGCGGGATCAATGTGAGGAGCGCAAGCGCAACAACCCGCGCCTCGCCGTCGAGCCAGCGCGCGGCGAGCCGCCACGCCGCCCACAACGCAATACCTACATTGGTCACGGCGAGCAGGTAAAAGGCCCAGTCGGCGCGCGGGAAGACCGCGAACCAGACCATCGCCTCCCAGGCGGCGAGGGGCGGATGCTTCGGATAACCGAGCGCCGGGTGTAAAGCCCAGGCGGCGAGCTCGGCCATATCGAAGTTCACGTCCTGGCTCGACTTGGCGATGATGCCGTAAAGCGTCCAGACCAGCACATAGGCGACAATGACCACGAGCGCCGCGCTCTCGCGCCGCGCCGGATCCGTGAGGGTCTCGACGAGGCGCTCCGCAGGCAATAGCGCGCGGCGCGCCAGTGCAGCTACGGCCATGGGCGCCTTTCCTGAGCTCGCTTCGGCGCGACGACTTTCATTGCGGCGGCGGGATGATGGCCATGGTGAAGCGCTGCGGCGAACCCTCGAACCCCAGCCACCGTGGCGTCAACTCGACATCGAGCTTATGCGACCCCTGCCGTTTGGCCATCAGGGCGAGCATCGCGTCGATGCACCAGGTTTCGACCGCCGGACAGGCGACCGCAACGCCTTCGCGGGCCATGCGCTCGTCATCCACCCACGGCGACAGGTAGTGCGAGAAGTCGGCGAAGGTCGACGGCCGATCCGGAATATACATCGCTACGCTGCTGACGACCGCAAACGGTCCGGCGAGAAGCCGCAACGGCCGATCGGTGCTCGCCTTCCATTCGTAATCCACGGCTTGCGCGAGCGGTCGCGCATAGGAGGCATAATTCTCCACCCCCGCCCGCAGCATCGCAAGGGCGACCAACGGCGAGGCGATGAGCGCGAGCACCGACACGGAGACCGCCACCGCCGCCACCCGTGTCACCTGATCGCGCGTCACCGTCACGAGCGCCGAGCCTAACAGAACCACCGGCAGCAGATTGAGCGCCGGCATGTTCCACAGCGAAAGAAGATTGGTATGCGTCACGGCCGCGACCAGAATTGGAACGAGCAGCGGCGCCCAGAACAGGATCGCGGCGGTCCGACGGTCGCGCTCGCGCGGGAAGAGGCTGTCGCGCAGCCCCGCCCACGAAGGCTGCACGAACAGAAGAACGAGAATGACGGCGCCGCTGGCATAACCGAGGGTGCCGGCCGAGAATTCCGTCAGCGAGCCGAGAGCATCGAGCACGGACTGGGCCGTGCGCCTGGTGCCGATCCAGGCGAGCGGCGGAAAGTGCTCGCGAACGAGCCAATAGAGATGCGGCGCGAACGCCACGGCACCGACGAGGGCGGAGATGTAGGGCGCCGGCGAGCGAAAATAGGCATCGCGGCGGCGGTCGAATAATGCCGCCAAACAAAGCCCCAGCAGAAGAAAGCCCGACCAATATTTGCTCAGGAGCGAAATCGCGCCTAGCAATCCGGCGAGCGCCGCATAGCCGCCATGGCGCGTCTTGAGCGAGCGCACGAAGGTCCAGATGGTCAGACCCCAGAGCGGAATCAGCGCCGAGTTCTGATCGAATTTGAGGCCAAGGAAATTGTAGAAAGGGATGACCGCCAGCAAGAACGGCACCGCCGCCCGCTTCGGCCCGTCGAGCCATTCGCCGGCGAGAACGAAGGCGACGTAAAGCCCCGCCGCCAGATTGACACATGAGAGCAGATAGTAGGCCCAGTCCTCGAACGGAAAGATCGTGAACCAGACCCGCAGCACCCAGGCCAGAAACGGGGGATGCTTGGGATAGCCGAGCGCGAGCTCGCGTGCCCAAACCAGCATCTCGCCCATGTCGGCATTGATGCCCTGGCTGCTCTTGGCGACCGCCGCATAGAGCGCCCACAGGATCGCGTAGGCGGCGACCAAGCCGAGGGCGGCCCGGTGCCGCCGCGCGGGATCGCTCAAGGCGTCGACCAGGCGGCCGAACGCGGCAAATCCTGGCCCGCGAAAGGTCGCAATCGAGCTCAACGCGTGCATGCGGGAATTCAAGACGGGCGGCACGAACGCCTCTATGGCATGCGATATCGGCCCGGTCCATCCGCGCAACCCCACAGCGGCTGCATGCTGTTGCTATCTCCCGTTCCCTTTCACCGTCGTCATCCGCGAAGGCGGATGATCTAGTAGCCACCGGCGGAAACGCTCTCGCACCGCTTGTGCGTACTGGGTGCTCCGCCTTCGCGGGGCATGACAATGGAAGGGCGAGACAAGCTTGTCTTGCTGCGTTGCGGCGCGAAATGCTAAGCCGCGCCCATGACGGCGGTCCCGATCGAGAACATACGCAACTTTGCTATTGTCGCGCATATCGACCACGGCAAATCTACCCTCGCCGACCGGCTCATCCAGCTCACCGGCGGCCTGTCGGAACGCGAGATGGTCGATCAGGTGCTCGATTCGATGGACATCGAGCGCGAGCGCGGCATCACGATCAAGGCGCAGACCGTGCGCCTGAACTATCACGCGCGCGACGGCAAGGACTACGTTCTCAACCTCATCGACACGCCCGGGCATGTCGACTTCGCCTATGAGGTCAACCGCTCGCTGGCGGCTTGCGAGGGCTCGCTGCTGGTCGTCGATGCGAGCCAAGGCGTCGAGGCACAGACGCTCGCCAACGTGTATCAGGCGCTCGACAACAACCACGAAGTCGTGCCGGTGCTCAACAAGGTCGATTTGCCGGCGGCCGAGCCGGAAAAGATCAGGCAGCAGATCGAGGACGTGATCGGGCTCGATGCTTCGAACGCCATCCTGATCTCGGCGAAGACCGGCTTGAACGTGCCCGAGGTGCTCGAGGCGATCGTGCACCGGCTGCCGCCGCCGAAGGGCGACCGCGAGGCGCCGTTGAAGGCGCTGCTCGTCGACTCCTGGTACGACGCCTATCTCGGCGTGGTGGTGCTGGTGCGCGTCGTCGACGGCACGCTCAAGAAGGGCCAGCGCGTGCGCATGATGGGTACCAACGCCGCCTACGACGTAGATCGCGTCGGCGTGTTCACGCCGAAGATGGCGGAGAAGGCGGAGCTCGGCCCCGGCGAGATCGGTTTTCTCACCGCCTCGATCAAGGAAGTGGCGGATACCCGGGTCGGCGACACGATCACCGACGACCGCAAGCCGACCCATGCAATGCTGCCCGGCTTTCGCCCCGCCATCCCGGTCGTGTTCTGCGGCCTCTTTCCGGTCGACGCCGCCGACTTCGAGGCGCTGCGTGCCGCCATGGGACGGCTGCGGCTCAACGATGCAAGCTTCACCTACGAGATGGAGACGTCCGCTGCGCTCGGCTTCGGCTTCCGCTGCGGCTTCCTTGGCCTGCTGCATCTGGAGATCATTCAGGAGCGGCTCGAGCGCGAGTTCAACCTGAACCTGATCGCGACCGCGCCGTCGGTGATCTACAAGATGCGGCTGACCGATGGAAAGGAGATCGAGATCCACAATCCGGTCGACATGCCGGACGTGGTGAAGATCGACGAGATCCAGGAGCCGTGGATCAGGGCTACCATCCTCACCCCTGACGAATACCTCGGCAGCGTGCTCAAGCTCTGCCAGGACCGGCGCGGCGTCCAGGTCGACCTGAATTATGTCGGCAACCGCGCCATGGTGAAATACGACCTGCCGCTCAACGAGGTCGTGTTCGACTTCTACGACCGGCTCAAATCGGTGTCGAAGGGCTATGCCTCGTTCGACTATCACCTCACCGACTATAAGCCCGCCGACCTGGTGAAGATGCAGATTTTGGTCAATGCGGAGCCGGTCGACGCGCTGTCCATGCTGGTGCACCGCACCCGCGCCGAGCAGCGCGGCCGCGCCATGGTGGAGAAGCTGAAGGAGCTGATCCCGCCGCACATGTTCCAGATCCCGATCCAGGCCGCGATCGGCGGCAAGGTGATCGCGCGCGAGACCGTGCGCGCCTTCCGCAAGGACGTGACCGCCAAGTGCTACGGCGGCGACGCGACGCGCAAGCGCAAGCTGCTCGACAAGCAGAAAGAAGGCAAGAAGCGCATGCGCCAGTTCGGCAAGGTGGACATCCCGCAGGAGGCCTTCATCGCTGCGTTGAAGGTGGATGTTTGAGACGTAACACGTAGGGCGGATTAGATTAGCCGAAGGCGTAATCCGCCGTAGCGTCATGGATGGCGGATTACGCGTCGCTAATCCGCCCTACGACGTGCGGCATCCTTGACAAGGTAGCGCCCGGTAGCTACCTTTGTCGTATGCGTGCTGTCGGCTTGAAAACGCTCAAGAACAAGTTGAGCGAATATGTTCGCCTTGTCGCGAACGGCGAAACGGTCTTGGTGACCGACCGGGATCGCGTCGTGGCCGAGCTCTCACCGCCGCGCGCGGGGCGAAGCGAGCTGCTGGGTGACGCGATGCTGGCCGAGGCCATGCGCCGGGGATGGGTTACGCCGCCCGCGCTGGTCGGTGCCGCCCCGCCGCCGCGCAAGCCCGTCATGGCTTTCCGCGCCCTGATGGAGGAGTTGCAGCGCGACCGAGATGACCGGTGATCTATCTGGACACCTCGGTTGCGCTCGCCCATCTCCTGGCGGAGGATCGTTCGCCGCCCGATACATTGTGGCAAGAGCCGCTGATCGCAAGCCGTCTGCTCGAATACGAGCTTTGGAATCGGATTCACGCTCGCGGGCTGGGCCGATCGCATGGCGAGGAGGCGAGGGCCCTGATCGGTCATGTGGCGTTGATCGAGCTGGCTCCGCCGGTTCTCGCACGCGCCTTGGAGCCGTTTCCAGTTCCGCTGCGCACCCTCGACGCGCTTCACATCGCATCGATCGAGTTCCTGCTCGACCGCGGTCTGACGGTCGAGTTGGCAAGTTATGACGAGCGGATGCTCGCCGCAGCGCGGGCGCTCCGGATTCAGCTGTTTGCGCTGTAGCGCGCTTCATTTCGCCGGCGCGAATTTGGTCGGCTGCTCGACTAAAGCTCCCCTGATCGGACACCTTGATGATGCGAACAGACACGTAGGGCGGATTAGCCGAAGGCGTAATCCGCCGTTGTGCCGTGGATGGCGGATTACGCTTAGCCAATCCGCTCTACGATTGCTGCGACTGCGTCCGCCGGCCTTTGATCGGGGAACAAAAATAGCCGAACTTAAGCCCCCATTGCCGGGCCCGTGGATGGCGCTTTCCGCACGGCGGTCCGCTGCGGTAAGAAGGGGGTCATGATGGATCATCGATTGATTCGACCGATGTTCGCGGTTGCGCTCGGCCTCGCAAGCACGGCGCTTGCGCAGGACAAGGGCACGCTCGAACCAAAACCCCTGCCGCCGCTCCCCAATGTCAAGGAATCGGCGATCCCGGCCAAGGAGCTTTTCGCCCGCAAGCCGCTGCCGACGCACTCTGCCCCGCGCTCGATCGGATTCTATGCGCACGGCTGCCTCGCGGGCGGCGAAGGGTTGCCGCTCACCGGTCCCACCTGGCAGGTGATGCGGCTGTCGCGCAACCGTTATTGGGGACACCCGAACCTGATCCGCTTCCTGAAACAGCTGAGCGAAAAGGGCGCGAAGGCCGGCTGGCCCGGGCTCCTCGTCGGCGACATGTCGCAACCGCGCGGCGGACCGATGTACACCGGCCATGCGAGCCATCAGGTCGGGCTCGACGCCGATATCTGGCTGCGCCCGATGCCGGACCACGAGCTGACCCGCGCGGAACGCGAAGAGATGTCGGCAACCGACGTCGTGGCGGCCGACCGCAAAGACGTCGATCCGGCGATCTGGACGCCGGCGCACGCGGCGCTCATCAAGGCCGCCGCCGAGACGCCCGAGGTCGAGCGCGTCTTCGTCAACGCCGCGATCAAGAAGGCGCTGTGCCGCAACGCCGGAACCGATCGCGCCTGGTTATCGAAGGTGCGCCCCTATTGGGGCCACGACTATCATTTCCACGTCCGCCTCTATTGCCCCGCGGACAGTCACGATTGCGAGAAACAACCGCCCGCGCCGCCCGAGGAAGGGTGCGGCAAGGAGCTCAATTGGTGGTTCACCGACGCGGTCCTGCATCCGAAGCCCTCGACGGAGCCGCAGAAGCCGGGACGGTCGATGACGCTTGCCAAGCTCCCCAAGGCGTGCCGCCAGGTGGTGGAGGAGCCGTAGCCGGGCAACAGAAGAAGGACGACGGTGCACAGAGAAAAAAAGCCGCTGCTCCATCTGTGGTCCGTCGTCTGACCCTTATCAGAGCCGCGCCACGCGCTCGCCCCGATACTCTGGCCGCCTATGTAGATGCATCACTGCCACAACAAGAATTTCCGATTCGAGACAGGCGTAGACGATACCATAAGGAAAGCGGCTCAAACGATATCTGCGGACGCGCTGGCCGAGCAATTGCCAGCGTCCGGAAATTTTTCGATGTGAGACAGGCCATCCCGAACGTTCGCGGCGAACTCGGTGCCGAGGCCGCCAAATAAGGCGTTGTAATGGGCGACGGCGTGATCGAGTTCGGCCTCGGCCTCCTAGATGAACCGGACCCTCACGGTTTCAAGTGCTTGTCGAGCACGTCCTTTGCTTCCCGGGCCGTCGTCTCGCTTCGCAAATAAGCGTCAAGACGGCGCTCGCTCTCGGCGCCCCATACCCGGTCGATTTCTGGGTCAGGCTTGTCGAGTGTCGCCAGCAGATGCTCGATGAGCTTGATCCGATCGGCGGCCGGCAACCGCTCCGCCTCGACCGTGATCGATTTCGTGCGCGTGTTCATGCTCAAGGTTACCACATGGGCTAGGCGCTTGTCCTGCCGTATCCAAGAGCGCGCCGGACGCGAAATGACGGAGTTCGCGAAGGGCTCACCCCATCCGACGCGCGAAGATCGTGGCATGCAGCTCACCGACGAGGAGCGCCAATACGACCGCGCCATCGCAATTGAGGACACCCGAATCTCATCCGCTTGCTGGAGCAGCTGAACCCCCTCGCGGCCATGCTTACGCGATGGCGTCTAGGCCTTTCCCGCGAACGAGCACCAAAAGCTTAAGAGACGGTCCGCTCGGGCGTTTGATACCCCGTTCCAGTCGCCGACCAGTTTCGGCCGCGCGTTGAGCTACCGCAAGCACCGGTGCGTCGCTACGTGCCCCGCCAGCGCGCGAGGGTCACGCCGCACGCCTGGACGTCGTCTGACGCGTCGATCCGCACGAGTCCCGCCGGCCCGTCGCGGAACGCGCGGACATGGACGCCCCACATCTGCGTCACACCCTGCGAGATGAACCAGTCCCGCCACTCGGCGTAGCCCGGGCGATCACGGAACTTGGCGAAACAGACATCGAACGAGACCTCCGTCACGCGCCGCACCTCGACGCGGAAGCCCGGGAACGCAGCGAGCACGAGATCCGTCACCCACTCCGACCTCGGATCGCTCGGTGTCCAAGTGTACATCTCGAACCGTCCGCCGGGACGGAGCCGTTGCGGGACGCCGGGGAGAAATGCGCGGACGACGTCGAGGCCGTCCTTGCCGCCGTGGGAATGCAGGAAGTACCGCGTGCCTGGCGGAACCGGCTCGAACGGAGGGTTCACCAGGATGAGGTCGAAGCGATCCTCCGCCGCGAGGGGCTCGAACAGATTCCCGCGGAATATTTCAAGCGCCGCGCCACCGCGCTGCCCTGCCACGTTGACGGCCGCATTCGTCGCCGCGAACGCGAGCGCCCGCTCGCCGATGTCGACACCGACGACCCTCGCGGCCCCGCGGCGCTGGGCGGCGAGCGCGTTCACGCCGGAACCGAGACATAGCTCCAGGACGTAATCGCCCTGGCGTACGTCCATCGACCGCACAAGGAACACCTGCTCGAGCGTGAGGGGACAGACCTGGTCCTCGTAGTTACGAGAGAACAGGTCCGTCGCAATGAGAAGCTCGTCGAGGAAGTAGACGAACACGCAGGGCCGCAGCGCGCCCGCGAGGGTCGCCTTCACATAGCCAGCTGCGGCGAGAGTCTCCATCCAAGGGCGCTCGGCGGGACACGGCTCGAGCTGTTCTTCGGCCAGAAACAGTCGACGGAACCGATCTTCGTCCCGTGCGAGAAACGCCTCGAGCGCGCCGCGTACGGCTTGCGCCTGCGCCTCGTTCGCGATCCGCGGTGGAGGGAAACGCACGAGCCCCTCCGCGTTGAGCGCGGAATCAAGATCGATTTTGAGGGCGCTGCAGACTTGATTAACGGTTTCAAGAGTTCGGCACCGCCCATTCAGGACTTCGCGTATAGTCTCTTCAACGCAGCCCGCTTTGTCCGCAATCTGGCCATCGGTAAGGCCCGCCGCTGTCTTCGCGTCACCAACAAGCTTGGCAGCAAGACGTGCCTGTTCTTCAGTGAGCCGCGGCCGCATTTTATGTCTCCCACTCCAATGCGGTCTCAACCTATCCTGCGCGAGAAGATCGCGCCCTGAAGCTCGCCGATCAGGAGGGTGAGCGCAACCGCGCACACGGCGAGCACCAGCACGCACCAGCCGCGTTTGCGCGTGACCTGCATCAGCGGCGGCAGCCCGGTCCACAGCAGGTAAAGGCCATAGAGGCCGAGAATGGACAGAAAGCGCAGGCCGGGCAGTACGTCGAAGATGCCGGCAAGCCATAGCGGCGTGTAAGAATAGGCCGCGAGCTTGACCGCGTTGGCAAAATCGCGGCGGCCGCCGAAAGCTCGGGCAAGCCCGTCGATAGCGAGCGCCATCAGACCGACGGCCACAAAGCTCGCCACATAGGCAAAAATGGCGCTGAACAATCCGGGAATGAGCGGCGTGCGGATAGTACCGTCGGCGGTCGTGATTCCGACCACCGACCCGCCGATTAGCCAGGCCAACGCCGGGATAAGCGCCAGGATCGCCACATAGAACGTGAACAGGTCGGACGGGTCGCCGGGTTCCTCGGCGATCGTCCGCCATTCGGCTTCCGGCCGCAGCAAGATGGCCTTTATGCGTTCGACGATCGTCATCGCGCTTTCGTCACGTTTTGGTCGGCAATCCCCACCTCTCCATCGTCCTGCTTCGCACCGGCGAGGCTCGCACGCCCAGACGGTGCGAGAGCTTCAGGCATCGATGTGTGCGAGATCATTCGCCTGCGCGGATGATGACGACGAGGAAGACGCGGGTAACGGCAACCTGCCCTCTCAGGCGCAGACTATACCAGCTTGCCGCTCGAGATGGCGACCCAACCCTCGAACCCAAGGCGCGCGCTGAGTCGCTCCGATCAGACGGGCTCCAACGCGCGCTGCTTCGCCGCCCTGCGGACCAACTCCTCCGGAGAGCCGGCGATTGGCGAGCCCTCAACGGGAAAAATCCGGTAACGCTCCGGCCGCAGACCGACGCGCTGGCCGATATCGAGCTGCAGGCTGCGCGGCGCATCGACCTCGACCGTCGTGGCGCGGGCATCAGTGCCGATGACAATCTCAACCCGCCTCCCCGGCCCGAGGCCATGCACCCGCTTGATGGTCCCGCGCAGCGGCGCCTCGGTTGATTCCGGCATGATCGTCACCTGATAGGGACGCACGAACAGCTGGGCCGCGCCGTCAGGAGCGCCTTGCGGGTCGAGCCCGATCGATCTCCCGTCGAAGCGCACATCGCCCGCGTCGATGGCCACCGGCAGGGCGATCGATTCGCCGATGAACTGATGCACGAAGGCGGTCTGCGGCTGCTCATACACTTGCTGGGGCGTGCCGGTCTGCACGATGCGCCCCTTGTCCATGACCACGACACGGTCGGCCACCTCCAGCGCCTCCTCCTGATCGTGGGTGACGAAGACGGAGGTCACGTGGATCTCGCTGTGCAGATTGCGCAGCCAGCGCCGCAGCTCCTTGCGGACCTTGGCATCGAGCGCCCCGAACGGCTCGTCGAGCAGCAGCACGCGCGGATCGATCGCAAGCGCGCGCGCGAGCGCAACGCGCTGACGCTGGCCGCCGGAGAGCTGGCTCGGATATTGCTGCGCCAGAAAGCCGAGCTGAACGAGGTCGAGCAGATTGCCCACGCGCGCCTTTATTTCCGGCTCGCTCAGGCGCTGCTTGCGCGGCTTGGCGCGCAGGCCGAAGGCGACATTCTCGAACACGGTCATATGACGAAAGAGGGCGTAATGCTGGAACACGAAGCCGACATGGCGCTGGCCGACATGCCGCGCAAGCGCGTTCTCGCCGTCGAACTGCACCTCGCCCCGGTCCGGCCATTCGAGCCCGGCGATGACCCGCAACAGCGTCGTCTTGCCGGAGCCGGAGGGGCCGAGCAGCGCCAGAAGCTCGCCGGAGCGCACATCGAGATTGACCCGATCGAGCACGGTGAAGACGCCGAAACGCTTGGTCACGTCGATTGCGGATATGTTCATGATCCCACCTTCTGGCGACGCCCTTCGAGCACGGCTTTGGCGATCAGGGTAACCAGCGCCAAGAACGCAAGCAGCGAAGCCACCGCAAACGCCGCCATGAATTGATAGCCGTCGTAGAGGGCCTCGATATGCAACGGCATCGTGTTGGTTTGCCCGCGCACGTGGCCGGACACGACCGACACGGCGCCAAACTCGCCCATCGCCCGCGCGTTGCAGATGAGAACGCCGTACAGCAGCGCCCATTTCACATTGGGCAAGGTCACGCGGGCGAAGGTCTTGAGCCCAGATGCGCCGAGCGACAGCGCCGCCTCCTCGGCCTCGGTGCCCTGCTCCTGCATCAGCGGGATCAGCTCGCGGGCGATGAAGGGAAAGGTGACGAAGGTCGTCGCCAGCACGATCCCGGGCAGCGCGAAAATGATCTTGATGTCATGCGCGTGCAGCCAGGGGCCAAACCAACCTTGGAGGCCGAAGAGGAGGACGAAGACGAGGCCGGAGATCACCGGCGAGACGGAGAAAGGCAGGTCGATCAGGGTGATCAGCAAGCTCTTGCCAGCGAACTCGAACTTGGTGATGGCCCACGCCATCACCAGGCCGAAGATCAGATTGGCGGCGACGCAGATCAGCGCGGTCACGAGCGTCAGCAAGATCGCGGCGAGCGTATCGGCGTCAGTCAGCGCATCAAGATAGGCCTTGGCCCCTTTGCTGAAGGCTTGAACGAAGACGTCGATCAGCGGCAGGACGATGAAGATCCCGAGGAAACCGACCGCAACGGCGATGACGCTCCATCGCACCCAAGACGGGTCGGAGCGCGCGTCGATCGCACCCGAGGGAGCCGCCCTTGCGAGCGCGCGGGCCGCGCCGGCACCGCTGCGGCCCGCAAGGCCCTGCATGTCGGCGATCGATATGTTGCTCAAAGCCGCTTCCCGCTGCGAGATTCCGACCAGCGCTGCAGCGCGTTGATGGCGAGGAGGAGCAGGAAGGAGGCGACGAGCATCACCGCCGCGATCGCGGTCGCGGCGGCATAACGGAATTCCTGCAGCCGGATGACGATCAGGAGCGGCGCGATCTCGGAGACGTTGGGCAAGTTGCCGGCGATGAAAATGACCGAGCCGTATTCGCCGACGGCCCGGGCGAAGGCGAGCGCAAATCCGGTCAGCAACGCCGGGATGATGCCGGGAAGCACGACGCGGCGCACCGTCGTGAAGCGGCTTGCTCCCAGCGAGGCGGCTGCCTCCTCCTGCTCCCGCTCGAGGTCCTCAAGAACCGGCTGCACCGTTCGCACCACGAAGGGCAGGCCGATGAAAACGAGCGCGACGAAAATGCCGAGCGGCGTGAACGACACCTCGATGCCGAGCGGCGCCAAAAACCGTCCGATCCAGCCGGATTGGGCATACAGGGTGGTCAGCGAGATGCCGGCGACCGCCGTCGGCAGCGCGAACGGAATGTCGACGATGGAGTCGAACACCCGGCGGCCCGGAAACTCGTAACGCACCAGCGCCCAAACGACGATCGATCCGAACACCAGATTGACCACCGCCGCCGCGAGCGAGAGACCAAAGGAAAGCTCGAACGCGTGCAACACGCGGCGGCTGGTGATGATGGCAACGAACCGGTCGAACGGGAGCTCGGCAGTCTTGATGAACAGCCCCGCAAGCGGGATCAGCACGATCAGCGACAGCCAAAGGACCGAGGTTCCCAGCGTCACGCCGAAGCCGGGAATGACGCTCCTTGGCCGCCGGATTGTCGCTACCCCGCTCACGGCGCTCTCACGTCACTGCGAATAGATCGAGTCGAAGACGCCGCCGTCCGCGAAGTGGGCCGCCTGCGCCTTGCGCCAGCCGCCGAACACCTCGTCGATCGTGAACAGTTTCACATCCGGGAAGGCGCCCGCATATTGCTTCGCGACCTCCGGGTCACGCGGCCGGTAAAAATCCTTGGCGGCGATCGTCTGGCCTTCCTTCGAGTAGATGAATTTCAGGAAGGCTTCGGCGGCGGCACGGGTGCCCTTCTTGTCGACAACCTTGTCGACCACCGCGACCGGCGGCTCGGCCAGGATCGATATGCTCGGCACGACGATCTCGAATTTATCCTTGCCGAGCTGGTTGGTCGCCAGGAAGGCCTCGTTCTCCCAAGCGAGCAGCACATCGCCGAGCCCGCGCTCGACGAAGGTCACGGTCGCCCCACGCGCGCCGGCATCAAGTACCGGGACATTGGCGTAGATCGCCTTGACGAACTCGCGGGCCTTGTCCGCGCTGCCGTACTGCTTCAGCGCGTAGCCCCAGGCGGCGAGGTAGTTCCAGCGCGCGCCGCCCGACGTCTTCGGATTGGGCGTGATCACCTTGGTGCCGGGCTTGATCAGATCGTCCCAGTCCTTGATCCCCTTCGGATTTCCCTTGCGCACCAGAAATACGATGGTCGACGTGTAGGGCGAAGCATTTTCCGGCAGCCGCTTCTGCCAATCGGCGGCGATCAGCCCGCGATCGGCGATCGCATCGACGTCATAAGCAAGCCCCAAGGTGACGACATCGGCTTCCAGGCCGTCGATCACCGCGCGGGCCTGCGCCCCCGAGCCTCCGTTCGACGTTTTCACCTCGACGGTCTTGCCGGTCTCGCCCTTGTATCTGTCGGCGAAAGCCTTGCCGAGGTGGTCGTAGAGCTCGCGCGTCGGATCGTAGGAGACGTTGAGCAGCGTGATGTCGGTGGCCTGCGCGGCTCCCGCAAGCGCGACGGCCAAGGCGCCGCCAAGGACGAATCGCTTCATTTGGACCTCCATTCGCCGGGACTGCCCGGCTCGGTTGCTGATTTCTCGGCATTGCCGGTCATGCCGTCGGTTGCGCCGCGTTGCGCGCTCGTTTGGAACGTCATCCTCCGACTCATTTTCCCCGCAGTCGTCATGGCCGGACTCGTTCCGGCCATCCACGTCTTGCTTTGGGTATGAATAGACGTGGATGCCCGCGACAAGCGCGGGCATGACGACGCGATTCGCTGCCGTCGCCCTTCCGATTCCCGGCCGGCTCGGGAAAATTTGGCTGATAAATCATGAAGGGCGCTCAAAGCAGTTGACGAGAAGGAATTTCTATATATATCGATATTTCCTGGCGCAAATAGAAAAATATTCTTCGATGCATCCCGAACTAAACGAAAGGGCCGCGCCTCGGTCGGGCGGAAACAGAGATTCACTTTCCCTTGGAGGAAGCGGAAAGCGAATCCGCGTCGCCAATCATCATCCAGAAGGCCTTTTGAAAATGGACCGGCTCGACGAACTCGAAGCGCAAAGCATTTTTATTTTCCGCGAAGCCTTTGCCCGCCTGAACAAGCTCGCGCTGCTCTGGTCGCTCGGCAAAGACTCCAACGTGATGATCTGGCTGGCGCGCAAGGCCTTCTTCGGCCGCGTGCCGTTTCCGGTGCTGCACGTCGACACCGGGAAGAAATTCCCCGAGATGTACGCCTTCCGCGACCGGTTCGCGAACGAGTGGAACCTCGACCTGAAGGTGGAGCTCTGCCCGCCGGTCGAAGCGATCGATCCGACGCTGCCGCCCGCCGCGCGCTCGGCCGCGCGCAAGACGGAGGGGTTGAAGCTCGCGCTGGCCAAATATGGCTTCGACGGCCTGATCGCCGGCATCCGTCGCGACGAGGAGCCGACCCGTGCCAAGGAACGCGTGTTCTCCCCGCGTGGGCTCGCCGGCAACTGGGATGTGCTCAGTCAACCGCCTGAATTCTGGGATCATTTCAATGCCGCCTTGCCGTCGGGCGCGCATCTGCGCGTTCATCCGATCCTGCATTGGACCGAGCAGGATATCTGGGCCTACACGCGGCGCGAAGGCATTCCGATCATCTCGCTCTATCTGGCGCGCAACGGCCGGCGTTACCGCTCGCTGGGCGATTCCGACATCACGCTTCCGGTCGCATCGGAAGCGACCTCGATCGACGCGATCATAACCGAGCTCGCCGGCACGAAAGTGCCGGAGCGCTCGGGCCGCACCATGGACCACGAGGCGGAGGACTCGTTCGAGCGCCTGCGCGTCGCCGGCTATCTATAACCACCCTGCAACTTATCATAGCAAAAAACAGAACGAAGCCATGAACATTCGCGTCGTCGATCATCGGGCATCCGCGCACGCCAACCGCGCTCGCGCGCTCGTGCGCGTCGTCGTCGTCGGCCATGTCGATCACGGCAAGTCGACTTTGATCGGCCGCCTGCTGCACGAAACCAAAAACCTTGCGGACGGCAAGCTCGAAAGCCTGCAGGCCGTCAGCGCCCGGCGCGGCATGCCGTTCGAGTGGTCCTTCCTGCTCGATGCGCTGCAGACCGAGCGCGATCAGGGCATCACCATCGATACCAGCCAGATCTACCTGCGGCTTGCCACCCGCGACGTGGTGCTGATCGATGCGCCCGGCCATACCGAGTTCCTGCGCAACATGATCACCGGCGCAGCGCAGGCCGATGCGGCGCTGCTGCTGATCGATGCGGCCGAAGGCGTGCGCGAGCAGACGCGGCGGCACGGCCACCTTCTGCATCTTCTCGGCGTGCGGCAGGTCGCCGTGGTCATCAACAAGATGGACCGCGTGGACTTCGATGCGGCGCGCTTCCGCGCGATCGAAGCCGAGATCGTGCAGCATCTGTCGGGCCTCGGCGTGATTGCCACCGCCGTCATTCCGATCTCGGCGCGCAATGGCGACGGGGTCGCGGAGCGCACGCCCGCGATCGCCTGGCATACGGGCCCAACCGTGATCGAGGCGCTCAACGCCTTCGCGCCAGCACGTCCCACTCAAGAGCTGGCGTTGCGCCTGCCGGTGCAGGCCGTCTACAAGTTCGACGAGCGGCGCATCATTGCCGGCCGGGTCGAGACCGGCCGGCTCGCAGTCGATGACGAAATCCTGGTCATGCCATCCGGCAAGACCGCGCGAGTGCGAACGGTCGAGGCCTGGCCCGCGCCCGGCGCGGCGCAGACATCGCGCACGGCCGTCGCCGGGCAATCCATCGGGATCACGCTGGACCGCGAGATTTTTGTCGGCCGGGGCGACATCGTCGCTGCGGTTTCGACGCCGCCGCAAGCCGCGCGCCGCCTGCGCGCGCGGGTGTTTTGGCTGCATGAGGCGCCGCTCGCGATCGGCGACGCGGTCACGGTGCGCATCGGAACGGCAGAGGGCACCGGCACGATTGCCGCGATCGAAGACGCCATCGACCCCGGGCAGTTGTCGTCGGTCGGCTCGACCGCGATCGCGCAAAACCACATCGGCGAGATCGAGATCGCACTCGCGCGGCCGATTGCCGCCGACGCCTACGGCGCCAATCCGCGGACCGGGCGCGTCGTGCTGGACTTGGCCGGCCGGATCGCCGGCGGCGGGCTCATCCTGGACGCAGGCGCCGCAAAGCCTGCTGCGTGGGAGAAGCGCGCTAAACGGTCCGGCGGCACAGCGGCGGATCCAGTAACGGATCTTGCAGAGGATCTAGCAGAGGATCTAGCAGAGGATCTCTTGGCCCAGGCCGCCGAATTGGAGCGCAGCCTCGCAGGTCTGCCGCCGGGCGAGCGTTTGGCTCGCCTGCGCCAGTCGATCGACGGCAGTATCGTGTTCACGACGAGCTTTGGGCTCGAGGATCAGGCCATCATCCATCTGCTGCGCGAGCGCGCGGTCGACGCCGAGGTGGTGACCCTCGATACCGGCCGCTTGTTTCCGGAGACCTATGCGCTGTGGGAGGAGACGGAGCGCCGTTACGGGCTGCGCATTCGCGCGATCTATCCGCAGCAGGCGCCGCTCGAAACGCTGGTCGCCGCGCAGGGGATCAACGGTTTCTACGCCTCGCGCGACGGCCGCCTCGCCTGCTGCCATGTGCGCAAGGTGGAGCCGCTCAACCGCGCGCTCAAGGGCGCGCGCGCCTGGATCGTCGGATTGCGCGCCGATCAGTCAAGCCATCGCCAAGGCATGGGGCTCGTCACCGCCGACACCGAACGCGACCTCATCAAGGTGAGCCCGTTCTTCGACTGGACCCGCGCCGCGATCCAAAACTTTGCCACGGAGAACGGCATTCCGATCAATCCCCTGCACGCCCGGGGCTTTGCCTCGATCGGCTGCGCGCCCTGCACCCGCGCGATCGCACCGGGTGAGCCGGAACGCGCCGGCCGCTGGTGGTGGGAGCAGGAAGACAAGAAGGAATGCGGACTGCACAACAGAGGTCGGGCGTTAGGGACCAAAGTGGCGTGACGCGCGCACAGGCGCGTCGCGCCGCGTCCGCGTAGGCCGGTTCCAGCATTTATTGATCTGTTCTATGGCCGAGCCATCGTCGCCAGCGCGCCGGGCTGGCGGTTCGGTTTGATGAATCCGCGAATCAGCATCGCTCCTGGGATTCAATACTTTTTGCGACAAAAACGTTTTGTCGAAGAGAAATATATTTTTCTTGATTTTATAGTTTCGATGCGGCACCAATAGCGACATGGACAGGCTGGCGCAGCTCGACCAATCGGTTACCCAGACGGACCGCGCCTACGCGGCTTTGCTGGCCGAAATCCTCAGCTGCCGGCTCGCGCCCGGAGCCAAGATCACCATCAGTGAGATCGCCGCCAAGCTCGGGTTCAGCCCCGGCGCCGTGCGGGAAGCGCTGTCACGCCTCTCGGCGGAGAAGATGACGGTTGCGACCGCCCAAAAGGGTTATTCCGTCGCGGAGGTCTCGGTCGAGGAGTTGAAGGACCTGACGCGGACGCGAATCACGATCGAGCAACTCTGCCTGCGCTCAGCGATCGCGCACGGCGATGTCGAATGGGAGACCGCGATCGTGGCGGCGTACCATCGGCTGCACCGGATTCCGCTGCCCATGCGCGGGGACCCCTCCCGCTTGAGTGAAGCCTGGGCGGCCGCGCATACCACCTTCCATGCCGGGCTCGCCGGCGGCTGCAACAGCCCCTGGCTGCTCACGCTGCGGGCCACGCTCTATGCGCAGTCCGAACGCTATCGGCATCTCTCGGTCGCGCTCGCGCGCGAGAACCGGGACGTCGACGCCGAGCACAAGAGCATTCTCGATGCCTGCTTGGCGCGCGACCCCGACCTCGCCGAAAAGCTGATCGACGACCACCTGACGCGCACCTCGGACATTTTGCTCACCTCACCCTTGTTTCGGGCGAGCGCTGTTGGCACCAGCACGAGCGCAGGACAATGAGAATTTGTTTGGGTTGGGAGGAGCTGCAAAATGACCAGAATGGCAAGCATGCGTAGCTTTGCGCCGCCCACGGCACAGGAGCTTGTCGGCAAGGCTCGCGAGCTCGCGCCCCTGCTGCAAAAAAACGCTCCGGCGGGCGACGCCAATCGACGCGTCGAGGAGGAAACCCTCGAAGCCGTGACGAAGGCCGGCTTTATGAAGGTATGCACGCCGAAGCGTTACGGCGGATGGGAGATGAACACGCGGGCGATGCTCGATGTCAGCGCCGCGGTCGCCGAGGCCGACGGCGGAGCCGCGTGGGTCGTGAACCTGAACAACATTTGCTGTTGGCTCACGAGCCTGTTTCCGGTCAAGGCCCAGGATGAAGTGTTCGGTGCCGATCCGGACGCGCGCGTGTCCGGCGTGCTCAACCCCACCGCGACCGCGACAAAGGTCGCGGGCGGATTCCGCGTCACCGGCGCCTGGTACTACAATTCGGGCGGCTGGCACGCACAATGGGCGGTGCTCGGCATGCCGATCGTCGACGATGCCGGCAAGACGATCGATCAAGGGCTGGCGCTTATCCCCATGGCCGATCTGGAACGCGTCGACACCTGGTTTGTCGCCGGCATGCGATCGAGCGGCAGCATTTGCCTGAAGGCGAGCGACATCTTCGTTCCCGACCACCGCATCCTGTCGGTGCCGCGCGCGATCGAGGGCGACTATCCGACGGAGATGCGCAACCAGGAGGCGTTCTATCGGTCGGCCTTCGTTCCGATTCTGGCCATCATCTTGGTCGGGCCGATCCTCGGCTTGGGTCGCGCGGCGCTGGAATTCGTTCGCCAGAAAGCCGGGTCGCGGACGATCGCCTACACTTTCTTCGAAACGCAAAAAGCCTCGGTCGCGTTTCAATTGCAGGTCGCCGAGGCGGCGATGATGATCGATACCGCGCATCTGCATGCCTATCGGGCCGCCGACGATGTCGACGAAGCGGCCGCGCGCGGCCACTATCCCGATATGCTGACCCGCGCCAGGGTGCGCGCGGATACGGGCTACGTCGTCGAAAAGATCACGCAGGCCATCGATAAGCTGATGTTCGCGCACGGCTCCGCCGGCTTTGCGGAAGCTTGCCCACTGCAACGCATCTGGCGCGACGCCGCGGTGGCTTCGCGGCACGCCGTCGCATTGCCGCCGATCGGCTACGAGCTCTACGGCAAGGCTCTGCTCGGAATCGAGAACAACATTACGCCGCTGATCTGAAATGAGGTTCAGATTGGAAATCATCGGTTTCACCGTCAATTGGAGCGCCCCAGGGAAGAATCGTCACCGCCGTCAAAGAAGAGCTCGACCAGCGCCCCGACGAAGGGGGCGGCGGGATGACGATGGGCAGCAGCGGGATTGAGTGGACAAACCAGTAGCTCCGTCGCGCAATGTATGCGATTGTGGGCAAGTTGTCCCACTTGATGGGACAGTCCGTCCGGCTCCAGAAGGGGCCGCGTCATAATACGAGGGAGGAAAGAGGATGAAGATCAAACGTGTGTCACCGGAAGCGGGTGCTCGTGCAAAAGTGGACGGGCAACGCCGCAAGCTGGTCAAGCTCATCGCCGCCGGCAGCGCGAGCGCAATCGCGTCGCCTTGGATGTTTCAAACGGGACGCGCGGCCGGCCGCCCCATCAAGATAGGCATGGTCAGCCCGCAAACCGGGCCGATCGCAGCCTTCGGCGAGGCCGATCAATGGGTGCTCGGCGAGGTCAAGAAGATACTGGCGAACGGCATCACGGTCGCCGGCGAGCAACATCCGGTGGAAATTATCTATCGCGACAGCCAGTCGAACGCGAACCGGGCGTCGGAAGTCGCGGCCCAGCTCATCAACCGCGACAAGGTCGACCTCATGGTCGGCTCCTCGACCGGCGACACCGTCATCCCGGTCGCGGATCAGTGCGAGGCCGCCGGCGTTCCCTGCATCACCGCCGATGATCCGTGGGAAAACTTCTTCTTCGGCCGCAAAGGCAATCCAACCAAGGGCTTCGAGTGGACCTACCACTTCTTCTGGGGCTTCGGCATGGTCGCCAATCTGTTCGCCGACATGTGGCTGTCGCTGCCGACGAACAAAAAGGTCGGCCTCATGCTCACCAACGACGCCGACGGCATCGCTGCCAGCGATAAAGAGCACGGCATGGCGGCGGCCTTCCGGAAGAAGGGCCTCGACATCGTCGATCTTGGCCTTTATCCGCCGCTCAGCGACGACTTCACCTCGCAAATCCGGCAGCTCAAGGACAATAACTGCGAGACCATCTGCGGCATTTTCAACCCGCCGCAATTCGCAATCTTCTGGACGCAATGCGCGCAGCAGGGCTATCGGCCGAAGATCGCGACCCCGCCGAAAGCGCTTTTGTTCCCCACCGCCGTGGAGGCGTTGGGCGACCGGGGCACGGGCACGTCGACCGAAGTCTGGTGGTCGCACCACCACCCGTTCAAGTCGGGCCTGACCGGGCAAACGGCGCAGCAATTCTGCGACGCCTATGAGACCGCGACCGGCAAGCAGTGGACCCAGCCGCTTGGCTTCAAGCATGCCAATCTCGAGGTCGCGATCGACAGCCTGAAACGAGCAAAGAGCCTCGACGCCGCTGCGATTCGCGATGCCATCAAAGCAACCGACTACCAGTCACTGGTCGGCCCCATCACCTGGAAAGGGGGCCCCACCAATCCGGTGCCGAATGTGTGCACGACGCCGCTCGTCGGCGGCCAATGGAAGAAAGGCACCAAGTTCAAGTACGACTTGAACGTCGTCTACAACCAAACCGCGCCGAACATCCCGCTCGACAGCCCGTTCGAGCCGATCCACTATTCCTGACGCGTTGCAGTGAACGCGAGCGCGGCCGCCGCGCTTTGGGCGCGGCGGCCGCGGGCAATACCTCATGACTGTCCTGCTGGAGCTTGACGGGGTCTCCAAGTTCTACGGCGCCCTCAAGGCCGTGGACACGATAAAGCTCGCCGTCGAGAACGGCGAGGCGTTGGCCGTGATCGGCCCTAACGGCGCCGGCAAGACCACCATGTTCAACTTGATCACCGGCGATGTCGCGCCGACTGCCGGACGCATCTTGTTCGACGGCTCCGACATGACGGCGATGCCGCCGCATGCGCGCTCGCGTCTGGGGATCGGCCGCTCCTATCAGATCCCGCACCCGTTCGCGAATATGAGCGTATTCGAGAACCTTTTGGTTGGGGCGATCTTCGGCGGCCGCGCAACCGAGCGCGACAGCTACAAGCGCTGCAGCGACGTGCTCAAGGTGACGGGACTGTATGCCAAAGCCAACATGCCGGCGCGCACTCTGACCTTACTGCAGCGCAAGCGCCTCGAGCTTGCGCGCGCTTTGGCCATGCATCCGAAGCTGCTGCTACTCGACGAGATCGCCGGCGGGCTGACCGAGCACGAATGCGGCGAGCTGGTCAAGACCATCAAGGAAATTCACGCGCGCGGCACCACGATCGTCTGGATCGAGCACATCGTGCACGCACTGATTTCGGTAGCAAGCCGGCTGATCGTGATGAATTTCGGCCAGATCCTGGCGCAAGGCGAGCCTCGCGAAGTGATGGCCGATGCCCGCGTGCGAGAGGTGTACATGGGCATTCCGGTGTCATGACCCTGCTACGGACGCAAGACCTGTCGGCCTTCTACGGCGATTTCCAGGCGCTGTTCGACATCAATGCGACAGTCGAGGAAGGCGAGACGGTGGCTATCATCGGCGCCAACGGCGCCGGCAAGACCACTTTTCTGCGCGCGATCGCCGGCGCCCTGGAGACGGCGCCCGAGACCGTCATGTTCGACGGCCAGCCGATCGGGCATAAGACACCGCACGAGGTCGTGCGCCTCGGGATCGCCATGGTGCCGGAGGGACGTCGGCTGTTTCCAAGCCTCTCGGTGGAGGAGAATCTGCTGCTGGGCAGCCACAGCGAGCGGGCCGGACCGTGGAATCTGAAACGCGTCTATGATCTTTTCCCGCGGCTTTACGATTTGCGCCACCTGCCATCGCCGGCCCTGTCGGGCGGCCAACAGCAGATGACGGCGGTGGGCCGCGGCTTGATGTCCAATCCGCGGCTGTTGCTATGTGATGAGCTGTCGCTCGGGCTGGCGCCGGTCGTCATCCGCGACATCTACGATTGCCTGGACGCCATCAAGGCCGAGGGCACAACCGTAGCGCTCGTCGAGCAGGACATCAACCGGGCGCTCGACGCCTCCGCGCGCTTCTATTGTCTCCAGGAAGGTCGTCTGGCGCTGAGCGCGCCGACGAAGGATTTCGACCGTACCGCGATCACTGCGGCCTACTTCGGACTGTAGGGTAGGCCGTCGCAATGCAATGGCTGAACATCCTCATCCAGGGCAGCCTGCTCGGCGGGATCTATGCCCTGTTCGCCATCGGCCTGTCGCTGTCGTTCGGGATCATGCGGCTCGTCAACATCGCCCATGGCGACCTCATCGTGCTGTCGGCTTACATCGCTCTGGTCGTCAGCGAGAGCGCCGGGCTCGATCCGATCTCGAGCCTCGTCATCGTCGTGCCGGTGATGTTCGCGCTCGGTTACGCGATGCAGCGCGCCCTGTTGAACTTCACGCTCACCGGCGGGCTGCTGCCGCCGCTCCTCGTCACCTTCGGCCTCTCGGTGATCATCCAGAATGGGCTGCTGCAGGGCTTCGGCGCCTACACGCATCGGCTCAAGCTCGGCGCGGTCGAGACGGCGAGCCTGCAGCTTCCCGGCGGCATCTCGATCGGGGTCTATCCGCTGCTGGTCTTTGCCGTGGCGTTGCTCGCGCTCGGCAGCTTGCAGCTTCTCTTCTATCGCACGCGCCTCGGCCGCGCTTTCCGCGCTGTCTCCGACGATCCCGACACGGCCGAGCTGATGGGCATCGATGACCGGGAGCTTTATGCGCTGGCGCTCGGCATTGCGATGATCTTCACGGCCGTGGCGGGCGTCCTGTTTGCGATCCGGACGAACTTCGATCCCGCGGCCGGACCGATCCGGCTGATCCTGGCGTTCGAGGCCGTGATCATCGGCGGGCTCGGCAGCATGTGGGGGACGCTGGTCGGCGGCATCGTGCTGGGCCTCGCTCAGGCCATCGGTGCCGCGCTGTCACCGACCTGGCAAATACTCGCCGGACACCTCGCTTTTCTGATCATCCTGATCGTCCGCCCGAGCGGCCTATTTCCGCGCACGAGAGACTGACATGGAGCCCGTCCGGGTCGAGCGCGCAAGCAAGGCCAGTCGCGTCTTTGCCGTTGTGGCGCTGGCCGTGCTCGCCGCGCTCGTGGCGCTGCCGTGGTGGGGCGATGCCGGCACGATGCGGCTCATAGCCGAGATGGCCTACTACCTGGCGCTGGCGCAGCTCTGGAATCTGCTCGCCGGCTACGCCGGCCTCGTATCTGTCGGCCAACAGGCTTATGTCGGTCTCGGCGCCTACGCGCTGTTCTATTTGACCGGCGAGCTCGACATCAACGTCTATCTCAGTCTGCTGATTGCCGTAGCGTTCGCCGGGCTCTTGTCAATCCCGGTCGCATTCGCGGTGTTTCGACTTCGCGGCGCGTATTTTGCGGTCGGCACCTGGGTCGTTTCCGAGGTGTTCGCGTTGGCTGCCAGCCTGATCGCGGTGCTCGGCGCCGGCTCGGGCCTGTCGCTCACGCCTTCGATCCTGCGCCAGATCTCGCCCGACCGCTCGACCCGCGATGCAATGCTGTATCTCATGACGCTTGCCGCCTCGATCCTGATATGCGCAATCGTTTATCTGGTGCTGCGATCGCGCCACGGGCTTGCACTAACGGCGATCCGCGATTCGGAGCCGGCATCCGCCAGCCTCGGGGTCGACACATTCCGGACCAAATTCATCGTCTATCTCGTGACCGCCGCGTGCACCGGGCTCGTCGGCGGGCTGATCTTCCTGCAAAAGCTCCGCATCTCGCCCGAGGCCGGGTTCAGCGTCAACGATTGGACGGTCGTGGTGATTTTCATGGTCGTGATCGGCGGCATCGGCACCATCGAAGGGCCGTTCATCGGCATGCTGGTCTATATTATCCTGCGCGAGCTCTTGGCCGATTTCGGCTCGATCTATTTGATCCTGATGGGCGCCATCGCCATCGCGGTGATGCTGAAGGCGCCCTTTGGGATTTGGGGCTGGGTCATCCAACGCTACGACCTGCAGCTTTTCCCAGTCGGCCGGCGCCTGGCGCTTGTGCCGTCGGAGGGCCCGTCCGAGCAATAGGGAGGAACGCCCGATGTCCAGCACCGCAAGCTCCGGTCAGACAGCGACGAAGCAACAAATCATCGATCGCGTCCAGGGACTTATTCCGGGATTCCGGAAGCGCGCCGAGGCAGCGGAGGAGGGACGGCGGATCCCCCCCGAGTCGATCCAAGAGCTGATCGACGCCGGCATCGTCCGAATCCTGATCCCGCCCCAGTTCGGCGGTTACGGGCTCGGCTTCGACACCTGGTTCGAGGTGGTGCGCGAGATCAGCAAAGCTGACGCTTCGCACGGGTGGTGCGCGAGCCTCCTGATCCACCACCCGCATTGCATCGGCCAGTTTCCCGAAGAGGCACAGAAGGCGGTGTGGGCCGACGGGCCGGACATAGCCATCGCCGCTTCCTTTATGCCGGTCACCCGGATCGTCCCGGAGGACGGAGGCTACCGCGTCTCGGGCCAATCGCCGTTCGCGAGCGGCGTCGGGCACTGCTCGTGGGTCTTTGTGGGCGGCATGGTCGACGCGGGCGGCGAGCCGGAATGGACCTTTTTCCTGATCCCGTCGAGCGATTATAAGGTCGTCGATACCTGGTTCACCGTCGGCATGCGCGGCACCGGCAGCAATACCATCGTCACCGAGAATGCTTTCGTGCCCAAGAGCCGGACCTTGCGACTGTCGGATCTGCGCGAGGGCAAAGGGCCGGGTGGAGCGCTGCACGCGAGCCGCATCTTTCGCACGCCCTTCATCTCCTACGCCCCGCTTAGTTTCGTCACCCCGATGGTGGGCGCAGCGCAAGGCGCCTATGAGCACTTCCGCGAATGGACAAAGGTCCGCAAGGGGCCGGGCGGTGTTTCCGTCGCCGAGCGCACGAGCATCCAGGTCCAGCTCGCCCGCACTGCGGCTGATCTTGATGCCGCCGAATTGCTGTTGCGGCGGGCGGTGGAAGCAGCGGAGGCGGCGACGCCTCCGTCGTTCGCGGTGCGAGCTCGGTCCATGCGCGACTATACGCGGGGCGCGGAGCTCTCGGTGGCTGCCATCGATGCCCTAATCTCGATGAGCGGGACCGCAGGTTTTGCCGAGTCCCATCCTATCCAACGGGCCTGGCGCGATATCCACTTCTCATCCATGCACATCAGCGTGAACGCGGAAAATATGTATTCACATTTTGGCCGCCTGGAGTTGGGTCTGCCCCAGGACCCTCACCTACCCTACTTCTGAGCTGCTCAACCCCAGGCGTAGCGACCGCCGGCGTTGATCAGCTCGTCGTGGGTGCCGTCCTCGACGAGAGGCCGGACGGGCTTTTCAATCGGATCAATCGCAAGCCGTTCTCGTTGCCCAAACTCGGCGGCGAGAGCCGTTCGGAATGACGCATTGCTTCATGAAGCGCTTCGCACAACTCGTTTGACGCACCTCCGTCTAATCGTCCAGGTCGCACCGATCGTGCGCCGTCACTCCTGCGCCCTGAACGGACCGCATTTGGCCCCGGTGCCGAATCGCTGATCAAAGTCAACGATGCCGCCGCTGACCGGAATGCGCGTGGGCGGCAGCCTGCGCGTATACTGGTCGATAATAACCGCCCTCTTATCGGCAGTAAGGGAGACTTTCACGGGTTCTAGCACCTTGCCCTTGTTCGCCCCAGTCAGATCGAGCGTATAAGAGCCTATGACGGGGTGGGTCAGCGCGCGCGTGAGCACGACATCGCTCGTCTCAATCGACTGCGGCACATACACCTCCATCTTGGCGTCGGGGCCCTCGCATATGAGCATCCGGATCATGTAGGACTCCTGGCCAGGGTCCTTGGCGGCGGCGGGATTGGGGAGGGCACACCCAAGCGCCGAAATCAGCAGAGCTACGCGTGTCATTGGGGTTTCCTTGCCGAACAGGTAATGACGCCTCTTAGCCGTCTCGCGGTGGTCCGTCCAAGTTTGCTCGGGATCTGAGGGCGGGCCCGGCACACCGTCCGCATCGATGCTTGAGCCATGTCGCGCAAAAGCTTCTTCACTCGCTCGGGGGAGATTTCGTGTCGAAACGGTATGCTCGTGCTTATCAACAGGAATCCACCCCGCCCGGTTGAGTGAGTTTGCCTATCCGACGGTGTCACGGTATTGCTTCAATTGACGACGACACGGAACCTGAGGGCGATACTTCGAACCGGCATCAGCCGCTCAACGGCGAGCAAGGGGGGACCGCTTGTCATGAAATATCGGATCGCACGCGCTCGACCGGCGGGCCGAGCGCTCACGACGGTGCTCACCGTTCTGATTGTCGCCGCAGCCAATGCACAAACGCCAGCGCCGAAGGCTCCTGCGGCGGCACCGGCAGCTAAGCCCCCGGCAGCGGCGCCTGCACCGCAACAGGCCGCTGCGCCGGCGCAGGATCAGCAACTTAAGCTTGTCTATTCGCCTTGGACTAAGATCTGTCCGAAAGTGAAGGAGGCGAGCGCCAAGGAGGTCTGCTTGACCGGCAGGGAGGGACGCCTCGAAACGGGCCAGCCGGTCGTCTCCGCGTGGCTGATCCAACCTCAGGGCCTGCCGAACGCGTTGCGTGTAACGTTGCCGCTTGCCGTGCAGCTTCAGCGCGGCACCCGTGTCATGGTCGATCAGGTCAGGCTCGCCAACATGACATCTGATACGGAAGGCAGGCCGTATACACTCTGCTTCGCTAATGGCTGCGAGGCCGATTTCGAAGCGACGCCGGACGTCATCAATCAATTGAAGAACGGAAAAAGCCTCTGGGTGCAAGGCATCAGCGTGGCGGGCGAGTTCATCAATCTACCGCTTCCGCTGGAGGAATTCGGCAAGACCCTTGACGGACCGCCCACCGACCCGAAGGTGATCGAAGCGCAGCAGAAGAAGATGCAAGACGAGCTGCAGAAGCGCGCGGAAGCCGTCAAGAAGCAGCTTGAGAGTCAACAAGGGGCTGCAGCCCAGCCCGGCAAATAGCCCCACCGTTGCGATCGAGGGATGCTGATCCGAAGCGGCGGGTCTGTTCGCTCTTGGCACGGTACCAAACGATAATTCAATCCGAAAGCTTCGCATGGCATCTGGGGGCCTGCGATATCCCGGCAGTGTCTCCTTGGATTGCCGCCCTCGGACAGGATTGATCCGAAACGCGCTGTCAGGCATCAGGCGTCCAAAACTGAAGCGTTCCAGTATGCAGATCGATCCGGACTCCAGTGCCGGCTTGCCGCATCTCGCTGGCGACGAAAGCGGGCTCCGCGAGCTCCGAGACGATTTGCTCGCCCTGAAAATGGAAGTTCGCACTGTTCAACGGGACGCCGCGCACGACGATCGTCTGCCCGTGTCCCGAGCTGATTCCCTCTAACCGCCCATCATTCGCCACCAAAAGCGTGACGCCAGGAGGCGCCATCGTTGCAAGTGCCGGAATGTAAAGACCCGCATCGGGCGGCAGCAGCAGTCTCCAAGGCTTGCTGTCGTTGCCACGTTCCAACACCGTGGTGCGGGGCGGCAACTTCAATCCAAGCAGGTCATGTGCAGCGAGCGTGCATCGTTGAACGATGCCATCCTTGTCGAAAACGAAGGTGTCCTTTTCGAATAGGACAGCACGGGCATGGCACGGCAAACCATTGACTGGTTGATCCTCAGCAAGAGTGCCGCTCCAAACCTGATCGACATCGCGCCATTTATCGTACCGTTTCAGGCTTCCCACCAGGCGCATGCCCAGAATGTCCGTAACGCGCGGCAGATCAATCGAATCAACGCGGGTGTGGGCTTTGTCGTGGAAGCGAATCCGGCTGCCCGCGGGCAGCTGCAGGCCGGCGATGGTTTCGTCGCAATCAAGCGCCCGCCAGTGGGCATCCGCGTCGATTTTACGGATGACGAGTACCAACGCCGCGGCCGGAAACGGCAGCGCCAAGAGCGCGGCAGCAGCAAACGCGGCCCAACGTAGTCCGCCGAGCCAATCGGCGCCGTGCCAGCCGACCATCGCCAGTGCGATCGCTGCCGGTGCTGTCAAGAACCAGAACTTTACGTCGAGATGCGCGAGCCATATCCACAAGAAGAACGGCAGGACGGGGGGCCCCCGGCGATCTTCGCGCCGACGTGTCGATCGATCCGCCACATTGGTCCTCTAGTTGGTGACAATACCCATCGCTCGCTTACCAGCTCGGCAAGTGCGATTTACGCCTCCGAGCCCATGGATTTTGTCCGCCGACCGCGATGACACATGAGTCATCAAAGGGAAATTCGAAGTTCAGGTCGCTTGTCCACAATGCGACCGATTTTCCGCGCAATCAAGAAATCGACGTAACGCCCGCCCAATTCGTGGCGCAGTCCCTCGACATATCCGGTCGCGAGATGACACATTGTGCGCGGACAATGATCCGCTAAGCGACGGCCCACGCGACGGCTCGGTCAAAGCACCCGGCTGGGCCGGAACATTGCACGGGCTGGCGAAGTGCCCTATGATGACGTGTCGTGCTTCCGCAGCCGCCAAAGCGTTATCCAAGGAGCATTCAATGAACCTGAAGCTTGTCGTTGCCATCTCCGTTCTCGCCGCGATGCCAGCGTTTGGGCAAGGGCAAAAGGGGGCGCCTCCAGCGAACGTGCCGAAGCCGACCAAGGCGGACGTCCAAAAGGTCGTCCAGACCATCAGTGGCGACAAAGCAAAGATACAGACGTATTGTGATTTGTCGAAGCTCAATCAGCAGATGGCGACTTTGGACGAAAAGAAGGATGCGAAGAAGCTTCAAAGTCTCGGTCAACAGGCAGAAGATTTGGGGCAGAAGCTTGGCCCCGATTACGCCAAGCTGATGGATGGGCTTGACGAGTTGGATGAAAAATCCAGTGACGCCAAGGAATTTGGTACTATGCTTGGCGCTCTCGACAAGCAGTGCAAATAAAGTCTCCAATTCGAAGCGAACTCGAACATTCCGGGTCGGGCCAAAGCCGCTAGCCCGACCACGACTGACGCCGATGGTCACCGGTCTTTTGCGATCCAAGTGAATGGCGGCCAGTCCCTTTCGTGATTGCCGCTAAACCTTCCGAGTTCGCCCGACGTCTATCCGCATCGCTTAGGGCGTCAGCGCACAATTTCATAGTCGGTTACCCCGAATCCCCACTGTGACAGCTTCTCATTCGGTTCTTGGCCATGCGATTTTTGCCATGCCTTTACTTGCTCGATGAAACTCAGCAGATAACTCGGCCCATCGCCGACCGGCACCAGACCCTTGCCGCGTAAGGCCCTGTTCGCGACCATCCGGTCGACCTGAAAGTCTTCCGGCGCAACGAAGGCCAAGAGCAATCCCTTGCCGAGCGGCTCGGCGGCCCGGAACGCTCTCAGAGCGCCAGGGTAATTATCGGCGGGAATAGCTACGCGCGCGTCGGCTTCAATGCGGCCGATATCGTCTTGGGCCAAATATTTGTTCGGATAGATCAGTGTGACCTTGTGGTCGGCATCGACATCGAGAATGACCAGCCGGCCATTGATCGACGTGTCGGCCACGAGTCGATAGTCCCGTCCGACGTTGACCTGATTTCCCCCCTCTAGACCCACCCGCACTTTTCCACTTGCCGGCCCGAGCAGCGCATTAAACTGGTCGATTGCATCTCGCAGCCCGGCGTCGGTCAATTCCTCGTTCGTGGCGCTGGGTGCAGGTGCAGCTGCGGTTTTTGATCCAGTCACCACCAGACGGATCGTGCGCTGAACAACGCCTAGGGCTCCGGAAGACTTGCCCCGAAATCTCAACGTCGCGTCGTAGCTTCCGGGCGCCTTGGGTATTGTCGAGGGCCGCAAGCTCAACTTGACTTCCGCCGAGCCATCGGCGGAGAGGTCGCCCTCAGTCGGCGAGACGCTCAACCAATCAGGCCTCTCGCCTACTATCGACCAGCTGAATCCGGATCCGTCGGCAACAAGCCGTACGGTAAAGTCGGACTGACTGGACGAGCCACCTTGACTGCTCGTGAAGGTGAGCGCGTTCGGGGCGTTCGCAGGATCCGCCCTCAACCAGCCTGCCAGCTGTTTGTATTCGCCGGAAGGACAGGGCCATTCTCCGGTGTGGGCCTTAATCAGCCAATTGCTCGCGCCATCCTTCAGGAAACTGATGTAGTAGGCGCAGCGGTATGGACGACCTTTGTTATCGACGCCCTCGAAAGCAAAGTTGGCCCCGGCCTCAATCGTTGGCGCCACGCGAGCCGAGGGGGCCGCCGTTTGCCACACGTCGCCGTTACGGCGAATGTCAATGTTTTGCCCGGAAACGCCATGATTCCACCCTCCGACCAAGGCATCCAGCAACGGCGATTCCTGAGCATTGGCGACGTCAGGGCCGCCCAACAAGAGGGAGGATAGGCCGGCCAGAAGACACCGGCCGACGATCTTGGCGAAGTTGCTTCGGTAGCGCTTGATCAACATCTTCAATCTCGATCGCTGCTTCGGGCTGCCCCTATTTCACGAACGCCAACGGGAACGGCGCAAGGCTGGGCGGCCCGTGCATGATCGGCGTCTGGCGCTTGTCCGTCAGGGAGCCTACCCGCTTGAGCACCCATCGGTAGAGGTCGATGGTCAGGATCTCGTGCTCGCCCGCTTCGATTGCCTTGCCGCTGAGGCCGTCGACCAGGGCCTTGGTGAAGGCGCCATTGTTCCACTCGGCATTCTCGTAAGAAACCTCGCTTCCCTGCGAGGAAACGAACGAAATAATGCCGTTCTGCGCGTCGGCAAGCTCGTTCACGAGCCCAACGGTGTCGAGATGCCGCAGGCCGCCTCCCGCGGCTTCGAGACCCGCCGCCGCGTGACAGGCGTCGAGAAAAACCATGACCTTGCCGGGCAATCCGCGCAGCGCATTGAAAATGAGCGACTTGTCGAGGGCGGTGGCAATGAGCTTGGTCGGGTCGACATCCTGCGGCAACAGATAAGAGGTGAGCGCCGGTGTTGACGCGCCGTGACCGGAGAAGAACAGGATCGCGCGGTCTTCGCGGGTCTTGGCGTTGTCCTTCAGCCATTCCAGCCCGAGCCTGATGTTGCGCTCGGTCGCCTCCTCATTGGTAAGCTTCTTGACCACGACCTTTTGGTAAAACGTGCCCTGCTGCGTCATCAGCACGGCCGCGAAATCGTCAGCGTCCTTGGCCGCCAAATTCAGGCTGAGGCCAGGCGCTGCATATTTGGAGATGCCGATCACGAGCGCGTAGAGCGTCGGCAGCTGCGCCTGCACCTTCGGGCCGACCCAGTGCAGGCGGATGCTCGCGGGCTCGCTCGCCACACCGGCCTCCGTGACCGCGATGAGAGACAGGGTGGCATCGCGGGGCGGCACCGGCACCCGTTTCGTCAGCCGGCTGTCATCGCCGACTGGGACCAATCCCTTCTCACCCTCGCCTGCCGGCCGGTCGTCGATGGTCGCGCGCACGTTGATGATGGCCAAACCCGGCGGCAAGCGCATCGTGTACTCGACCGTGACCTCGCTACTCTTGACCTCGGCACCATCCGCTGGCGACAGGATGGTAATGACCGGCGGCAGGCCCTTGGTCACGCTCGCGGCCTCATGCTTGCGCTTGGCGACGGCGTTGGCCTGGTCGATGGCCTTCGCTCTCGTCAAGCGTTTCGAGAACGGCCTGGACGATGTCAGGCCGGTAGAACTGATCGCGGAAGCGCGAGACCGGGAAGAAGTCGGCCGCCTTGTCCCAGCCGCGGTTGACCTGCCAGCCGATCATGTCCTCACCGCCGGGCGAGGCCATGTAGTAGCCCGACGGCGTCCAGGCCACCCAGCGCAGGTCGTCCTTGTTGACGAACAGCGCGAGCAGCTCCTGCCCGTCGCTCATCCGGTGCCAGCGGATGGTTCCGTCCCCATAGGCAGCCAGGACGAGCCGGCCGTCTGCGGTCACGTTCACGCCCCAAGCCGACCCCAGCACCGGCTTACGCCATTGCTGCTTCCCTTGGGCGTCGAAGGAACGCAACGAATAATCCGACCCGAGCGCAAAGCGGGCGCCGTCTGGAGTGATCGCCAGCGAGCGCGACGAGTCGTTCTGTTGGAGTTTCAATTCCTTGCCGTCGAGCTTGGGAGCCGTGTTGTCCTGCCAATCCGTGACAGCGATGCCGTCTATCTTCGCCGCAGCCAGTCCCGGTGCAGTGCCGTCCTTGGTCAGAGTGGCACCTGCGACATCGAACAGAGCCGGACTGGCCTTGCCGCCGCCGAGCCCGAACCGGACCTGGCGTCCGTCGCGGGAGACTTGCAACGCCTCGCCGCGCTTGCTGCGCATGTCGACGCTGACCCCCGACTTGCTCAAACGCGGCTTGCCGTCCCGATCGAGCAGGGCAAACAGCGGACCGCTCGCGCCAACCGCGAAGCCGGCGCCGCAGGGCAGAATATGCCAGATCGTATTCAGAGCAACAGCTTGCTCTTGTCGCGCTCCCTGACCGCCTCGATCCCAAAGGAAGACAGGATATCTCGACACACCATCGCTCCCTTTTTTCTGATACTTTCCTCCGGCAATGAGTTGCTGCCCGTCGGTGGACCAAGCGACCGCACCCAGACCCCATTTATCCTGGGCACCGGTGATGTCTGCCGCGAAGGCAAAGCTTAAATCGGACGTCTTGTAGACCTCAACCGCAACCGCCGGGCTATCGTCGAAGCCGACAGTCATTTGTTGGCCGGTGGGATCCACCGCCACGCTATCGGGTCGCCGGCCGCCACGGGTCTGCGCCTTTCCAACCAGCCGAAAACCCGCATCGTAGGCCCGAAAATAGCCATCCCAGGCGACCGTGAAGAGCCGCCCGTCGGGAGCAAACGCCGCGCCAGAGCTGCGCTCACCATAGTCACGATCGGCCGCGACCTCGCTCATGCGCTCGGTGTCGATCACCCGCAATCCCTTCCCTCCGCCGAGCGTCGCCGCAAGGAAATGCCCGTCCGGCGAGAAGGTGAGATGAAAGATCACGCTCTCGAAGCCGCCCACGCGGGCCTTCAGCGCCCCGGTGGCGGCATCGAACAGATAGACGGCATGGCCTGGCTGGCTCGACGCGCGGGCATCCCATCCGCCCGCCGCTACCAATCTGCCGTCCGGCGAGAGCGCGACCGCATAGACCCTGCCGCCTTCGCCAGGCCCGATCGGCGGGCGGAAAGCGCGCAGAAGCCGCCCCTCAGGCAGCGACCACAGCCGCGCAGTTTTATCATTGGAGCCGGTCGCCAGCAGTCGGCACTCCCGGTCGACCCCCATACGATTGATGATCGACGTGTGCATGTCGGTCTCGACGGACAGGATCGGGTCCATCACCGGGCAGGCCTTTACGGCCGCCTCGGTCGCCGGATTGGCCGTGCCGTCGATCGCGCCCTTATAGCAGCCGGCGTCGGTGAGCCGGCGCTGCAGCGACGTGACCTCGTCCCGGCTCATCGTCGCCAGGTCCCTGGCAAGCGCGAGCTCCTTGAGGGCATCCTTGCTCGCTTGCAGGCTCGGGCTAAGGGAGAGCGCCTGTCGGAAATCAGCGATGGCGCGGTCGAGATCGCCTTTGGCCTGATAGACGATCCCGCGATTGTGGTAGACGAGGGCATATTTGGGATCGAGCCGGATCGCTTCGGCGTAATCCGTAATGGCGCGGTCGTTGTCGCCTTTGGCCTTGTAGGCGATGCCACGATTGCGGAAGGCGCTGGCGGATTTTGGATCAAGCTCGATGGCCTTGCTGTAATCCGCGATGGCGCGGTCGTCGTCGCCCTTGGCCTTGTAGGCGTTGCCACGGCTGTTGAAGGCGCTGGCGTATTTCGGATCGAACTCGATGGCCTTGCTGTAATCCGCGATGGCGCGGTCGTTGTCACCCTTGGCCTTGTACGCTAGGCCGCGGTTGTTGAAGGCGATGGCGTATTTCGGATCGAGCTCGATGGCCTTGCTGTAATCCGTGACGGCGCGGTCGTTGTCGCCCTTGGCCAGGTAGGCGTTGCCGCGGCTGATGAAGGCACTGGTGTATTTCGGATCGAGCTCGATGGCCTTGCCGTAATCGGCGATGGCGCGGTCGTCGTCGCCCTTGGCCTTGTAGGCCAGGCCGCGGCCTCTGTAGGCAGATGCGTCCCCCGAATTGCTCTGGATGAGCTCGGTGCAGGCGGCCTCGCTAAGTTTATCGTTGCAATCCTTTTTCGCGTCCGCGAATGCCGCCGTTGTGCCAGCCGACAGAAGCAGAGCCAACAACAATCCTTTCAACATGTCCGGTTCCCTAAAGTGCGACCGCCCATTAGCATTGATGACGCGCGCTTGGGCGAGTGCCGTGACCGGTTTGAGGCGCTCGCGATCCGCCTTGGCAACCAAGCCGCTGGCGATGGCGCTCTTGCCCGCGACCCAAAGAAGCGCTTCGAGCACGATGCTTGGGACGTTCATCGCACACCCCCTTGCTTCCCGCGCCGAAGTTGCCGTGCACCGGCCCAAAGCGAAGCCAGACATGCACTGCGGCGCAGCCGCTAGCGAAAGGCGGGTGAACTTCAAGGAAATTCCACGGAATGCCATCAAACTACCCTCTCCAACCAGTGTGCGCGGACGTCCTGCGGTTCACGCGAAGAAGGATTTCGGAAGGGCGTACGCGCAAGAACCGAGCGGAGTCTGAGCAAAATTGCTCGCTGCCGTCGGCCGCATACATCGAATCCGACTTCCCACAATCCGAGGGGAGCCGCAGTTTCTTTCGATTGCCGATGGCGCTTGGGGCTGCCGGACGAGGAAACGGCGACTTCGGTGCATCGCCATCTATGGGCAGCGCTGATGAGGAGGAGTTAGGCGCCGCGAATGGGACGAAGTCAAACAAAATAGGCTTGTCGAGCGATATCTCGGCTTTGTGACGAACCAGGTCGTCACCTCAAACGCTGTCGTTCCTGCGTCGCACCATGGCGCGCCTGCTATACGCGCGAAGACAGCGGCTATGCCAACGTCGGCCCCGTAATGACCGCTTTTTGCTCGACATCGTTCTGATTTAAGCGCAGGGTTTGAAAAAGCGCCAGATTACCGGCCTTTAACTCCACTTTCCAACCGGCGCCCATCCGGGTGGCCACGGCCTTGCTCCGAAGCAAATCGGGCGAAAGGAATTCTCATGCCGCTACGTTCCAACCAAGCTAGTCGATACCTCGTGGCCTCGGCCTTTGCGCTCGGGACATTGTTTTCGGTCACCAGTGCATCGGCGCAGGTGCAGGGAGGGCCGATGAGCATGTTTCAGGATCTGATCGGTGAATGGAACAACACAAGCACGGGCGCAACCGGCGGATACAGTATTTCAGTTCGCCGCAACGGCGATGTCTGGCAGCAGGGCGCGCCGATGGCGCGGGTCGCGGATACGATCAGCGCAGGTGCTAATTTCGCCTTCGAAGGCAGCTATCCGCCGCCGGACAACCGAGTGTTCCGCTGCACGTATTACATCACCTTCTTGGCCGGGAACACCAAGGCCACCTTCCGCCTCATCGACCAGAAGGGCAGCGCGATCACCTGTGCGCAGGGCGTTTTCGAGCGCGTCGCGCAAAACTAACACGGGTAGCGCAGTCGCAGTCATCGTGCTCTCGTGGCGGGTTTGGTGCCGAGCGCCGCCAACGCGTGCCGGATCTGAATCCATGGCATAATTGGAAGCTTCGCGAAGCGCCGTCGGCGCGCCGCGGCGGGGTGATTCCGCGAATGCCGTCTCCCCTAGCGCCTCGCGAACACGAGCCACCGCATCGCGGCGCGTCATCCCCGATTTTTTGCCATTCTGATTCCGACCGGCCCCGTTGACCCGTGCCACTTGGCTCGGAAGCGCCTTGCCGCATAACTCGAAGGTGCGCCCAGCCCACTAGGAAGGAGCCGGAGGATGAAGCGGCCCCGGGGGGAGTGGCTTGAATCGGATAGACTTTCGAAGCATTTTAGCCCCTCAACACCAGTCCTGAGCCGCCGGATCGCGGGTTGCGGCGGGCACGAACCAAGGATGAGAGGATGGCGCGGTCGCGGCCTGATGTTGTTGTCGTTGGAGGCGGAATTGGCGGGTTGTTCGCCGCGAACGCGCTGATCGCACACGGCCTTTCGGTGTCGGTCTATGAGCAGGCCCCCAGCCTCGGCGAGGTCGGCGCCGGGGTATTCGTGACACCAAACAGCGTGCGCCAACTGCAGCGGGTGGGCCTCGGACCGTTGGTGGAAAAGCGGGGCGCCAGGGTCGGGGCCGGCTCCCAATACTTCCGCCATGACGGGGCACCCATTGCCCCGGTCCAGGTCACGGACTCCTCGGGCTGGAACGCTACATTCGGGATGCACCGCGCCGACCTCGTCGAGATGTTAGCTGCCGCCCTGCCGTCCCAGATCGTACACACCGGACACCGGTGCACCGGGTTCGAGCAAGTCGGTAACGTGGCCCGCGTGTCGTTTTCGAATGGCGCCGTCGTCGAAGGCGACCTCGTCGTCGCCGCGGACGGCATCCACTCCGAGCTCCGGCACCACGTGGTGCCTCCCTCTCGTCCGGTCTTCTCCGGGTCGGTCGCCTACCGCGGAGTGGTACCGCATGCGCTTGTTCCGCATTGGCCGACCGGATCATGGCTAATGTGGCTGGGCAAAGCGAAGCACTTCCTCACCTTCCCCGTGCGCGCCGGGGAGCTTATCAATTACGTCGGGTTCGTGCCGGCGGCCGAGGAGATGAAAGAATCGTGGTCAGCCCCCGGCGACCCCGATGTCCTTCGTGCGGAATTCGCGGGCTGGGACCCACGCATCGGGTCGCTGTTGCGGCAAGTTCAAGTGACGTTCCGATGGGCGCTGTATGACCGTGAGCCGCTGCCGACCTGGACTCGGGGAAGGTTGACGTTGCTCGGCGATGCCGCGCACCCGATGCTTCCCCATCTCGGACAGGGCGCCAATCAATCGATCGAGGATGGCATGGCGCTTGCGACGATCCTGGCGCACGCGGACCGGCAAACGGGCCCGGCGGCGCTCGTCCTTTATGAAAGCCTCCGCCGTGAGCGGGTAGCGCAGGTTCAGCGTGGCGCGCGCGAGAACGGCCTGCGGTACGACTCCGCCTACGCCGACCTGGGCGTTCGGGACGCCGAGATCACCGCCCACGCCGCGTTCCGCAGACGGCTGTACGACCACGACGTCGTCCCGGAAGCAGAAGCGGCCGCGGCAGCCTTGGCGCGATAACATTGTCATCCACGGCCCGAAGCTCCCGACCGAGGGAATGGCATCTTGGGCGAGCGACGGCGTTGCGCTTTAGGGCCGCTACAAGTCTTTAGGCGTTGAACCCGCATTCGCTATGATGCTCAGCATATTTCTGAACGCGCGAGGAGAACAAGATTGGTGACGCGCAGGGACCTTCTCACCGGTGGCGCCGGTTTCACGGGCGGTGTCGCATTTGTCGGATGCAGCCTCATGGGCGCGGCGCCGGCGCAGACGCGGCGGCGCGAGGTCGTGGTGAACGGACGGCGGGTGAAGACCGTCGACGTGCATGCCCATTGCGCGATGCCCGAAGCAATGGCGCTGGCGGGCCTCAAGCCGGTGCCGCCGGCGCTACACATGTCCCCCATGCAGGACCGCATCCGGGTGATGGATGCGCAGGGTATCGACGTTGAGGCGCTCAGCATCAATCCATTCTGGTACGGAGCCGAGCGCGACGTGGCCCGCCGGATCATCAAGATCCAGAACGACGGGCTCGCTCAGATCTGCGCGGCGCAGCCGGACCGGTTCGTGGCCTTTGCGACCGTGGCGCTCCAGTATCCCGACCTCGCCCTCGAGCAGCTTGAGGAGGGAGTCAAGAAGCTTGGCCTGCGCGGGCTGTCGGTCGGCGGCAGCGTCAACGGCGAAGAGCTCGCGGCGGCGAAATTCCATCCCGTTTGGGCGAAGGCCGAAGAGCTCGGCGTTCTGGTCTTCATTCACCCCCAGGGGACGGCGGAGCTGCGCGGACGGCTGGCGGGCAATGGCGGACTGGAAAACGTCATCGGCAATCCGCTCGAGACCACGATCGCGCTGTCGCATCTGATCTTCGAAGGCACGCTCGATCGCTTTCCTGGCCTAAAAATCTGCGCCGCGCATGGCGGCGGCTACTTGCCTTCCTACGCGCCGCGCTCGGACGCCGGCTGTACGACCTTTCCGAACCGCTGCGTAAAGCCACTCAAGCAGCCGACCGAGTATCTCAAGCAGATGTACTTCGATTCGCTCGTCTTCACGCCCGAGGGACTGCGGCACCTGATCGCCGAGGTCGGATCGGGTCGCATCGTCATGGGCACGGACCATCCGTATCCGTGGACGGAGACGGCAGTAGATCAAATCCTCGGCGCGGCCGGTTTGAGCGACGCCGAGCGCGCAGCAATGCTCGGCGACACCGCGGCGCTATTGCTTGGTATCACGTCGTAGACAAGAACGCCCGTGCCCCTTCGATGACGCGAACGGCACGGAACCAGACCCGCTATTCGCAGACCCCGTATCCCGTAGCTGTTTGGTGCAAGCCGCGCTTCACACCCCGCGCAGCGCCGCCTTCACTTTCGCCGGCGTGTACGGCACCGAGCGCAGCCGCACGCCGGTGGCGTCGAATACCGCGTTGGAGATCGCCGAGGGGATGACCGCGGTGGACGGCTCGCCGGCGCCCCACGGCTTCTCGGTCGGGCGGTCGATCAGGTCCATGACGATCTCCGGCACATGCGGGAAGGTCAGGATCGGATAGCTCGCCCAGTCGAGGCTCGTCACCTGCGCACGGCTGAAGGTGACTTCCTCCAGCAGGGTGCGGCTCAGCGTCTGGATGACGTTGCCCTCGATCTGGTTCTTGAGGCCGTCCGGATTGATGATCTGCCCGCAATCGTGGGCGACGTGGAAGCGCGGCACGCGGATCTCGCCGCTCGTGCGGTCGACCTCGACCTCACAGACAGCGCCCACATAGGTGCGCACGAGCTCGTATTTGACATACGACATGCCGCGCCCCTTGACGACGTTGCCGGCTGCGGCCTTTTGCGGCGACGGGCGCTTCTCCCACTTGGCAAGCGCCATCAGACGGTTGAGCAGCTCGATGCCGCGCTTGTCGTCGAGATATTTTAGACGGAACTCGATCGGGTCGACGCCGACGGCTGCCGCGAGCTCGTCCATGAAACACTCGTTGGCATAGGTGTTCTGCATCCGGCCCGGCGTCCTGATCCAGGACGGCCGGAACGGCGTCGACTCCAGCCGATGGCAGGTCGTCTTTACATTGGCGAACTTATATTGAATGGCCGAATTGTTGATGATGGTGCCCGGCGCGATGACTTGGTCTTGCGGCAGCCCGGAAAGCGTCGCCGGCGTGAGCGGAACCAGCCCGACGGCGCCGGGGGGAATGAAGAACTCGGATTCCCACGCCGTGACCGTGCCGCTCGCGTCGAGCGCGGCGCGCAGATCGATGAGCGTGGGGGGGCCCTTCGGATCCCAGCCATGCTCGTCGGCGCGCGACCATTGCACGCGCACCGGCCTTCCCACCGCCTTGGCGAGGAGGGCGGCGTCGCCGGCCGCGTCCTCGTGGCCGTTGCGGCCGTAGCAGCCGGACCCGTCGACGTAGATGCAGTGCACGTTCTCGACCGGTAGCGCAAACATCTGCGCAAGCTGCTTGCGCAGATTGTGCGTGCCCTGCGAGGCCGACCACGAGGTCAGCTTGCCGTCCTTGAACTCGGCGACCGCGCAGGAGGGACCAATCGACCCGTGCGTATGGATGGGGAAGTCGTAGGTCGCGGCGACCTTCCTCGCCGCTTGCGGCAGGGCCGCCGCGGTGTCGCCGACATTGCTGGTGACGTCGTCCTTGATCACCTTGGTCGCGCGCACGTGCTCCCACAGCTTCGCCTGCTCGGGCAGGCCTTCCCATTTCGACCACGTGGCCTTGATCAGCTTCGCCGCCTTGATCGCTGCCCACTCGCTCTCGGCAACGATGCCGAGGAAATTACCCTCGCGCACGACCTTGACGATGCCGGGGATGACCTTGATCGGGCTATCGTCGACGCTTTCCAGCATCGCTCCGATCCCCGGCGGACGCACCACGCGCCCATGCAGCATGCCGGGAACGCGGAAGTCCTGCATGTAGGTGAACGTGGCCGTCACCTTGGCCGGAATATCGAGGCGGGCGACCGATTTGCCGACGATCGTATAGTCCTTGGGGTCCTTCTCTTTCGCCGGCGCCTTCGGGTCGAGCTTGAGCGAGAATGATTTGCCGCCGATCAGCTCGGCGTAGCTGACGCGCTTGCCGTCCTTGGCGCTGATGACGCCGTCGGCGGCGGTGAGATCCTCCCGCGCGACGCCGAGCCGCTTCGCGGCGTCCTCGAACAGCGCATTCCTTGCCGCGGCGCAAGCTTGGCGCAGCTGCATGCCGCCGATCTGGATCGACAGGCTGCCGAAGGTGGTGTTTTGATCGGGCGTGAGCGCCGTGTCGCCCTGGACGACCGTGACCGAGGCCAGCGGGACATCGAGCTCCTCGGCCGCGATCTGCGTCAGCGCCGTGCGCACGCCGGTGCCGAGATCGACCTTGCCGGAATAGACGGTCACGGCCCCCTTGGCATCGATGGCGAGGAAGGAATCGACCTGGTCGAGCGCGACCGGTTTGGCGGCATCGCCTTGCGCTAAAACGGAATCGATGGACCTGGCGAGCGAGAAGCCGACGACGAGGGCGCCGCCGCCCCTGAGAACGTCGCGCCGAGACGGAGTTATATAATTCATGGCTCCCTCCCTCACGCGGCCGCGGCGCGCAAGACCGCGCGCACGATGCGCGCATGGGTCCCGCAGCGACAGAGGTTTTGCGCGAGCGCTTCCTTCACCGCGGCCTCGCTCGGCTTCTTATGCTTGGCGAGGAAAGCCGCGGCCTCCATGATCATGCCGTTGATGCAATAGCCGCACTGCACCGCCTGCTCGTCGATGAACGCCTTCTGCACCGGGTGCAGCTTATCCGGCGTCCCCAGGCCCTCGAGCGTCACGATCTTTTGGTCGCCGATCGCCGAGAGCGGGGTCTCGCATGAGCGCAGTGTGTTGCCGTCCACGTGCACGGTGCAGGCGCCGCACTGGCCAAGCCCGCAGCCGAAACGAGGCCCGCGCAAACCGAGATTGTCGCGCAAGGCATAGAGCAGCGGCATGTCCGGGTCATCGATGGTCAGCGTGACCTGCTGACCGTTCACATGGAGCGATTTGGCGGTCGACATTGGCTTCCTCCGGTCTGTCCGCGCTTATTTGTCCGGTTCGCGGCGGCGCGGAACGTGATCATTCTTCGCAGCCATCCGGATCACCGCGGTGTAGCGCAAATTCATTCCTACGAGCGGATCGGCTCCGGCAGCAACCCGCATTCCACAGATGGTTCGGGTAAATCCTAGCAATTTTCTGAATCGTTCGGAAGCGGAGATGCGACGCTTGGACGACCCAAAGGCCGCGCAGCCAACCCTCGGCCACCCCGGTCAGCGCATTGAGCCGCTCCGTGTCGTCGCGCAGATCAGCGCTGGCGCCGTCGAACAGGATGCGGCCGTGGTTCATCACGACCGTGCGCGACGAGATCAAGCGCGAGGCGTGAATTCTGCTCGACCAGGACCAAGGTCAAGGCCTTGTGCTCAGAACTTGCAGGAGGGCCGTAAAAACGCGAATATTCACGCCAGTTCGTGGGCCATCTGGGGAACGTCGGGTGGAGCCGTTCGACATCTATTCGCCCGTGATCGACGCGGATCCGTTTCCGCATTACGCACTGTTGCGCGACCAATATCCTTGCTACTGGAGCGAAAGCGCGCAGCTCTGGATCTTGTCGCGTTACGACGACATCGTGGAGGCCGCACGCGACTGGCAGACATTCTCCTCGAGCCAGGGCAACATGATCGACGAGCTTCCCGGACGTGCCGGCGGAACGCTGGGAACGACCGATCCGCCGCGACACGATCGGCTACGTGCCCTGAGTCAGGCCGCTTTTCTCAAACGCAATCTTGACCGGCTTATCGAGCCCACATTGGAAATCGCCGACCGTTCGCTCGACCGCATCGTCGAGCAAGGCACGTTCGAGTTCATCAACGACTTTTCCAGCCAGATCACGGTCGGGCTGCTGTTCCGTACCATGGGCCTGCCGGAGCGCGATCATGCAGAGATCCGGCGTAAGGTCATCCTCGCGGTCTCGACCGACAAGCAGGTGAGAGGCCGCACGCCGGAGCACATCGCCGCGTTCAAAGAGCTGAGCGACTTCCTGGCGGAGGAGGTGGCCGCCCGGCGGGCCAATCCGACCGACGACTTGATCACGCACCTCGCCGAGGCCGAGATCGATGGCGATCGGCTCACGGAGCGCGAGATCGTGCTGACGACGGCGACCTTCGTGATGGCGGGCGTGGAGTCGCTGTCGAGCTTCATGAGCATGTTCGCGCTCAATCTTCACGATTACCCCGACTCGCGGCGGCGTCTTAATGCCGACCCGGCGCTGATTGCGCCGGCGATCGAGGAATCGCTGCGCTTCAACACTTCCGCACAGCGCTTCAGGCGCGTCGCCATGCGAGAGACAAATCTGCATGGACGGCTGCTCCGTGCCGGCGACAAGGTCGTGCTGGCATTCGGCTCGGGAAATCGCGACGGACGCAAATTTCCCGATCCGGACATTTTCGACATCGAGCGGCGACCGCTAGGGCACCTGGGCTTCGGCTCCGGCAAGCATTTTTGTCTCGGCAGCCAGATGGCGCGGCTCGTCACCGAGGTCGCCATGCGGCGGTTCCTTGAGCGCGTGCCCGACTACCAGCTGACCGTCGACCAGGTCGCCTGGAATTCATCGTCGAACTTCCGCAGTCCGACGGCGCTTCCCTTCGCCTGCGGCTGACAGAAACGCCGCAGTCGCATTATCCCCGGAATCCAACTGAGAGGAACCTGTGCTCGCAACCGGACAGCAAAAGCTCGAACGCATGCGTGATGGGCGCGTCGTTTATATTGGCGCGGAACGAGTTGCCGATGTCACGAGCCATCCGGCGTTCCGGAACGGCGCCGGCACGATCGCCGATCTCTACGACCGCAAGGCCGACCCGGCAACACGCGATCTTTACTCATACGAAGAAGATGGCGAGCGTTTCAGCCTTTATTGGCTGCGCTGCCGCAACCACGACGATCTCGTCCGCCGCACGCAGGCGCTGAAGGCGATCGCCGACGCGACCTACGGGCTCATTGGCCGCTCGCCCGATCACGTCGCCGGCATGGTGACCGGGTTGGCGATGAAGCCGTCGGTGCTCGACGATTTGCGCCGGGGCTGCGGCGAGAATTTGCTGCGCTACTACGAGTACGCTCGCAAGAACGATCTCTATCTGTGCTTTGCGGTGACTCCGCCAACCGGCGTGCGCAGCCGCGAGCTTTTTCCCGGCCAGGAGCGCGACGATCCAAGCCTGCAGGTCGTCGATGAAGACGCCAGCGGGGTCGTGATCTCCGGCATGAAGATGCTGGCGACCGGAGCCGTGTTCGCCGACGAAATCTGGATCGGCAATCTCACGCCGATTGACGAGAAGTTCAGACGCGAGAGCATCACCTGCGCGCTGCCGCTCAACACCCCCGGTCTGTCGCTCTGGGCGCGCGAGTCTTATGAGCGCGGCGTGGCCCACGAAGCCGACCATCCGCTCTCCTATCGTTTCGACGAAACCGACAGCGTGCTGGTCTGCCAGCGGGTCAAGGTGCCGTGGGAGCGTGTGTTCCTGCACAATGAAGGCGCCTGGTCCAGGCGGATCTACATCGAGACACCCGCGAACTGCTACGCTAATCATCAGTCAAACGTGCGGTTCTGGGTCAAGATGGGCCTGATTGTCGGCCTGGCGAGCCGCATCTGCGAGGCCAATGGAATCGACAAGATTCCAGCCGTGCGCGAGACGCTCGGCCGTCTCGCGGCGCTCGAAGCAGCCATCGGCGCGATGGTCAATGGTCAGCTCGAGGCTTGGGAAGCATGGCCGGAGGGCTATGCAACACCCAACCGCCGCTTCATGTACGCATCGCTCAACTGGTGCCAAGAGCATCACAGCGAGATCATCGACTGCCTGCGCACACTTTTGGGCGGCGTCCCGCTGCAGCTGCCGGCGAGCATCGACGTGCTGTCCGACTCCGAGCTGCGCACGCGGTTCGAGCGCTGGTGGGCGACCCCATCCATCGCCGCCTTGCCGCGGCTGAAGCTGTACAAGCTCGCCTGGGACCTGGTCGGCACGGAGTTCGCAGGGCGCCACATGCTCTACGAGAAATTCTACGCCGGGAATTCCATCGTCGTGCGCAACCAGAACGACCGCGAAGCGCCCTGGGAGCGGTTCCACGCGACAGTCGATCGTCTGCTGGCGAACATCGAGATCCCGAATTTCAGCGATAAGGGCCAGAAGTGATGCGCAGGGTCGGGCACGCTTAACATAGGAGCACGTTCTTAGCCGATCGAGTCGTGCCCCGTTCGCCGCACTGTCATCACTCGACGATGCCGATGAGCTTGGCGAGGCGTTCGGGGTCGGCGCGCAGCGGGCCCGATTCGCCATCGTAAACGATGCGGCCCTTGTCCAGAATCACGGTGCGTGAAGAGAACGCGAGCGCCACGCGGCTGTTCTGCTCCACCAAGATGATCGAAAGCGCGTCTTCCGTGCGCAACCGGGTGAGCACATCAGTCAATGTCTCGACGATGACCGGCGCCAGCCCCTCGGTCGGCTCGTCCATGAGCAGGATGGACGGATTGGTCAATAGCGCGCGGGCGATTGAAAGCATCTGCTGCTCGCCGCCCGAAAGGTGATTTCCCATGTTGCCGAGCCGCTCCTGCAACCTCGGGAACAGCGCGAAGACGCGCTCCTGGGTCCAGTGTCCCGGCCGCGCGCCGACCTCGAGGTTCTCGCGCACGGTCAGCGAGGCGAAGATCTCGCGCTCCTGCGGCACGAAGCCGATGCCGGCCAGCGCCCGACGGTAGCTCGGCATGCCGTTGAGGCGCCGCCCATCCAGCTTGACCTCGCCTTGGTGCAGCGTGGTGTGACCCATGACGGTCGCCAAGAGCGTGGTCTTGCCGACGCCGTTGCGGCCGATCACGCTGATGCACTCGCCGGGCGCGAGCGCAAGATCGATGTCCTCGATCACGACGGTCTCGCCGTAGCCCGCCGAGACGTGCTGCAGCTCGAGCGCGCTAGCCACGGCCTGCCTGACCGAGATACACGGCGCGCACCTGCGGGTTCGCCTCGATCTCCCGCGGTGTCCCCTCGGCAAACACCGCGCCTCCCACCATCACGGTGACGCGCTTGGCGAAGCGGAACACCACGTCCATGTCGTGCTCGATGATGAGGACGGCGATATGCTCGGGCAGCCGCTCGATGGCGTTGAGAATGATGTGGCTCTCGGCGCTCGGCACGCCGGCGGCGGGCTCGTCGAGCAGCAACACCTCGGGCTTAAGGCCGATCGCGATCGCCAGCTCGACCAGCCGCTGGCGGCCATAGGCCAGCTCGGACACGCGATGCCGCGCATAGTCGGCAAGCTTCAGCGTCTGCAAAAGATGCATCGCTTCCTCGATGACGTCGGTTCGCCTGCCGGCCGGATAAAACATGGACGGCGCCGCACCGACGCGCTCGGCGACGGCGATGCAGACATTTTCCAGAGTGGACAACCCACGGAACAGCCGGTTGATCTGAAACGTGCGCGCGATGCCGAGCTTGACCCGCTCGGCTTGCGCCTTATCGGTGATATCGCGGCCCGCGAGCAGCACTTGACCATGCGTCGGTCGCAGCGCGCCGGTGAGGAGATTGATGAATGTGGTCTTGCCGGCGCCGTTGGGGCCGATCAAAGCATGACGTGCGCCGGCATTGAGCTTGAAGTTTATCTCCTGCACGGCCATGAGCGCCCCGAAATTGCGGCTGAGCGCGCGGGTCTCGAGCCGAATCTCGGTCATGACGTTGCGCGCCTGGCGCCGTGGCGCCGCCGCAGCGCCTCGCCGATGCCCAAAATTCCGTTGCGCGCAAATAGCGCGATCACGACCAGCAGTAGCCCGAGGCCGAGCTGCCAGGCGGTCGGATAGATCCGGGCCAAGAAGTGCGACAGAACCATGTAGGCGACGGCGCCGATGAACGCGCCGTAAAGCCGCCCGTAGCCGCCGAGAATGAGAATGATGAGCACCGTGGCGGCACGGTCGAGATCGAGCGCGCTGAGGTTGACGTAAGCATTGGTCTGCGCCCACAGACCGCCAGCGATGCCGGCGATCGCCGCCGAGACGGTGTAGCAGATCACGAGCCGGCGCCACACCGGCGATCCGATCGCGTGCATGCGCAGCAGATTTTCGCGGATGCCGGTCAGGCTTTGACCGAACGGCGAATAGACCAGCGTGCGCACGAACATAAAGCAGACCAGCAGGACGCTGAGGGTGAAGAGATATTGTGTGTCGGCGTAGAGCGGATTGAATTCGAACACGCCGAGCACGGGCGCAATGGGGAGGCTCGGTAGGCCGTCGAAACCGCCGGTGTAGTCGTGCGCCATGTTGGCACCCTCCTGCAGCAGCGCCATGGTGCAGATCGTGAGCATGAGGAGCGTGAGGCCCCTTGTCCGCAACAAGACAAGACCCGAGGCGAAACCGATCACGGCTGCCGCCAAGGCGGCGAGCAGCAGACTCGTGATCGGCTCGGTCCAAATACCGTGAAAGGCCAACAGCCCGACCGTATAGGCGCCAGCGCCGAAGAACGCCGCATGGCCGAGCGTGATGATGCCGGCATAGCCGAGCGCTAGATCGAGCGAGAGCGCAAAAAGAATCGTGATCAGGAGCTCGGTGCCGAAGCTGAGATAACCGGGGAAGGCAAAATAGAAGCCGCCGGCCATGATCCAGGGCAGCAATTCCCACCAGCGGAAGCGGTGCCGCGTGATCAGAACTCGGGCCGCCGGATGATCGACCGGCGCGACAATGGCCACCGTCTCGGCGGCAGAGGCGGCGTCGTTCACGTCTCTTTCCTTCCGAACAGTCCTTGCGGCCGCCACAGCAGGAGCAGAATGGTGAGCGCGTAGATGAAGATGGTGCCGCCGGTCGGCAGGTAGAGCTTGAGCACGAAGTCGAGCACGCCGAGCAGCAGCGAGGCGCAATAGACACCGGCGACGCTGCCGAGGCCGCCGACCGACACCGCGATCAGGAAATAAACCAGATATTTGAGCGCGTATTGCGGATCGAGGCCCAAGAACTCGGCGCCGAGGCCGCCACCGATCGCCGCCATGCCGCTGCCGAATGCGAAGGTGATGGTGAACAGCCGATCGACATTGATGCCGAGCGATTCCGCCATCCGGCGGTTGTCGACGGTGGCGCGGATCTGCGCGCCGATCCGCGTGCGCTCGAAGGCGAGCCAGATGCCGGCCACGATCAGGAAGCCGACCACGATCAGGAAGATGCTGAAGGTGCGATACCGCGTGAAGCCGAGGTCGAGCTGGCCGCGCAACGCCGGCGGCAACGTGATCGGTTGGCTTTCCGGGCCGAACACGATCGTGAGCGCGGCCATGAAAATGAAAATGAGGCCGATGGTGAACAGAACCTGGTCTAGCTCGCCCGCCCGGTAGAGCCGGCGATAGAGCAGCCGCTCGAGCAGCACGCTGACTGCGGCGGTGATGACAAAGCCGAGCGCCAGTGCCGCGGCGAAGCCGATATGCGCGCGATTCATCGCCAGCGCGATGACGTAGCCGCCGAACATGGCAAAGGCGCCATGGGCGAGGTTGACGAACCCCATCAGGCCCATGGTAACCGAAAGCCCGACCGAAACGATGAACAGCACGGTGCCGGCGGACAGTCCGCCCAACAAGATACTGGCGAAATTAGTGGCAAAATCCACGGGCGATCCCGCAAGCCTCCTACCTACCTGCCCTGCATGCAGGGAAGGCCAGGGAGGGGGGACTTGACGAGGCCGCCGCCCGCGTCCGCGGATCAGCGACCCCGGTCGTGAAAAGTCGTCGATGGGTGTCGGTCACTTCTTCGGAGCGCACGGACCGATCGCTTGCGCCTTACATTGGTCCTTTACGTGCTCGATCTCGCCGATGTTCTTTTCATGGAGCTTGCCGTCTGAGCCTTTCTCCACCTCGGAGAGATACTCGTTCATCACGATGTCGCGAGTCTCCGGATCGATCGTGATCGGCCCCTGCGGACTATCGAACTTCCAGCCAAGCAGCGACTTCACGGCCTCGTCGCCGTCCATCTTGCCGCTGGTCGCGTGCACCGCGTGAACGATGGCGGCCATGCCGTCGTAGGCACCGACCGCGGTGAAATCGGGCGTCGAATCCTCGCCGTAGTCTTTCTTCCAAGCGGCGACGAAACGCTTGTTCTGAGGATTGGCGAGGTCGGCGTTGTAGTGATGCATCGTGATGAGGCCGATCGCAGCATCACCCATGCCCTGCAGCTTGATGTCCTGGACGATATCGCCGGGTCCGATCAGCTTGATGCCGGCGGCGCGCATGCCGAGAGCGCCGTAGGTCTTGACCACCGCAGTTGCGTGATCCCCGGCGGGCACGAACACGAACAGCACGTCCGGCTTCTCGTCCTTGGCGCGCTGGAAGAACGGCGTGAAGTCGGGGACGGAGCCGGGTCCGCCGGCTGGGATGGCGTCGATCACCTTGCCGCCATTGGCCTCGAAGGCGTTCTTGAAAGCATCCAGGCTGTCCTTGCCGGGCGGATAGTCGGTATAGGCCACAACCGCCGTCTTCGCGTGGAGGATATTTGCAGCCGCCGCGCCCATGGCGTAGCCGGAATGCCACATGCTGAACGACGTGCGAATGTATTCCGGAGCGAGGTTGGTGATAAACGCGGTGCCGGCGTTCATGATCACCGCGAGTTTCTTGCCGGCAACAACGACCGGCGCCGATGCGATGGCGTCAGGCGAATAGACCCAGCCCGCCAGCGCATCGACCTTGTCTTGGGTGAGCAACTCCTGGACCGCGACCTTGGCTTCGGCACCGTCCGGCTTCTTGGAGTCACGCTTGATAAGCGTGATCGTATAAGGTTTCACCTGGTCGGGATTGAGCTTGAGATAAAGCTGCATGCCGCGGTCCATTTGCTGGGCAAGCTCGGCGCCGATACCGGTATAGGGCAGGACGACGCCAACCTTCACTTCCTGCGCAAACGCCCCGCTGGCCGTAACACCAAGCGCAGCAAGCGCCATAACCATTCGTTTTGACATCAGAAGCCCTCCAGAAGGTTTTGTTTCCGTCGATTTCAGTGCTGGTTTTTTGTCCTTGATACTAGGGCGAAAACCAGAAATGGCGCAAGCGAAGGCGAGTTGCTGCCGTGCGCGTCTTGGCAGCGCGCCGGCGCAGTCGCCTTTCCTCTTCTCAGGTGCCGATAACTAGCGAGGTGTAAGCGTCCCGATTCCGAAATCCCTCTCAGGGTGCAGCACGTTCCCTGCGAGCTTCGCAATCACAATGGACACCCGCACAATCGACAACTAGCAACACTTTGATTCTATTGATTTTTTTGATCTGAGGTCTCTACCTAAGCCGGACGCAAGAATGCTAGGAAATTCAAATGCCGCGCGCTTAATCGCGGCTCGTGCTATATTTGCCGCCCGCCTTCAGCCGGAGCGGAAGCAGAATTGTACTTGGGCGGACAGTCGTAGGTAATCGCGCAGCAACTCTCACCTTTGTGAAACGCGGATTCGGTTTCGGCAAACAGATCGGGAACGCGGGCCGCGAAAACGGTCGGGCATCCACGTTTTGGGGCAAACAGACGATGGCTGCTGTCGCTCCGCCGCTTGTGGCGCTCTCCTCCCAAACGACCGACCACTCGTCTTTCGATAATGTCCGATTCGCTCGCAAGGTATCGCTCGCGATGACCAGCGCCGGCGCATGAAACAAGTGTAGGCACGCCCTATGACCAGCGCATCGGGGACCTCCATTGCGATTATTGGCGGCGGCATTGGTGGCCTCACCGCGGCGGCCGCGCTGCTGCGCGCCGGATTCGACGTGCAGGTCTATGAGCAGGCAAGGGCGCTTGGCGAAGTCGGCGCCGGCATTAATATTGGTCCGAATGCATCGCGCATTCTGCATCGGCTGGGGATTGCCGACGAATTGGCGAGGACCGGCGTCAAGCCGACGACCTTCGACCAGCGGCGCTGGGACGACGGCCGATTTTTACTCCGTTCGCCGCTGGGGGAAGCGGTGGAGACCTCCTTCGGCGCGCCGTACTATACCTTTCACCGCGGCGATCTGCATCGTGCATTGGCCGATGCCATTCCGGCGGAGCGCATGCATCTCGCGCACCGTTTGACACACCTCGAAGATCGCGGCGACCGCGTCGAAGCCCATTTCTGCAATGGAACGTCGATTTCCGCCGATGCGCTGATCGGAGCGGACGGAATTCATTCGGTCGTGCGCCACGCCTTGCTCGGTCCGGAAAAGCCTCGCTTCACCGGCTGCGTGGCCTATCGCGGCATAGTCCCGTCGGATCGGTTGATGCATCTCGGTCTCAAATTGACGACCCAGATTTGGATGGGACCCGGCCGGCATTTCGTACATTACTTTGTGTCGGCTGGAAGATTGGTCAATTTTGTTGCCATTACCGAAGAGGATTCCTGGCTGCGGGAATCATGGGTCGACCGCGGGGAGGTGGCCGATGTTCTGGCCGCGTTCGCCGGATGGCATAACCAGGTTCTCTCGATCATTGGATCGGCAGACGAGACCTACAAATGGGCCTTGTTTGACCGCGCGCCGCTGTCGCGCTGGTCGATCGGCCGGGTGACGCTCTTGGGAGACTCGTGCCATCCGATGCTGCCGTTCATGGGTCAGGGGGCCGCACAGGCGATCGAAGACGCCGCCACGCTCAAGGAATGCCTGCTCAAGTTCCCCGCGGATGTCCCCGCGGCGCTGCGTCTCTATGAGCAGTTGCGCTTGCCGCGGGCGTCGCGCCTACAAGGCATGTCGGAAACTAATAAGACTCGCTTCCATATGCCTGACGGACCGGCTCAGAGGGACCGCGACGCGCAGATGGCCAGCGGCGCAACCGACTGGTCCTTCGCCGCCATTGCGTGGCTCTACGAGCACGACGCCGAAGTGGTGGATGGGATGGCGCGATAAGCCGATCGGAGCGCTTTTCCGTTCGACAAACCAAAGGGAGGGCTCGGTGCGACACCCTGTCAACCGCCGTGAATTTGCCCTGCGGGCCGTGGCCGCCGGCGCGGCCCTGGCGACCGGCGGCGTCGCCGGCGGGCAACCCGCCGAACCGGTAAAAATCCGCATCTCGTGGGTGGTCGTGCCGGCGAGCTTCGCGCCGCTGCTGCTGGAGAAGAAGGGCGTGCTCAAGCATTTTGGCCAATCCTACGTGGCCGAGGCGATCCGCTTTCAGGGGACGCCTTCCGTCATCACGGCGCTCGCGAGCGGCGAGGTCGATATCGGCAGCCTCGCGTTCTCCGCCATCGGCCTTGCCATCGAGAACGCGCATCTCGACGACCTGAGGGTCATCGCCGATGAAGTGCAGGACGGCGTCGAAGGCTATCTGTCCAACGAATTCATGGTCGCGAAGGATAGCCCGATCCGCACCGTCGATGACCTCAAGGGCAAGGTGCTGGCGACGAATGTCATGGGCAGCGCCGTCGATATCGCGATGCGCTCGATGCTGCGGCAGCATCACCTGGAGGCGTCGCGCGACTACACGATCGTCGAGGCCCCCTTCCCCACCATGAAGGCCATGCTCGGCGACAAGAAGGTCGATCTGATCAGTGCCGTGCCGCCGTTCTCGCTCGATCCCGGCTTGCGCGAGGCCGCCCGCACCCTATTCACCCAGCGCGATGCCTTCGGCACGACGCAACTCACGGCCTGGACCGCGCGCGCCGGATTTTTGCAGAAGAACCGCGCCGCCATGGTCGACCTCATGGAGGATGTGCTGCGCTCGGTCCGCTGGTACAGCGACCCGGCCAACCACAAAGAGGTGGTCGAGATCGTCGCCGGCCTGATGAAGCAGCCCGCCGAGCGCTTCGATTGGGTTTTCACCAAACGGGATCAGTACCGGGACGCAAACGGGATTCCCAATCTCGCCGCGCTGCAGCAGAATCTACTGAAGCAGAAGGAGGTGGGGCTTCTGAGCGCAAGCATCGACGTCAACAAATATGCGGACATCAGCATCGTCGAGGAGGCCGCGAAACGGCTGGGGTGAGCCCTGCCATTGCGAGCGAAGCGAAGCAATCTCCAGCCGCTTGTGCCAGCCTGACCGAGATTGCTTCGCTTCGCTCGCAATGACAAACTTGACGGCGCCATGTTCGGGTCACCGGACTACATCGTCACGCGGCGGGCGAGGAATTCGGCCTGAAGCTGCCACGTCGCGCCGTGATCGAGGGAGCGCTCGCCGCGCCAGCGGAAGGATTTGGCCGTTATCTCGGTAAAGCTCCAGCGGATCGCGGCGCCCGCATCGTTCGTTCCCTCCTGCACGATATCGTTGCCGCGCGCGCGGCCGACCTGACGGGTGTAGTACTGCCTCAGCGGGTCGCTCCACAGGATATGCCAAGCGTCGAGGTTCGGGTCGTAAACCCGCAGCGTGGTGCCGTAGAAGACGCCGGGAAGGATCCAGACGTCTTGGATCGCGCGGCCTTCCAACACCCACCCGGCAAAAACCTCGCCATGGCCCGGGTGTGTGGTGCCGTCGTCGGCATACACCGTTGCGTCCATTTCCCAGCGCCCGACCAGCCAGCCATAGAGACGCATCTTGTCGGCCCGGTCGGGGGCCGGGTGATCGGTTTGCAGCACATCGATGAAGGACGGCGAGGCGGGTGCGATCATGGCAGAAACCTTCCGAGGTGATGGTTCCTATCCTTAGTCCGCCGCCGGTCGCGGCTACTTGGGAAAAATTGCTATTCGCCGCGCGCTCACATGGATTCGCGCGCGCGGATGTTGGCCGCCATGGTGTGCGGCGGGATGGCGAGCCGCTCGGCGAGCTCCACCAACAGGAACAGCGCCACGCCGAGGATCGTGAGCCCGACGATGCCGGCGAAGAGCAGCGGCGTATCCATGCTGCCGTTCGCCACCATCAGCAGATAGCCGAGCCCGGCATCGCCCCCGACGAATTCGCCGACCACGGCTCCGACGACCGCGAGCGTGATCGAGATCTTCAGCCCGCCGAAGATGGCGGGAAGCGCGTTGGGCAGACGGATCTTCAGGAAGGTGGCGCCGGCGCCAAAACCCATCGATCGCGCGAGATGGATCTTTTCCGGCTCGATGGACGCGAGCCCGACGGCAGTGTTGATCACGATCGGAAAGAAGGCGATCAGGAACGCGATGAGCACCTTTGGCAGCAGGCCAAACCCGAACCAGACCAACAGCAAAGGGGCGATCGCCACTTTCGGCATCGCTTGCGATGAAATCAGCAGGGGAAAGACCGAACGCGAGAAGGGAGGCCAAATGAAAATTGCCAGCGCCAGCGGGATTCCGACCACGATGCTGAGCGCATATCCCAGCACCATTTCCAAGGTCGTCACCAAGCCATGGCCCAGCAGCAAGGAAGCGTGCGCCCGCATGGAAGCGACGACAATGCTCGGCGGCGGCAAAAGAAAAACAGGAACACCGAGCGCGCGCGTCCCCGCCTCCCAGAGCGCCAGCATCGCGAGCACGACGACGATCGGATACAGGACGGCGGAAATCCGCGTCCGCGACGTTCGCGCCGCGAGATTGCGCTGCACCTTCGCTTCGACCTCCTCGATGGTGAGCGATGCGTGGTCGTGCGCGCGCCGATCCGACTTGTCGTCGCTCATGGTCATCGACCTCAGCGCTCCCGCAGCACGCCGCGGGCGAGGAGGAGCTCGAGAATCTCTCGACTGTACTTGGAAAACTCTGCAGTCTCTCGCATCGCCAGCGTGCGCGGGCGCGGCAGCTCGATATCGATGGCGCGGTCGATCTTGCCCGGCCGCGGCGTCATGACGATCACCCGGTCGGAGAGAAACACCGCCTCCGCAACGCTGTGCGTGACGAAGAGAACGGTCATCCGCCGCTCGTTCCAGATCTGCTGCAGGTCGAGCACCAGCTGATCGCGGGTCAGGGCGTCGAGCGCGCCGAACGGCTCGTCCATGAGGAGCTGCGGCGGATGGTGGAGCAGCGCGCGGCAGATCGAAACGCGCTGGCGCATGCCGCCGGAAAGCTCATGCGGGTATTTGTCCTCGAACCCGCCGAGCCCGACCGATTGCAGGAGCTCGCGCGCGCGGCGTTCGGCGGCGGAGCGCTCGAGCTTTTTCGCTTCGGCCTGCAGCATCACGTTGCCGAGCGCCGTTCGCCATTCGAGCAGCACGGGGCTCTGGAAAACGATGCCGATATCGGTGCGCGGACGCGTGACCGGGCGGCCGTCGACTTTGACCACGCCGCTCGACCCGGGCAGCAGCCCTGCGGCAATCATCAGCAGCGTGCTCTTGCCGCAGCCGCTCGGTCCAAGAATGGAGAGGAATTCCCCACGCCGCTCGCTCACCGAGACCTGATCGAGCGCGCGCACGGGACCATCACGGGTGGCGTAGACCTTGCTGAGGCCTTCGATGCGCAGGTACGCCTCCTGCGCATCCTGGCTAGCTCCCTCCCCGGCTTGCGGGGGAGGGTCGGGGTGGGGGCCTTGCATCGGGCACTGTGCTTGCGGCGTGGCCCCCACCCTAACCCTCCCCCGCAAGCGGGGGAGGGTTAGCCGTGGCGCTGTCTTTCAAGCTCGGGACGTCCATAATGCGATTGCTCTGCCCGCCGACGAGGATCGATGTTATCACGTCTGCGGCGGGACGAACTCGGCGCCGGTCGGGACGAACTCGTTGGTGTAGAGTTGCTTGGCCTCGAGCGGCGTCATCACGCCGCCGTACTGCTTGAGCACCTCGACGGTCGCCTCCCAGTCCTTGTCGGACATCCAACCCAGCGGTTTGCCCTTCGTATTCGGTGTGACCCACGTATCCCAGGACAGTTCCATCTCCCGTTTCGAGATGGCGAGGTCGCTGGCTTCCGAATATTTCTTGATGATGGCGGCCGCCTCATCGGGATGCTGACGCCCGTACAGAAAGCCCTTGAGGCTCGCCGCGACGAAGTCGCGGATCAGCGCCGGCTCCTGCTTCAGGAAATCGGTGTGAACGATGATGCCGTTGCTGACCACGGTCACGCCGCAATCGGAGTACCAGAGGATGCGGGCCGGCTTGCCGCCGCGGATCTCGACGCTCGGCACAAAGCCCTGGGCGAAGCCGGCAATGGCCGCGACTTGGCCGGTGATCAAGGCCGGGGGGCTCCCGGCGGGATCGACGTTCACCACGCGTATCTTGCCAGGATCGAGCCCGCATCCCTTCACGAAGGCCGGCCACTGCTGGAACTGGGCCGCCCCGGTCGTGATGCCGATGGTTTTGCCCTCGATGTCCTTTGGCGTTTTGATGTCGGAGTCGGCGAGGACCACGACGGCCGCCGGATTGCGGCGGTAGACCGCGGCGACCATCGCGATGCCGAGCCCCTTGGCGACGCTGTTGCCGACGACGAAGCCGTCCGAAAAGCCGAATTGGGCCGCCTTGCTGGCGACAAGCTGAGCGGTGCTTCCCGAACCTTTTCCCGGACCGATCTCAACGTCGAGGCCGGCCTGCTCGTAAAAGCCCTTGTCCCTGGCGATGATGAAACCGTCGTTCGGCCCCTGGTAGAGCCAGTCGAGGCGCATCGTGACCGGTCGCAGCGTGGCTGCCCGTGCGCGCCGCCCGCACAGCAACGGCGCGGCCGCCGTGCCGGCCGCGATGCCGGAGAGGAAGCGGCGTCGGGACGTCGCGTTGTTGGGCATGGACGGGTCCTCACGTGAGCCGGCGGAAGCTATTGTTGCCGATCCTGCACGGCATGTGAACCAGCATCGTCTGCGCCTATCACGCCGTATCGTCTTCCGCGGCTATGGTAGATTGCACGTCTTCAGACATGCACCGCCGCGATGCGCATCAGCCCCGAGGCGCCGGCGCCTTGGCGTCGGCGCGGATCATCGCGGCGCCTTTCTCCGCGATCATGATGGTGGGCGAGTTGGTGTTGCCGGAGGTGATCGTCGGCATCACCGAGGCGTCGACCACGCGCAGCCGCTCGAGGCCGATGACGCGCAGGCGCTCGTCGACCACGGCGAAGGGATCGGTGTCGCGGCCCATCTTGGCGGTGCCGACGGGATGGAAGATCGTGGTGCCGATATCGCCCGCCGCCTTCTGGAGCGCGCCCTCGTCGTCCGGCACCGAGGCGCCCGGCAGATATTCCTGCGGATGGAAACGCTGCAGGGCCGGCTGCGCCACGATGTGCCGGGTAATACGGATGGCGTCCGCCGCGACCCTGCGGTCCTCCGGCGTCGCCAGATAGTTGGGCTTGATCACGGGCGCGGCTGCGGGATCGCCCGAGCGCAGCCGCACGAAGCCGCGGCTCGTCGGCTGCAGATTGCACACGCTCGCGGTGAAAGCGGGAAACGTATGCAGCGGGTCGCCGAACTTGTCGAGCGACAGCGGCTGGACGTGATACTGGAGGTTCGCCCGTTCGCGGTGCGGATCGGAACGGGTGAACAGGCCGAGCTGCGAGGGCGCCATGGTCAGCGGCCCGCGCCGCAGCAGCGCATATTCCAAAATCATCTGCGCGCGGCCCAACCGCGAGCGATAGGCCTCGTTCAACGTCTTGGCGCCGTCGATCTTAAAAATCATCCGCAGCTGCAGATGGTCGTGCAGGTTCTCGCCGACGCCGGGCCGCTCGACTGCGACCGGCAGACCGAGCGCCTGCAGATGCGCGGCGGGACCGATGCCGGAAAGAAGCAGGAGCTGCGGCGAACCGATCGAACCCGCGGCGAGAATCACTTCGCCCCTGCAGCGCGCGCTCCGCGCCGCACCGCCTTGGCGCCAGCGCACGCCGACGGCGCGCTTGCCGTCGAGCACGATACCCTCGACCAAACAGCCGGTCTCGAGCCGGAGATTTTGCCGGTGCAGCACCGGTTTCAGAAACCCGCGCGCCGCCGACCAGCGGCGGCCGCGCCGCTGGTTGACGTGAAAGGCGCATGAGCCTTCGTTGTCGCCGGTATTGAAGTCGGCGATCGGCTTGATGCCGTATTGCGCCGCCGCGTCGCGCACCGCCTCGAGCAAATCCCAGCGCACCCGCGGCGGCTCGACCCGCCACTCGCCGCCGACCGCATGGTGGTCGCCGGCGCCGAGGAAATGGTCCTCGTGCTGCTTGAAGAAGGGCAGCACGTCATCCCAGCCCCAGCCGGTCAGCCCGAGCTGGCGCCAATGATCGTAATCGGCGGCTTGGCCGCGCATGTAGATCATCGCATTGATGGATGAGGACCCGCCGATCACCTTGCCGCGCGGATAGTTGAGGCTGCGGCCATTCAGGCCGGCCTCCGACTCGGTACGGAAGCACCAGTCGGAGCGGGGATTGCCGATGGCGAAGAGATAGCCGACCGGGATGTGGAACCAGATCCAATTGTCGCGCCCGCCGGCCTCCAGCAACAGCACCCGCGTCTGCGGATCGGCGGAGAGACGGTTGGCGAGCACGCAGCCGGCGGAGCCGGCGCCGACGATGATGTAGTCGTACTCGCCTTCGAGCGGGCTCGCTTCGGGCATGTCAGTATTTGGGCTCGGTTCGTGTTCCGGTGCGCACTGTGCGGCGCTCCGCGAAACCTGGCAAGCCGGCTCCTCCGTGGGTGTCCGTATGGCGGATTAGTTTTACTGTGTCACAATCGGCGTCGCGCATTTTGCGGAAATAGGCGGATGCAGCAATGCGGGCATCGCGCGAGTATTTGTGCGATCGCGACGGCCAGCAAGCGTCGGATCGTCGTGATCG